>CATJVQ010000046.1 GCA_949743955.1 uncultured Oscillospiraceae bacterium | reverse complement strand
GGCCCCGGCCCCCCGGGGGGGCTTGGGCGGACCAAACACTTTTGCCGAGGCGGGGGGGTCCCCGGCGGTGGGCGGCAGCCCTTTTGGTTTGACAGACGCCTGTCTTTGGGATAAACTAAAGAGAGATTCTGATGAGGAACGGAGAGACGCCATGCTGACGATCGGAAGCCACATGTCCATTGCCGGGGGCCTTGCCGCGGCCGCGGAAAACACGGCGGCAATGCAGGCCGGTACCATGCAGTTTTTCAGCCGCAACCCGCGCGGCTCCAGCTTTAAAACCCCTTCGCCCGAGGAAGTGCTCGCCTTTCAGCGCGCAAGACAGGAGCACGGCCTCGGCCCGCTCCTAGCGCACGCCCCCTACACAATGAATCTGGCGAGCGCCCGGGAGGACGTCTACTCCTTCGCCTGCGACGTTATACGGGAGGATACCGCCCGCATGGACGCGCTGGGCATTGAGTACATCGTCTTCCACCCCGGCAGCCACACCGGCATCGGGGTGGAGGCGGGGATAGAAAACATCATCCGGGGGCTGGACACCGCCCTCGAGGCGGACGGGAACATCCTGATCCTCTTGGAGACAATGTCCGGTAAGGGGACGGAGATCGGCTCGCGTTTCGAGGAGCTGCGCGCCATCCGGGGCGGTGTGCGCCGCCCGGAGCGTGTCGGCGTCTGCTTGGACACCTGCCATGTCTTTTCCGCCGGGTACGATATCGTCCACCGCCTCGACGATGTGCTCGAGGAGTTCGACCGCGTCCTCGGGCTGCCGCTTCTGCGCACTGTCCATCTCAACGACAGCATGACTCCCTTTGCCGCGCGTAAGGATCGGCACGCCCCCGTCGGGCAGGGGGAGATAGGGCTGGACGCGCTACTCGGCGTCCTGCGGCATCCGGCGCTTTCCTCGCTGCCATTTTTTCTGGAGACTCCGTTCGACGATTCCGGCCACGCCGCGGAAATCCGCATGATCCGGGAAAGGCTGGCGTCATGAAGCGCTTGGTCGTTGGGATTCTCGCGCATGTCGACTCCGGGAAGACCACCCTCTCCGAAGCGATGCTCTACCGTTCCGGCAGCCTCAAGCGCCTCGGGCGTGTGGACAAGGGCGACGCCTTCCTCGATACCTACGCTCTCGAGCGGGAGCGCGGCATCACCATCTTTTCCAAGCAGGCTCTTCTCCCGTTGAGCGATTGTCAGTTCACCCTGCTCGATACGCCCGGGCATGTCGATTTCTCCCCTGAAATGGAGCGCACGCTCCAGGTGCTCGACTGCGCTATCCTCGTCATCAGCGGGACGGACGGCGTGCAGAGCCATACGCTCACGCTCTGGCGCCTCCTGCGGCGGCACGCGGTGCCCACGTTCCTGTTCATCAACAAGATGGATCTGCCCGGCGCGGGGCACGACGCGCGCCTGAACGAAGTGCGCGCGCGCCTCAGCGAGGGATGTGTCGATTTCAGCGCCCCCGCCGATATCCGCGACGAAGCCGCCGCTTTGTGCGACGACAGCCTCCTCTCCCGCTACCTCGACACCGGATCCCTCGACGATGAAACCCTCCGGGACGCTGTCGGGCGCCGGATCGTCTTCCCCTGTTTCTTCGGCTCGGCCCTCAAACTCTTCGGTGTCGATGAATTCCTCCTCGGCCTCCAGCGTTTCGCGCCGGATCCGGTTTGTCTACCCGCATTCGGCGCGCGTGTCTATAAAATCGCCCGCGACGCGCAGGGAAACCGCCTGACCTATATGAAAATCACCGGGGGCGAACTGCACGTCCGGGACTCCCTCTCCGGGCCGGACGGAGGAACGGAGAAAATCAACCAGCTCCGGATCTATTCGGGCGCGAAATTTTCCACTGTGGACACCGCTCTCCCCGGCATGATCTGCGCCGCACTCGGGCTCGGGCAGACCCGCCCCGGGGATGCGTTCGGCCTGGAGCCCGAGCCGCGCTCCCCCCTGCTCGAACCCGTGCTCACTTATCGGGTGGATCTGCCCGACGGGCCCGACGCCCACACCGCCCTCGTCCGCCTGCGGCAGATCGAGGAGGAGGAGCCGCAGCTGCATGTCGTCTGGAGCGAGGAGCTTCAGGAGATCCATGTCCAGCTCATGGGCGAGGTTCAGCTCGAGATCCTCTCCCATCTGCTTGAGGAGCGTTTCGGGATGCGGGTCGAGGTCGGCGAGGGAAGCATCGGTTATAAGGAGACGCTCGCCGAACCGGGCGAGGGGGCAGGGCATTTTGAGCCGCTTCGCCACTATGCCGAAGTCCATCTTCTGCTCGAGCCAGGCGATCCCGGCAGCGGGATGTGCTATGCCTCTGCGTGTAGCGAGGATGTGCTCGACCGCAACTGGCAGCGTCTCATCCTCACCCACCTTGAGGAGAGGGTGCACCGCGGTGTACTGACGGGATCCCCCGTCACCGATCTCAAAATTACGCTCCTGACCGGGCGCGCCCACCTCAAGCACACCGAAGGGGGGGATTTCCGGCAGGCCACTTACCGTGCCGTGCGGCAGGGACTGCGCAAGGGAAAGAGCGTCCTGCTCGAGCCATGGTATGATTTCCGCCTTGAAGCGCCCTCCTCCCTCGCCGGACGCGCCCTGTCCGATCTGCAGCGCATGTGCGCCTCCTTCTCCCCGCCCGAGACACTGGGGGAGACTGTCCTGATTACGGGGAGCGCGCCCGTGAGCGAGATGCGCGGCTATCCGGCGGAGCTGACCGGCTATTCCCATGGGCAGGGGCACCTCTCCTGCACCTTCCGCGGATATGAGCCCTGCCACAACGCCGACGCTGTCATCGCCGCCATCGGCTATGATCCGGACGCCGACGTCGAGAACACGGCCGACTCCGTCTTCTGCGCGCACGGGGCCGGGTTCACTGTCAAATGGGACAGGGCCGACAGCTCGATGCACCTCTCCACCGGCTTCACGCCGGGCGGCAGCGTATCCGCCCCGGAGGCGGAGAGCGGCTCGGCTGCGTACAGCCCGGCGGTGCGCAGCCGAGCGGCCGCATACCGGACAACGCTCGAGGAGGACAAAGAGCTCATGGCCATCTTTGAGCGGACATACGGTCCCATCCGCCGGGATGAACGCGCCGCGCTGCACACGGTACGCGACCCTGTCCCGGACCGCCGCCCAGCCGCGCCGATGCCGGAGGGACCTGTCTATCTGCTTATCGACGGGTATAATGTCATCTTCGCCTGGGACGAGCTCAAAACGCTGGCCGGCGAGGACATGGACATGGCCCGCCGCCAGCTCATGGACAGGCTGTGCAGCTACCGCGGCTTCCACCCGTGCGAGGTGATCCTCGTGTTCGATGCCTACCGCGTGCACGGGAATGTTGGGGAGGTTGAAAAGTATCACAACATCAGCGTTGTCTACACCCGCGAGGCGGAGACAGCCGATATGTATATCGAAAAGGTGACGCATGAGCTGAGCCGCCGTCACCGCGTGCGCGTCGTCACGTCCGACGGACTCGAGCAGGTGATCATCCTCAGTCACGGGGCCCTGCGTGTCTCTGCCTCCGCGTTCCACGATGAGCTCACCGCCATCGAGCGCGAGGTGCGCAGTTTCCTCCAGAAATGAACACAGAACGCGAAAATGCCGGAGACTTTCGTCTCCGGCATTTTTCACCCATGGATTATTCGGCCTCTACCTCGTAGACGCTGGCCTTCTTGCGGTCGCGGCCCAAGCGCTCAAAGCGCAGGCGGCCGTCAATAGTGGCGTAGAGGGTATCGTCCTTACCGATGCGGACATTCTCACCCGGATGGATGTGCGTGCCGCGCTGACGAACCAGAATGTTGCCCGCGAGCACAAACTGCCCGTCGGCCCGCTTTACGCCGAGGCGTTTCGACTCAGAATCACGGCCGTTCTTTGTTGAACCGACGCCCTTTTTATGTGCGAAAAATTGTAAATCCAGCCTGATCATTACAGGAATCCTCCTCTATCAATTCAGTTTTTGGACACTGTCCGGATACAAACTACCCGCACGCATCCCGGAGCCTGTTCCTCCAAAAGACGCAGATGCCGGCAGAGTCCTTCCACCAGCCATCCGGCCTCTCCGCCGGGCTCACAGAGCCACAGCGCGACACTGTTTTCCTCCACCCGCACCTTCGCCGGCGCGCACAGAATGTCCGTAATCGTGTTGACGGCCAGCTCCACACAGGAGGTCACCGCCGCGCACACGATATCCTGTCCCGCATCGGCGAAGCCGGCATGTCCACGGATGACAAAAGCGCGCCGATCTGTGCCGGACGAAGAAAATACGGCAGTGATCACGCCTCGATCTTTTCGATCTGGATCTTCGTATAGGGCTGGCGATGACCCATCTTGCGCTTGGAATCCTTCTTCGAACGGTAGGTGAAGACAGTGATCTTCCTGTTCTTCCCCTGCTTAAGGACCTTAGCCGTCACCTTCGCGCCCTCGACATAGGGAGCGCCGACCTTCAGGTCGCCCTCGCCGCCGACAGCGACTACGTTTTCGAGCGTGATGCTCGCCTCCGCTTCGGCCTCCAGCTTCTCCACGAAGACAATATCGCCTTCGCCGACACGGTACTGCTTACCGCCGGTTTCCACAATGGCATACATACTGGGTTTCCTCTTTTCATGAGAAGCGCTTTCGCGCTTCGGACTCGCTGTGCCCCGGGCGGCGCCCTCCGGCGCGCTTATGGCAATTCTCAAAAATATTTCCATTGCTGCTTCACAGAAAGCCAGCGATGATGGCTTTCTGTGAAGCATAATTTAGTGATATTTTTGAGAATTGCCATAGAGCCTGGCACATGCGGCAAAATTTAGTTTATCACAGCCGGCGCGGTCTGTCAAGAGATCCACGCGCGCGCAGCGGTGATCGTGTTCTTAAGGAGCATCGTAATCGTCATCGGGCCGACACCGCCGGGCACGGGGGTGATATACCCCGCCACATCCTTAACCGCCTCGAAATCGACATCGCCGCAGAGCCTGCCGTTTTCATCGCGGTCCATGCCGACATCAATAACCACGGCCCCGGGCTTGACCATATCGGCCGTGACAAACTTCGGCCTCCCGACCGCCGCGACCACGATATCCGCCCGCCGCACAATGTCCGGCAGGTTCTTCGTCTTCGAATGGCAGATGGTCACGGTCGCGTTCGCCTGTAAGAGGAGCATCGCCATCGGCTTGCCAACGATGTTGCTCCGCCCGATTACGACAGCCTCCTTCCCGCTCGGATCAATTCCCTCTGAAGCGAGCAGCTCCATGATACCCGCGGGCGTACACGGCAGGAAGCGGGCATTCCCTAAGAGGATACGCCCGGCGTTCTGTTCGTGGAACGCGTCGACATCCTTGTCCGGGTTGATCGCTTTAATGACCGCTTTCTCGTCGATATGCGCCGGCAGCGGGAGCTGGACGAGGATCCCGTCGATATTCGCATCCGCGTTGAGCCGGGCGATGAGGTCGAGCAGCTCGGCCTCGGTCGTCTCCGTAGGTAGCTCATGGACCTGCGAATAGAGCCCTATTTCCTCGCAGCCCTTCTTTTTGTTGTTCACATACCGGCGCGAAGCGTCGTTATCGCCGACAAGAATGACCGCCAGCCCCGGTGTCACACCCTGCTCCGCAAGAAGCGCCGCCTCCTGCCGGAGTGATTCCCGGATTTTGGCCGATACCGCCTTTCCACTGATGATAACCGCCATCTGCTCATTCCTCCATCCGTCTTGACTTACTGCCTTCGTCCACAGGTCCGTCTGCGTCTGTATCCATGTCTGTATCCATGTCTGTATCCATATCTGCATCCGCCTCGTCAAGTGTCTCCAGCGTATCGTCTCCCTCCGCTTCGGGCTCCTCCGGCACCGAAGCCGTTTCCGGATTCTGATAGAAGGTTCCCTCCAGGACGCTCTGTCCCTCCTCCGTCTCCACATAGAGGCGCAGGTACTCGGGATCGGCGTTACGGCGGATACGGGAACGGACCGCCAGCCACACTGTCACGGAGACGACAACGCACAGGAGCGCCACGAGCTGGGAGACGCGCATTGTCCCGATAAGGAGGCTGTCCGTGCGCAGCCCCTCAATGACGAACCGCCCCGCACCGTACCAGGCGGCGTAGAAAAGGACCAGTTCGCCGTCGAACCGGCGGCGCTTTGTATAGAGGGCGATGAGCGCGAAGCCGATAAGGCACCACAGGGATTCATACAGGAATGTCGGATGGACAGGCAGCGCCGGATCCCCCTTCATGCCTATATCGGCCAGCTCTCCCGCCTGCGCTTTTAAATACGCTGTGATGCCCGGTGAAGTCATGCCCCACGGCATCGACGTATTCCCGCCGAACGCCTCGACGTTCACAAAATTGCCCCACCGCCCGATGGCCTGCCCCAGGATGATGGACCCGGTGGCCAAGTCCGCCATGGGCAGGAAGCGCACCTGACGCCATTTGCACATGGCCCATCCCGCGAGGAACCCGCCGATGATGCCCCCGTAGATGGCGATGCCTCCCTGCCGGGTATTGAAGACGCTCATGAGGTTACCACTGAATTCGTCCCATGAAAAGATGACGTAATAGATCCTTGCACCGATGAGCGCGCCAACAATCGCCCCGAGCGCCACGTCCACGACACGGTCGCCGTCGAGCCCGAACGTTCGCACGCGCTTAAACGCGTAAGTCATGCCCGCGAGAAAGGCGACTGCGATGATGATTCCATACCAGTAGACAGCGAACCCGCCGATTTGAAAAGCCACCCGGTTCAGATGAAACTGAAGCCCCAGGCCGGGAAAAGAAAGTGTTTCTGTCATTCGTCTTCCTCCGCCTTTTTCCCCGCGGGCAGGATAACCGAGAGCGCGCTGCGCGCCGCGTCGAAATCCTCCCGGAGGCGTTCCTGCAGCAAAGGAAGCGTCGCGTTCGCGGCGGCGTCCACCAGATCATACATTGGAATATCGCTGAACGCGCCGGTGATGAGCAGCCCCGCTACGCCCTCGACCGTGTTGAACGCGCTGACATACCGCCCGTAGATGGTCGCTTTGGCCACCTCGAACATCTCCGGATCGATGCCCTCTTCGGCAATCCGGGCCGCCTCGGCGCAGATCTCCTCATACACGCGCTTCGGATCCTTCGACTCCCCGCAGTACATCGTGCACAGATAGTCCTCTCCGGCCATGCTCTCCCCGTAGAAGGTCTGGTTGATGAGCGACTGATCGTACAACCGCCGGTAGAGCGGGGACGCGTCCCCGGCGATGACCTCCACGAGCATCTCGTCGAGGATGGAGTTTAACACATTCTCTTTCCGCGAACGGGCGCGCCCCTTGAAGCCGATGTTGAACATCGGCGTGGCGACCGCCAGCTTCTGCTCGACATACCGCTCCTTAACGGAATCCGGCTCGTTCTCCCGGAAATTCTCAATCGTCACCTTCCCGCTCTCGCCGAGCACGCGGTCCGCCACGGCGAGCACTTCGCCGACAGTGAAATTCCCCGCGACAGTGAGCGCCATGTTGTGCAGGTTATAGAACGTGTTGTAGCAGCGGTAGAGTAAATCCGCCGTGATTTCCGATATGGACTCAACCGTCCCCGCGATATCCAGCCGCACGGGGTTGACATGGTACAAGGCCCCGAGGAGGTTAAACTGCACCCGCCAGTCCGGGCTGTCGTCGTACATGCGGATCTCCTGCCCGATGATGCCCTGCTCCTTATTCACTGTCGCCTCTGTGAAGTACGGGTGCGTAACGAAATCCAGAAGGATCTCCAGCGATTCGGAGAAATTTTCCGAGCACTCGTAGAGGTAGCACGTCCTGTCAAACGACGTATAAGCGTTCGCCGACGCGCCCGTCTTCGCGTAGCGGGCGAAGGCGTCGCAGTCCTCGTTTTCAAAGAGCTTGTGCTCTAGGAAGTGCGCGATCCCGCCCGGAACGCGCAGAAAGCCGCTGTCCTTATCCGTTTTGAAGCAGGTGTTTATGGAGCCGTACGGCGTGCCGAGCATCGCGTAGGCAGTCGAAAAGCCCTCCATGGGGCACAGGTACATTTGAAGCCCGCTCGAATGCGTCAGCCGGACGTATTCCTGATGCAGGCGCTGTGAACTCATTTTTTCCATCTGCCGTTCAGTCCTTTCCCAATGCTTCGCCGCCGGTGAGGAAATAGACGGCGCCGAGCTGCACCGCCCGCGCGGCGGCGATAACCTCCTCGCGCGTGACAGCGGCCATCCTCGCCTGCTCCTCGGCCGGGGAGAGCACACCCGCCTGCGACCCGATGAGGAGCTGTGTCAGGTACCAGTTGCCAAGCGCGTACAGCGAATCCCCGACGGAGGCGAAGCTGGTATTCGTGAGGAGGAGCGTCTCCTTCATTTCTTCCTCTGTGAAGTTCCCCTCGCGCAGAGCGTCGAGCTGGCGGAGGATTTCATCGTATGCCTCCCCTTTCTTCTCATGCTCCACGCCGCTCGAGACCATCATGATCTGGTTGCCGCGGTCGTAGCGCGCCGAGCAGTAGTAGCACAGGCTCAGCTTTTCCCGCACGTTTAGGAAGAGCTTCGAGAAGGGGGTGCCGCCGTATATCGCGCTCATCAGGCGCAGGGCGGAAAGCTCCCGCTCGTCCTTCGGGCTGCTCGAAAACGCGAGCACCAGCTTCCCCTGCGCGACCTCGAGCTGTTCTGTCCTCTCGAGCGTCGCTTCCGGAAAGAGGGGCGCCTGCCGCACGGCGGGGGCCGGCGAACGTGTAAGGCCCGCAAAGCGCTCGCGGAAGAGCGAAAGCGCCGGTTCATAATCGCCGCTGCCCACAAAGAGGATCTCAATCCGCGCTGTCTCGATGAGGCGGCGGTAAGCAGTGTAGGCCGACTGCGGTGTCACCCGGCGGGCGCTCTCGACCGTGCCGTACGGGCGCAGGGCGCGGGGCGAATCCCCGAAGAGGAGCGAGACGCACTGGTTCTGCGCATAGACGCGCTTGTCGTTCATTTCGGACTCGATGGTGTCGATGAGGTTGTTCTTTTCGATCTCGGTGTACCCGGCCTTAAAGCCGCTGTCCTCGATGAGCGGATCGAGCACAACGTCGCACAGCAGCTCGCCGAGCAGCGCGGCCATATTTTCCCCGTGCAGCGCCACGCGCTTATCAATGCCCTTGATGAACACGCTCAGCACGTGCATCTCTCCGAAGCTGGCCGCGCCCCCGTCCAGGCTCGCGCCATACAGAAGGCCCAGGCGGCGGTTGAGCACTGTCTGATCCGGGCATGTCCGGCACCCCAGCCGCAGGATGGACGGCACGATGGCATACTCCGCCGCTGTCTCTGCCGCCAGAGGCACAACAAGGTTTATCGAGATGCGGTTGCTGTAAAACTTCTGATCATAGACGTGCGAGAAATAGACACCGTCGGCAATCTTTTCCCGCCCGAAGCCGTTTTGACTCATGTCCCTTATTCATCTCCTCGAAATCTCCGCGAAGTGTCTTCCACTGTACCTTTTCTCTAGTATATCACGCTTTTCCCATCATACCACAGCTTCCTTCCGTTCGCATGAAGTTTTTGTTAAAACTCGTGCGAATCTTTGGCGGTCTGCGGATCGGTCTCTCCCCAGAAGCGAAGGAGCTCCGCCCGAAGCTCCCCCTCATCCCGCACACGCCGCGCATGAGACCAGTGTTCGGGGAACAGCGCGCGGTAAGCCGGAGTGGAAAAACGGCTGTCGATGAGCAGCACCGCCCCGCGCTCCTCCTCCCCCCGGATGACGCGCCCCGCCGCCTGGAGCACCTTATTCATGCCCGGAAACCGGTACGCGTAGTCAAAGCCGCCGCCGTGCAGGCGCTCGTAATAGCCGCGCAATAGTTCCTGACACTCGTCTATCTGCGGCAGGCCCACGCCCACCACCGCCGCCCCGATGAGCCTTTCCCCCCGCAGATCCACCCCCTCGGCGAACTGCCCGCCCAGGACACAGAAGCCCGCAAGCGCCTCCCCCGTATCCTCCTCGAAAGCCCGCAGGAAACCGCACCCTTCACTCCCTGCGCTCTGCATGAGCGTGCGCTCGCCCGGATACTGCGCCTGGAACTCCTCAAAAACCGCGCGCAGGTAAGCATAGGAAGGGAAGAAAAAGAGGTAGTGCCCTCGCCGCGCGGTACAGAACACGTGCAGCAGCGCCGCCACCTGCGGCCGACTCGCCTCCCGCTCGGTGTAGCGCGTGCCCACCCGATCGGCCACTGTCAGGCATAGGCGGGAGGGCGGGAACGGCGAGGGCAGCGTCAGGCGCTTATCCGCCTCTGTGCCGCCGAGCATCTCGCGGAAGTAGTCGAGCGGGGAGAGCGTGGCCGAAAAGAGTACCGCCGCCCGCCCCAGTTCCATGCTTTTTTGGAGGAACGCACTCGCGTCCAGGCACAGAAGACGCACCCGCATCCCCTCCGGCCCCGTTTCGATGAGTGTACGATACCGTTCGTCGTACCCCTCGGCGATGCGCGCAAAGAACGACACTGCGAAATACGTTTCCAGCGCCGCCCTCCGTACCTCCCCATGAACGGCTTGCGGCAGCCACTCCTCGCAGAACGCCTGGAACCGGCGCACAGCCTGCACAGCCTCCTCCGGCGGGGCGGACAGGGTGAGCACATACCGCCCCTTCTTACGCTGTACGCCCTCCTCTTCGCACTGTTTCCGGATCTTGCGCAGAGCCGTGTCGAGCTTTCCCGCGGCCCGGAAGAGCGATTTTTCCCCTGCCTCCTTAGCCCGGCGGCGCAGGGCGGACACATCCCGCCCGGCAAGCTCCGCTGAGTACATCTCCCGCGAACGGCTCACAAGGTTGTGTGCCTCATCAATGAGGAAGACATACTCCCCCTCCTCGCCAAAGAAGCGCTTGAGGCTGGCGACGGGATCAAACAGGTGGTTATAGTCCCCGATGATCAGATCGCACCACGACGACAGATCCAGCGACAGCTCGAACGGGCACACGCGCCAGGTCCGCGCCGCCGCCTCGACGTCTTCACGCGTAAACATGTCCCGCTCCCCGAGCAGGGAGAAAACGCAGTCGTTGATCCGGTCGTAATATCCGTCGGCAAAGGGGCAGGCCTCCGGGTTGCAGTCGCGCTCGGGCAGGAGGCAGATTTTATCCTTGGCTGTGAGCGTCACGCTCTTGAGCAGCATCCCCCCATCACGCAGGCGCCGCACCGCGTCCTCGGCCACGCCGCGTGTCACAGTTTTGGCCGTCAGGTAGAACGCCTTCTCCGCCTTCCCCTCCCCCATCGCCTTGAGGACCGGGAAGAGCGACGAGACCGTTTTGCCGATGCCCGTCGGTGCCTGGGCAAACAGCCGCCCGCCGGAGACGACGGTGCGGTACACCGCCGCCGCGAAGCGCCGCTGGCCGGGGCGGTACTCCAGGAACGGGAACCGGAGGGCGAGGAGGCTCCTGTCCCGCGCCGTTTTCCACGCCGCCGCCCAGTCCGCCCAGCGGCTGTACTGTTCCAGAAGGTCGAAGAAAAAGGCCTCCAGCTCCGAAAACAGCAACTCCCGCTCGAAGGAGCGGATCTCCATCGTCTCGGCTTGGACATACCGCAGGCGCACCGAGAGAGCAGGGCAGCCCTTTGGCTCCAGCGCGGACGCATAGAGATAGGCGTAGCACATCGCCTGCCCCCAGTGCGCCCGGTCGCCGTCCGGGGAGATCTCCTCAAGGGGGAGGGCCGTTGTTTTGATTTCGTCGATTGTCACGTGGTCCTCTGTCTCCACCAGCCCGTCCACGCAGCCCTGGATGCGCCAGATGCGCCCCGCCCGAACAAACTCCCCCCGCAGCGTCACCTCCGCGCGGTACTGTTCCCCCTCCTGCGACTGGATGCGCCGGTGGAGGCGCGCGCCCTCAAGCAGCCGGTCTCCAGCGCCTCCGCGGTTATCCAGGCTCCCGCTGCGCAGGAGAAATTCACACAGCGCGCGCACCGACAGAACGGTTGTCTCCAAAAGCGGCCCTCCTCTCTTTTGCTTTCTTTTCCCGGCAAATGATCTTGTATCTTTCCGGCAAATCATGTATAATAAATTCGACTTTTATCAGTACCGGTTCCCATACTTTCTGTGCTTCACGAAGGGAGCTTCGCCTTATGGTGGTTTTATCGGGCAAAGGTGTCAGTACTGGAGTGGCCATCGGCCGGCTGAGCTTTTTTCGGCATGGTCACGAGCCTCTCACCGAACGCTGCATCCATCCGGACGAGATCCAGACCGAGATCGAACGTTTTCACAACGCCTGCGACATCGCGGACAAACAGATCCTTTCGCTGTATGAACACGCGCTTTCCGAGGTCGCGCATGAGGACGCGCAGATTTTCCAGATCCACCGCACGCTCATCCGCGACCCTTCCTATGTAGAATCCGTTGAGACCATCATCCGCGAGGAGTGCCTCACCGCGGCCAACGCCGTGGAGCGCACAAGCGAGAAATACACCGCCATTTTTCTCGCGCTCGAGAGCGTGCGCATGCAAGAGCGCGCCGCCGACGTGGAGGACGTGTCCAACCGCATCATCAGCATCCTTTCCGGCGCCGACCCCTCGCTCGTGGACGAGGAGACCCCTGTCATCATCGCGGCGGACGATCTCGCGCCGAGCGAGACCATCCTGCTCGACCGCCGCAAAATCCTCGGCTTTGTCACCCGCCAGGGATCCGGCACCAGCCACACGGCCATCCTCGCGTCCACAATGGGCATCCCCGCTGTCATCGGCGTGGGGGAGGGCATCGGCCCTGTCGACGACGGCAAGACCGCAGCGGTCGACGGCGAAATCGGGCGTGTCTACATCGAGCCTGACCCGGAGACACTTCTTCGCCTGCGCCGCAAGCGCGACCGCCTGCTGCGCCAGCAGGGGGAATTGCAGAAATATAAGGGCCTGCCCAGCGTCACCCGCGGGGGGCAGCATGTCGCGCTTTTGGCCAACATCGCCGTCGCCTCCGACGTGGAGGCCGCCGTGGAGGAGGATGCTGAGGGTGTCGGGCTTCTCCGCAGCGAATTCCTCTATCTGGAGCGCAGCGGCTGCCCCAGTCAGGAGGAGCAGTTCCGCGCCTACCGCACCATCCTGCGCCGGATGCAGGGCAAGCGCGTGGTCATCCGCACGCTCGACCTCGGCGCGGACAAGCGCGCTGACTACCTCAACATGCCCCACGAGGAAAATCCCGCCCTCGGCTGCCGCGGCGTGCGGCTGTGCCTAAAGCGGCCGGAGCTCTTCCGCACGCAGCTGCGCGCCATCTACCGCGCGAGCGCGTTCGGAAAGGTGGCCGTGCTGCTGCCCATGATTTCCAGCGTCAACGAAATTTACAAGGCGCAGGCGCTCATTGAGGAGGTGCGCGGGGAGTTCGAGCGGCAGAACATCCCGTTCGACCCCGACATCGAGCTCGGTGTCATGATCGAGACCCCCGCCGCCGCGCTCATCAGCGACCGGCTCGCGCAGGAGGTCGACTTCTTCAGCATCGGCACCAACGATCTGACACAGTATACCCTCGCTGTCGATCGGCAGAGCGCCTCCCCGGGCGCGCCGTTCGACGAATATCACCCCGCCGTGCTCGCACTTATTGAGATGACAGTGCACAACGCCCATCAGTACGGTATCCCGGTCTGCATCTGCGGGGAGCTGGCGGGCGATCCGCTCATGACGCAGACTTTCCTCTCCTATGGTGTTGACGAGCTCTCTGTCTCCCCGACACGCATCCTCTCCCTGCGCCGGACAGTGCGCGAGCTGGATTAGAAAACACGATACGGCGGAACGCCTCTGCGTTCCGCCGCTTTTCTTTATTCCGGCCGCAGGACCCGGCGCAGATACTGCCCCGTGTAGGATCCTTCACGCGCGGCGACCTCCTCGGGTGTCCCGCAGGCGACAAGGCTGCCCCCCTCGTCGCCCCCCTCGGGGCCGAGGTCGAGCAGGTAGTCCGCTGTCTTGATCACATCAAGGTTGTGCTCGATGACGACCACCGTGTTCCCCGCGTCCACGAGCGACTGGAGCACGCCGATGAGCTTATGGACATCGTAGGTGTGTAAGCCGGTGGTGGGTTCGTCGAGGACATAGATGGTGCGCCCTGTTGAGACACGGGCAAGCTCGGTGGCGAGCTTGACACGCTGCGCCTCGCCGCCGGAGAGCGTCGTGGCGGGCTGGCCGAGCTTGACATAACCGAGCCCGACGTCGCACAGCGTCTGGAGCTTGCGGCGGATGCGCGGCAGGCTGCCGAAGAACTCCACGGCCTCCTCCGCTGTCATCTCAAGCACATCGTAGATATTCTTCCCCTTATAGCGCACCTCGAGTGTCTCACGGTTATAGCGCGAGCCGCCGCACACCTCGCAGGGGACAAAGATGTCCGGCAGGAAGTGCATCTCGATTTTGATGATGCCGTCCCCCTCGCACGACTCGCACCGGCCGCCCTTGGTATTAAACGAGAAGCGCGACGCTGTGTAGCCGCGCGCCTTGCTCTCGGCGGTCTGGGCGTAGAGCTCGCGGATGTCGTTAAAAACGCTCGTATACGTCGCCGGGTTCGAGCGCGGCGTCCGCCCGATGGGGGACTGATCGATATCGATGATCTTGTCGAGCTCGCCGACTCCCCGAATGGCGCGGTGCTTTCCGGCCTTGCCCTTCGCGCCGTTGAGCCTCTTGGCCAGCGCCTTAAATAAAATCTCGTTGACAAGGCTCGACTTCCCTGAGCCGGACACCCCCGTAACCGCAGTGAAGGTGCCCAGCGGGATTTTTACATCGATATTCTTGAGGTTGTGGCACTGGGCACCGAGGATCTCGAGCCAGTGCCCGTTCCCGGCGCGGCGGACAGCCGGAACCTCCACCTTCCGCCGCCCGCTGAGGTACTGCCCGGTATACGACCGCTCACAGGCGATAATATCCTTTACCGTCCCCGCCGCGACGACCTCCCCGCCGTGGACGCCCGCACCCGGCCCGATGTCCACGATGAAGTCGGCCTGGCGCATGGTGTCCTCGTCATGCTCGACGACGATGAGCGTATTCCCGAGGTCGCGCAGGCGCTTAAGGGTAGCGATGAGCTTGTCGTTATCCCGCTGATGCAGCCCGATGCTCGGTTCATCCAGAATATACAGCACGCCCACGAGGGAGGAGCCTATCTGGGTGGCAAGCCGGATGCGCTGGCTCTCCCCGCCCGAGAGCGTGGCCGAAGCGCGCGAAAGGGTGAGGTACCCAAGTCCGACGCTGCGCAGGAAGCCCAGCCGCTCACGGATCTCCTTGAGCACCTGCCCGGCTATCATCTGCTCGCGCTCGGTGAAGGACTGCTCATCCAGAAAATCAAGGAGCTTTATGACGGACAGATCACAGATTTCCGCGATGTTCCTCCCCCCGACCAGCACGGCCAGCGATTCACGCCGGAGGCGCCTGCCCTTACAGTCGGGGCAGTTTACCGCCGTCATAACCGAGGAAATCTCCTCGCGCATCCAGTTGCTGTTCGTCTCGCGGAAGCGCCGCTCGAGATTGTTGATAATGCCCTCAAAGTCCGTCATGTATTCGCCCGTCATCGCGCCTGTGCCGCGCACGACCTTGAACTTCTCCCCGTCCGTGCCGTACATGAGGATGTCTACCGCCTCCTCAGGCAGATCCTCGAACGGTACGTCGAGGGAGAAGCTGTACTTCGCTGCCAGGCCCTCGTAGTACATCGCGCTCATGGAGTCGGGCGCATAATACCAGCCGCTGGCTTTAATCGCGCCGTCGCGGATGGAGAGGGACTTATTCGGCACGATGAGCTCCGGATCCACGCGCATAAACGTCCCGAGCCCCGTACATTTCGGGCAGGCGCCGTAGGGATTATTGAAGGAGAACATGCGGGGGTTGAGCTCCTCAATGGAGATGTCGTGCTCCGGGCAGGCGAAGGACTGGGAGAAGAGCTGGTCCTCCCCGTCCGGCACACTCACGAGCACAAGAGAGCCTGTCAGCGACAGGCTGGTCTCAATGCTGTCCGCCAGGCGGCCGCGCATACCGTCGCGCACGACAAGGCGGTCCACAATAATGTCGATGTTATGCTTATAATTTTTGCGCAGTTTAATGTCTTCGCTCAGCTCGTGCATCTCGCCGTCGATGCGGGCGCGGACATAGCCCGCTGCGCGGGCGCGCTCCAGCTCCTTCTGGTGGGTCCCCTTCTTCCCGCGGATAACCGGCGCCATGACCTGGATCCGGCTTCCCTCCGGCAGGCGCAGCACCTGATCCACCATCTGATCCACCGTCTGCTGCCGTATCTCCCTCCCGCAGACCGGGCAATGCGGGATGCCGATGCGCGCATAGAGCAGGCGCAGGTAATCATAAATTTCCGTGACAGTGCCCACTGTCGAACGCGGGTTCTTCGACGTGGTCTTCTGATCGATAGAGATGGCCGGGGAAAGCCCCTCTATTTGATCCACGTCCGGCTTCTCCATCTGGCCGAGAAACTGCCGGGCATAGCTCGAGAGGCTTTCCACATAGCGGCGCTGCCCATCCGCATAGATGGTGTCGAACGCGAGAGACGACTTTCCCGATCCGGAGAGCCCAGTGAAGACGATCAGCTGATCGCGCGGGATTGTCAGATCCACGTTCTTCAGATTATGGGCCCTCGCGCCTCTGATGATGATTTTATCGGTTGCCATGTGCTCCTCCTGTTATCTGTCCCTCCGCCATACGGGAAGAACAAATATTCTTTTCCTTGTCCAGTATAGCACATCCCTTCATTTTGTCAAGATAAAACGAAGATTGTCCTCCCGATTCGCCGCATTACACAGAATCCGCCTCCCGGCGCAGATGCGTTTCGAGGATCCCGGCAGCCGAAGCGCATATCTCAGGGCACGGACGCCGCCGGTAGTATTCTGGCGTGCGCGCTTCGGGCGTGGGGGTACTCGCGCCTGCGGGCAGCGACAAGAGCTCCCGACAGACGATAGCGCCGTGTTCCTCCCGGAACGCGTTGGCCAACGCCTGCACGCGCGCATAATGCGCGGCTTTCGCGGCCGCGTCGCTGGGAGTCTCGTAGCCTTCGAGGAGGCCGTCGAGCACAAGGATGGCACTGAGCGCGCCGCATATCTCGCGCAGCCGCCCCATCCCGCCGCCCAGAGACGCGCCTATCCGCGCTGCCTGGCTCTCTGTCAGCCCGCACTCGCCGGCGAACGCCAGCAGCACCGACTGCGCACAGTTGTATCCTTTATAGAAATTTGCCCGGGCCTCTTCTGCTTTCCCCATCTCGATTTCTCCTTTTCATTTTCTCCGCTGTACTACTGTACCATATTTTCCGGGAAATGTCATCTTTCCTGTTCTCTCTCTGTCCAGCGGGAAAAATATAGTGTATAATAGAGGCAGGGCGATGGTCCGGCCGGGCGGCACCATCTGCTATTTGACTGGAGGGGTAAAAATGGAGAGAAACCGAGCCATTGATTATGAGAAGGGATTCATTGTCGCCGTTATGGTCCTGTGCCATATGATACAGTTTTTTGAACGCAGAGACCTCTATCCGGAGCAGTACTGGATTATGACCGTCATCAACAGTATCGCGTTCCCCGCCTTTCTGTTCGCTTACGGCCGCAGCGTCTGGCTGGCCTACTACCGCGGATCCCTTCGGGACGCCGCGCCCCGGATGCTCCGCTCAGCCCTGCGCGCCTACGGGGCCTACTGTGTCTCGGGCACCGCCTACCAGGTGATCTGTGCCGGGCGGGATTTCTCCAGCGAGACTGTCCTGCGTGTCATCACGCTGCGGGATGTCCCGGGATGGTCGGAATTTCTGGCGGCGTTCGCGGCGTTCGGGCTGGCTGCGCTCCTGCTCTTCCCGGCCCTCCAGAAGCTGCTGGAGCGTAAGCTCTGGGTCGGGGCAGTGGTCCTCGTCTGTCTGGCGTGCACGTTCCTCCCCTACGACCGGATTCCCAGCACCCATCTGGGCCTGTTTATCGGGACAACCAGCTTCGCCTGCTTCCCTGTGCTCCAGTACTTCCCATTTTTCCTCGCCGGGCTCTATGCGGGCCGGTATGGGATGGAGCGTAAGCTCCTGTGGCTGGGCGGTGCAGGACTATTGAGCGCCGCAGGAATCGCGTACTTTGCGGCGAATGGGGAGCCGTCCCGCTTTCCGCCGTCGCTGTGGTGGATGCTGCTGCCCTGCCTTGCCCTTGTGCTGCTGGACTGGGGGGCCGAAGCCTTAAACCGCCTGAGCGGGCAGCGCCCGGAGGTGCGCCGGGTGCTCTCCCCCATCGAATCCATGGGGAGAAACTCGCTGTACTACCTTGTCGCGAGCAATCTGGCGATTTTCTCTGTCAGCCGCATGGGGACGCTTCCCCTCTCCCGGCACGGCGAAGTTTTTCCCTTCACATTGCCCATGAACTCCACCCCTTGGGCGATGTTCTGGACACTTGTCCTTCTCCTGGGCATTGCGTTTGTGTCCAGCCTGTGCCGCAAGGCGCCGAAGATGTCCGGAGGGAAATCGGAGCGGCGCAGATAAAGTATCAGAGCCGGTAACAGCCTAAAGTCCCTGGCTGTTATCGGCTCTGCGTCTGTGCGTCCGGCTCTCTGATAACGGAGATATTCATTTGCGGGCATTGATCAGCATTTCCCGCCTGCATTTGGGGCAGTACAGTGGGAATCTTTCAAGCACCGTGTCTTCACGCAGCCTTACCCTCATCTTGCTCCCGCAAAGCGGGCACAGCGGCCAGTATACCCGCTTCACACTCCCCCGGATACCTCTTTTTCCATTTCCCTGAAAAATCCCATTGCGGACAGTCCAACAGTGCATACGATAAGGCCGGTCGGAATGAGGATGAGATAAACGGCATTGTGAAACCGGTCGAACAGAAATCCATACACGATCTGCCCTACCGGATGAACGCATCCCGTAATCGCGGCCGTATAGGACATTACCTTTCCGATCAGATGGTTCGGTGTTTTCTGCTGAATGAGGGAGACCGCAAAAATTGAAAAAATACTGAGGGAGGCCTGCATACCGCAGAATGAAATCACACTGATCATATATTTTGCGGCGGGATGGAACGGGAGGAGAAACGCCAGACCGGCGGGAAGAAGAAAAAGTCCCAGAGAGGCAAGGAACGCGGATAATCTGCGGATTTTCAGTTTCTCCGTGAGAAGCCCGGCGGCCATGCTCCCCAGAACCGCCGCGACAGCCAGCGCGCTTTCCGCGGCGCCATAGTACTGCGCGTCCAGCCCGAGAACTGTACGCACCAGATAGGGAAGCCCGACGACAGCAATCCCAACGACGAAAAATCCAGAAATCGCGGTCAGGATCAGCATCTTTAAAATGGAGGTCTGTTCCTTTGCAATGTACCGCACGCTCGATAAAAAATCCTGCTTAATCATGGAAAGCAGCTTCCCCTCGCTGCGTGAAGGAGTACCCAGTCTGATGAAGCACTCGAATCCCGCTGTAACAAAGGAGCAGCACACGCTTGCCGCCATAACGGGTTTCAGGCCGAACGCCGCGTACAATACGCCGCCCAGCGCCGGGGCGATCAGGCCGGACAGGGCGGCCACCTGATTGACGGCGACGTTCCCCTTCGTGATATTGTTCCCCTCCAGCATCGTGGGGATGCACGCCTGCACCGTAGGCGTTTCAAAGGCGCCCAGAATGGAAAGGGCGATCAGCAGCGCGCTGATGAGCGCAAGGGCGTTGCTTTCAGACAGGAGAAGCCCCGCGCACAGAACAGAAACGCCTGTTAAAGCATCCAGCGCGGCCATCATATTCCGCCGGTTGACCCGGTCGGCGAGAATGCCGCCGAGCGGTGAAAGAAAAATGGGCGGTATCGCCGCGGCGGACAGGATCCCCGCAAATATGGCCGCCGACCCGGTCGCCTCTAGGATGTACATCGACAGCGCGAGTTTCAGGATGAAATTTCCAAACAAAGATGTCGTCTGCCCCAGAATCAGAAGTGTAAAATTCCTTGTAAATAATTTCTGTGTCACGGTTTATCCTCCCTCTTTTCCGCAATCTCCGCTATCAGATTTTCCGTAAAGGACCGCAGTCCGTCGTCCGCAAGCGGCAGGCCCATAGAGGCCAGCGCTTCCATTACAAACCGGTATTTATGGCGCAGCTCTTCCTCCGACGCAGGGAATACCGCCGGCATGAACCAGAAGTTGATGAGCGGCAAAAGCTCGGACAGTTCTTTTTCATACTCTGTCCGAATGGATCCGTCTCTTTTCCCTTCCTCCAGCAGCTCCAGCCAAAGAGGGGTCAGGATGCGTCTGTTTTCTTCAATCTCCGCCATTAAAATATGCGGATCCTTTAAAATCGGGAGCGCCTGCCTGCTCAGAACGTCGCGCTCGGCGTCCGCCTGATTCAGTTTGAGCAGCAGCCTGATTTTTTGTAAACCGTTTAGGTCGCTTCTCTCCCTGACCGCTTCAAACGGATTATTTTCAAAAAAAAGCTGAGCCCCCAGTCTGCTCATCACCTCCTCCTTGCTCCCAAAACACCGGTAAAACATCCCCTTCGATCCGCCCACCCTCTTCATAATGTCGGAAACAGAGGTCCCTTCATATCCCTTTGAAAGAAACAGTTCCCGCGCGGCATTCAGGATTTCCTTCCTCCATTGCTCCGGCGGTTTTTTAACAGGTCGTGCCATTTTTCATTCACCTCTTTTCGGTACAATAGTTAATGACTGTTGGTCATTAACTATTGTACCATAGCTTCAACGCTTTTGCAAGTGAGGAATACTTTCTTTCCCCATACGCCTGTAAAAATAAAAAAACCAGCGGTGAAATTGAACCGCTGGTTTTTATCTCTTCCAAACTTTAATATATGGAAGGACTCGCCGATTCTGCAACGAAGCCGGGCGTTATAACGCGTCCGTTGGGCAGTTCTTAGAGCACTCAAAGCAGAGGATGCACTCTGTGCCGTTCTTCCGGCTGCGGGAATTGTCCGTAACGTCCACCCCCATCGGACACACCCTTCTGCACTTGCCGCAGGATACGCATTTACTCTTATCGCATTTTATCCGGAGCAGGGAAAAATAGCTCATGGGTTTGAGGAATACTGTGATGGGGCATATGTATTTGCAGAACGCGCGGTTATCCTTAAAGGCGAAAGCCAATGTGATCCCAACTGCGTAATACAGGACATTTCCTATGATAAAGGCCCAGAACATGATTCTCTCAATGCCGCCGATATGCGCGAGGAACAGCGCACAAACAAACAGAAAAGAAACCGCGAATGTGAAGTACCGTATCCAGCCGATCCTTTTTTCCGGCGTCTCCGGGATCCTGTGTGGAAGGAAGTCAAGCACCATCGCTGTCCAGCAAGCATAGCCGCACCAGCCCCTGCCGAAAAACAGCGGTCCGAAAATCTTCGCAACCGCATAGTGGATGGTTGCAGCTTCAAAGACGCCGGTGAAAAGATAATACCAGAACCCCTCAATCTGCATGTTTTCGCCACAGATAATGCCCAGATAAACCAGCATGTAAGGCCCGACCAAAAGCTGCGCAGCCCTGCGGGCATACCTGTATTTTCTGATAAAAAGGAATACCCCCAGAGAAACAGACAGGCCGATATAGCTGAAATTGAATAAATAGAAAAGATTATCCTTTGTTATCCACAGCGTCACCGCGACCGCTTCAAACAGGGCCAGCATAGCTGCCGGCAGAAAGTATTTTTTCACGTTCTCCCCTCCCGAATCCGGATCTCAGTTTCCCCGCCAGATTCCGGAGAGCTGCCGCGTCACCCCAAAATCTGCGGCTCCTTGGAGAAGCGGTTGAGGATTTCGCATCCGTCCTCGGTGACGAGCACAAGATCCTCGATGCGCACGCCGAACTCCCCAGGCAGGTATATGCCCGGCTCAATCGAGAAGACCATCCCCGGGCGCACCGGTTCGTGGTGGACACTCGAGACATCGCCCGGCTCGTGGACCTCAATGCCGATGGAGTGCCCCAGCCGGTGGGTGAAGTACTCTCCATACCCGGCCTCCTCGATGACGCTCCTCGCCGCACGGTCAATTTCACTGAAGAGCGCACCCGGATGCACCGCCGCCTCCGCCGCCGCGTTCGCCCGCCGGACGATATCGTATACCTCGCGCTGCTTCTCCCCCATGCGGCGGAAGAAGAAGGTCCGCGTCATGTCGGCGCAGTAGCCGTCCTTTTTGCAGCCGACGTCCAGCAGGACGCAGTCCCCCTCGGCGAGCGGCGTGTCGTCCGGTTCGTGGTGGCCAATAGCAGCGTTCGCTCCGAAGCCCACCAGCGGTGTAAAGGAGCAGCCGTCCGCCCCCAGGGAACAGTAGGTCTCCTCGATGTGCGCGGCCATCTCCCGCTCGGTGATCCCCGGGCGCGCCCACTGCGAAAACACCGCCATGCCCTCGTCGTTCAGGCGCGACGCCTCTCGCATCAGCGCGCGCTCGGCCTCGTCCTTGCAGGCGCGCGCGCCGTCCACACATGCGGACGAAAGCTCGTACCCTGCGGCCGCCCCCATCTCCATCAGCGGCAGCAGGAAGCGCGCCGGCATGTTTTTATCCACCCCCAGGCGTCCCCCTGCCTCAATACATGACGCCAGAAGCCGGACACTGTCATCAGTATCGTCGAAACGCACCTTCACAACGCCCAGATCCTCCGGAACTGTAAATAGATTGTTGATTAAGATACTGTTTTTACCTGAAGTATTTAAAATCAAAGCCAGAAGCCGCTCGCCCGGTTCGATAAAGCGCCCGGTAAGATAGAAGATGCTCGCTGGATCGGTGATCACCATCTGCCCAAGGTCCTGTGCGCGCAGGTTTTCGAGCACCCGTTCCAACCGTTTCTGATTCATCATGTCTTAACGCCTCTTTCTCAAAGTTCAATCAGATCGTGTGTGGTGTGGATGAGGTTCTCGTTCCCGTCCGGCGTGATGAGAAGCTGATCCTCAATGCGGACACCGCCCCAGCCGGGAATGTAGATGCCCGGCTCAATGGTCACAACATTGCCCGCCTCGAGCACGGCGCTGCTGTTCGGGCCGAGGAAGGGTACTTCATGCACGAACATTCCGATCCCGTGGCCAATGCCGCTGTAATGGTAGTCGAAATACTCTGTCCCCTGGATAGCGGCGGTCGACGCCTCGTAAACAGCCTTCGAGGAGGCGCCCGCCTTCATCAGCGCGGCAGACTCCTCCACCATCCGCCGCTCGAGCGCGTAAACCTCACGCTGCCGCTCGTCCGCCCGGCCGACAAAGACAGTGCGCGTCATATCGGAGAGGTAGCCGTCATACTGGCAGCCGAAGTCCATGAGGACCGGGTCGCCGTACCGCAGCGCGCGGTCAGACGGGATGCCGTGCAGCAGGGACGTGCGCGGGCCGGAAATCAGGATGTTGCCGTAGGGCTGGGTATCGGCCCCCTCGAGCACCATATATAAGGAAAGGCGGGCCGCGAGCTCCTTCTCTGTCACGCCCACGCGGATATCCGAAAGCAGCCGCTCGAACGCCCGGCACGAGATGTCGCACGCCGCGCGCAGGCACGCAATCTCCCTCGCATTCTTCACCGCGCGCCGCCCTTCAATCACGCCCGGGGCCGGGACAAGCTCCGCCTTCACCGCGCGCAGAAAATCCTGGTGCCAGGTATAGTTCATCCGCTCCGGCTCAAACGCGATCGTTTTCAGCGCATGGCGTTCGGCGAGCGCGCCCACTGCGTCGCCCACCGTCTTGCCCGGCTTGCGCCAGACGATGACCTCATAGTCCGGGCACTCCGCCGCAGCCTGCTCGGTGTAGCGCGGATCCGTGATGATATACTGCTTTTCCTTCGTCACAAGCAGGTACGCGTCCGCGCTGGTGTAGCCGCTGATGTAGCGCACATTTTCCTTCCCCGCGATGAAAAATCCATCTATCTGCTGTGACTCCATCCAGCCCAGCAGGAACTCTTCCCGTTCGTTGTTCAAAACCTTCCGCCTCCTGTTTTTTCAGTGGTGTCCACCGTTTACGATACACATTTCTCTCCCCCTTGTCAAGATCTGTGCAGGAAGGACTCCCTGTCTCTGCAAATGCTGTGAACCACAGGAGAGGGGGCCCGAAATCAGAAATCCGCCTGGATAATCGTGGATCCTCTCCTCTCGGAAAAGGCGCATTTATCTCTCCTAAAAGTATATTATTTTTTGATATTATACACAAAAGTTTTGGTCATAAATTCTTTATTCATGATATCTTATGCAAATTATGAGCTATTTACTTTCAAAATAAAAAGGCGTATAATGTTTAGAGAAAGAAAACCTGATAGTATAAGTAAATACATGATTTTATATGTAAAAATTAATATTTAAATTCAACTTAAGCTATATTATTTACATGATCCGACTTTCTCTGATTTCCTGAATCCATATGGCAGGCGTGTTTGAAATCCGGTACTGCCGGGACATCTCATCTGTTAGATTACCGGAGAATTCCTGAGAAGGAGGCTACCCATGAAGAAGATCAATAAAAATGCAGATCGCTCACACAGCGTTATCTACAGCTGGATTCTCTCCTACCTGCTTCTCACATTTCTAAACGCGCTCCTCACAGGCGGGGTATATGTTGTCGCCCGCAATATGATCGATACGGAGATCAACCGTGCCAACCGGCTTGTCCTCACCAACATCCGCAACAATCTCGACATGGCTTTGAAGGCGGCGGACGATCTGAGCATTGATATTCTGTCTTCTCCGCAGATTCAATCCATCAGCCGCATGGAGCCCGGGGAGCCCCGTTTTTATTACACCCTCTATCAGGCGGCGCAAAGTCTGAGCAACAATCGATCGAGCCAGTTTCTCTTCCGATATTATTATATCTATCTGGGGAATTCGGATCGGATTCTGATTCCGGGCACGGCATATAGCTCCCGCCTGTACTATGACAGCTATATCGCGGAAGGGCAGTTATCCTATGAGGAATGGGCAGAGATCCTTTCTAAAACGCACTATGGATCCTATCACCCGCTCCCCTATTTTTCATCCTCCGCCCACGCCCCGCTGGAGCTCGCGCTGGTGCGCACGATCCCGCCTGTCTCTTCCCACGACAAGGTGGCGAATATCGTGATTATGATGAATTTCAGCGATATCCGGCAATATGCCAAGGACGATTATAACCTGGTTCTGCTGGATCAGAACAACCGGGTGGTTGCGCAAAGCAAGCCGGAGACCCCGTTTGACCCCACAGTGCTCCCGGACATGCCCGATGAATACGGTATCGTCTCCTGCGACAGCAGCGAGGGGGAAGAGATCATTTCATACATCACCTCCACCAACGGGCAATGGAAATACATCACGGTTACCCCGGAAAAGGTGTACTGGGAAAAGGCCGCGTTCATCCGCGCGATTATGGCAGGGGAAATTATCCTCTGCATGCTGGGGATGGGGCTGCTCTCCGCCTATTTCATTCAGCGCGACTACAATATTCTGCGGGAGATCACCCAGTTTATCCGCAGCCAGTTTCACGTTGATACCGGGCACAGAGAAAACGAATACCACCTGATTCAGCAGGTCCTCTCCAGCACACTGCAGGGGAAACAGGAGGCGGAACTCAAGCTCGACCGGCAGGCGGGCATCCTGCGCGCCAATCTGCTCATCTCCCTCTTGGAGGGCGGCGACTGTACCCGCAATCCGGATCTGGAAAAGGAACTGTTTGGAGCGCGGTTCTCTGAGGGCGAATTTGACATCATCGTTTTCCATTTTGAACCTGCCGGGCTGGACTATTGGAGCAGAGGGCGCAAAAACGAGGTCGATGCCCTGGCCTGGTACGCCGCCGCCAATGTGGCTGGGGAACTGCTCGGCCAGTTAGGCGCTGTCTATCCCATTTCGCTGGAGGAACGGATGGTCTGTGTCCTCTGCGCCGGCGAACGGCGGGAGTACCGGCCCCGGCTGTCCGCCAAGCTGGAGGAGATCTTGGACCTGGCCGGTGAAAAGCTGCATATCCGGATGAGGGCCGCCGTGGCTGGGCCTCACCGGCTGGAGGACATTCACCGCGGCTATACGCAGGCGCTCAGCGCGCTCGATTATTTTGCCGACACAAACAGCGCCCCTGTCTTCTATGAGGATGTCCCGGAGGAAATCCCCGCCCGCCTGTTCTATCCATACGACGAGGAACACAAGCTGGTGAACCACCTCCAGACCGGCAACAAGGAGGAAGCCCTCCGGACAATGAGCCAGCTCTTAGATCATCTGGCCGCCCACCCGCGGGATCTGACATCCTCCATCCCCTTTATCCTAGCCTCCAATATTCTGCAGACACTGACCTCCAACCAGGAGGGGCGCAGCGCCAGTCTGGAGCGGTACAGCGGGGAGCTCGCCCGCTTACAGCACTGCCGGACCTTAAAGGAGGCAAAGGAACCGCTCGAGGCGCTGATTCTCGGCATCATCCGGGACCGCGCAGAATCGTCCGGCAGGAATATGCCCACTCTCGGCGCTGAGATCAAGCAGATCATCAGGAAGCAGTACACCGACCCGGAGCTCTGTATTTCCTCCATTGCACTGCAGCTGGATAAATCCCCCTACTATATTTCAAAAGTATTCAAGCAGGAAATGGGGTGCAGTATCCTGGACTTTATCAATCAGGCGCGGATTTGCCGCGCAAAGGAGCTGATGCTCTCTACCGATGCGACCCAGGAGCTGGTGGCCCAAATGACAGGATTCTCCAATGTCCGAACTTTTCAGCGGGTATTCAAAAAGGTGGAGGGAACCTCGCCGGGCCGCCTGCGCGCGGCGCTGGAGACGCAGACTTCCTCGGCGGGCGGGAACACGCCGCCTCGGGAGCCCTAAGACGGATGCGACAGGACCAAAACCCGACCGACAAAATCCAAACAACATAGCAGAAAGCTCCCTGAGGCGATGAATCCGGACTATCCGCCGCGGGAGCTTTTTGTATACCGTCTGCACACATGATGGCGCTGTTTTATCAGAAATGACCACAATTTTTGACACCGGCCAGCCAATAGTGTCTATTTACTTTCCGAAACTGCAATGTTACCCTGATAACCACAGAGACCCAAACAAAAAAGGAGGTCATTACCTTGACAAGCATCCATCGCAGAGTATTTGCCGCACTGCTGTCCGCAGCGCTTTTGGGGACTGCCTTCGCGGGCTGCTCCGGCGGCGAGGCTCCGGTATCCGGCGACACTGCCCCGGCCCCGTCTTTCAGTGCGGATCAGGCTCCGGCTCCCAGCGCGGAACCGGCCGAGGCTCCCGCTGCCGGCGTATCCTACCCGATGAATACGGCTGTCACGCTTACGTACTGGATCGAGCTCAACGGGGCAAACGTGGCTCCCAACTACAACTCCTTAAACGATACGGAATTCTCCAAATATCTCGAGGAGGAGACCGGCGTCCATGTGGAGTATATTTCACCCGCTGTCGGCGATGCCCAGCAGTCGTTTAACCTGCTGGTCGCCTCGGGCAATATGCCCGATATCATCGACTATGGCTGGAACCGCAGCCCCGGGTATCCCGGAGGTCCGGAAGCGGCGATCAATAACAAAATCATTATCCCGCTCAACGACCTGCTGGACACCTATGCTCCCGACCTGAAGGCCATTCTGGACGAGAACCCCAGCTATGACAAGATGATCAAGACCGACAGCGGCAACTACTATATCTTCCCGGTCATGAAGCTCGACGACTACCTGAACACCACCTACGGCCTGGTGCTGCGCGGCGACTGGCTCAAGGAGCTCGGCCTGGAGGTCCCTGAGACTATCGACGACTGGCACACCGTTCTGACTGCCTTTAAGAACGAGAAGGGCGCCGAATTCCCGCTCAGTTATTTTAACGGCGACGTCTTCAATCTCTTTAACAACGGCATGTTTATCGGCGCCTACGGCATCACCAAGGAGTGGTTTCTGCAGGACGGAAACGTCACCTATGGGGCGAACGAAGCCGCTTACAAGGACTTTTTGAAGCTGATGTCCCAGTGGTATGCGGAAGGACTTCTGGACAACAACATCGCCACCCTCGACCAGGTGACAGTCGACTCCAATATCCTCACGGATAAAACCGGCGCCACCTCCCTCTGGCTGGGGAGCGGCCTGGGCAAGTATATCCCCGAGCTGCGCGCTATCAAAGAGGACGCCACACTGGTTGCCGCCCCCTATCCTGTGCTGAACAAGGGCGACGAGCCGCAGTTCAATTCGCTTTTAAACATGTTCGACGGCGCGGGCGCGTGCATCACCACCCAGTGCAAGAATCCTGAGATCGCTGTTCAGTTCCTGAACTACGGTTATTCGGAAAAAGGGCGCAAGACCTATAACTACGGCCGCGAGGGGATCTCCTATACCGTCGATAACGGGGTCGTCAATCTGACAGAGGCTGTCACGAACAGCCCGGACGGCTGGCCGATCGGACAGGCGTGGTCCAAGTATGCCCGCGGGGTCTATCCGGGATCGTACTTCAGCGAGCGCCGCTTTCTCGAGCTCTACTACACCTTCCCCGAGCAGCTCGACGGACTGGATAAGTGGACCGCTACCAACATGCACGCTCATCTGATGCCCCCCGTCTCCCCGACACAGGAGGAATCCGCCGAATTCGCCCGCATCATGACCGATGTCAAGGCCTATGTCGACGAGTACAGCCTGACCGCCATCATGGGAACGACGGACATCGACTCCACCTTCGGCGGTTATCTCGAGGAGCTCAAGCGGCTGAACATTGAGCGGGCCATCGAAATTCAGCAGTCCGCCCTAGAGCGCTATAATGCCCGCTGATTCGCGAGAAGGAGGTATTTCAGAATGGCTTCTTCCGCGCAGAAGGCTTCCTATTTGAAGAGGCTGCGTATCTGCATTGCCTCCAACAAGAGCCTGTATGTGATGATCCTGCCGGTGCTGCTGTTTTACATCGTCTTCAGCTATGTGCCGATGTATGGCGTCATCATCGCCTTCAAAAACTTCCAGCCCGGGATGGGGATCTCGGGAAGCCCGTGGGTGGGGCTTCAGAACTTCGCTGATTTTTTCCAGGGCCCCTACTTTACACGGGTTCTGAAAAACACGCTGGTTATCAGCTTTTCCTCGATTCTGTTCGGCTTCCCCGCTCCCATCCTTCTGGCTCTGCTTCTTAATGAGGTGCGCAGCGCGAAATTTAAGCGTATCGTGCAGACAGTGACCTATATGCCGCACTTTATTTCCCTGGTCGTCGTCTGCGGCATGGTGTTACAGTTCACCAGCAGTACCGGCGTCATCACGAGTGTCCTACATACGCTCTTCGGTCTCCCGGAAAAAAACCTGATGGCCGATCCGCAGAATTTCGTTCCAACCTATGTCATATCCGGGATCTGGCAGGAGATCGGCTGGGGGACGATTGTGTATCTCTCCGCGATCACGGGGATCAACTCGGAGCTCTATGAGGCCGCCTCCATCGACGGAGCGGGCCGGCTGCGCCGGGTCTGGCATGTGACACTTCCGGGGATTATGCCCACCATCATGATTCTGCTGATTTTACAGATGGGGAACGTGATGTCGGTCGGGTTTGAAAAGATCATTCTGCTCTATAACCCCGCCATCTATTCGACAGCCGACGTGATCTCTTCCTATACCTACCGCAAGGGACTGCTTGAGTTCAACTGGAGCTACAGCACGGCGGTCGGCCTGTTCAATACTGAAAGGATGTTTTACAAATGGAAAAAAGAATGCTTGCCAGTCCGGACGTTCTGGTAACCGCGCTCGGTTTCGGCGCAATGGAAATCCCCCGCCTGACACCGGAGGAATCCGCCCGGCTGCTCAACCGGGTGCTGGACAGCGGAATCAACTTTATCGACACTTCCCCCTGCTACGGCTCCAGTGAAGAGATGATCGGCAATGGCATCGCGGGGCGGCGTTCCGAATATTTCCTCTCCTCCAAATGCTGCTGCAACACCACCGGAGAGGGCCCCGGCCATATCTTCGACCGCAAAACGGCTGAAATGAACATCGACAATAGCCTGCGCATCATGAAAACGGACCATCTCGATATCCTTCAGCTGCACGCCCCCATGCCCGAGGAGCTCCCTGGCGGCCCGTCCGACGATCTGGTGACAGCGCTCTACGACATGAAGAAGGCCGGGAAAATCCGCCATGCCTCCATCACCTTCAAGAACAGCGGCCCGCAGGATCCGAAGTATCCCGCGCAGTACAGCCTAGAGTGCCTGAACGCCTTCATGGACTGGGGTGTCTTCGATACCATGCAGACCGTTTACGGCGCGCTGGTCCGCACCGCCGAAGTCGCAATAGCAAAGGCCTGCGAGAAGGGGATCGGCATCATTGTCCGCGGCGCGCTCAAGCGCTATTTCCCGAATTACGACGATCTGTATGACCGCGCGGGCCTGCAGGAGCTCTGCGAGGCGGGAGAGGACCGCAACAGCTTCCTTCTGCGCTACGCCATGACCAGCAAGGGTGTTTCGGCAGTCATCGTCGGTACCAAGAGCGCGGAGCATCTGGCCGCCAATATCGCCGCCGCCGAAAAGGGCGTTCTGGCCGCGGACATCTACCAAGAGGCGCAGCGCCGCCTAGCCGCTGTCGGCATTGTGCCGGGGAAATAGGAAAGATAACGGGAATCCTTCTTGAAAGCTGGGGGGCAATCCAATGCCCCCCAGTCCCCAGAGGCGGTTATCAGCTCCATCAGGTGCTGGAGAATGAGTCGTTCCCGGTAGGAAAACCCATAACCGCAATGGAGGCGCTGATACAGGCAGGAAGAATCAGCGCCTCCATCTGTGAGGATGGGGAAGCGGACTACTGCGCCTGGGTGGCCGAAGCCGACTGGCTGTTTGTTACCACGTTTAAGCGGCCGGAAACCGGCGGAGAGATGTTCCTCCACTTCCTCGGTCTGGATACGGAATGCGACGTCTGGCTCAACGGGGAGAAGATTGCCCACCACCGCTCGCTCTATCTCCCGCTGCGGCTCTCCGTTTCAGAACACCTGCGGGCGGAAAACCAGCTCGCCGTTTATTTTTATTCCCCAACATCCGCCTGCCGGCGGTACGAAAGGGAGATGCCCCCGGAATGGCAAGATCGTGCGGCCCGCGGCCATGCTGCACAAGCCACCCTGCGACCTGTTCCGCAACTATCTGGGCGTAACCCCCAATTTTTCTCCTGTCGGCTTTTTCGGCGATGTGGCGCTGGAGTGTGTCGAGATCCGTGACACAGCCTGCTCCTACCGGCTGAACCCCGCGCGCTCCGCCGCATCCGTGCATTTTTCCGCCGACATCTGCCTGCGCCCGGAACGGCAGGCCGAGGGACACAGCGCAGGATGTGGCGGGAACCCTAGCCGTCCGGCTCTTCCGCATCAGCGAAAACCGGGTGATCGATTCCTTTTCCTGCCCGGCCGCCGTTTTGTCGGGCGAGTCCTCCGTTCTGACCAGTCTTTATCGATTCGGCTATTTCCGGCGGGACTGTGTCCTGCATGCTGCCCTGTACCGGGACAGAGAGATGCCAGCCAGCGCGGTCGGCTATGTGGATATGGAGCGCCATCTGCCGTTCCCGCAGGCCAGGCTCTCCCTTGCGGTTGAGGAGGATGAGCTGATCGTATCCACCGATTCCTTTGCCCGATGTGTGGAACTCTCCGGCCTGAGCGGCAGCGGCGACCGCTTCGGATGGCATTTTGAAGACAATTATTTCGACCTGCTGCCATTTGAAACCCGCCGGGTACACATCGGCGGAAAGCATAAAAGCGGCCAAATCTGCGCCAAGGCGCATTATTCACAAAATCAGGCTGAAATCCACTGGCGGAGTACGGTATAACAGTATAAAGGAGATGAACGTCTATGAAGATAACGATCCCCTATGGCAGAGGCTGCCAGGAAGCAGAGGCCACGGCCTGTGACATTCTGAGTGCCGCCGAACCCAGCGATTTCCTTGAACAGGAAGAGAAACGGGATGAAAAAGGAATTGTGGAACAGGCGCTGGCGCACCCCTTCGGAGGCGTTTCCCTGTGCGGGATAGCCGCCGGCGCTTCCCGGGTCCTGCTCATTGCCAGCGATCATACGCGGCCTGTCCCCAGCCGGATCATCGTCCCGCTGATGCTGGAGCAGATCCGGCGCGGGAACCCGGGGGCGGAGATCCGCATTCTGATTGCAGGCGGCCTGCACCGGAAATCGACCGATCGAGAGCTGACGGAGAAGTTCGGCGAAGACATTGTGAAAAACGAGACCATTCTCCAGCACGACAGTACCGACGCGTCGCAGATGACAGAGCGCGGGACACTTCCCTCCGGCGGAAAGCTGCGCCTCAATTCCCTTATCGAATGGGCGGACCTGATCGTTTCAGAGGGCTTCATCGAGCCGCACTTTTTCGCCGGCTTTTCCGGCGGCAGGAAGAGCATCCTCCCCGGCATCGCGGATGCGCGGACCGTCTGCGGCAATCACTGCGCGGAATTTATCGCCCATCCCTGCACAAGGACCGGTATTCTGGATTCCAACCCCATCCATGAGGATATGGTATTTTCCGCCCGCGCCGCCGGCCTGCGCTTTATCGTCAACACGGTTCAGGACGCGGACAAGCGCATTATCGCAGCCTTTGCGGGCGATCCGTTCCTGGCGCATGAGGCCGGGTGCGGATGGGTACAGCGCCACCTGTCCGTTCCCCGCCCGGAGCAGGAGGCGGACATTGTCGTGACCTCCAACGGCGGCTATCCGCTGGATCAGAACCTGTATCAGTGTGTCAAGGGGATGACGGCGGCCGAAAGCTGCGTGCGGCAGGACGGTGTCATCATCCTGTGCGCGGAATGTATCGACGGCGCAGGAGGCGATGCGTTCGTCCGCTATTTCGCGGGCAGGCGGGATCCGAATCGGGTCTGGGGCGATATCATGAGCGTCCCACAGGAGGATACCCGCCCGGATCAGTGGCAGGCGCAGATCCTGGCGCGCGTTATGATGCGGGCGCAGGTTTTACTCGTCACGCGGGAGGAAAACCGTGAAACGGTGGAATCAATGGGGATGCGCTTTATGCCCAGCCTGTCGTGTGCTCTCGAGCACGCATACACCCTGGTAAAGTCCCGCCGGCTTCTGGTCATTCCGGACGGGGTCGGCATTATTATTTCCCGGGCAGTCTCTCGGCAATAGAGGCGAAGCCGCCCCCCAAAATGACCGCCAATGGAGGACAGCGAATGGAGTCCGATTCGGAAGCCGCCGGATTCCTTCAGGAAAACGCCGCCAAAAGAGCGGCAAGAAGGAGGTAATTGCATGGAAACTCTGAGCCGGCGGCTGACGCCGGATACCTATGAGGAGCTGCGGGAGATGATCAGCCTGTTCGAGCGGGGAGAGATGCCTGATTACCCGGCTGGGATGGAACGGCACTTTGCAGTAGCCAAAAAGAAACCGGAGGATTTTAAAAATCATGCGGCCGTGCTGGGAATTTCCATCGGCGGCAGCAGCACCAAGGTCATGCTCGGCGCCATGAAGGACGGATTCCTGGAGGTTAAACACCTGCGGGCGATGGAAAATCCCACAGAGGCGACAGCATTCGACGATTTTCTCGACAAACTGATAGCCAACGATCCCGCGGTGGATCAGTATCTGCGCGCGGAAGAACCGGCCTGTATTGGCGTCTCCCTGCCCATGGCCATTATCGACGGATGCCCCTATCACCCGACTAAAATCCCCACCCTGTCGGGGATGATTGCCCGCACACCGGAGGAGAGAACCCCCGAGATGCGGTTTGATCGCAATTTTAAACGATATCTGCGCCTGCGCAGATATCCGGAGCCGGGCGCGCTGTTCTATCAGGCCGATGGGATCGTAGCGCAGCATGGAGCGGTCTCCCTTCTGGACATGGGGGAACAGGACAGGACAGTGCTGTGCATCTGCGGGACCGGAATGGCCAACGGAGACGAGCGCAGCTACCTGCCCATTGCGCTGATCCGCAGCCTGCCCGAGGACAACAGTCTTTTCCCTCCGGAGGAGACAGAAAACCGCCAGCTCAATTATGCGGTAGCGGGAAAGGGGATCTACGCACTGATGCGCCGCGCAATCGCCGAAAAAATCCGGGAGGGAGGCTCCGCTATGGAGGGAAAAGGTCTGGATCGCTTCTTCCGGCAGGTGCGCGACACCAGAAACGTTTTTGAAATCTGGCAGACCGCGCAGGATAAAGGCTTTTCCTCCCGCTTTACCGATGAAATTCGCACGGCTGCGGGAGACGCCGGCTTTCAGGAATTGCAGCAGATTGCCGGGATATTGGCCCGCCGCGTGGCGCAGATACTGGGGAACACCATTGTTTCTACCTTCGCCTCCATGGATCCGCTGGCGCCGGGAGGTCAGTACATTCTGTTTTTTGAAGGGAGTATCGCGACCAACCGCTGGTTAAACCCGCTCATTCAGGCCGATGTCCGCGAAAAGGCGGCCAACCGGGAGTTCTTTGCCTCCATGGGCAGGCAGCCGCTCGCTCCTATTCTGATGAATCCCTCCCTCAAGCCGCTGCTGCCGGGAGAGGGTATCCGGCATGAGGATCTGGCGCGGGCAGATATCACACTGATGGGCGCTGTAACGATGATTATGGCGCAAACTTGTCAGAATTTTGACCGATAAGGGTAAATGATTTGCTTTTGGTGGATGGATGCGGTATGATAGCAGTAGGAAAATTGAGATTAGGATCTGATCGCCATGCTAGACAGACAAAATCCGCAGCCACTCCACCGGCAGTTTGAGGCCGTCATCCGGCAGAAGATTGAATCCCAGGAGTGGGAAGTCAACAGCTGTATCCCCTCGGAGAATGAGTTAAGCCGCATCTACGGCATCAGCCGGATGACGGTACGTTCCGTACTGAACCGGCTGGTAGACGCCGATCTCCTCTACCGGGTGCCGGGAAAGGGAACGTTTGTTGCCGCGCCCAAAATTGTAAGCCGCCCGCCCTCCCAAATGGGGCTCCGCGAACAGCTGGAGAAGATGGGGTATTCTACCTCAACCCGGCTGATCCACATCCGGCAGGTGGCCGCTTCCGCGCAGGTGGCGCGGGAGCTGATGCTGCCGGAGGGCGAGCCGGTCTATGAGGTTTTGCGCCTGCGGCGGGTGGGAGACGAACCCCTCAGCCTGCACGTCTCTTACCTCCCGGTATCCCTCTGCCCCCAGCTGGAGGAGCAGGATCTGGAGGGGCAGCAGCTGTGCGATATCCTTGAACAGAACTACCGCTTCACCATCGACCGGGTGGTGGAAACGCTGGAAATCACAAAGGCTTCCGCGGAGGAGGCGCAGCTGCTCGCTGTCCGCCCGGGGGTTCCGCTGCTGTTCTTAGAACAGATCGTCTACGATCAGCAGGAGAGAAGAATTGAATACGCTAAAATCCTGCTTCTCAGCCATAAGATCAAGCTGCGCATGGAGTACAGCCGTCCGTGCTGAGCGCTGCCGGAGGATCCGCGGATCTTCCGGCGGCATCCCGGCCGCTTGGGCTGGAGGCGATGGTTTTCCCTCCGGCTTGTTTGTTGTCTTTTCTGCCCTGTGGGATTTCCATTCGGAAAACAAATATTCTCCTGGGAATATTCAGAAACGGAAAATGCCGGAAGAGAAAGAGCATTTTATCCAAAGTTATCAGCGTATATTTTCACGATTTCCCTCTTGTTTTTTTACCTATAATTATATATACTTGTATATACAGATATATATTTATAAAGTACTGGGAGGGAACAACAAATGTTGATTGCCATGGGATGCGACAATCTGGCCTGCGGACTGAAAGTACATCTGATGAAAACAGTCAAGGAGCTGGGCCATGAGGTAGCCGACTTTGGCGCAAAACCGGACGATCCGGTCGATTACCCCGAAGTGGCGCAGGCAGTGTCCAAGGCGGTGGCAGAAGGAGAGTGCGAGAGAGGCATCCTGGTCTGCGGGACCGGGATCGGTATGAGCATCTGCGCCAACAAGGTGCCGGGAATCCGCGCGGCGGTCTGCCACGATCTCTATTCCACCGAGCGCTCGGTTTTGAGCAACAACGCGCAGATCCTCTGTCAACGCCAATATGAAATTGTAAGAAAACGCCGAAGAAATTTTGTAGTTTTTCGGCGGCAAGGGGGGGACAAAATCAAGCGTTTCCTTGCTCAAAAAGAGTGTTCACAATTTGCTGCTTCT
>CATJVQ010000045.1 GCA_949743955.1 uncultured Oscillospiraceae bacterium | reverse complement strand
TACCGGAACGGTTTGCATCATTTTCCTCAATAGCTCAGTTGGTAGAGCATGCGGCTGTTAACCGCAGGGTCGTTGGTTCGAGTCCAACTTGGGGAGCCAAATTGCGGCGGGTACTTTTCTCAGTATCCGCCGCATATTCTTTTACTAAAAAGGGCCATTAGCTCAGTTGGTTAGAGCTACCGGCTCATAACCGGTTGGTCCGGGGTTCAAGTCCCTGATGGCCCACCAAACCTAATCATCGGCACTGTTCTATGAAACAGTGCCGATGATTCAAATTTAATTTGGGAGGGAGCCGTATGCCAGATTATAAGGCTATGTATTATCACTTGGCGGGGCGCATGGCAACCGCGGTTGATGCACTGGAAGCCACTACAAATGCACTGGTTGACATTACCGAAAAGCTGAAGCTGGCACAACAGACCACTGAGGAAATGTTCATTTCCACTCCTGACGACGACGCGGATTCTTTGGCTCATGAATTCGTTTCAAAGTAAAAATTGCAGATGTACATTCCATAAACGGTATGTTTTTTGTTTTATCAGATGACCGTCCTGCATTTAGGCAGGGCGGCCATTTTTTGTTCAGAAAACGGTAAGCAGCAGAAAGAATACGGTCTCGATCCGCTGCAATGCGCTCTGCCTGATGACGACGTCTGATGACCGCCGCCCGATTTGGATGGGACCCCCATCATCCCCCGAATGCCGGCCGCAGTCCATATGGAAGCTGGTTTTCCAGCATCTTTTTTGGAGCCCTCCGCATAAACTGCGCACCTCTATATAGCCGCCGACAGTCCAGTTCTCCCCGTTTCGTTCAATGCTGTATTCCCATACGTTTTCTGGAAAAGCTATATTCTGAAACGCTTCCCCGTATCCCTTTATAATCTCCTGAGCGGCCTTTACGGCCAGCCGGTATGCGGTACTGTCTACAGCTGTCTCCCCGCTGATCCCATCCCAGGACGCTTCGTCGGACGTTATGTATGGCATCAGAAAAATAAGGAGGACAATGAGCGGCAGGAACAGGCATATTTTTTTCATCTGCGATCCCTCATCTTGGCTTATAGCTACCAAACGGTAGCATTTCAGATTTCAGTATACTACCGTTTGGTAACATTGTCAAGGGAGGGTGGCAATGTGCGATTACAGAGAGTGGAAGATTTACGGATAGACCATGACCTGACGCAGCAGCAGGTTGCAGACATCCTGCACTGTCAGCGGGAGGTCTACCGCCGTTACGAAAAGGGGACCCGCGAGCTCCCGCTTTCGTACGCGATCATTCTGGCTAAATATTACCACGTTTCGCTCGATTACCTGACAGGCCTGACCAATGTGAAGGAGCCGCGCTGGGCGGATGTCCGATAAACAGCCATATATCCGAAAAAAAGAGAATCCCCGATGCAACCTTTTCCTGTCCTGAATCGTATAGTAGGTGAAGGGACCTTCAATAAGAAATGGGAGCGATTCCATGAGACTGTCAGTGGACGAGGCATTCCAGAAATACGGGGATCGGATTTTTTCGGCTGCGTTCAGTATATGCCGGAACCGAGCCGACGCGGATGATGTCGTACAGGACACGCTGATCCGCTACTATTCTCTCGGTAAAGACTTTGAGAGTGAGGCGCATCTCAAGGCGTGGCTGCTCCGTGTGGCTATCAACCGGGCGAAGGATATTGTATCTGCCTTCTGGCGGAAAAACAAGGTGGACTGGGAGGAGTACATGGACGAGCTGGTCTTCGAGGAGCCGGAAGACAGCCGGCTGTTTGAAGCCGTCATGCGCCTGCCGGAGAAGTACCGGGCGGTCATCCACCTGTTTTACCACGAGGACTATGCTGTCGAAGAGATTTCCGGTATTCTGCGCCGCCCCGAGGGAACGGTCAAAAGCCAACTGAACAGAGGGAAAAAGCTCCTCAAAAACATGCTTCAGGAGGAATGGAACGGTGACGAATAAGCAGCGGTATCAAAAAACCTTCTCTGCGCTTCATGCCTCCGAGGACTGTCTTATGGAGGTAAAGGCGATGAAACACACAAGAAGAATCTATGTGTCCCGGCTGGCGGCGGCCTGCGCGGCAGCGGTGATGGTGATGGGGCTGTTCTCCGCGGCCTATGCGGCGGATGTGGGCGGCATCCAGCGCAGCATTCAGCTTTGGATTAACGGGGATCAGACCGACGCTGTCCTGGACATCCAAGGCGGCAGCTACACCGTCACCTATCAGGGACAGAACGGAGACACGCATGAAATTGGCGGCGGAGGCGTTGCCATCGGCAATGACGGAAGCGAACGCCCTCTCACGGAAGCGGAGATCATGGACCTGCTGGATGATCCGCAGGTGCAGTACCGGGAGGACGGCTCTGCCTGGGTCTGTTACCACGACCAGCAGACGGAAATTACCGACAGGTTCGATGAGGACGGCATATGCTATGTCCAGATTAAAACGGACGACGGCGATCTCTATATGACGGTAAAATATGGCGAGGGCTTCGCGTCCAGTCCGCACAGCTATCCCCCGCCCCGCTCCCTTGATTGACACGGCGCGGGACGAAAAACCACAGCCCCCAAACGAAAACCGGCCCGCACGGGATATTCTCCGTGCGGGCCTTTTCCTCTACGGCAGCGCCAGTGTGCTCTGCGTATAGGCGGCGGCGACGATATACACCCCCGAATAGCGGCAGACGAGGACGCGCATCCCCTCCACAGGCGTGACGCCGGCAGGGAAGGGACACTTCCGGCGCAGGGGAGATTCCGCTCCGTCGAGCCGCACGCCGAGCTGACCGTCACTGCGGCGCGCGACGGTGCCGAGCATCCATTCAGTCAAAGGAGCACCTCCTCAGTTTATGTGTCATCACCCTGTCCGCGATGCGCCAGCCTGCCTCGTAAAAGAGCCCGCTGCACACGGCGCAGTCGAGCAGGACCGTCTCCCCAACCTCGTGATGGGGCATCGGCGGCGTTTGGAGCAGGACAGTCTCCACCTCCTGCTCCACCTCGGCCGCCCAGCGCAGGACGGCAGTCTGTAAGCTCTCCTCATCGGCGATGTGCCCGTATTTGCGCACCGCGGTGATAATCCGCCCGCCGCCGCGGTGCGGGGACGTTGGGCTGGCCGGGTCGGTGTTGCACCACTCATAGCGCAAGGAACTGGTGTCCGGGCTGGAGACATAGCCGATGAAGCGGTTGGGCCTGCAAGCGTAGTCCTGGATCCGCCGTGTTCCGGCAATGACGATACCTTCTTTCCCGCTCCGGTAGGTGATGGCGTTCCCCTTCGACACGGGCATAAATCGTGTGGCGCGCAGGAGACCGCTTGCGGTAGGCTCGAGCGAGCGATAGCCTATTTCGGCGAGCAGCTCGTTTAAAAAGAGGAGGAGCGAGGTCTGCGGCCCCCAGTCCTCGCGGTCGCAGGCGATCGCCGCGTCGTACGCCTCGATAAAGGTGTTCTGAAACCCGGCCCGTGCCAGCGTCTCCTCGATGTAGGGGACATAGCGCGTCCCGGCGGGGAGGAACAGTCCGTCACCCACACAGGAGCATTCGAGCAGTACGGTCTCGTCCTTCGCCTCGATCTGAACCCGGCCCGCGCCGTCCGGGGCGTCGGAGACGTTCACCGCCCGCAGCGGGGGGAACGGATAGGAGAGCGTCTTCCCGTCCACGAGCACCCGCATCTCCAGGCGCAGTCCGTCCTGACGCCAGTCCACGGCAGGGTCGTCCAGCACCGTGAAGCGGGCGCTGTATTTGACATCGGCCTCGCTCTCGCAAGAAATCTCGCTCTCCAGCAGCCGGAGCCGCCGGAAGGGGACACCCTCCCGCATGGCGTAAAGGGCGAACGAGGTATGGCGGCGTCCGCGCGGGAAATGCAGCGCCTGCAGGACGTGTTCGGCGCTGACGCCGTCCTGAGATAAATCAATCATAGGGAATGGCCTCCCCCTCCTCCAGCTCGGTCATCAGCAGCGAGAGATCGGCCCCCATCGGGTGGAAGGCAGTGGTCACCCTGTCCAGACTGACGATGGCGCGATTCTCGAACGGATCCCGGTAGACGGCCAGCCCGCCGCTTTCCGCCAGCGCGCGGACGGCGGCGCCCTCCCTGGGGGTTTCCACGGAGACAGTCAGACTGCGGGAGGCGAGGCTGTCCCTGCCCGTGTCCACGGCGATTTCCCGCCCCTCGAGCGGGTACAGGCGGTTCCCGGCAGAAAAAAGCCCGCCGACCTCCGGCCGCTCGTCCAGCCGGTAGCGGAGCGGAATCATCTTTTCCGGCGCTTCGAGCGGGGCCAAAACAGTGCACTCCACACGGGAAGTGATTTCGACCTCGTTACTGTCCCGGAAGGAGCCGAACCGGTCGACAGCGCGCACCCGGTAGCGGTGGGGTCCGAGAGCGGCGTAATCGAAGAACGGCTTGATTTCATCACTTTTGGTAATGGGCACACCGTCCCGTAGCAGATAATATGTGCTCGAACGGCGCAGATCCTCGAGTACGGAAAAGGTGAGCCGCCTCTCGCTGACAAGGCCGAGATCGTCCACGGCACGCAGAAGCAGCACATGCTGCGAACCCGGTTCCATCGCCTCCAGCCGCTCGCCGCCGACCGAGCCCTCGGCGAGTATCTGCCCCACGCCGGAGTGGGACGCGAAGGGTTCTCCGTCGAGCAGGACCTCCACCTGAAGCGCGGAGTCCTCAAACGTCCCGGTGACGGTGCAGGAAAAGGGAAACGACTTATACTGCCCGCCGAGATCGGCGTCCTCACCGGAGAGGGCGGGCGGTGTCCCGCGCTTGACATCCACGACACCGCTTTTCGCCGTGCCGCCGGCCGCCGTGACACGGTATTCAACCTGATCGGCGTGCGGAACCGTCTCCAGAAACGAGGTCTCCTTCCCCTCATAGAGGAGTGTAATCGCCCCGCTGGCCTCCCAGCGCTCCCAGGTGTGCGCCTGTGCGTCGAGGACAGCCCAGCTTTTGGCGGCACTGTCCCGGTCATCCCAGGAGAGCGGAGAGATGGGCGAGTCGAAACCGCCGCCGGTCCGGCGCTCGAGCCGGCAGGCGCGCCCCGCGCTGTCGGGTGCCCAGCGAATGAGCGCGGGGCGGCCCTCCCGCAGAGGGGGAACAGAAATCGTCATGCAGTCACCTCCACATCAAAATCGAGCCGCACGCCGTTCGGGACCTCTTCGCCTCGGAGCATGACGGCGAGCCGCTGCCGGGTCGCGACAGGCCCCTCCAGAGCGCTCCATTCGCTCCAGAGGCCGAATTCGTTCTCGATGCGCACCAGAAATCGGTACCGCCCGTCGGGGAGGAATTCGTCCACACGCATCCGGGTTTCGGGTGTGGGGATGAATCCCGAATCCCAGACAGTCTCCCCGCCCTTCTCTACCCGGACCTGTGCGGCGCGCTGCCCGGAGGAAACCCACTGTACAATCGGGCGCGGTGTGCCGGTTTCCACGGAGCGCACAGCCGGGGCCGCGGGCGCGGCCCGGACAGTGAAGCGTGCCGCCTCGCTCCAGGGGGAGGCGGCGCCGTCGGAGCTGTATGTGCGCACACGCCAGCGGACAGTCCCGCTCAGGAGGTGCCCGGCGGGCAGGCTGTACTGTGTCGCGGTGCCCGTCACTTTCCCGGAGAGGGCGGTGAATCCGCTGCCGGTGTCGGCCTCCACCTCAAAGGCGGAGGGCGGCGTGGAGAGCGGGGCGTTGTGCCGCCATGAGAAGAGGATGGGGCGGCTCCCGTCCCGGATGCCGCTGCCGGGGGTGAGGGCGTCGGGTGCGTCGGGAGGTTCGTCGAGAGTGGAGAGCTGGTACCAGGGGGAATAGGGACTCTGTTTGCCGAGGGACGAGACCGCGCTCACCCGCCACTCGATGGAGCCGTTGGAGAGCGTTTCGGCGGGCAGATCCAGAAACGTGCCCTTCCCTGTAACGAGGTGCATGGCGGCCGTGCTGTTTCCTACCGGACGCCACTGGAAGGAGGCGCTCGCCTGCACCGGCGTCCCGACAGTGTCCCTCTCTGCGGATCCGAGCGCCCAGGCGAAGCGGTTCTGTACGTGTTCGTTTAAAAACCCAGCCTGCGGGGACGCGCCGATGATTTCGATTTCCGGCGCGCCGTAGGTGATGTCGATATAGGGCCGATGGGTCTGGCTGTGCCCCTCAAAGGTGATGGACGCCCGCCCGGAGCAGTACTCCTCGGTTTCAGGGTAGGCCGTTATCCCCACGACAGCGTGAAAGAGGAACAGATCCCCTGTCAGATGCGGGGTAGAGACATAGCCTGTGCGCAGGTTATAAAACGCGTTCAATTTGGCCTTCCCCACCGGATCCGGCGGCGTGCCCTCGCACCAGCGTAAGAAGGGCAGGCGCGTGTCGCAGCCGTAGGAACAGGGGCGGGAGGCGCTGACGTGCAGGGACACATTCCGCCCGCTGAGATATACCCAAGGCCCCGATATACCGGTGACCTTGGCGCCGCCGAGCGCCGGGACCGCGCCGAGATCGAAGGTCAGGAGCGCCCCCGTGCAGGAGTGCACGGGGGGATAGACATAGTAGCCGTCGTATTCAAAGCTGTAAACGGATTCCAGCGTCACACTGTCGATCCGCTTTGCGGCGCTCATGTCCCAGCTTAAAGCCCCGGTGCGGCGGTCCGCTTGTACCGGGAGGGAGACACAGTCGCTGGCATAGATACGCATAGTGGGCATGAAGGACCTCCCCTCGGTTTAGTTGCCCTCATCCTGACCGCCGGAACCGCCGGGGGTTTCCGGAGAAGGGGCGGCGGGACTCCAGGTGTAGGCGGCGGGGGACTCTCCGGCCTGGCGGAGGGTCAGCAGGAAGCCGGAGCCCTCGCCCGCGCCGGTCGATCCGTCGGAGCGGATGAGGACGCTGACCGTGCCGCGTTCTCCCTCCCCAGTGAGCAGGCAGAAGTAGACGTATGGGACAATCACGCGCTGGCCGAGCCCGTAGCGCATGGCGAGAGAGAGGGCCCAGTCCTGGAACGGGTCGCCGATGCAGCGATCGCCGGAGATGTCGAACACGCGCTGGACGCCGGTCTTGAGGGTGGCCTGCCCGGAGCGAATATACTGCTTCTCCGAGGTAATGGGGTTGAGATTGGCCTCCACCTTGACAATCCCGGCTTGGACAGTCTCGTAATCTCCCACGGCGGTATCCTCCGCGCCGGAGACGTCGACAGCGAGGACCCAGTCGTCGGCAGTGATGAAGCCGGAGAAGGTTTTGTCGGGCGTGCAGCCGGACATCAGTTCAGTCAGTTTCAAAAGGGCACATCCTTTCACAGTTTTTTAAAGGGCTTGGGGGCGGCTGAAAATAAACGAGGCGGCAGGGCAGCACCCACAGGGCGCTGTTCTCACCGTTTTTGGTGAAGGCGGCCTCCTCGAGCGGCTCGACAAGGAGCGCGCGCCGTCCGCCCGAAAGGGCGGGCGGACAGCGTCTTTGGAAGAGAAGCCAGGAGACGAGGGTGTCGAGGCGGCGGCGCATGCGGAGAAGGTGTTCGGTGTCGGCCCCATAGAAGCCGCATACGCAGATTTCGAAGCGCAATTCCTTCTGCTGTCCGCCGTCGAGGTAGCGGCGCAGGACAGTCTCCCCCTTTGGCCGCAGCGTGCAGGAGGCGGGGCGTGTCTCCACACGGTCCATGCTGAAGACGCCCCCTCCCAGCGCCGGGCAGAGGAGAAGCCACGCGCGCAGGCTTTCGGGGATGCTTTCATCTTTCAACGTGCGCACACCTCCCAGTGATGGAGCGCTGGGGAACCATAGCGGTGCTCCGCCGCGCTCACGACTGTATATACTCCCCTTTTCTGGAGGGAAGCGAAGTCCGCCGCCTCCTCATCCCGGCCGCGGAGGATGAGATCGCCCTCCCGGGGTGACCAGCCCGCCTCGTCGCAGGCACAGGCGGGGACATAGAGCAGCACGCTGCCCATCCGCGGATCCTTGCGCTCAGTGACAGCGCCGCCGCTCTGCCACAGGGCGCGGGGGATGACATGCCGCTCCCAGCGTTCCGCCCGCGAGACAGGGTCCGCCTCGCGGGTATAGGCGATGCATTCATCGCAGAACAGGTCCATGCGCGCCTCCTTTCCGGCTAGAAGCCGGCGTAGAGCAGGCCGGTCGGCTCGAGGTAGAGGGCGGCGGCCTCGTAAAGGCGCCCACCGGTATCGGTGTCGGAGGACGCGTAGCTGACCGTGTATTTGCCGACACTCTCGCGCGTGACGGCACGCCTTTCCCCTCTTGCGAGCTCGTCCGCCACAGCGCATTCGGCCAGGCATGCGGGCAGGGGGGCCTCGCAGGCCCGCGAGCGCGTCAGCCGCCGGATGACGGCCTGCGCCCGCAGGGCCAGGCGATCGAAAGCCTCCTCCTTCAGTTCGCCCTGATAGACGTCGTGATAGAAGGTAAAGTCGGCGTGAGTCATCACTGCACCTTAAGCCCGCGGAAGACGCCGGCCCTGCGGGAGTTTTTGAGCACGGCGGCCGCGACCATCTCCACCTCGACCTTTTTGAGCGCGCCCGGGGCGGAGAGATCGGGCAGGTAGGTGTTCACGATCTTGTCCCCGAGCGGGGAGGCGCCGTGGAAGCCGTCGAGCCCGATGCCCACGCCGTAGAGCGCGGTGCAGCCGTCCCCGCCGATGGGGACAATGCTTTCAATGGCGGAGCCGGACCAGTAGCACCCGAGATCGATAAGCGGGATACCGTTATACCCCGTGACGGTCCGCCCGAAGGCGTCCTCGCTGTGGGTGAGGTATCCGGAGCGGCGTGCGGCGGAGCGGATGCGCGTAATCAGGCGCGCGTTGCCCATGAGGAGGGTGGGCGCGCCGTCGAGTTCGGCGAGGAATTCGTCGAGGCGGTCGAGGAAGGCCTTATAGTTCGCATCGAGCGCGTCGGAGGTGGAGAGGTCGAGGGTAGAGCCTTTACCGAACTCCGTCGAGGAGCCGGTGAGCATCTTGTCGAGACCGTCGAACTCGTTGGGATTCGTTTCGCTGTCGCCGTTGATGACGGTATAGTGGAACAGGTTGACCGCGCCCTTGATCTTCTCCCCAAGCTGGAATTCCACCTCGTTTAAGAGCCCGCCGGTGGACTGGATCACGCGGTCAATCTCCGCACTGCCGCCGAAAATTTTGAGGACGGCGGACTTCCTCTCCCGCACAGCCTCCTGCGGGGTATACTCGCTGCCGAGCGCGCGGAAGGCGGCGGTGGCGGGGGTTTTGAGCTGAAGATATCCGTAAATCATGGTCGAGCCGCCCGTCGAGGGAGAGACGGCATTGTCAAAGACCATCGCGTCGAGCAGGGCACTCGAGCGGCGGAACTGGTCGATCACCTGCAAATCCACTTTGTCGCTGAGTCCGGTCTTGGACTGTTCGAGTGTTAAGGGCATAGACATCCTCCTTTGATGTCACAGTATGTGTCGATTGATGGACAGGTTCTGCGGAATTTAAGCGTAATGCGCCTCCAGCGCCGCGCGCAGGCTGGGCGCTTCTCGTTCCGCGGGCGTGTCGCCGTGGCGAAGGCCGCTCTCGAGTGTGGGTCCGCCGGACTGTGCCTCGTCCAGCTCGCGCAGGCAGAGCTCCAGCACGTCCTTGGCGTGCGCTTCATCCAGCCCGAGGGCTGTAAGATCAGAGAGCTGCATCCGTTTCCCCCCTTTCTGTTTGGACGGCGAGGGCCGCGAGGGCCTCCTCCCTCGTTTCGCCGTACCAGCGCATGCGGTATTCGTGCGGGAGCAGCAGCCCGGCGGCGACATCGGCGCGGTCCTGCTCGCGCAGCGCCTCGCGGGAGGTGATGACACTGTCGTCCAGCCGCACAGAGACACCGCAGTTTTCATCCGCCCCCGCTCCGCAGACAGTGCGCCCGGCCCAGAGGAGCATCCGCACAGCGCTCCGCAGCGCGCTCCCGAGCGCCGCACCGTGGCGGGCCGCGCTGCGCACGAGCTCCTGCCGGTCGCCCACATACTGCGTGGCCGTGATAGCGGGCGCATCGAAGCGGTAGTACTTTGCGCCGAGCCCGCACTTGAGGGAGAGATAGTCGAGCTGGGCCTGTAAACCGTCGATATTTTCCCCCACGCGCAGGGCGGGGTTGTGCTCATAGATGAGCTGCGCCTCGCCGGGGAGCTTGTCCCCGACGCTTAAAAAGAGCTGCTGGCAGACATCGTCGGGGGCGAGGAGCATGCCGTTCTCCTCCTGCAAGAGGGAGCGGTTATAGAAGACCTTTTTCCCGCCGAGCAGGAAGTCACGGCAGAAGTTGTGAAACGCGAGATCCACACCCTTGAGGTTGTCGATGGCTCCGGCGAAGACCGCCTCCCCCATGCCGTCGGGCATCCCGGCCCCGATACCGCCGGGGCGCAGGATGCAGAAGAGGGGGACACTGCTGCCGGTCACGAACCGCTGGGCGACGCCTACGGGCAGATCCGCCTCATACAGCCCGCCGCTCTGCCGGCGCAGGCACCGGTTTTCGATGACATAGCCGCCCTCCTCAAGCGTATGTGTCTCAAGGTAGAGAGTGCGCCGCCCGTTTTCGAGTGTTTCGCTGCAAAAGGCGGCCTCGAGGATCTCGCCGTCGTGCACCGTGAGGGGGACGATGTTTGTCGCGGGCAGGCACTGGAGCCACGGCGTCCCCGCACCAGGCAGGATGCGCCCGTTCGCGTTCGTGCGCACCCCCTGAAGGCGCAGGACCATCGCCCCCGTGCCCGAATAGAACGCCAGCTCGATGAGCGCGGCGGCATGCTGCCAGAAGCGGCAGTCCCCGAGGACACCGCCCCAGCCGTCCTCCCCGAGGAGGAAGCGGCGCGAGGGTTCGTGCGGGACACTGATTTCCGGGTGTTCGCCGAGCAGGATGGAGGTCCAGTCCTCACAGATTTTTTTGGCCATGCGCATGGAATAGATAGGCCTCTCCACAACGCCGCCGGTGCTGCTGCGCTCGCGGTAGCGGTGGAAGGGCTTATATTCGCCCAGCCACCAGTCGCGCCACTCGGCGATGCGCTGCCAGCCGCGTTCGTCCAGCCGGACGCCGCGCTCGCGCGCAAGCAGGTCGAGGACGGGTTTGATTTCCAAAAAGTCAACTCCCTTCGTGTGATGGATGATTCCCACGCATAAAGCGGGTGCGGATGGTGTCCTCGAGCGCGTAGCGAACCGCGTCGATGGCGTGGTTATCGCGGTCGGGGTACCCGGCGAGGATGCCGTCATGGCTGTCGGGAGCAAACTCATAGGCGGAAAACTCCTTCGCGGCATATGGACAGCGCGCCGGGTCGATGACTATTTCCTCCACCTCGCCGGAGAGGAAGCGCATCCCCCATTCGACAGAGCCGGGCCCCTTCTTTGCACCGTACGCCGGTATCCCGAGGAGATACAGATCGTCGATAGAGCGCGGGTCGGCGCTGTCGCAGCAGACACGGCCGCGCCCGCGGCGGCGCATCTCCTCGAGGATGTGCCCGGCCAGCACGGCGTTTGAGGCGCGCACGAGACGTATCTCGTCGAGGAGGAAGAGGCGGCGCCGGGCGGTGTCGTAGGTACAGACGATATAGTGCGAAGGGTCGCTCGCGTAGCCGAAATCCAATCCGCGCCGGAGGGCGCCGAGGGCGGAGACTTCCGCCTCCGGGATGGGGCGCAGTGTCAGATTATGGAAGACCTCGCGTCCGGCGCCCGTGGCTTTGCCGAGGTATTCGTGCTCATACACATCGGGCCGAGAGCGGGCGAGCGCTTCGGCCCCGGCGAGGAAAACGGGGCCGAGCCAGCTCTCGGGCATGGAGCGGTAGTCGCTGTGGTGGACGAGTGTATCCGGCGCGGGAGCGGCGGCCTCAAGATTGACCCAGTTCCGTTTGCTGCGCGGCGGATTGTAGGTGTACAGGCAGCAGGCACGGCATCCGCCGCGCAGGGTGGACTGGAGGATACTGCGGATCTCCGGCATACCGGAAAACTCGGCGAGCTCCTCGAACCAGACATAGCGGAAATAGCCGTGCGCGGGGCGGATGGATTTGAGCTTTTCCGCTCTGTCCACTCCGCGCAGGACGATGCTCGCACCGCTCGGCCGGTAGACCATCCTCTCGAGCGTGACCTTCCATTTTTTCCTCACCCCAAGCATCCCCATGGCCCAGCAGAGCTGGTGATGGACACTGTCGCGCAGAGTCCTCTGCACCTTGCGCAGACAGAGCGCGTTCGCGCCGGGGGAGTCCATGACACCGCAGATCACTTCGAGGGCGGCGAAAGAGGATTTGCCGCTGCCGCGCCCGCCGCCGAGCCAGTAGTGCGTGTGCCCGCCGGAGCGGATATCGCGGTGGACGTCATAGAAGGCGGGGGAGATGAGTGCGCTCAGCGGGGTGGAATCAGAGGTCGTCGACAAAGGATTTGCCTGCCTCCTCATCCGTGGGGGGACCCATGCCGGTCAGTTTGGCGAGCGCCTGTAAAGCGCGCAGCCTGTCCGCCGGGCGGATCTTTTTTTCGCCGAAGGCGATACCGGCGATCCCCTCGAGGATACGCTCGGGGGTGAGTTCATCTCCACGCGGCATAGAAATACACCGTGCCCGAGCGGTTGAGCCAAGGAAGGGATGCGGCAGAGGCACTGCCGGAATAGTACTGCGCCATGAAACCGTTGTCGGCCAGGCTCAGGCCCAGCGAACAGCCGCTGGCAGAAAAGAATCCGAAAGCGCATGGAACGTACCCAAGGTCGGGGCTGTACTGGACGAGCGGAAAATTTGTCTTCGCATAGACCACCCCGAAGCGCGGCTTAAAACCGAGCGCAATGGTGCGCGACTGTTTGCCGTCGCCCGTGTATGAGCCGAGGACGGGGGAAGAGAACGTCTGCCGGTCGGCCGCGGAGAGATGGGCGGACGTATCCGCCAGATGGGAGCCGAGCTTTTCATCAATAAGGCGGTTGTCCGAGCAGAAGTCCTCGCGCATGGGCGTATCCGAACCGAGCCAGTCGCACAGACCCAAACGCTGAGTCTGCCGGGAGCTGGACATGGAAAAACCCTCCTTTCAGATCGGTTGATTTTGCGGGAGGTTCCCGCATCTTTAATCGTACCGGAGAGAAAGCGGGAAAAACGGGCATGTCCGCATTTTTATGGCGGAAATAAAAATTCCCCGTTCCCTGCCGGACACGGCAGGGAACGGGGACAGGCTTCCTTCTATTCATTTCTTTTGGTGGGCGAGGCCGGCAAGCACATCCTTCATCCTTTCCATGTCGATGGGCTTGGCCAGGTGGCTGTTCATCCCGGCGTCCAGAGCATTCTGGACATCTTCGTGGAAAGCGTTGGCTGTCATAGCGACAATGGGGATGGAGGCGGCGTCCGGATGGCTGCAGGCGCGGATGCGGCGGGTGGCCTCGTACCCGTTCATAATGGGCATCTGTACGTCCATCAGAATCATATTGTAGCGCCCGGGCGGCGACTGGAGGAAGCGGTCGAAAACCTCCTGCCCGTTGCCGGTCAGATCACACCGCGCCCCCTCCATATCGAGCATTTCGGAGAGGATTTCCGCGTTGAGCTCGTTATCCTCGGCCACGAGGAAGAGCATCCCCTTTAAGGAGTGCGCCTTTTCGTGCTGCCCCTCCTTCTCTGAATACAGGGCTTCCACCGTCCGCCGGAAGGTGGAGACAAAAAAGGGTTTGGGGACAAAGGCGTTGATCCCCACTGTGCGGGCCTCGGCTTCGATGGAGCTCCAGTCATAGGAGGTCATGGCAATGATGGGGACATCCGTATGCAGATGCGTGCGGAGCTGGCGGGCGGTCTCCACCCCGTTCATGCCCGGCATTTTCCAGTCTAAGAGGATGATATGGAAGTCCTTCCCCATCCGATGGGACTGGATGACCTTGCGGACAGCGGATCTCCCGTCGGTCGCATAAGAAATCTGCACGCCGGTATCCGCCATGGCGCGCTGGATTTCCAGGCAGGTGTCCTCATCATCGTCGACCACAAAGATGCGGGAGAGGCCGTGATGAATCCAGAAATTCTCATCCGTACTCTGGGTGGAGAGGGAAAAGGTGAGTTCCACAGTAAAGCAGCTTCCCTTGCCCAGCTCACTGGTAACGGAGATGACCCCGCCCATCAGATCCACCAGATTCTTGGTGATGGCCATTCCCAGTCCGGTACCCTGAACGGAAACAGTGGAGGAGCTGACCTCGCGTGTAAAGGGATCGAAGATACAGTGCACGAATTCAGGGCTCATCCCCAGCCCGTTGTCCTCTACAATGAACTGCAGGCGCGTATGCTTCGGGGAGGGCGGCGGCAGCTCCTGCACGAGGAAGCGGATACAGCCGCCCTTGCGGGTGTATTTGACAGCGTTGGAGAGCAGGTTAATCAGAACCTGATTGATGCGCAGCTTGTCCCCCACCAGCTCCTCTGCCAGACTGCCCTGTACCTGAAACTCGAAAGTCTGGTTTTTGGACACGGCCTGCGGGAGCATGATGGTATGCACCTCCTCAAGCAGGGAGGGGAGGTTGAATTCGGAGAGGTTCAGGCTGGTCTTGCCGCTCTCAATCTTGCTCATATCGAGCACATCGTTGATTAAACTGAGCAGATGCTGGCTGGAGGTCGTGATCTTGTGGGCGTATTCACGGACCTTATCCGGTTCGGCGGCATCCTTGCTGAGCAGCATGGAAAAACCGACGATGGCGTTCATCGGGGTGCGGATATCGTGGCTCATGTTGGAAAGGAACGAACTCTTCGCATTGTTGGCGTTCTTGGCCGCAGCCAGATCCCGGCGCAGATGTTCGGTGAACTGCTTATCCGATGTACAGTCAGACATCACAATCACAAACTTATCCATACCGGACAAAGTCTCATGATACACGGTCTCACGGAACCAGCGCTGTTCGCCGGAGGAGAGGTGGAAGTGCTCCCTTTCCCAGCACTGGTTTTCGTGCAGGGGAATAGAGGTAAACTCTGCACGCGGGATGAACTCCGCCTCTCCGGCCACCGTTTCTCCGAGCAGCCGGATATTCTGCCTGGCCTTTTCCAAAGGAACGCCCAGAAGCCGTTCCACATTGGGGCTGATGAAATCCACTGCCCAGGTGGACATATCCAGAATGATGAAGATATTGTCCGAGCGGTTGAGGAGGGTATCAAAAAGCAGAGTGAGATATTCAGAGGGAGAAGGGGACTTCTGTTCCTGCGTTTGCAGCATAAGATGAATCTCCTTTTTGAGACATTTCGGCGTTTATGCCGCCAACTTCTTTATTTTACCATGGCTTGGGAGGAAAATCAATTTTTTAGGGAGTGACAGGGCGGAATAAATACACAAAACTCCACATTTATTGATAAGAATTCTCGGGCAAAAACCGGGCAAAAAACAGAGAAGAATCAGAGCGGGCAGAAAGCAGTCAAAAAAACGAGGGAACGCTTCGGGAGGGGATCGTAAAAACTCCGAACGCAGGCTCCTCAGTCTGCTTTTTTGTATCGTTCCGGCTGCATGTTATCGGACAGTAAGCGTATAGGTGTCCATACCCGGCAGGAGGGAGAGAAAAGAGAGGATAGCGGCTTTCGCCTCTTCGTCGGCCTTTTTTAACAGCCCCATGCCGGCAGCCTTTTTCTCCATTTCATCCTTCTGCACGCTCATGAATTCATTGTAATCGTCGATGGTATTCTTATTGAATACGGCGTCCTTTTCGTCGATGACCTGCACGGAATCCTCGTCGATCTCGTGGGAAGTGATCGTGCTGGGCGGCAGGGAGACGGTGATTGACCGGGTGTCCTCATTCACCTGTATCTTTGCCCCGCTCAGATCCACGCCTGCCTGGATGCGTCCGTCATAGATCACGACAAAGCTCTTCTTCGTCAGCGGGAGGTCGAGCGTCATACTGCTGATGGAAAGCTGATTCCGGTTCTCATATTTGCCCGCGTTGGTATAAAGGTACTCCGAGGTGATGAGCTGCTCAATGGAGGAGAGCTGTTCGCTGACAGCGTCGCTGGTGATGACAGGCTTGGCCGGCTGGATGATTTCCTCCGGCTCCTCGTCCTCTTTTTTCTCCTGTGCCGCCTGCATCTCCTGATACAGCCGGAGCTTTTCCTCGATCTCCGCCTGACGCTGGTGGGACAGATACAGCCCTCTCCCCAGCCCCGCCGTGCACACTGCGAGCAGGACGGAGATCAGAATCAGAGCGCGCCCGATCTTTGTCTTTTTCTCCGCCACCGTTTTGCTCATGGCGAACCTCCCCTTCCATCCGGCCAAATTCGACCGATTCCCCTTTATCATATCATAAAAAACGGATATTTCAACCGAATACTGTCCAAAAAGGCTATTTTAGCGGTGAAATCGTCCGCCATAAAGGAGGCGATATCTGCGAGAGGATCGGGAGCGGGGATATCCTCAGAGGGCATGCCGGATGATCCGGCAGGGACAGGAGCAGCTTCGAGCGGGGATACTCCGCAGCCAGCCAGGCAGAGCGCGAGCAAAAGGGCGGAAAATTTCCGCAGGCTGTTCATTGCAGAGCCTTCTTTCCATCGTGAACAGAGTAAATTGAGAAAAGAAAAACCTGAAGTCGAATAAACTTCAGGTTTTTCTGGTGGGAGCGGGTGGATTCGAACCACCGAAGCTGATAGCAACAGATTTACAGTCTGCCCCCTTTGGCCACTCGGGAACACTCCCATAACTATTCAGTTAAAGAACTGGTGGAGCTGGTGGACGGACTTGAACCCCCGACCTGCTGATTACAAATCAGCTGCTCTACCAACTGAGCTACACCAGCATAACGGAGACGATTGCTGAATACGAACGTTATTATAGCATGCGTTTTTCGGTTTGTCAACAGATTTTGTGGGAGAAATTCGCAGAAAACTTGTGCGGGCAGAGGGAAGCTGCTATAATAAAAAAGAAGTATGAAGGAGGCTGCCGGATGGAACTGCGGGTGAAGAAATACGAGGAGCTCACGCTCGACGAACTGTACGCGATACTCCGGCTGCGGGTATCGGTGTTTGTGGTGGAGCAGAACTGCCCCTATCAGGAGCTGGACAGCCGGGACCGGCAGGCTCTCCATGTCTATCTTGAGGACGAAGAGGGGATAGCGGCGTATCTGCGGGTGCTGAATAGGGGCGCCGTGTTTGAGGAGGTCTCGCTCGGGAGGGTGATTTCCGTCAGGCGCCGCCGCGGGCTGGGGACAAGAATCCTCACAGAGGGGATACGGGCGGCCCGGGAGCATTTTCAAGCGGAAGCTATCCGCATTGAGGCGCAGGTATACGCGAAGGGGTTCTACGAACGGCAGGGTTTCCGGCAGGTCTCAGGCGAGTTCTTGGAGGACGGTATCCCCCATGTGCAGATGCTTTGGAGGGCCGGAGAAGCTGAAATTTTTTCTTGACAAGAGGGGCGGGGCATAGTATAATAATGGTCGTATCAGATAGGGGCATAGCTCAGTTGGTAGAGCAGTGGTCTCCAAAACCACGTGCCGAGGGTTCGAGCCCTTCTGCCCCTGCCAGAGTGCCGCAGAGTGGATCTGCGGCACTTTTTCTATACCTAAAGGACAGAACGATCCCCTGCGCGTGCAGATCTGCCGGAGAGGGGATCGGCCGCCATGAAACGGAGAGACTCGCCAATGGCAAGAGAGAAAAACATGACCGCGGGAAACCCGGCCGGACTGATTCTGACCTTTGCCGTCCCACTGATCATCGGGAACCTGGGGCAGCAGTTTTATGCGATTGTGGATTCCATCATCGTGGGGCGAGGCGTCGGTGTGAAGGGATTGGCGGCGGTGGGGGCCACGGACTGGACATACTGGCTGTTCCTATGGGCCATCATGGCCCTGACACAGGGCTTCGCCATCCCGGTCGCGCAGCAGTACGGCAAAGGGGACACAGACGGCCTGCGAAAGACGCTTGCCATGTCCATCGTGCTCACCGGCATCCTTTCTGTGGCGCTGACAGTGCTGGGACTGCTGGCCATTCACCCCGTCCTGCGCCTTTTGCAGACACCGGCGGATATTTTTGACGGCGCGGTCTCCTACCTGCTCTTCCTGTTCGGCGGGATCTCCGTCGTCATGGCCTACAATATGGCCTCCGCCATCCTGCGCGCGTTTGGAGACGGGCGGACCCCGCTTATCGCCATGGCGATTGCCGCGTTCACCAACATTGCGCTGGATCTGCTGTTCGTCATGGTGTTCCGCTGGGGCATCACGGGCGCGGCGGGCGCGACAGTGCTGGCCCAGTTTATTGCCTTTGGCTACTGCGCCGTTTTTCTCATCCGGAGCGGCCGCCTGCGTTTTACAAGGGAGGACTGGCGGCTGGACAGGGGCGCGATGAAATGGCTCTGCGAGAGCGGCTTCACGCTGGCCGCAACCCAGGTCCTGATAGCTGTTGGCGGGATGGTCCTGCAGTCGGCCCTCAACGCGCAGGGGAGCGTATTGGTCGCCGCCTTTACTGCGTCCAACAAGCTGCTCGGGCTTCTGGAAAGCTCCGCCATCTCTCTGGGATACTCCATCACCACCTATATGGCCCAGAACTATGGCGCGGGGCTTTACAGCCGCCTGCGCAAGGGGCTGAAAATTTCCCTTCTGGCCTCGATAGGCCTTTCGCTGGTGCTCGGGGTGCTGATGGTCGCGGCCGGAAGGGCGTTTCTGAGCCTTTTCATCGACTTCACCGATCCGAACGCCGCGCAGATGCTGGATATCGGCTACCGTTACCTCTCCATCATGAGCGCGCTGCTGTTTGTCCTGTATATCCTCCACGTTTTCCGCCATACGCTCCAGGGGATCGGCTGCGGGGGAGCGAGCGTTGTATCCGGGCTGATGGAGTTCATCGCCCGTGTCCTCGTGGCGCTCTGTTTTTCGCGCCTCTGGGGTGAGACAGCGCTGTACTTTGCCGAACCGTTTGCCTGGGCGATGGCCACGGTCAGCCTGGTGACAATGTGCCTGCGCAGTATGAGCAGGCTGCCGGATACGGATGAGGAGCGTACTCCCTGACAGGCTGTGTCCGGCTGGCCCCGTTGAGATTGATGAGGGCGTCAATCCCGGTGGAGCGGTTTGATCGGGGTGTTTCTTATTCTGAATATCAAGAAAGGAAGAGAGAATATGCGTCCGCTGATTGGTTTGGTCCCGCTTGTGGACAGAGCCCGGGAGAGCCTGTGGATGCTTCCGGGCTATATGGAGGGAATCGAGGAGGCGGGAGGCCTGCCGGTGATGCTCCCGCTCACCGGCGATGCCGAAAGCATCGCCCGGCTTGTAAACACCTGCGCTGGGTTCCTCCTCACCGGCGGGCAGGACGTCTCCCCGTCCGTCTACGGACAGGCGCGGCAGGATGTGTGCGAGGAATGCTGCCCGGCCCGGGATGAGATGGAAAAGCGCCTCCTGACAGAGGCCATCCGGGCGGACAGGCCCGTGCTGGGCATCTGCCGCGGGATCCAGATCCTGAACGCTGTCCTGGGCGGGAGCCTATATCAGGATCTGCCGGGGGAGCACCCGTCCGCAGTGGCGCACCGGATGCAGCCGCCGTATGACCGTGCGGCGCACACGGTGGCTCTGGCGGAGGATACCCCGCTGCGGCGGGCGCTCGGGGGAGCGGCGGAAATCGGCGTCAACAGCTGCCACCACCAGGCGGTGAGGGAATTGGCACCATCGCTTAAGGTGATGGCCGCTGCTCCGGACGGTATTGTCGAAAGTGTCTGGATGCCGGGAAAACGGTTTGTCTGGGCGGTGCAGTGGCATCCGGAGTTTTCGCACCGGGCGGATGAAAACAGCCGGAAGATTTTCCGCGCCTTCGCCGAAGCGGCGGCAGAGTCCTCCTGCGGATAAAGCCGACAAAATCCGCACGCTTTTCCGGCGGAGAAGGAATATAATGAAAGCCTGAACAATTCATCCGGTATTGTTAAGGGAAAATACTTGACACAGGGAGCCAGGTCGGGTATAATAAATCAGACGCTAAAATGTAAAGCGGAGAACTTTACAGCGCTCTGCACGAGGGGGCAGGCGGAATATGCCGAAGGATCTGCGGATAACGCTCCTGTTTGACTTTTATGGGGATATGCTCACAGAAAAGCAGAAGGAGGTTATCGATCTGTATTATAACGAAGACCTTTCGCTGGCCGAAATCGCCGCGGACAGCGGCATCACCCGCCAGGGCGTGCGCGACTCCATCAAGCGCGCCGAAGCTGCGCTCATCGAGATGGAGGAGCGCATGGGCCTTGTCCGGCGCTTTGCCGGCGTGCAGGAGGAGCTCGGGCGCATCGCCCAGTACGCGAAGGACATCCAGTTCGAGTCGGACAGGCTCGGCATTGTGGGCGGCATCTACACGAAGGCCGGCGAAATCGCCCGCATAGCGCTGAGGCTCAGAAGCGAATGAGAGGGAACCCATGGCGTTTGAAGGATTAAGTGAAAAGCTCAGTCAGGCGTTTAAAAAGCTGCGTTCGAAGGGGCGCCTGAGGGAGGAGGACATCCGCGAGGCCATGCGCGAGGTGCGTCTCGCGCTGCTTGAGGCCGACGTTAACTTCAAGGTGGCGCGCGACTTCACGAAGGCTGTCACCGAGAAGGCTGTCGGGCGCGAGGTACTTGAGAGCCTGACCCCTGCCCAGCAGGTTATCAAAATCGTGCGCGACGAGATGACCCGCCTGATGGGATCGACAAACAGCGAAATCCGCTTCTCCTCGAAGAAGCCCACCATCCTCATGATGTGCGGCCTGCAGGGATCGGGCAAGACCACGCATTCCGCCAAGCTCGCGCGCTACTTCCGCCAGGGAGGCAGGCGCCCGTTGCTCGCCGCGTGCGATGTATACCGCCCGGCGGCCATCGAGCAGCTCAAGGTCGTGGGGGAGAAGGTCGGCGCGCCCGTTTTCGAGCAGGGGCAGGGGGATCCGGTCGAGATCGCCCGCGCCGCTGTCCGCCACGCGAAGGACTACGGCTTCGATCCCGTCATCATCGACACCGCGGGCCGCCTGCATATCGACGAAGCGCTCATGCAGGAGCTCCAGGCCATAAAGGAAGCGGTCTCCCCGCATGAGATCCTCCTCGTCGTGGACGCGATGGTCGGTCAGGATGCGGTCAACGTGGCCGAAAAGTTTGACAGCGACCTCGGTATCGACGGCGTCATCCTCACAAAGCTCGACGGCGACACCCGCGGCGGCGCGGCGCTCTCTGTGCGCGCGGTGACAGGTAAGCCGATTAAGTTCGCGGGCACAGGGGAGAAGCTCGAGGATCTCGAGCCGTTCTACCCGGACCGGATGGCTTCGCGCATCCTCGGCATGGGCGATGTGCTCACGCTCATAGAGCGGGCGGAGCAGGAGGTCGGGGAGAAGGAAGCGCTCAAGACAGCGCAGCGCATCCGGGAAAATAAGTTCGACCTCAACGACTGGCTCGAGCAGCTCCGCCAGATCCACAAGATGGGCCCGCTCAGTCAGGTGCTCTCCATGATCCCGGGCGTCCAGGGGAAGATTAAGGACGAGGACACCGAACGGGGAGAGCAGGAGATGCGCCGGATGGAAGCGATCATCCAGTCCATGACCCCCAAAGAGCGCGAAAAGCCGGACGTGATCAACCCCTCGCGCAAGAGGCGCATAGCAGCCGGATCGGGCACGGGCGTGGAGGACGTCAACCGCCTCTTAAAGCAGTACCGCCAGATGCAGACAATGATGAAGCAGCTCACCGGCCGCACAGGCGGCAAGAAGCGGCGCCGGGGGATGATACCCGGCGGTTTCGGGCCGAATCTGCCCTTTTAACAGTTCGACATTTTCGGGTCCTATGGCAGTCTTCAAAAATATGATCCTTTAGATGTCCGCGCCATAAGCGTGCATTTTCTGCGGGGCGGCAATGGAGATATTTTTGAAAATTGCCATAACCGGGCCCGTGAAATAACAATAAACGCCGGCTGAACGGCGGAATACAGGAGGAAACAGGAATGGCCGTAAAAATCAGGCTCAGAAGAATGGGCGCAAAGAAAGCTCCGTTTTACCGCATTGTCGTAGCGGATTCCCGCTACCCGCGCGACGGCAGGTTCATTGAGGAGGTCGGCACCTACGATCCCACAAAGAATCCCGCCGAGGTGCGTATCGACAGCGACAAGACAAAGAAGTGGCTGGCGACAGGCGCTCAGCCGACCGACACCGTGAAGGCGCTGCTCAAAAAGAACGGCGTGCTGTAAGGGGCTAAAGGGGATACCGCATGGAAGAACTGATACGGGTCATTGCCCGAGGCCTTGTGGATCAGAAGGATGCCGTCAGCGTGACGGCGGACGCGCCCGACGCGGAGGGTACGGTGGTGTACCATCTGCATGTGGCGGCTGACGATATGGGCCGCGTCATCGGCAAGCAGGGCCGTATCGCCAAGGCGATACGGACAGTTGTGCGCGCGTGCGCGACCCGGGCCGACCAGAAGGTCATGGTGGAAATTGACTGACAGAAAAGGGCCGTCCGCCGGACGGCCCTTTTTGCTTGAGGAGAAAAAGATGAAGGAATTTATCGAAACGGGGAAAATCGTAGCGGTGCAGGGACTTAAGGGTGAGGTGCGGGCCGAGGCGTGGTGCGACGATCCGGCCTTTCTGGCGGGACTTAAAAAGGTCCGCGTCGGTTCGCCGGAAAACGAGGCGGACATCGAGCGCGCTCGCCCGCACAAGCAGCGCATGGCGGTGCTCAAGCTCCGGGGCGTCGATACGCCGGAGGCGGCGGGGGCGCTGCGCGGGAAGCTCTTGTATGTCCACCGTTCACAGATCCCGCTCGTGGAGGGGGAATACCTCATCCAGGATCTACTTGAGTGCACCGTCTTCGACGCGGACACCGGGGAGGAATACGGCCGGCTCTGCGATGTCTCGCACACGGGGGCCAACGACGTCTGGCACGTCCGCTTTCCAGACGGGAGCGAAAAGCTGCTGCCGGTGATCCCGCAGGTAGTCAGGCGTGTGGACGTGGCGGCCGGGCGCGTGGAGATTACGCCTCTGGAGGGCCTGTTCGAATGATTTTCGACATTGCCACACTCTTCCCGGAGCTGTGCGACGCGTGGCTCTCGGGGAGCATCATCGGCCGGGCTAGGCGGGCGGGGTATGTCACGATTGACTGCCACGACATCCGGGGCTTTTCGGAGGACAAGCACCGCCGGGTGGACGACTCCCCCTACGGCGGCGGCATGGGCATGGTCCTCGGCCCGACAGCGATTTATAACTGCTTCCGCTATATCGAGCGCCTGCGGGGGGAGTGCCCGCACGTTATCTACCTCTCGCCGAAGGGGCGTGTCTTCAGCCAGCGGGAGGCGCACCGTCTCGCGGAAATGAAACGGCCCATCCTGCTGCTGTGCGGGCACTATGAGGGGGTCGATCAGCGCGTCATCGACGAGATTGTGGACGAGGAGCTGTCCATCGGGGACTACGTGCTCACGGGCGGGGAGCTTGGGGCGCTCGTCGTGGCGGACGCGGCGGCGCGGCTGTGTGAGGGCGTCCTGCCGGACGAGAGCTGCTTTACCGAGGAGAGCCACGAGCAGGGCCTGCTCGAGTACCCGCATTACACACGTCCGCCGGTGTGGCACGGGCGGGAGGTGCCGGAGGTGCTGCTTTCGGGGCATCACGCGAACATTGAACGGTGGCGGCGGGAGCAGGCGCTCGAATTGACGCTCCGGCGGCGTCCGGAGATGCTCGAAGGGGCCCAGCTGAGCAAGAAGGATAGGGAGTTTCTCGAAAAATGCGCGGACGTCCCCGGCTGAGGGCGTCCGTTTTCGTGTGTTTGGGCGGCGTATACCGGTTTAATGAATGCGGCAGATTAACGAGCGTTACCGTTCCGAACAGCGTGATAAGTATTTCTGCATATTTGTCCTATGGGTGTAATCAGTTAGCTGACGTTTCCGGCCGGGAAGCGTTTATACATCCTCTCCGGCGGCATGGTGGAAATGGCAGGAGGAAGTATCACGTCCGGCGATTCCGGCGGAACCATCCAGGGTAACGGGGGCTCCTTCTCAGCAGCGGGACAATCACCAACATGAGATCCGGCCCGGAGTGACATAACCGTACAGCTATGGGGGAAAGTGAAATTCCGCGCCGGATAGAATATCCCATTCTGATAAACGGGGAGCCCTTTGTCCCCAACGGGTACAAGGTGGAACGGCAGGCCGACGGGTACTATACATTCGTCACCGCCTGAGTATACACAATAACAATAAACGTCCGAAGCCGGTGAGACTCCGGGCGTTTGCGCATACCAATGGAAAACTCCCTGCTTGCACGTTCCTGAATTTATGGTATAATAACCGCAAGCGGTTATTATACCCTGATTGATGCGGCTGCCCTATGGGCATGACCGATTATACCACAATCGCTGTGCTTTTGTGGTATAATGAGAGAACAACGCGAGTACTGGCGGCCGGGAAGCGGAAGAATCCGAGTCCGCAGCGGGGATGAAAGCGAAGAGAGGGCCGTCCATTCAGGTAATATAGGAGAGCGGGTAAAGTGGGTAAAAAGAAATCATTATCCAGAAGATTGTGGACCAATATCATGCTCCTGCTTGCTTTTGTCTCAGCGATCATCTGCTGCGCAGCCATACTGCGGAATATTTTGTGGGAGAGCGCTAATGAGATGGGGTTCTCTCTGGTCAAAAACTATTCCTCTGCGGAGGAGCAGAATATAAAAGCCTGTGAGATTATTCTGAATATCTGCACAGATTATGTCGCAGAACGCGAGCGGGCGGGTATTTCCCCGGCGGAGTTCCACGAAGGGCTCTACCCTTTTATGCGGGGACTGACCGACATCTATGGGGAGGACGAGATTCAGATGTATGGCTGGATATCCGGCGGCGGGACTCTGGTGTCGCTCGTGCCCGAAATCGAGGCGATGACGGCTCACGATGTGGAAAAGCAGGCGTGGTATCAGGGGGCGGCCGCGGCGGATGGAGGGATCTATATTTCTCCCATTTACACGGACTTAGCGACAGGTCTTCCGGTCGTGACCATGTGCAGGATGATTCCTGAGACGGGAAGTTTTCTCGCCATTGACATGAAGCCCTCCTGCTTTGAACTGAGCAGCCGGGATATTGTTTTGCCGGACGTGTCCTCCTATTTCCTGGTTGACAGGGAGGGAGACCTGCTGTATTATCTCTCCTCATGGAATTACAGGCGTGAGGAGATGCAGAATCTGGTCGACAGCTACCGGGAAAACGCCGTCCATGGAGAGATGGATCATGTGTCGGAAAATGTCCGTGGGCCGGACGGGATCGTCCGCAACGTATTTTTTCACCACATGCAGAACGGATGGACGGGGATCCTGACAATCCCCAGGGAGGCTATCCTCTCCGGTTCTGTCCTGTTCCGCAACATCAGTTTTATCCTGATAGCTTTCGGCGTTATTCTGATCCTGAACCAGATCATCCGGGAGTATAAAAGCGCAAAGCGGGAGGACGAATATCAGATCTATCAGAAAGCCATGACCAGCACTGCGCGCGCGTGCCGCGTGATCTATTATATCGACATCAACAAAGGGACCATGGATACAGTCTATCCCCTTGGAGCGGACGGGAAACCCCGGCACAGCTCTTATGACAGGGAAGTAGCGGATTGCTTTAAACATGGCGTTGTGGCAGAGGAACACTGCGAAATGGTGGCGGATTTCCTGGATATGTCCAACCTCAAAAAGCGTCTCGCTGAACGGGATCACATAGAGTTTCAGTTCAAGAGAAGCATGTTCGATGTCAATAAGAGGGAAAACAGAGGCGAGGTATACGAATGGTGTTCGATTTCCGTAACGGTTGCAGAGAAAAGGGGCGGGAAGCTCTCGGCTATCACGATGGCGATCCGCAGTATCGACGATGTGATACGGCGGGAGGAGGAGCAGAAGCAGATGCTTGCTCTGGCGGTGGCGCGTGCGGAAGCGGCGAGCCGTGCCAAGAGCGATTTTCTGTCCCGGATGAGCCATGATATCCGCACCCCCATGAACGCGATACTGGGCATGACATCCATTGCGGCCATGCACATCGACGAAAAGGGCCGTGTGCTGGACGCCCTAGACAAGATCACGGTTTCCGGCAAACATCTGCTGGGGCTCATCAACGACGTTCTGGACATGAGCCGGATTGAGAGCGGCAAGGTAAGCCTGACAGAGGAAAACTTTAACCTGTCCGGCACCATCGACAATATGCTCACGGTGTTCCATTCGCAAGTGGAGGCGAAACAGCTGAAGCTGGACGTGCGTATCGCGAAGATTGAGCACGAAAACGTGATTGGCGATGAGCAGCACCTGCAGCAGATTTTTATGAACATCATGGGAAATGCCGTGAAGTTCACCCCGCTGGGCGGCAGCATTACCATATATATTGAGGAAAAGCCGTCCCATATCGGCGGGCGCGGCTGCTATGAATTCGCTTTTGAGGATACCGGCATCGGCATGGAGCCGGAATTTATCGAGACTATCTTCGAGCCCTTTTCCCGTGCGGTAAATTCCAGCGGGAATAAAATTGAGGGAACGGGCCTTGGAATGTCAATAGCGATCAACGTCGCCCGCATGATGGACGGCGACATCAAGGTGGAGAGCACGCCCGGCAGGGGCTCTAAGTTCACCGTCATGGTCCATCTGAAGCTGGATGATACCGAGCTGGAAAGTATGGATTCTCTGTTTTCCCTCCCCGTGCTGGTTGTGGATGACGAAGAGGATGCCTGCAAAAGCGCCTGCGAGATTCTGTGCAGTCTCGGCATGGATGCTGAATATGTGCTTGACGGGGACAGCGCCGTCAGGCGTGTCGCTGAGGCCGCAAAAGAGCACGAGGAGTTCTCTGTGGTGATTCTCGACTGGAAGATGCCCGGCAAGGACGGGCTTGAAACGGCGAAGGAAATCCGGAGGACCGTGGGCGAACATATCCCGATCATCATTCTCTCGGCATATGACTGGACCGATATCGAGGCGGAGGCGCGAGAAGCGGGGATAGACACTTTCATCAGCAAGCCGATGTTCAAGTCCAAGCTGATCCGGGTGCTGCAGGATGTGCTGGGGCAGAATGAAGGAAAGGAAATCTCCAACGCGCTGGAGGCGTTCAAGCAGCAGGACTATTCCGGGAAGAGAGTGCTTCTGGCGGAGGACAACGAAATCAATATCGAAGTGGCGCAGGAGCTTCTGCAGATGGTGGGCATTCAAGCGGAGCCGGTCATGAACGGGCAGCTCGCGCTCGAGCGCATGCTGGAAAAGGAACCGGGCTATTACGATCTGATTTTTATGGATATCCAGATGCCGGTAATGAACGGCTATGAGGCGGCGCAGGCGATTCGCTCGGCGGGGCGGGAGGATTTAAAGAAAATTCCCATTATCGCCATGACTGCGGACGCGTTTTCCGACGATATCCGCAAATCGAAGGAGGCCGGCATGAACGACCATATCTCCAAGCCGGTGGATCTTGAGCGGCTGGAGACTGTTATGCAAAAATGGATTATACAGGTGGAACCGGCTGCGGGGCGGGGCAGAGGATAGCCTCCCGCCCCGCGGTCTCCGGGCTCTGTGTACGGATAAAAACGAAAAAGCGCCCGAAGCCGTATGGCTTCGGGCGCTTTAAGGTTCTTGAGTGAGGACTTATTTGCCGAGATTAAAGCGGCGGTTGAAGCGGTCGACACGTCCGCCGGTGTCTACGAGCTTCTGCCGACCGGTAAAGAACGGGTGGCATTTCGAGCAGATTTCCACGCGGATATTCTTCTTCGTGGAACGCGTGTGGATCACTTCCCCGCAGGCGCAGGTGATGGTGGTGTCCTCATAATGCGGGTGGATACCCTCTTTCATTTTCATTCACCTCTTTCGATATCTGAACCTCTTTCTGAATTCACGCAGAATAGCAAATCTTATCCTAGCACATTTTTGCCGGAAAAGCAAGCCTTTTCCCTTAAAAAGCGTGAATCAGACGCCAAGCAGTGTCCGTACGCCCACAGAAACCTCGTCGTAGACCTTCCGGGCATCCTCGAGATTGCCGGCGACAACGGAGTAATACACCTTGATCTTCGGCTCTGTCCCAGACGGACGCACAATCACGCTCGCGTCCCCCTCGAGGGTGTACTCAAGGATGTCGGACACCGGCAACATGATGGCCTCCTCGGATCCGTCCGCGAGCACACGCTTACTCGAGAGGTAATCACCCGCGGCCATAACCTTCCGCCCGCCGATTTCACCGACAGTATCGGCCCGCAGGGAAGCGAGCATCTTCTTCATTGTCTCGCCGCCCTCGGCGCCCTCGAACGTGTAGGAGTCCACTACGCTTAAGTACCGCCCGCAGACACGGTAGACATCGTCGAGCACGTCGAGCAGTGTCATGCCGCGGCTCTTGTAGGTAGCGGTCATCTCGCAGATGATCATCGCCGCGTTCACAGCATCCTTATCGCGCGCATGGGGGCCGGTGAGATAGCCGGAGGACTCCTCGAAGCCGAGGACAAAGCGATCGGTCTCCCCCTTCTCCTCGAGCAGCGCTATCTGCTCGCCGATGAACTTGAAGCCGGTGAGGACGTCGATCATCTGCACGCCCATCTCCTTGGCGAGGCGGTCGGCCAGCTTGGTGGACACGACAGACTTGACCGCGACAGGGTTCTCCGGCAGTGTGCCCATCTCGCCGCGGCGCTGGACGATGTAGCGCAGCATCAATACGCCGATCTCGTTGCCGGTCAGGCGGTGGTAGGAGCCGCCATGGCGCACAGCCACGCCCGCACGGTCGGCGTCCGGATCGGTGGCGATGACGATGTCATACCCGAGCTTATCCGCGAGATCGATGGCGTGCTGCATCGCGGTGGCCTCCTCGGGGTTCGGGAACGGGCAGGTGGGGAAGTCGCCGTCCGGATTCTCCTGCTCGGGCACGACAGCCACCTTGTCCACGCCGATGCGCTCCATCACGGCGCGCACGCACTTGTTTCCGGTGCCGTTGAGGGGAGTGTAGACAACGGAGATGGGCGTCTTGCGGCAGGCCTCGGGATCGATCTGCTCCGCGAGGACAGCGTCAAGGTACGCGTCGACCGTCTCCTGCCCGATGTAGGTGATGGATCCGTCCTTAAGTCCGTCCTCGAGGGGGATGGTCTTAATGCCGGAGAAGTAGTCGATTTTGGCGATGTAGCCAAGGATCTCGTCCGCGACCTCGGGGGAGATCTGGCTGGCGTCCTCGCCGTAGACCTTATAGCCGTTATACTTGGCCGGATTGTGCGACGCGGTGACAACGATGCCCGCCTGGCACTGAAGATGCAGGATGGCGAAGGAGAGCGAGGGAGTAGGCATCAGCTCCGGGTAGAGGAGAGCCTTATGTCCGTTCGCGGCAAGGATGCGTGCGGACTGTTCGGCGAAGAGGCGGGAGTTATGGCGCGAATCATAAGCGATGGCGACCTTCGCGCACCCATAGCGGCCGGAGAGGTAGGTGCACAGTCCCTGCGTGGCCGCGCCGACGGTGTAGATATTCATCCGGTTGGTGCCCGCGCCGAGAATGCCGCGCAGCCCCGCGGTGCCGAAGGAAAGTGTCTGATAAAAGCGCTCGTTGATTTCCTCTGCATTACCGGTGATGGCCCGCAGATCCTCCGCGAGAACAGGATCGGTGACGCGCTCAGTCCACTGCTGGTAAAGAATATTCGACTGATTCATGGCAGTACCTCCCAAATAGCGTTGTGGATTTCCTTATATGTTCAGTTTACCATGTTTTTGCAGGAATGAAAAGAGGATTCTGGGAAAAAGGAAAAAAGGCCCGTCCGTTTTTATCCTGAATAAAAGAAAAAGCGGCGGGGCGGCTCTGTTATCAGATTGACAATGGGGAGAAACTATAATAAAATAAGGAAGTTGGAAAGGGAAAGAAGGTCTTTGTTTTGAGAGCATACCGTTTGGCCGCCCTTTTTCTCTGCGCCGGGCTGATGCTGGCGTTTGGCGGCTGTACCCGCGGGGAGGAGAACCCGCCGCAGAGCATAGCGCCCGCGGGCAGCGGGGAAGAGGAGGACATCCCACCTGGGGAAGAGGAAGGCGAACGTCCTCTTGGATCCGGGGAAGGCGATCCGGAGGATATGCTGGAGGAGGCCGTCGTCCGTACCGTTCTGGAGCAGGAGGAGGGGCGCTTCCTGCCCGGGGAATTTCAGGGGGCAGGCTGCAAGATATTCGCCGCCCTGCCGGACGGAGAGGACCTGGCCGTCTTCGCGCTCATCGAATACCGGGAATACAGCTTTATCAACGATGTCTTCACCAATGTCAGCGGATGCCGCGCCAGAGTGCGGATAGACTTCGGGCGGGAGGACGGCGCATACGCCGCCCAGCGGTACGTCCATCTGGAGATCGATACCCTGCCGGAGGAGGAAATAGAGGAGCTGATGGCTCCCCTCAAAGAGGCTGGCGCGGACACCGTGTATTCTGACACGGATCTCACAGAGCTGCGCGCGCAGGTGAACGGAGCGGCCGAAGAGTATCTCCGGAGGCTTGGACGGGACGCCTCGGTCGCGGAACGGGAAACGCTGGACCTGGAGTGGCTGTACGACAAAGGGATCAGTGACAGCGCCATGAGCCGCATTCTTGAAGACGAAAAAGCTTCCTCCTATCCGGACTGGATGGGGACAGAGGAGCGGCTGGAGAATGGGGAGCGCTTTGTCTGCCGGACGGACTATGAGGAACAGACCCACCTCATCACATACACCAAAACCCGGTATGATTCCGGCGAAGTCGTGGAGATCCTGCGCTTCGACGCCCTGACCGGGGAACGGAACAATTCCTAAAAGAAGGGACGGATTCATTTGGAAAAGAATACGGCGGCCGCCAAAGCGGCGGAAAAGTTTGACGCACTCGTCACCGCGCAGCTCGAGCGTGTGGAGCGCATGAAGGCGCAGAAGGATTTCGTGGACTATGCGGCGCTGCCGACGATTATCATCGGCGTCTGCGGGGGGGACGGTATCGGTCCCGTGATTACCGACGAAGCCGCGCGCGTGCTTGAGTACCAGCTGCGGGACGAGGTGAAAAGCGGGAAGGTGGAGTTCCGCCGCATCGACGGACTGACGATTGAGAACCGCGCCGCACAGGGCAAGGCGATTCCGGATGATGTCCTCGCCGCGCTCAAGGAGTGCCACGTCATCCTCAAGGGGCCGACGACGACCCCCCGCGCGGGCGATCCGTGGCCGAACATCGAGTCGGCGAACGTGGCCATGCGCCGGGAGCTTGACCTCTTCTGCAATATGCGCCCGGTCAAAGTGCCGGAGGAGGGCATCGACTGGACCTTCTTCCGTGAGAACACGGAGGGGTCCTACGCGGTCGGCAGTATGGGCGTCAATGTCACGGACGATCTGGCTATTGATTTCGTCGTCACCACGACACAGGGCACCGAGCGCATCGCGAAGCTTGCCTACGATTTCGCGGCGCGCAATCACAAGTCGCGCGTGTCGATCATCACGAAGGCCAACGTCGTCAAGACGACCGACGGCAAATTCCTGCGCCTGTGCCAGGACGTAGGCCGCCAGTATCCGGACATCACGACCGACGACTGGTATATCGACATCCTCACAGCCAAGCTCATCGACCCGGCGCGCCGCAGGGACTTCCAGGTGCTCGTGCTGCCGAATCTGTACGGCGACATCATCACCGACGAGGCGGCCCAGTTCCAGGGCGGTGTGGGCACAGCGGGGAGCGCCAACATCGGCAAGCGCTATGCCATGTTCGAGGCCATCCACGGCTCGGCCCCCCGCATGGTCAGCGAGGGGCGCGCGCAGTACGCGGATCCGTGCTCAATGCTGCGGGCGGCGGTGCTGCTTCTTTCGCACATCGGCTATCAGGAGAAGGCGGACAAGCTCGAGCGCGCCTTGGATATCTGCATGTACGAGGAGAAGAAATATACCGTGACCGGGCGCGGGACAGGCTGCACCTGCAGCGCGTTCGGCGATTACGTCATGGAGACCATCGCCAGACTCTGAAGAAGGGAACCCGGGCCGGCCAGTAGGCCCGGATTAAAGCAGAGGTGAAAGGATTTTGCCACGTTATGAGGGCGTATCGCCGTCCGTTGTGCGCCGTCTTCCGCGGTACTACCGGTTTCTCAGAGAACTGCTCGCGAAGGACGTGCACCGGATTTCCTCGCGCGAGCTTTCGCAGCTCATGAACCTGACCGCTTCGCAGATCCGGCAGGATCTCAACTGCTTCGGCGGCTTCGGCCAGCAGGGGTACGGCTACAACGTCGATGCGCTGATCGGTGAAATCAGCGGCATTCTGGGATTGGAGCGGGGATACCGCGCCATCCTTATCGGAGCGGGCAATCTAGGGCTGGCCATTGCCAGGCACATGTCATTTGAGACAAAGGGATTTAACCTTGTAGGGATTTTTGATAAGAAGCGGGAGCTCATCGGCCAGCCGGTGCGGCATCTGGTAATTTCGGATGTGAACCGCCTGGAGAATTTCTGCGGGGTGTTTTCGCCGCAGGTGGCGATTCTATGTATCCCGCCGGCGGCGGCGAAGGAGATCTGCGAGCGGCTGATCCCACTGGGCGTGCGGGGATTCTGGAACTTCTCGCACTACGATCTGACGCTTGATTATAAGGATGTCGCGGTGGAAAACGTGCACTTGGGCGACAGCCTGATGACACTGTGCTACCACATGAGCGAGCTGACAGAGGACTAGAGCAGCAGGTAGACAAGCGCCAGCAGGAGCGTGCGGTCGGCTTTCTCGTTTAAAAGGACGAGCAGGAGCCCGATAAGTAAGAGGCGTTCGCTGTCGATATGGAGTGCCTCGAGGACTTTGGCGATGGGTGAATCCTCGCCGAGAAATTCACCAAGGACACTGCCGTGTCCGCCGGAGGAAGCGCCGCCGAAAAGTCCACTGAGCTTTTCCCCGAGACTGCCAAGTCCTGCGAAGGGCCCGCTTCCGGAAAAGGGGGAGCCGGAGGGGGAGCTCGTTCCCGGCGGCGCGGTTCCCCGGTTCCCGGGGAAGGGGTCCTGCCGGGATGTCCCTGAGGAAGTCCCCTCACGCGGGGGCGCTTCCCCGGGGACGTTGTTTTCCTCCGGCGCCGGTCCTGCGGAAAACGCTGCCTCTGTAAACGGCGGCGTCACGGCCGAAAAGGGCGGCGCCGGGATCGGCTCCGGCTCCGGCGCGGACGGGACAGGCTGGTACTCCACATCGATGGGTTCCCCTTCGACAGATCGCCTCGCGCGCTGCTGCATCTGCCGCACGCGGCGGATGGCCTCCTGCTGCATGCGCAGCATATCGGAATCATTGACATGAACGCCTCTCCACTCAGCCATCGGATGAATCCTCCTCGCTGCCGAACAGGTTAAAGAGACCGGCTTCCCGAAGCTGGGGGAGCAGGCGAACAAGCTGCATCACGCGGATGGCGTCGTCGACCTTCTTGCGCCGCTTCTCGCCGAAATGCGGTTTGAGCGCGAGCAGGAGATCCACGTTCTGATCATGGGCTTTCATCGAGCCGAGGATGCCGGCTATTTTCGCGAGCGCACCCAGATCGAGCCCGCCGGGCAGATCCGGTGCGGGCGGAGGAGGAGGGGGCGCCTCGGCCGGGGCGGGAGAGCCGAGCCCCAGCTGCGAAGCGAGGCCCATGATCTGCTGCATGGCCTGCGGATTATTAAGTATGCTGCCAAGCGCCGAAGCCATGTCCTCGATGGGCATGTCCCCACCTTATTTTTTCAGGTTGTTTAAAAGCTGCCGCACCTGCGCCGAACCGAGAAGCTGTTCGAGCTTTTTCGGATCGTTCATCAGGGCGCTTACCTGCCGGGCCCGCTGGGGATCCAGCGAACCGAGAAGCTGCCCGAGCTGCCCCTTTTCGAGCTGTTCGCGCAGTTGCTGCGGGCTTGTGCCAAGCTGCCGGCTGGCCATATGGAGAAGCCCTTCCAGCTTTTCCGGCGGCAGGCTGTTCCGGTTTGTCATGGACACCGTCTCCTTTTTCCTATGTGCTTGCATGGATATCCTATGCGGATAGCGCCCGGAATGTGTCTGGCGGCGTCCTTTTCCTCATATGGATGCGTCCTCTTGGCGGTCTATTGGGGATTTGTGTGGAAACGGGGTATTCTATGAATATGCACAGGAGGACGTCATGAGAATTGTTGTTGTGTCAGACACTCACCGGGATTTCCGCGCGCTGTACGATCTGGTGCAGCGCCAGAAGGCGCGGACAGACCTGTTTCTCCACCTGGGCGACGGGGAACGGGAGGTGGAGGATCTGCTCGCCCTCGAGCCGGACCTGCCGCTGCGGTATGTGCGCGGCAACTGTGATCTGGCGGGTACGGCGCCGCTGGAGGCGGTGGTGATGGCGGAGGATGTAAAAATTTACATGACGCACGGGCATGAGTGCGGGGTCAAGTATTCGCTGGACACGCTGGAAACGGAGGCGCGCTGCCTGAACGCGCAGATAGCGCTTTACGGCCACACCCATACGGCGCTGTATACGTATCGGGACGGGGTGCATATCATGAATCCGGGAAGCCTGTCGCAGCCGCGCGGGGGCTCGAAGGCGGGATACGGCGTCATCGAGGTGCGGGGCGGGCAGATCCTGTGTAATCTGGCGCATTTGTAACGATTATTCGGTAACGATTATTCGGTAACGATCATCCGGATAACCGTCAGAGAGGAGGCATGCACATGACGGAACTGCTCATCCGGCTGTTTGTCCGGGATCCGCACGCGTCCGATGCGCGCGGACGCTATGGGATGCTCTCCTCGGCGGTGGGCATCGTCTGCAACGTTTTTCTGTGCGTGTGCAAGTTTCTCATCGGGGCATTCTCGGGGAGCGTGAGCGTCATGGCGGATTCGGTGAACAACCTCTCCGACGCGGGTTCCTCGGTTGTGACGCTCATCGGCTTCCGGGTCTCCGGCAAGCCGGCCGACGAGGACCATCCCTTCGGCCACGCGCGCGCTGAATACATCGGCGGGCTTGTCGTGTCATTTATGATTCTGCTTCTGGGCGTCTCGTTTTTTAGGACGTCTTTAGAGAGGGCACTGCATCCGGTCCTGCCGGAGTGGGGGCTGGCCGCGTTTCTCACGCTCGTTGTCTCCATTGCGGTGAAGCTCTGGCTCTGTTCCTTCAACCGCTTTATCGGGCGCGCCATCGACTCCGCCGCTCTGCAGGCCACGGCGCAGGACAGTCTCAACGACGTCGTGGCGACGTCCGCCGTCCTGCTGGCGGCGTGCATCTCTCATTGGACTGGGCTGGCGCTCGACGGATGGATGGGTCTGGCTGTAGCGGTCTTCATCGTGGTTTCGGGTGTCGGCATCGCGCGGGACACGGTCAGCCCCCTGCTCGGGCAGAAGCCGCCGGACGAACTGGTCGCGCAGATCGAGGTGAAGGTGGGGGCGTATCCCGGCATCCTGGGCATGCACGATCTGATGGTGCACTCCTACGGCCCGGACCGCCAGTTCGCCTCCCTGCATGCCGAAGTGGACGCGGGCACGGATTTTTTAAAGAGCCACGATCTCATCGACAACATTGAGCGCGACGTGCTCGAGGAGCTGGGCGTACATCTGGTGATCCACATGGATCCGCTCGTTACCGACGATCCGCAGCTCGATGAACTGCGCCTGGTGGTGAAAGAGTGTATCCATTCGGTGTCCCCGCATCTGGGGATGCACGATTTCCGCCTCGTCCGCGGCGAGACGCACTCCAATTTGATTTTCGACGTCAGCGCCCCCTTTGACTGCCCGCTCTCTGATGCGGAGCTGCGGCAGGCCATCACGCGCCGTATCCAGAAGCACGATGAGCGCCTGCGGCCGGTGATCACCATCGACAGGAGCTATGCGTCTTCGGGGGAGTAACCCTTTTGTCATAACCGGAATTTTTCGCCTGTAACGGTTTGCCGTTACAGGCGTTTTTATTTCGTGTTTTGATAAAATTTAGCAAGAACTAAGAACGCAATCGGAAGGATATGAAATGACTTTTGTTACTATTTAGAAAGAAACACACCCAAATATTGTAGAGAAAAATCCAAATAAACCGCATGATTAAGCCATTTTAAAGCGGTTAAAATTTGCGGCAAAATAATTACAAAAAAATTTCAAAAAACACTTGCAATTCTTGCAAAGATAGGTTATACTTAGGTTGTTCCTCAGGGAGGGAATGGAGAGACCGACCGGAGGAAAAAGATTAGAGAAAGAGGAGAAATGCCATTATGAAAAAGGTACTGGCTAGTGTTCTCGCTGGTTCCATGGTTCTGGGCATGGCGTCCATGGCTTCTGCTGCTTCCCTCGTGAAGACCAGCAAGTCCACGGATTATGACTTTTATGTCACCGCCTATGATCCCACTGTTTATGATGTGAAGCCTGAGGAAGTTGTCGGTCAGGATCTGATTGATGCTGCCGCTGCTTACAAGAAGGCTTACAATGCTGTAATGAAGGCCAAAGAGGCTGACGTTGATGCGCTCATCACGTCTCTCGGAAGGGCCTATGGCGATCTCTATGTAGAGATTAACCTTTTGGACTCTGCCGTTAAGTCCAAGTTTGAGGCGATCGATGGTTATGCTGCGCCTAAAACTATTGCTGACGCGCTTGACGAGAAAGCCGATGACATCGACGTAACCCTGGGCAACTGCACTGCTGCCACCATGAGCGGCAAAGCGGCTTTTGCTCCGGCTCTGGCATCCCTGAAGGCTAAGATTGCGGCTGTGAAGGCCCTGTATCCGGCTCCGGGAGATGTTGATGACGTTATCGAGTCTTCTGCGGTAGCGATCGGCACCGGTACTCTCAATGTCAGCCACAGAGACAGCTTCAAGCTGGAAGACAATGCTGGCAACGAATGGAACCTCTACAACTACGGTGTTGACGACACGAAGGAAGTCATCATCCGTCTGGCTGTTCCGGCCAAGGAAGATTTCCGCGTTGACGTTGCTTCCGGCAAGGTTACCATGACCCGCAAGAAGGTAAAGACCCAGGGCGGCGCTGACATTTACGACATCAAGGTCAAGGCTGCGGCTGGCGTGCGTGACTTCGAGCTCGACGACTACAAGATCGAGTTTGATCTCCACGATTCCAACCTCGTCTTCTTCGTAGAGGGCAAAGTTGCTTACTCCGATTACCGTGAGGTTGCTCCGGACGAGCGCTACATCAACAAGAAGTCCACGCACATCGAAGATCACACCGACGGCTGCGTTTACGACTTCAACGAAGTGATCGACGAAGAGACCCGCATCATCTGCAACGACTACGTTGACCTGCTCTTCAAGGGCAACTACGGCACCGACTTCGAGAACCTCCGCGTCATGACCGATGACATCAAGGAAGTTGAGGACTTCTTCCAGGAT
>CATJVQ010000044.1 GCA_949743955.1 uncultured Oscillospiraceae bacterium | reverse complement strand
TCTTTGCGCCGTACAAAGGATTGTCCGCAAGCATAGGCTCCGCCGCAACCGTATCGAGGCAGGCACCCTTTATTGCGCCGCTGTTCAGGGCGTCGGCATCGTCCGCAGTTCTACTTCCGTACCACTGACGTTACCGGCGTCATCACGCTGCCCGAGGGCACCGAGATGTGCATGCCTGGCGATAACATTGAGATGGATGTTGAGCTGATCACTCCGATCGCTATCGAGAACGGACTGCGTTTCGCTATCCGTGAGGGTGGCCGTACGGTTGGTTCCGGCGTTGTTACCGCTATCAACGAGTAATTTTGTTTGGAGAAAAGCCCGCTTCAGCATTTGCTGAAGCGGGCTTTTTTTAATTTTTCTGTTGAAAAAAAGTCCCTGGCAATGTATAATATAATTGGAATTCAGTAGGCTGGTCTTGGCTGGCCGCTCCAGATTATGAGGTGGGGGCGTAGTAACGGCATGAGGGAAATCAAACAGACTGAGATTTTACTTGAATCGGGCACAAATGAACTTGAAATTATGGAGTTCACCATCGCAGGTCAGGTGTTTGGGATCAATGTGGCGAAGGTGCGCGAAATTATGATGCGCCTGCCTGTTAAGCCGATGCAGAAGAGTCATCCGGTCATTGAGGGGATTTTTAAGCCCAGAGGCGAGGTCATCACCGTGCTTGATCTGGCCGCTTACCTTGGCCTGCCTCCGAGTGAAAATCCGGATCACGATATTTTTATCCTCACTAATTTTAATAATATGGATTTTGCCTTTCACGTGCATGCGGTGGAGGGGATCGACCGTGTCTCGTGGAAGGAGATCCGCAAACCGGATAAGATCATCTTCGGCGGGGAAGAGGGTGTCGCGACCGGTATTGCGCAGTTCGAGGGGCGGCTCATCACTATCCTCGATTTTGAGAAGATCGTTGCGGAGATTAGCCCGCAGACGAGTATCCAGGTCTCTGACGTGGATAAACTTGGAGAACGGCAGACACGTGAGGATAAGCCTATTCTCATTGCGGAGGACTCGATGCTGCTCTCCAAAATGATCGTTGAGTCGCTGCATCGCGCTGGATATGTCAACACGGTGAAGACGGATAACGGCCAGGAGGCGTGGGACTATCTGTGCGAGGCGAAGACGAGCGGCGATCCTATTCGCAACCATGTGGCCTGCCTGGTAACGGATATCGAGATGCCGATGATGGACGGGCATCGTTTGACAAAACTTGTTAAGGACGATTCGGTGCTCAAGAATGTCCCGGTTATTATGTTCTCCTCTCTGATTAACGATGCGATGCGTGAAAAGGGGAAACAGCTCGGTGCGGATGAACAGATCTCCAAGCCTGAGATCGCAAATCTGGTGGAAGTACTTGACCGGCTGACGGCAGACAAAGGCGAATAAACGGCATTATATAGAAAAAAGCTGAATCAAGCGATAAATCGAAGAATGGGCGGTGCATGGGGGAATCCGTGTGCCGCTTTCTTCTTGTACTTTGCGGAAGAATACGATATAATAATTATAATGGTGATCGATTGCACAGAAGATTGGATCACACGGATGAAAAGGGATGGATGCCAGTCATGAAACATGAAAAGGATCCGAACGACTGGGCCTCTGAGTTTGAGGATCTCGGTCGGCAGGTGGGCCGTGCCGCCCGGGATCTTCTGCGGGATGGAGAGTGGCGTTTTAAGCGGGATGTGGAATGGCGCCTGAAACGTGAATTGCGGCGCGCTGCCAAGGGGATCAGGATTGATTGCCGGAGACCGCCTATCGTAGATGAGCCGCCCATTATCGAGGAACCGCCCATCGTGGAGGAAGCGCCGAATGCGTATAGGGTGCGGGATGAAGAGAAAACATCCGAACCGGTGGATCCCCCGATTGTGGAGAATGTGCCCACCAGATCAAAGACGATCTCTCCCGTCAGTGTCAGCGGGATTCTGATGTCCGTCTTCGGATTTGTGACGATGGGCTTTTTTGGACTGTTCGCGCTGTTCCTGCTTGCGTATATCCTCACGGCCGCCGCCGGTGGGGCGTTGACGATAGCCATCGTTTCGATGTCCGTCTTTCTGGCGCTGGGAGCGGCAGGAGGGGTCGTTGGTATCAGGGGAGTGTCCCGGTGCGGGAGGCAGAAGCGGCTGTGCGTGTACCAGCGGGAGATAGGGGCGAGTGAGTTCTGCCCGATAGCTCTGCTCGCGTCCGCGGTGGGGTGCAGTGCGGATTTTGTCGCACGCGATTTGCAGAAGCTCTTAAAGGATGGCCGTTTCCCTGGCGCGAAGCTCGACGCGGAAAAAACCTGCCTCATCCTCAATGAGGAGACGTATCGGCACTACCTGCTCGCGGAGGAGAAGATGCGCCGCCAGCGGGAGGCCGAGCAGAAAAAGGCCGCTGAGCCGCCGGAGCCGGATAGTCCGCTGGCCGCCGCCATCGCGGAGGGGGAAAAGCGGCTCGAGGAGATCCGCCAGATCAACGATAAAATCCCCGGCGAGGAGATCTCCCGTAAGATTTCCCATATGGAAATTGTGACGGAAAAGATTTTCGACTGTGTGCGCCGCCACCCGGATAAGCTGCCGGAGATCCGCAAATTTATGAGCTACTACCTGCCCACGACGCTCAAGCTCTTGAATACGTATCACGAGTTTGACCGGCAGCCGGTGCAGGGAGAAAATATTGTACAGGCCAAGAATGAAATCAGTACCGCGCTGGACACCATCAACACAGCGTTTGAGAACCTGCTGGACAGCCTCTTTGAGGATACGGCCTTCGATGTGGCGACCGATATTTCCGTTTTGGAGACCATGCTGGCGCAGGAGGGACTGACCGGGCAGGACAGCTTTAAAAAGAACGAGTAAGAAAAGAAAGGAATGGCCCCTGTTATGAACGAAAATCAAATGCCCGAACCGACACTCACCTTTGAACCCTTTGCCGAGACAGCCCCCGCGGCGCCGATCGTGCCCGCAGAGGAACCGGCGCCTCCTGCGCTCGATGAAAGTGCGCTCAGTGAGAAGGAGCGCAAGATGGTCGCGGATTTTGCCGCGCAGATCGAACTGCGGGATTCCAATATGATTTTGCAGTACGGCGCGGGCGCACAGAAGAAGATGGCCGATTTTTCCGAGTCCGCCCTTACCAATATCCGGACAAAGGATCTTGGCGAGGTGGGGGAGATGCTGACCAGTGTCGTCACCCAGCTCCGGGAGTTCGATGTGGAGAAGGAGGAGAAGGGCGGCCTTTTCGGGTTGTTTAAGAAAAACAATAAGATGTCTACAATGATGGTGAAGTATGACAAGGCCGAGAACAATGTGGAGCGCATCTGCACACAGCTCGAGGCCCATCAGGTGAGGCTTCTCAAGGATATTGCCATGCTCGATAAGCTGTATGAGCTCAACCATGTCTACTTTAAAGAGCTCACGATGTATATCCTCGCGGGAAAGAAAAAGCTTGCGGAGACTCGCCGGACGCAGCTCGCGGAGCTGATGGAGAAGGCCAAGCGGACAGGCCTCGCCGAGGATGCGCAGGCGGCCAACGATCTCGCCGCATTGTGTGACCGGTTCGAGAAGAAGCTGCATGATCTGGAGCTCACACGCATGATCTCCATCCAGATGGCGCCGCAGATCCGCCTAGTGCAGAATAACGATACCCTCATGTCGGAGAAGATCCAGTCCACGCTGGTGAACACCATTCCGCTCTGGAAGAGCCAGATGGTGCTGGCGCTAGGGGTGGCGCATTCGCAGCAGGCCGCCGCCGCGCAGCGGGAAGTGACCAACATGACCAACGAGCTGCTGCGTAAGAACGCGCAGACGCTGAAGATGGCCACGGTCGAGACAGCGAAGGAGTCCGAGCGGGGGATCGTTGACATCGAGACCCTGCGCGCCACGAACGAGTCGCTCATTTCCACGCTCGATGAAGTCATTAAAATTCAGGACGAGGGACGTCAGAAGCGCCGTGAGGCGGAGACAGAGCTCTCCAAAATCGAGAACGAGCTCAAGCAGAAGCTGCTTGACATCCATGGCTGAGCCGTGGATGGAAAGGAGAGGTTCCGTTGAAACATTTTCGCTTCAGCCGCCGCTATAACACTGCCGCGTTCTATACACTGGGCGTGATAGCGCTGGGGGCCGTCATCATAAAGCTGGTGTGGAACTATACTGATGTTTTCCGTGTCATAGGGGAGTTCCTTTCGCTGCTGACCCCGTTCTTTATCGGCTTTGTGATCGCCTATCTGCTCAACCCGATTCTGCGCATCAGCGAGCGGCTGGTGACAGCTGCCACAGGGAACCGCCTGTCCCGGCGGACTGGACGTGCAATCGCTCTCATCTTAACGTATTTATTCTCACTGTTTATCCTGACTGTATTTTTTTCCATCGTCATTCCGCAGATTGCTGCCAGCATCGCCAGTATCGCCGGACAGGTACCCGGCTGGATTCTGTCGCTACAGACGTTAATCAATCAGCTCATTTCGGAATATGATCTCTATAATATACAGAATGTACAGCCAGACATCTGGAATAAGGTGGTGGAGACAGCCACAAAGCTCCTGAGCACAGCCTCCGCCATGGTGACGAACGCGATCCCGCATGTCCTCTCCGCGACCATGTCGGTGACGACCAGCCTCTTGAATGTGATCGTGGGCGTTATCATTTCGATCTATCTTCTGCTCTCGAAGGAGCGTTTTTTCGCACAGACAAAGAAGCTCTTGAGCGCCCTGATGCCGCGGCGTGTTGTGGACAAGCTTGCGGAGATTGCGCACCAGAGCAACGAGATTTTCAGCGGCTTCATCTCGGGGAAGGTGCTCGATTCATTCATCATTGGACTCATCTGCTTCGCCGGTATGACGCTGCTGCGCCTCCCTTATGCCACCCTCATCAGCGTGATCGTGGGAGTGACGAATGTTATCCCCTACTTTGGGCCGTTTATCGGGGCGCTCCCTTCCATCTTGATCCTTCTGCTGATTGATCCGATTAAGGCTCTGTGGTTTGGCATTTTTGTCCTCGTGCTCCAGCAGGTGGACGGCAACATCATCGGGCCCAAGATTCTGGGGGATTCCACGGGACTCTCCGCATTCTGGGTGATCTTCTCCATCACCGTTTTCAGCAGCCTGATGGGTGTATTGGGGATGTTCATCGGAGTGCCGCTGTTTGCGGTGATCTATTCGCTCGTGCGGCAGTTCTGCGAGTGGCGCTTGGCGGGGAAGGGGATGCCTACCCGCACAGAGGACTATGCCGCAGACAGCCGCTTCTTAGTGGAGAAGCGCGCCGAACCCAAGCCGCCGCGGCGGCCTAAGGGGACAAAATCGTAAACGGAAAGGGGACGGAGTATGGCAGGATGTGTCGTTGGTATTGATATAGGGACAAGCGGCTGCAAAACGATTGCGCTCGCCTACGATGGAACGATTCTGGCGGACGCGGTACGGACCTATCCTCTTTATCAGCCGCAGGCCGGCTGGAACGAGCAGGACCCGGAGGATTGGTATAACGGTGCAGTGGATTGCCTGCGGGAGGTCATGGCGAAGCTGGAGGGCCACCGGGTACTGGGCGTGAGCTTTTCAGGGCAGATGCACGGTATGGCCGCGCTCGACAGGGCTGGAGTCGTGGTGCGCCGCGCCATCCTCTGGAACGATCAGCGGACCGCAAAGCAGTGTAAGGCCATTACAGAGGCGGCCGGCGGACTGGAGGGGCTTCTGGGCTTCACGAATAACCGGATGCTGACCGGTTATACGGGAGGAAAAATCCTCTGGATGAAGGAGAACGAGCCGGAGAACTATGCCCGCACAGCGGTGGTCCTGAACCCGAAGGACTATATCCGTTTCCGCCTGACAGGGCAGGCCGTGACCGATGTGTCCGATGCGTCGGGTACAGGACTTTTTGATGTGAAAAACCGCCGCTGGGCGGATGCGCTCATCGAAAAAATTGGACTGCGGCGGGAGATCTTTCCCGCGGTCGTGGAGTCCGTCGAGCAGACAGGGGAGGTAACGCCGGAGGCGTCGGCACAGACAGGGCTTCCCACTGGGACACCTGTCTTCGGTGGGGGCGGCGACGCGGTCATCTCCACAACCGGGATGGGCCTGGCCGCTCCCGGACGTGTCGGCGTGACGCTGGGGACTTCCGGTGTCGTGGCGACGGGCCTGCCCGACTATGCAGACAATCGGGACGGTCTTTTGCAGCTCTTCTGCTCGAACGCACCGGGCGGTTACATGGCCTTTGGCTGTACGCTTGCGGCCGCGGGGAGCTACCAGTGGTTCCGCGGCGCGCTGGGGGCGGGCAACAGTTACCGAGCCATCGACGAAGCCGCCCAGGAAGTTCCGCCCGGGAGCGACGGGCTGCTCTTTCTGCCGTATCTGACCGGTGAGCGATGCCCGCTGTTTGATCCGAACGCCCGCGGCGCGTTCCTGGGCATCACGTCGCTGATGGGGTGGGGGCACTTCGCGCGCGCGGTACTCGAGGGGGTCTGCTTTTCGCTGCGTCAGGTGTATGATATGATTTGCAAGGCGTCCCCGGGGATTCAGACGAATGAGATCATCGTCTCGGGCGGCGGGGCGGTCAGTCCTGTCTGGCGGCAGATGCTCGCCGATGTCTTCGCCCTGCCTGTGAAAACAGTTTATAGCAGCGCGCTCGGCGGCGCATTTGGCGCGGCGCTGGTTGCGGGAGCCGGGTGCAGCCTGTGGAGCGGACTGGATCAGGCGATGATGCTCGCTTCCCCCGAAACAGAAACCCTGCCGGCTACCGGGAATCTGGGTGTGTATGACAGCCAGTATGAAAAGTATATCCGCATGTATGATGCGCTCAAGTGGGCGTTCTGATAAGGTAAGGCATACGGCCTGAAAGGAAAGCCGCTGTCCGGAAGAAATCCGGACAGCGGCTTTTTTACCGTATTTTTGACCGTTCCCACTCGAGCAGGAAGCGGAGCTGTTCAGGTGTATGAAACCAGTGTTCCCCGTCTTGCATTACGGAAAGGCCGCAGTGATGTGTCCTGGCAAAGAGATCGATCCCTTCCCTTGAGATTAGACGGTCTCCGTCCGCATATAAAATCTCTGTCCGCTTATCCCATTGTTTAATTGGATGTTTACGGACGTAACAGAGATATTCCCATGAGAGGGTTTGCCCAAAGCCAGTTTGAATTTCGCCTTTTGTCTGCAATTCGTCTTCCGTAACGGAAGCCCATTCCATCATATGCTGAATCAGGTTTTCCATGTCGAGGACGGGCGATACAAAAAGACACCTCTCTAAGGGATCCACCGAAAAAGAGAGCATACTGAACCATGCACCGATACTGACAGCCATAATGGACAGGGAGGACCAGTTTTGATATAGATAGGATTTGACAGTGTCAAATTCACTCCGAACGATCCATGGAAAAAATTGGGCAGAATCCGTTCTTTCCCCATGTTCGGGCAAATCGACAGCAAGAACCTGATATCCCGCCGACAGAACAGCCTCAGCATAGACGGCGGCTTCGGATTTATTCCCACCTTGTCCGTGGACATAAAGGCAGATCCTATCTGATTTTTGGCCCAGCAGTATTGCAGGAACGGGGCCGATAAAGAATGATTTTGTCTCCATGAATATTTCCTCATCAATACAGGATAAGGGAGACACTGGTAAAGTGTCTCCCTTATTATTTTACTGAATAAAGTTAAAAATCGTACTTGCCAGTGTCAAAGGAAGAGACCGAAGAGGAAGCGACTGGTTCAGCATCAAACGAAGAGGAGGCCTGAGAACCGGCGAGACGGAAACGGCTGACCATGCGCTTGAGCTCCTGCGACTGGCTGGAGAGCTCCTCACTCGCCGCAGCAGACTCTTCCGAAGTCGCGCTGTTGGTCTGCACAACGGCGGAAATCTGATCCATCCCCTGCGTAACTTGCTGAATGCCGATAGCCTGCGAATCCGCAGCGCTGGTGATCTTCTTCATGCCTTCCACAACAACCTCCGTGCCCTGCACAATGTCGGTCAGTGTGGCGCGGGTCTGCTGGGTAATCTGAACGCCGCCCTCCACAACACGCAGGGATTCCTCGATGAGCGCTGTCGTGTTCTTGGCAGCCTCGCCGCTCTTGGAGGCGAGAGAACGCACCTCGTCGGTCACGACCGCAAAGCCCTTGCCGGCGCTTCCGGCCCGCGCCGCCTCAACGGCAGCGTTGAGCGCGAGGATGTTGGTCTGGAACGCGATATCTTCGATTGTCTTGATGATGCGACCGATGTTGTTGGAACTGGTGTTGATCTTCTCCATGGCCTGCATCATTTCCTCCATCTGCGAGTTGCAGACGGAAACGCTCTCGGCAGTCTTCGTGAGCTGGCTGTTGACGTCGGCAGCGTTCGCGGCAGTGGAGCTGACCTGCTGGGACAGATCTTCAATTGTAGCTGTCAGCTCTTCCACGGAGCTGGCCTGCTCGGTCGCACCCTGCGAAAGCGCCTGCGCACCGGCGGAAACCTGATCCGAACCACTGGCTACCTGCTCGGCCGAGATGTTGATCCTGCCGAGGGTTTCGTTGAGAGCATGAATGATCTGGTTGCCAGACTCCCGGATGGAAGCAAACTCGCCGAGGTATTCCATGTCCATCTCCACAGTCAGATCGCCGCTCGCCATCGAGTTCAGGCGGCTACAGATATGGCTGATATAGGAGGAGAGCGTTTTGAGTACAAAACGGAGATTCTCGGAGAGATGCCCGAGCTCATCCTTGGATTCGTATGTAACTGGGGTCTTCATATCGCCCTTAGCCATCGCACTGACAGCTTTTTCAATTTCAAAAATCGGGCGCGTGATGCTGCGGGTAAGCAGAACAACAAGAATTTCTGTCAGAACAATACAAATGATAGAAAGGCAGATTTGGAAGATTAGGGAAGAGAGATAGTTCTGATTGCCGGAATTATAATAATCCTGCGCTCTGACTTCACTCGCGGCAATGACATCCGAGAGGTGAAGATCTATCTCTGTGCAGGTAGCCGAATACGCCCCTTCTATCAGAGCCTGCGCCTCTTCTTTCTTTCCTGCTTTCAACAGATCGACAACCTGCTGCCGGTATTCACTTAGTTTTGTCCGCGTTTGGACAACACGATCGAGGACAGCCTTATCCCCATCATATATGTCTGAGAGGGAATTGATAGCGTCGGTAAGGGTCTGCGCAGTTGTCATCGCTTCGGAGAGATATTCCTGCATTTTGGCCTCATCTGACGTGGAAGAAGCCCGAAGTATGGCAGCCTGAGTCTGGTTTGTGGAAACCTGCGCCTGAAGCGCGTTAGCCAGCATGGGAAAGGGAACCTGATAGAAGGATTTTAAACCGTCCGAAACCCGGAAGATACCAGAGATGGAAACGAGCACAGTAATAACATAGAGAAATATGACGACTCCAAAAGATGAAATCAACTTACTGCGCACCTTCATATTCTTGAGCATTTACTTTCCTCCTCAAAATTTTGCGTGGTCACTGCTGAACAGGAAGGGAACGCTCCCGGCCGGCGTCACAATGCCCCCTTTATATTATATTGAGGGTCAATAAAAATTCAAGATCATATCTGTGTACTTTACCATATAGGTTTTCAGATTTTTTATGGTATACTGATTGAATAGGGAAAGAAAAGGAGAGCCATGGTGCAGAAAAGGACATTGTTTGATTTTGTTTATCGTGAGCTGGTGGATCAGATTGAAGCGGGGCGCATCCGCTACGGGGAAGCACTCCCCTCCGCGGAAAAGCTAAGCGTCCTTTATGGCGTGGGACTGCGTACAGTGCGGGATGTGCTGGGTGTCCTGCGCGTGAAGGGGTATATCCGCACGCAGGCGCGGCGGCGGGCTGTGGTTGTCTATCAGGAGAGAGCGCAGAGCGCAGACCTGCGTATGCTCCTGCGGCGCCGGGAGCCGGTAGCGGACTGCTATGGTACGCTCGCGCTCATCATGCCGCCGCTGGCCGTATTCAGCGCCGGACTTGGCGCCCGGGAGGGCGCGGAGGCGCTGGAAGATGCGTTTGGATTGGGGGAGGACTGGCGCATACATACTGCTTTTTTTGAACGGCTTCTTGGCAGAGCGGCCAATCCGCTGATCGACGATCTGGTTTCCAGTCTGGAGCTTTATGTACATGTCCCTGTCCTGGCCGGATACCGGAACCCCTATGTCCAGGCGGCGCGAATCAATGAGGAGAGCTCTGCGGCGCTGTCTGCCGCGCTGCGCCGGCAGGATTCGGAAGGGGTGCGCTGCCTGGTGGAGCGGATATACCGGGTGATCGGCCGGAGTGTAGACGAATATCTGCATTCCCTGCCCGGTGAAGCGCCGGAAGGGGAGGAGGCGCCGCCGTGGACATGGGAGGCGCGCCGGGGGCGGCTGCATCTCTATGAGAAGCTGGGACAGGATCTGCTCCGCGGCATCTGGGAGGGAACCTATCGGGATGGGGATTTCCTTCCGAGCAGCGCAACCCTCGCGGAGAGATACAGTGTCTCTCTCTTTACAGTGCAGCAGGCGCTCGGATGGCTGCGCTCGTTCGGTCTGGCGCGCACCTTCAATGGCAAGGGGACGCAGATTACACTCTCTGGCGCGCATTTTGCGGAGACAGGCCGCCGGGACGCGCTGCTCTATCTTCATGCAATCCAGCTCCTGCAGGTGCTCCTGCCGGGGGCGGTGCGCCAGGCATGCGGCGGCATAGAGGAGGAAGAGATCCGGCGGGCTGCGGATAAGCTGCATAGTGGGGGAACCGTGTCCGTGCCGCTGGAGCTGCTTACGCCGCATTTGCCGTTTGCCTCGATGCGGCGGATTTTTGAGCAGATCCAGTGCCTTCTCCTGGGAGGGACGATGCTGCTCTGTGTCCCGCCGGGAGAGAGGGAGAAGCGTTTGCGGGAACTGCGGAGAAACTATGTCTATGCGCTGGAAGCGCTGCAAAAGGGGGACAGCGCGGGTTTCGCCGGCATCCTCGCCGAAGACTGCCGGATCCTGCTGCGGGAGGCAAAGCGGACACTGCTGGATGCGAATGTATATGAAGCCGGATTTATTGTGGAGGTGTGACAGGATGGGAACGGATGTCTTTATTCACGGCCTCGGGCAGGGGCCGGAAAGCTGGAAGGAGACGCTGGAGCATATGCCTAGGGGTGGAGCGGTCTGCCCGGATCTCCTGCGGCTGCCGGGGGAGGGGACGTATGCAGATCTGTACCGATCCTTCTCCGAAGCGTGCGGACAGCTGCCGGGATCTCTGCGGCTGTGCGGACTTTCGCTGGGCGGAGTACTCGCGCTGCACTATGGGATCGAGCATCCGGAAAATGTGCGCTCCCTCGTGCTGATTGCCGCGCAGTATGTTATGCCGGCCGGACTGCTGGCGTTTCAGAGCGCGGTATTCCGCCTGATGCCGGAACGTGCGTTTGCGGGGACGGGGCTTGGAAAGCAGGCGATGCTATCACTGACCGCCTCCATGGCGAAGCTGGATTTCAGCAGGGATCTCCGGAAAGTCTCCTGCCCTGTGCTCGTGGTATGCGGGGAAAAGGATCGCGCCAACCGGCGGGCTGCGCAGCGCCTGGCGCAGCTGCTGCCTCACGCTCGGCTGTATTTCTGCCCCGGGGCGGGACACGAGGTCAATCGGGACGCGCCTGAAGCGCTGGCGGCACAGCTGGAGCGTTTTTACGGAGAAAGCTGAAGCCGCCCGCATCATGATGCGGGCGGTTCCGTTTCGCTATTCCAGCACATAGACGTCGACATAGCGCACGCCGTTGAGGACGCTCTCCGTATAGGAGTCATAGAACAGGTCGATGTCGGTCCGGCCGTCCATCAGGCCGGTGCCTGTATCGGCGGCGATGGCGTAGCCGTAAATGAACGTATTGTCCGGGGAGACGATATAGAGCTTGGTGCCGTAGGGGATCTCCTCGGAATTGACAGCCACATGCCCAGGTGTCGCATAGCGGCCGCTGGCGGTCAGTGCGCCGGCGCGGGCGCTGTAGCCGGTGGCCTTCTGGTTGCGGTAGACGGTCACATAGTCGAGCGGGATGCCGTTATCGTCGCAGTCGTAGCCGAAATCGAGCGGGGAGATGGCCGCATAGGCGCCCACCAGCTCCTCCTGCGCGACAGGCGCAGCCAGCAGCGTGTTGCCGACAGCCTGCTCAAAGACGACCTCGCCGTCCTGGAGCTTCTGGGAGAAGGTGGTGATTTCCTTCCCTTCCTGCCCGGAGACGAGTACGGTGCGGCGCCCGGGCTTGAGGAGGGAGCTCTCTGTCTGTAAAATTTCGTAGGGAAGCTCCCGTTCCTCTGTGCGCGTGTTGTAGTCGATGCGTTCGATCACCAGTGTCGCTCCGTCGTAGAGCAGGTCTCCGGTGTCCATGTTGATTTTGTCGTTACCGTCTAGGGAGAGGTGTTCCGATTCCATCACCTCGCCCACAGTCGTCCCCTCCGGGACCTCGAGTGTCTGGACGGCGCCGTCCGCCTTGAGCGTGACAGAAATGGGATGCTGGATGTCCACCTCCGCCATGTTGGCGGAGAATCCGGTGAAACTGACGATGTCGCTCTGCATGACGCGGATTCCCTCCGCCTGAAGAATATCCGAAACCTCTTCGCTCATGGTATAGGCGAGGGTCAGCTCCTGACCGTCCCGAATATAGACGGTGCGGGTTCGCTCCGTGACCTGATAGATGGTGGCGGCAGCTGCAAACGCTAATAAACCGGCAGTGCATGCACGCGATCTGAAAAAACGGATCCATTCATGCATTTTTCGTAGCAATAGAAAAACCCCTTTATTTTTGGTGAAAGCAGTCTGGCGTTTTCCGCCTCCTTTCCGTTTTCTTCCAATATGATTGACGGGTTTGAAGCCATTATATTCAATTTGTTTCTCCTTGTCAATTTTTTCTAGGGTGATATTTCCCCCCGTACAGGATGTCAAAAAAGCGTGCGAGAGCGGATGGACGGGACAGAATATCCGAAAACAGCCGAAAAAGGCGGAAAAAGGATGTCAAAACCGGAGGAAAAATGAAAAGGGAACCGGAAAGAAACAAAGAAGCAGAGGACGATCAGTTTTATACAATATAGATAAGATATAGATATAAAAATATGTCTCTATTAGTAAAAATAATGATTGAACTTTATTCTGTTTCCTGATATAATAAAATGGTATGAGATTAGATGCAGCGGTATCGAAGTGGTCATAACGGGGCTGACTCGAAATCAGTTTGCAGGAAACTGCACGAGGGTTCGAATCCCTCCCGCTGCGCCATAGGTTGCCGAAAGAAGTTAGCTGCAGTAAGAGTGGCTGACTTCTTTCGTTTTATATTCGTTTTATGATAAGTATGAAATATACAGTTGATTTTACCGGGTGTAAATACATCAGACTAATCCATGCCAAAATTAAAAAAGCCTGAATTTTCCCGATGATTATGGGGAAAACGGGGACGCATTCTGGAACTGCCTCAGCGACTTATATTTAAGCTATCCTGGACAGGAGGCGGTTATTTTCCATATGATTGGGATACAATCTGTTCCGAAATGCCTGCACGACAATCTCAAAATGATGATAGACTGCATAAATGATTTAGAATCTCATTTTCACGGATCTCCTATTCAACAGGAGATCCTGTAATATGGTGTTCAATAAATTATTCTATAAAAAGGAGAGATCAGTGATGTCCAAGTATGCCGGTACACAGACAGAAAAAAACCTGGAGGCGGCGTTCGCGGGGGAATCCCAGGCCAGAAACAAGTATACATATTTTGCCTCCCGAGCGAAGAAGGAGGGGTTCGAGCAGATAGCGGCCCTCTTCTTAAAGACCGCCGATAATGAAAAAGAGCATGCCAAAATGTGGTTTAAGGAGCTTGAAGGGATCGGGGACACCGCCGAAAACCTGAAAGCCGCCGCGGGCGGGGAAAATTACGAGTGGACCGATATGTACGCCGGGTTCGCCGAGACCGCCGAGAAGGAGGGCTTCCCGGAGCTGGCCGCCAAGTTCCGGATGGTTGCCGCCATCGAGAAGCACCACGAGGAACGGTACCGGGCGCTGTTAAAGAACGTCGAGGCGCAGGAAGTGTTTAAAAAGAGCGAGGTCAAGGTGTGGGAGTGCCGCAACTGCGGGCATATTGTCGTTGGGACCAAGGCGCCGGAAGTCTGCCCGGTCTGCGCGCACCCGCAGGCATATTTTGAAGTGTCCGCGGAAAATTATTGATCGGCGTTTGATAAAAATAAAGCGGCATGGAGATTCCATGCCGCTTTATTTTCACTTTTTCTATTTGGAGAGGGCTTTATCCGTGATCACAACGTAGTTTCCGTCGGTGACATCGAAATGCAGGTAGCCGTTCGAGTCGATGCGGTACTCCGTCGTGAGGCGGGAATAGCGGTTGGTCGAGCTGTCGTAGGAATAGAAATAGAGGTTATCGGTATCAAAGCCGGTGAGCTTGAGGTCTACAGCCGCCTCCATGCTGACCCCGAACGAACCCTGCTGATCGAAGCGCACAACGGCGAGGTTCTTATTCGTGTAGCCGCGGGCAAAGCTGGAACGGACCTGCTTGCACAGCTCCGACGAGGTCTCAATGCCGGGGCGGACGATAACCGCTGTATCGGACGCCTTGGAAGGATCAATATACAGGCGGCCGATCAGACGCCCCCCATCGAGCGAGTCCGCGCAGATCATCACGTCGCGTCCGTCGGCAGTCGAGTAGACGGTGCGCAGCACGCTGTTCTGAATCGTCTTGCTGTTGCGGAAGACGACCTTCGCCTGCTCGGAGCTTTTTGTCTTGGTGAGCACGGTCTCGGTCGCGATGCGCGCGGTCGCGTCGGACGGGTTGGCCGCCGTTACAATGCCCTTGTTCGCATTGGCGCGAGTGTCCTCGCGCAGGGCGGAAATGCGCTTTGTATCCCAGCGGTAGCGGTAATAGTCATCATCGTAATAATAGCGGTCATAGTAGCGGTCATAGTAGCGGTCGTAATAATAGTCGTAATCGTCGTCGTAATAATCGTCCCGATCATCCCTGTCGTAGATAGAAGCGCTGATGGTATAGGACTTGCGGTCATCGGTATTCACGGTGAAGCGGATGCGGTTGGAATCGGTTGTGGTGTGGCCGCTCACACGAATCTCATGCACAAAGTAGCCCGTATCGGCCTTGACATAGACGCTTACGCGCTTACCGTCCTTAACCCAGTCGCCGTCCCTCACATCTTCACCCTCGACGGAGACGGTGATCTCGCCGTGGCGGGGATTGTTGATATTGATCTGGCTGTAACCAACCCGATCCTCTGACGACGAGGAGGGATTAAGCACCACCTGCCCACCGGCTGCGCTGACACCCAGCGCCGATACCCCGAGACTCGCTGTTACGAGCGCCGCCAGAACGATGCCGGACACTCTCTGCCTGCGTTTTGAATCAACTCGCTTCTTCACAAAAAGGAACCTCCTTTAAAAAAATCCGGTTTCTGTTCCTATTATATCCCATCCTCTCCCAAGCGGCAAGGGGACGGAAAACTTTGGCGAAAAAATTTAAAATTTGTTTAGATTCTGTTTCATCTTCTTGAAAAACTTCCGGATTCAGTAACACGCTGAAATGAGGTTCTATCGGGCGCACAGCTTGCAGGGCCTGGACTTTCCGGCCTGCTTCGCATCCCCGACGGAGCCCTCTTTTATCGTTTTGGAACGCTTGAGCGAAACGCAGCTCCCTGTCTTGTGATACACCTCTCCGCCCGATGTCCAGTATACGGTTTCGCTTTGCGGAGATTCTTCCCGTATCCCGGAATCCTTCTGAGCCGCCTGCTGTTCCTGTATCTTCTGTTTTGGGGATGCTCCCGGCTGTTCCTGTGTTCCGGCGGATGCCCACTGCATCGAATGGAGCAGCATCTCGTAATATTCGCGGCTGGAGATTTTCGCGGAAGCGGAATCGATCACCGGCATATAGACGACGGCGTAGGACTTCAAATCGGGAGAGGTGAACGCAGTCGCCCTGTAAGCGGCTTCTGTGCTGTTCTGCCCGAGGCTGATTTCATACGCAGCCGCATACGAGGATAAAAAGGAGGTTTCCTCTTTGCTTAAAACCTTCGCGTCCGGAAAGGCCGGATGATTGATCAGCACGCTGCTGATCGCATTTTCCAGGCGGGTATAGGCGGCTTTCCGGCCGGAGAGCGCTTTTTCCAGACTGTAGACGAGGATGGATACGGAATCCGTACCGTCGGTAAAGCGGACGCCGCTGTCCGGCTTTTCCTGTTTCCAGGTCTTCGGGATTTCGTATGTAAGCTGCCCATACTGGTGGGCGGTGGTCTCAATCTTTTTGTCGCTGAAATACAGCGGCGCCTCCTGACCGGTCTGCGCCGCGGAAGAGGCCGCCGCAGATGCCGCGGGCGCTGTAAACGCGGTGCAGGACACTCCCAAAATGACTGCCGCAGCGCACAGAACGGAGATTATCTTTTTCACATTCATCCTCCTGACTTAAGATTTCCGGTTCCTTTTATCTGTCATTTTACTCCTGCTTTCCTGAAATGACAACTGATTTATGGAAAATTTCAGAAATATCGCAGGAAGGAACGGCCAATATTTTAGAATTTGCGCAGATTCCGTTTCATCTCTTGAGACGAGCGGCCGGATTTGATAAAATAAAAAGGATTTCCGTGGTCGGGATAGGGACGGCCTGCGGCAGGAACAGGTGGGAATGGAATGATCCGATACGCGGACGGGAGGGATTTTGATTTGCTCAAGCGGTACGACCGGCATATCGGCGCGGATGCGCTGAAAAGCGCCATAGACGGGGAAAGAATCCTCATCATAGAGGAGGGCGTGTTCGCTGGCTGGCTGCGGTACAATTACTTCTGGGACAGTCTGCCCTTTATGAACATGCTGTACCTCCTGGAGGAGTACAGGGGGAAAGGATACGGAACAGAGCTGGTGAACTTCTGGGAAGCGGCAATGCGGGAGAAGGGATACGATATGGTGCTGACCTCCACGCAGTCGGACGAGCGCGGCCAGTTCTTTTACCGGAAGAACGGGTACGTGGACTGCGGTTCGCTCCTGCTGCCCGGCGAGCCGCTGGAAATCATCCTGCTCAAAAGGATACGGGAATCAGCCCGACGGGTGGAGGGGGAGAAGGCATGCGGATAGAATCTTTTAAAGCGGAACATCTCGAGAGGGCGGGCGCTCTCGCAGGGGAAAACTATGAGCGGGCAAGGAAGAAGTGCCCGGATCTTCCGGTGGCCGGGCTGCCGCCCCTTCGCGAGTTTGCGGAAAATGGTCTGGGCGTGGCCGCGCTGGAGGGGGATCGCCTGCTGGGATTTCTGGGCGTCCGCTCCCCGTGGGAGTCGCCGTGGGGGATCCGGGGAATCCGGGCAGTGTTCTCCCCGCTGCACGCCCATGCGGTTGTCCCCGAGAGGCGGGGGATGATCTACGACCGCCTCTATCAGGCCGCCGCACCGCTCTGGGTGCGGGCGGGCGCTGTCAGCCATGCCGTCTCCCTTTACGCATATGAGGAGGACAGCCAGGAGAGCTTTGTCTGGAACGGCTTCGGCATGCGCTGTGTGGACAGCGTATGCCGCCTGTCCTCACGTGGAGACACCCCGGATGGGGACTTCCGGGAGCTCTCCCGCGAACAATGGCCGCTTCTGGTCCCGCTTGCCGCCGGGCTTTGGACGCACATGGCCACCGCGCCCTGCTTCTTATGCCCGCGTCCGGAGCGGTGCGAATACACACTGGAGGAGTTCCTCCGCGATGAGGAGCCGCCCGCCCGCTTCTTCGCCGCCATGGACGGGGAAAAGGCGGCGGCGTATCTGAAGATCGATTTCGGGGAGGCGGAGACATTTGTCAGCGCGGCGGCGTGCATGCCGAACATCAAGGGGGCGTTCTGCCGCCCGGAATACCGGGGGAGCGGGATGGCTCGGTGCCTGCTGCATTTCGTGGAGAAACAGCTTCTGGAGGAGGGGTATACGCATCTGGGCGTCGATTTCGAGAGCTTCAACCCCGCCGGACGGCATTTCTGGCAGAAGCATTTCACCGACTACACGCACAGCTACGTGCGCCGCATCGACGAGACGGCTACTTATACAGGTGAATCCGCCCGCTGTCGTTGAGGTATTTGACAAGGAGGGCAGACATCGGCGCGAGCAGAAGCCCGATAAAGCCGAAGAGCCGCAGCCCCAGATACATGGCGGAGAGAGTGACAACCGGATGCAGCCCGATCTGCTTCCCGACGATTTTCGGTTCGATCAGGTTGCGCACAAGCGTGATAACCACCGTGAGCACAATGAGGCCGGCGCCGAGCGGATAGTTTCCGCGCGCCAGTTCGAGCAGTCCCCACGGGATGAGGATGCCGCCCGTGCCGATGAGGGGCAGGATGTCGAGCAGCGCGATAAGGACCGCCGCCGCCAAGAACAGATCGACCCCTAAGAGGCACAGCCCTACGGCCAGCTCTGCCATTGTGATGAGCAGGATGAGCAGGTAAGCCTTGAACATGCAGAAGAGCGATCCCACCATGAAGTCCTTTGCGTCCAGGAGCATGTGGCGGTACCGGGGCGGGAGCTGGCGCAGGAGGAAGCTGGTGACGGCGGCATAGTCGGCGGAGATCATGATGGAGGAGATGACGGTGAAGACAAGCGTCGTCAGCAGCATGGGCAGGCCCCGTATAGCCTCGGCCAGCCACTCCACCGCGCTTGCGGACACCTCCTGCACGCCGTTGCGGAGCGCTTCGAGCGTCATGTCGAAGAACTGCCCGACCTGGCCGCTGCCGGAGGGAGAGAGCAGGCTGAACACACGCGCGAGAAACCGGTTGACAGCGCTCAGGATGGGCTCCACTCCTTCAGCATAGAGGTTCGGCAGGAGTGTGAGCAGGCGGCCGAACTGGGAGAATGCCGCCGCGCAGACACCGAAGAGGATGGAGAAGATCAGCGCGTAAAAGAGGGAAATGACCACCAGCGACGCCGCCCGCCGCCGGAACGGCGTATGCGCCGCGAGAAAAGTAGTGACAGGCTTGAGGACAAACGCGATGCCAAGGCCGATAAAGAACGGCAGTGTCACCGGAAGCGCCAGACGGACAGCCGCATACAGCACGGCGAGAATGACACCGGCAAACAGGACGTTGACGATAAAGTGGATGCGTTCTCCATATTCCGGCATGGCGGTCCTCCCTGAAAGCTCGTTATGATAGCAGTCCTCAAAAATATCCTTGTTTTTGAGAATTGCTATAAAGAGCATACCCGGCCGCCTTAAGGGATATTCCTCTTTTTATCGACTGTGTCCTGATTCGGGAGGACGGAGCACACTGTCAGCACACCGCCGGAGACGGCGAAGCGGATGTCCAGCCCGGCGAAGGCGAAGCCGTAGACACGCTCCGGGTCATCCTGATAGGCGGGGCGCGGATCCTCGGCGAGCACACAGAGGAGCCCCTCCCGCTTTTCGGGCGGGATGAGGCGGAGCAGAGCGTCCGGGAAAACGATACGAAGCCGCCCCTGTTTTGGTTCGGCGAAGCCGTTCGATGCGTCCGGGTGGGAGTCGGTGAACGGGAGATAGGGCTTGATGTCGAGGATGGGGGTGCCGTCCATCAGGTCCGCCCCGGAGACGGTGAGAACCGGCCCCTCGCCGGTGTCATACTCGATATGCTCCAGGCGGACCGACGAGAGGCCGATGGGATTGGGCCGGAAGGGCGAGCGCGTGGCGAACACGCCCATTCGCCGGTTGCCGCCCAGGCGCGGCGGACGCACAGTGGGGGACCATGTCGGGCGGACTGCGGAAAACTGCCAGATGAGCCAGAGGTGGGAGAATCCGTCCAGGCCGCGCAGCGCGTCGGGACTGCGGAACTCCGGTTCGAACACGATTTTCGAGAGCAGGTTCCCGCTCAGCCCGCTCTGGCGGGGGATGCCAAATTTGGTGGGGAAATCGCTATGGATACGGGCGAGGACACACAGGTGCATGACACAGCCTCCTTGTTTGGGGCGCGGATTCCCGGCGGGCCGGAGAACCGCGTCTCAGGCAAGGATAACACATTTGGAAAACGGAGTAAAGGAGGGAACCTCTATGAAGCTGACTTTTCTGGGGACATCCGCCGCGACAGCGATGCCGCTGCCCTTCTGTGGGTGCGCTGTATGCCGGCATGCTCGGCGGGACGGGGGAAAGGATATCCGCAGGAGAGCGTCGCTGGTGATCGATGGGGAACTGCTCATCGACCTGGGGCCGGACAGTGCGGCGGCGTGCGGACAGTATGGGGTGGATCTGACGAAGATCCGCGTCCTTTTGCAGACCCATGCCCACTCCGATCATTTCGATGCCGGGCACTTTATCACCCGCCACCCGGATTACGCTGTCGAGAACCTCGCGCCGCTGCTTGTGGCGGCTTCCGGCGGGACGCTGCGCGCGATGAACGAGGCGATCCGGCGGGAGGACGGAAGCGCGGATCTGTCTGACGGGGATTTCTGCCGACATCTGCGGCTTACGCTGTTCCCCATGGCGCCCGGGGAGACAGCCGTACTCGGGAATTACACGGTGACGGCGTTCGATTCGCGCCACGATCCCGCGCGGCAGGCGCTCGTCTATCTAATCGAGCGCGGGGGAAAATCTGTCTTTTACGGGACAGATCTGTTGGAGGTGGGGGAGGAGATCTATGCCTGCCTCAGAGAGGCGCGGCCAGACGCTGTCATTCTGGATCAGACCTACGGGGAGGGGAAAAACGCCGGCGGGCATCTGGATGCCGGGGAGGTGGCAAAGGTTGTCCGGCGGCTGCGGGAGATAGGCGCGGTGACGGTGCGCACACACATTTACGCCACACATATTTCCCATGAGGGGAATCCGCCCCATGAGGAAATGTGTTCACTGGCCGGGCAGTATGGCTATGCTATCGCCTATGACGGCCTAACCGTGACAGTTTAGAAAAAGTTCGAAAATCGATGCTTCCTGTATTGACAAACGCGGACAAACCGTATATAATAAATTTCTGTCAGGTTGGTCAGGTTGGGCTGCTATGGCTCAGTCGGTAGAGCGCGTCCTTGGTAAGGACGAGGTCACCAGTTCAAATCTGGTTAGCAGCTCCAGAAAAAACCCGTAATCATTACGATTACGGGTTTTTTTATTTTACGACGTACCCTCTTATTTCTCTTTTGGGGTGAATGTCCTCGGCAAACTTATTCGACACCTGAGTAGCCTTTGCTTCTTAGGAGGTATACCTTGTCCGCGCCGTAGGCGATTAGCTCCGCCGCAAGTATGTCCACGCCGTCACCGCAGAGCACTGCGCACAGATCCATGCCGAGCGCCGGCGCGATCTGCTCTCCTTCATCATGAGTTTGGCGGCAACGTCCTTCCTCTTTTTTGTCCCCGAGGTATGCGCCCAGCCCTCTCGCGGATGGCGCAGGCCACCTCCTCCGGCCAGCCGGACAGTCCCATTCCCGCGACGCTGACAATGGCGTGATCCGAGATCTTCCCGGCTGCCTCACGTGCCGTAATGAATTTGCTCATCTCTATTTTTCTCTCTGGTTTTCCCGCAGAGACAAGGTAAAGAGAAAACGGACAGGCAGGGACGACGGCTCCCTTCCTGTCCGTTTGGATTTCCATTTTATTGGTGAAATTTATGACTGCGGCTTTCTGCCGACACCGGCGGGGAACGTCTCTACAAAATTGATTGCTTGGGCCTCCTTCTTGGTGACAGGGGTCTTGCTCCAATCAATGGTGCGCTCGAAGCCCGCATAGTCACTGATGCGGATTCCGCACAGCAGCCCGTCCTCGCCGCGCTCGTAGGCTGCGACGCCGGAAATGGAAATGCGCGCGCGCTCCTGCTGTCCCTTCCGCGAAACGATATGCACCCACTCGATGACGCAGGTTACGCCGTCGTCGATGAGGGTCTCGTACCGCATGCCCACACAGCTCGGGATGTAGCTCGACATATGGATGAATTTCTCCCGGATGGCCTGTGGGGTATCGGCGGTGACATGCTCATCGACAGCGGGCTCATAGCCGCCGAATTTGCAGCTTGGGCTCATCGAGCCGAGGATCCGCTCCACATCGACAGCCGGGACATGGTGAAGTGCCTCATAATATTCGCGGACGGCGCCGGTCAGCAGCCCGGGATCCCCCATCTCGAGATGAGCTGGGATAAACATCGGCTTGCGGTAGGCCTGCAGGTTCGGGACAAAGGAGCAGTGGCAGTAGATGCGGAGTTCATCGAGCGTGTCCTGCGTGCGCAGGTCGCCGATGACAAACATGGGCACCTGATCAATCTCCCCGTCCGCCTCAAATTGGATCTCCATCTCCGTGACGGCACGTCCGTTGGCACGTGTCTGGGAGACGGGAACGATGAACGCCTTCTGGGCGTTGAAGGTGGAGAGGAAGGTCCCGGCAAATTGACGGATGCCCTCAAGCCCCTCGAAACGTCCATAGGGTGCGTCGATAACGCTCGGGACACCACCGAAGAGCTTTTTGTCGGCGAAAATTGCGAGGGCAGCGTCGATATCTTGGGCGCAGACGGCGCTCATGAAGCGCAGCTCAGGGGAATCGGCGGAGATTTTGCGGTTGGGATTCGCGTGTACGGCGGCCAGGTTGCTCTTGGTTCTGATTTTCATATGAATCTTCGTTCCTTTCGTAAGGAGTCAGGGCTTTTAACCCTTCACAGCGCCGGCCATCATGCCCTTGATAATCTGTTTGGAGAAACAGATGTAGATCAGCAGCGCCGGGACAATGGAGACGAACATGGTGGTCATGATGCGCGGATAGTCCACGGAGTATTCCCCCTTAAAACGCATCAGCGCGAGGGGGAGGGTAAACAGCTCCTCGGTGTTGAAAAGGATCAGTGAGAAGGAAAACTCATTCCAGCAGTGGAAGAAGGTGATGATGGCGCAGGTGATCAGCACCGGGCGCACCACCGGGAGGATGATGGTGAAGAGGGTGCGGCTGAAGGAGCTGCCGTCGATGGCGGCGGCCTCCTCAAGCTCCTTGGGAACCGTTTGAATGTAGCCCGAGACGAGGAAGATGCCGACCGTCAGTTCCATGCAGACCATGGGAAGCACCGTGGAATACCAGTGGTTGCTGAGATTGATGCGGGAGAAGAGGATGTAGGTGGGCACGAGAACAGCGTGCGCCGGAATGACAAGATTGCAGGTGTAGAGCACGGCCAGAAAGCCGCGTCCCCGGAACTTGAAGCGCGCGAGGAAGTAGCCGTTGATGAAGGAGAAAAGCACGACAAAGAAGAGGACGACCACTGTGATGCGCAGGGTGTTGAGCATATACTTGAGGACGTTGACCTCGGTCAGGACGTAGATAAAATTGTCGAGCCGCAGAAAGGACTCCGGCAGGGCGAGGACGCTGATGGAGAATTCACCCATCGTTTTAAACGACGTGTAGAAAAGCCAGACGACAGGAAAAATGCAGGTAACGGCATAGATGGCAGGAAGCAGTGTCATGAGCAGACACTTGAGGATATGGGCGGCTTTCAAACTTCTCACTCCTTCTCCGCGATTGCATTTTTGACAATCTGGGACAGTGCGAACAGAAGCGACGTAATCGCGAGGATGAAGACAGAGACCGCGCTCCCGTAGCCCATGTTCGAGTTGCGGAAGGCCACAGTATAGGCATAGAGGGAGAGCACGTTCGAGGACATACCGGGGCCGCCGTTGGTCATGGAGAGGATGTGGTCAAATGCCTTCATGTTTGCGGAGATACACAGCCAGACGCAGACGAAAAGCGTGCTCTTGATCAGCGGCAGCGTAATCTTCGTAGCCTTCTGGAATCCGGTTGCCCCGTCGATTTCCGCCATCTCGTAGATACTGGGGTCTATGGAGGACATGGCCGACATCATGATCACGATGTGAAATCCCACGTACTGCCAGATCATCGGAATACAGATAAACCACATGATGGTGTTCCCATCCGAAAGCCAAGGGCGGATCCACTCCTCTTTACCGACAAAATTGCAAAAATAGGTGATTAGACCATAGTTATAATCGAAGACGAATTTCCACACATACCCGATAACGACAGCGGAGAGGGTAACTGGGAAATAGATGATCGTACGCAGGGGAGTGGATAGATAGGTGAGCCTGGAGTTGAGCAGGCACGAGAGGACAAACGCGATCCCTATCTGTCCAATCATACATGTGAACACCAGGAAAAGGTTGTTCTTGAGCGCAAGCCAGATGTTGGAGTCCTTGAGGAGCATCAGGTAATTCTGGAACCCGATAAACCTGAAGGCCTTTATGCTTGAAAACTTGAAAAAGCTCAAAATGATCGACATGATCGAGGGAAGAATGAAGATGAATAGATAGGTGAAGAAGCTTGGAAGCAGGTATGCCGCCATCAAGAGCTTTCTGGGCTTAAAGGAATCATTCATAGAAATCACCATCCTTATTTTTATTGGGGTCCAGGGGCCCCAATAGGGATTCTCCTTAAAAGTACTCCTTTTAAATTGGACGCGACAGTGTACCCGCCGCGTCCAATTGGAACCCTTACAATTTCGGCGCGGCGCCTCTCCTACATCAGGAGCATACTCTGGGCCGCCTGGACGTCCGCCGCAGCCGCCTCGGGTGTGGATGCGCCGGTCATTACGTTCTGTGCCGCCGCGTGAAGGGCGTTGGCGACGCTGCTGTCCACATAGTCGGTGATGTTCATGCCCGTGCCGTGAGAATTGAGGATGGCTGCAAAATCCTTGTAGGGCTGCTCGAAGGCATCAAAGTTGACCTCGATGCGAACAGGGGCCGTCGCGCCGCGGGAGGCGAGAAGCTCGGCATAGTCCGGGCTGCAAATCTGCTCGACGAGCTCGAGGGCCGCCGTGAACTCGGCGCCTTTCAGCTTGGAGTTGACGGACTGGGAGTTGCCTCCGACCGCCGAGGACATGATGTTGGGCTCGCCGCTGATGGTGGGCATCAGCGCCACGCGGGTGTTCGCCCAAACCTCAGGGCTCTCCCCGGACATGTTGCGGGCAGTGTCAAGTCCCCAGTTGCCGACCACGTGGGAGGCCGCCTTGCCCTGCATGTACCAGCCCATGGCCCAGACATCGTCCTGCATGTTGCAATCCTCGTTGAAGATGGGGGTGAGTGCCTGCAGGTCGGCCAGCGACTTGACAAAGCCTTCGTGGGTCCACTCATTGGTCCCATCGCGGGCGATCATGGACTCAACCCATTCGTCGCCGCAGTTCTCATACGTAAGGCCCGCGGTGAGCAGGGATGTGGCAAACCACTTGCCGGAGTTGCCAAGCGCCATCGTGTCGATGCCCTTGATCTCGAAGTATTCGTTGGCCTTGATGAGATCCTCAATCTTGGTGGGGAAGGTCTCATATCCGGCTTCCTTCCACATGGCCTCGTTATAAAGGACGAGGTTGAAGATGGAGTACTTGTTCGGCAGGCCGTAGATCCTGCCCTCGTAGGTCATGCAGTAGAGATCGTCAACATACATGCTTGGATCCACATAGTCGGTGATGTCGGCGGCGAGTCCGTTGCCGGCAAAGTTCGGGAGCCAGCCATAGCGGTTGCCGAAGACGGAGGGCAGATCGTCGGACGCGGCCAGGGCGAAGAGCTTATCGCCGCTGTCAACGATGATCTCTTCCTCAAGGGTCACCCAAGGGTGCTCCTCCTTATACTTCTTGATCATCTCAACGAAGCCGTAGCTGCTGACAATGTTGGACGCGGCCTCTGCCGTGTGCTCGTGCAGGATGCTGATGGTTACGGGTTCATGCTCATCCTCCGCGGACGGGGCCGGCGCAGAAGACTCCGGCGCGGAAGGGGCAGCGGAGCTTGACTGCCCACCGGATCCGCCGCAGGCCGTGACTCCGGTCAGCATAGCGAGACAGAGGAGTATCGCGGGGATATGTATCATTTTTTTCATAAAAAGCCCTCCTTATCAGAGTGTAATTTGTGAAAAATATAATAACAAGTGTGCAGCGGTTTTACAATCACTAAAATTAATCACTTTTGCATTTTCACCACTTTTGAGGACATAAGGTCTTCATTTTTTATTTTAACCATCCCTTTTTTTAATATAAAATCCATAAAAAATGTTACAATTGACAAATTCTTTCCGATATAGCTATAATTGTCATATGAATTTTCCCTTTTCTACAAAAGGAATGACTTTCCCGGGAGGGAGTCCTATGAAAAAGCAGGGTCTTTTCTTCCATCTCATCACCTTTAATCTCTTTGCCATCATTCTGCCGATCACGATGATTTTTTCCGTCTTCTCGATTTATCTCATCGAGCATATCCAGCAGAACGACCGGCGGGTCAACGAGAACGAATACCAGACCATCATTATTGCTACCGCCGACCTGATGAATACGCTTAACACAAGTTCGCTTTCCATTATTGGCAGCAGGGACATCCAGACCTTTCTGAGCATGAGCAGGGAGTCGCCCCATTATTTTGAGAGCTACCGTGCGGCGAACACGACGCTCACCCTTGTCAAAAACCAATGTCCATACATTTCAGCCGTCTACCTTGAGTCCAAGACGCACACCGCTCTGGGAACGGCAGGATATCTGGACGTCAGCTGCTTTACCCCGGATGAGCTTGTCAAAATGGAAGGCAGCACCGGCGAATGGTTCTGGGACGAGAGCGACGGGCATTTTGCACTCTACCGTCTGATCCGCAGCATCGACGATGTCTCAAAGCATCTGGGATATATGAAGTTCATTCTCAATCGGGAAGCCATTGCGGGAGAGCTAAGGTTGCACGGGGGGCAAAATCTGGCCTCCGTCGGCTGGGTTTCCTCCGACCGGCTGCTGCTTACGCGGGACCTCCCCATCTCCGGCACGCTTGCCGGCCTGATGGATTCCTTCCCTGCAAAGGACTTAAACCACGCCTTCACCCTCTGCGAAAAGGATTCCGATTACCATTTCTATAATGTTTTCCTCCCGCGGTATAAGCTGAACATTGCCTGCGTATTTAAAAACAACGCCCCGCAGTATAACTCCATGATGACCCGAATCCTGACACTCTTTCTGCTTTTCTTCTTTTTGGTGGAATGCGTGCAGCTGTTCTCTTTCAAAAGGCGCTTTATCAACCCGATCCGAACACTGTCGGAGCTGATGAATTCCATCGAGAAGGAGCACTACGGCGTCCAGTTCGAGGAGACAACAAGCCTGGAGATCCAGACGCTGGCCGATCAGTTCAACCGGATGTCCAACCAGCTCGCTATCCTTTACAACGACATCTACCAGAGTAAGCTGCTCTATCTGGAGGCAAAGTTCCAGGCCCTGCAGGCCGAGATTAACCCGCACTTCCTCTACAATACGCTCGACAGCACCAGCTGGATGATTCAGCTGGGCCAGCCGCAGGAGGCCATGGAAATGCTGCACAAGACGTCGCAGCTCTTTCGGTATTCCCTCGAGCCCATCAGGGATGGAATGGTGTCGCTGCATGAGGAAATCGACCACGCCGTCTGCTATATCAGCATCCAGCAGCTGCGTTTTAAGGATAAGCTGGTCTTCGAATTGGAGGCAGATGAGAGCCTCCGGGAGACACCGGTGATTAAGTTCGCGCTGCAGCCTCTCCTTGAGAACGCCGTCACGCATGGGATCAGTACCGGCAGTGGTATTGGGGAGATTTCTCTCATGATCTATTCCGAGGAGGGGGATCTGATTTACCACATCTGGGACAACGGGACAAGAGCCGATGAGGAGAGGATCCGCCGGCTGCTCGCCTTCGGACCGGAGGAAAAGCGCGATTCGCGGGGGCTGGCGCTGCGCAACATTAACGCCCGGCTCAAGCTGAAGTTTGGCTCCCGCTATGGCATTTATTTCGAAAAGCTTGAGGACGGAACCAGTGCCTTCATGGTGCGTCAGCCGATGAAAGGAGACCGTTTGCCGAATGAAGCTGATGATCATTGACGATGAGTATGTTGTGCGCCAGGGGATCCGCAAAATGATCGACTGGAAGAGCCTCGGCATCGATACCCTAATTGATGCTGAGACGGTGGAGGAGGCTATCCAGAAGGGGCGATCCTGGCAGCCGGACATTATCCTCTGCGATATCCGGCTGCCGGGAGGGTCGGGCTTTGACATCATCACCGCACTCGCCCAGGCCAACAACGATGCGGAATTCATCATTATCAGCGGGTATGACGACAAGGAGTATATGTTCAGCGCCATCCGCAGCAACATCGTCGACTATATCCTTAAGCCTGCCGCCCCAGAGCATGTGCAGCGGGCCGTGCGCAAGGCAGTGCAGAAGATCCTGTGCCGGCGCAAGGAACGGGCGCTTGAGATGAAGAACAGTACGCTCATTATGGAAAACCTTGACCTGCTGCAAGGATATTATATCGAGAACCTGCTGCTCGGTAGTGAGGATACGTATCTAAAGACCGAGGCCTATCAAATCCGGCTGGAGGGGCCGTTTTTCCGGCTGCTGCTGGCCCGTTACACGGCGGAGAACTTTTATAATGCCAGCCAGCAACTGTCGATGCTGTTCTTCTCCTGCCGCCCAATTATCGTGCCGTTGCCACATGAGCAGGAGGTGATGGTCGCACTGCTCAACACCGACGAATCCGGGGCGGAGGCGCTGATGAATCCGGCGGTGGAAATGCAGCTTGCTGATTGCTTCTCCGGACCGATTGCGGTATCGAAGGTTTGTGATTCGCCGAATGCGTTTAATGGGGAGCGTAAAGGGCTGTATCAGGTACTTAACCGGCAGCTTTGGCTAGAGAAAGGACGGTTTTATGCGGCGGCGACAGAGTTCCCTGAGCTCCATGCAGGACAGCTGGATGCGCTCAAGAAGGAGGTCTTCTCTTCGCTGAAGGAGGAGAAGAGCGTTGCAAAAATTTTGTCGGATTTTGAAGGATACTTTTCATATTTTCAAGCGTGTATGCCGGAGGATTTCATCTTTGAGCAGGAGTGCGACCGTTTTTTGCATTTTACTGCGTATCTGCTGTCGGTGTCATATAAGGAAGAAGGGAAGCTGACGCCCAAGAACGTGCCGAAGCTCTTTTCGACGTTGATACAGAACTGTGGAAAGCCGCAGAATCGGTACCGATCGGGTATGGTCGGAAAGGCATTACGATATCTGGAAGAGAATTTTGATACGGATATTTCACTTGAACAGACAGCTTTACATCTGCATCTTTCTTCGCCGTACCTTTCAAAGCTCATTAAGGAAAAAACCGGACAAACGTTTCAGGAGTGGCTGCATCAGATGCGGATTGAAAAGGCAAGACGACTTCTGGTGGAGACGGAGGAGACCACATATCGGATCGCGGAGAAATGCGGGTACAATTCCTATAAGCTGTTTGCAGAGCATTTCAAGAGGGAGACAGGGATGACCGCGACGGAGTACCGGGAGAAAAGCGGGGAAGTGTGAAAGCCGTACTAAGGCAAAGCTGACGTTTGATAATGATACTTTTGAAAACACTGGAAAATCAAGACTTTTCGAGCGACGGACAAGCAGGGTATTGTACTAGAGGATGTTTTAAAACTAAGGATTGTATTTTAAAGAATTTTCACTCAAAGGAGTTCCGTTTTTATTGCTGGAGAGGACTGCAAAGACTCCCTTTTGTGACGAATATCCTGTTTACTGGGAGAGCGACATTCAGCAGTGTACGAATTGACGGGATAAGAAAATCATGGTATCCTAAGTACAATCAGAATGGAAACGGCCGCATACCGGCTGAAAATGGATGGAGGCATTGGGCAATGAAATACAGAATCGGCGTGGACATTGGCGGGACCACGATTAAGGCAGGACTAGTCGACGAGCAGTTCCGCATCGTAGAGCGCATGGCGATCCCCACCCTCTCGGAGGAGGGGGCGGACGATGGCGTGCGTGTGGCGAATGGGATTGTGAAGCTCGTGCGGGATCTGTGCGCGAAGAAGGGAGTTCCGGAGGACTCTCTGGAGGGAGTCGGCGTATGCTGCCCGGGCTCGGTCGACGCCGAACGGGGTGTCATCGTCTATGCGAATAATATTGATATGCACAACGTGCCGCTGCGTGAACTGGTGAAGGAGCAAACCGGCTACACCGTTGGAATCGGGAACGATGCGGATGTCGCGGCTTATGGCGAATACGTTGCGGGTTCGGCTGCCGGCTGCCGGAGCGCTCTGATGATTACACTCGGCACTGGTCTGGGCGGCGGCTTTGTGTATGACGGGAAAATCTATTCCGGCTGGAACAGCCGCGGGGGCGAGTTCGGGCACACTGTCATTGAAGTGGACGGCGCGCACTGCACCTGCGGACGCAACGGCTGCTGGGAGGCGTATTCCTCCGCGACGGGCCTCATCCGCATGACGAAGGAGGCCATGCAGGGGGACGCGTCCACGGGTATGTGGGAGCTTGTGGGCGGCGACATAGAGAAAGTTGACGGCAAGACCGCCTTTGACGCGATGGCAAAGGGGGATCGCTCTGCTGCACGCGTGGTGAACCTTTACATCAAATATCTGGCCTGCGGGCTGGCGAACTTTATCAACGTGCTGCATCCGGAGAAGATCTGCCTCGGCGGCGGTGTCTCTCACAGCGGCGACGCGCTGCTCATCCCGCTCCGTGAGGAGACGTATAAGAGCGTCTACGGCGGCGCGGACGGAAAGACGACGCAGATTGTCCGGGCGACGCTTGGGAACGACGCGGGCATCATCGGGGCGGCGATGCTGTGAGCGGGCCGGTTCGCTTGGGCACGGTGGGGACAGGCTGGATTGTCGACACCTTCCTTGAGGGTGTCCGGAATGTGGAAGAGATCCGCCCGGCGGCCGTCTATTCTCGGGAGATGGAGAGGGCGCGTGCGTTCGCGGCGCGCCGCGATATCCCGCTGTGCTTCGATTCTCTGGAGGAGATGGCGTCCAGCGAAGAGATAGACGCTGTCTATATCGCCAGTCCGAACGCCCTGCACGTGGAGCAGACACTTCTCTTCCTGCGCGCAGGAAAGCATGTTTTCTGTGAAAAGCCCGCCACGGTCTTCCCGGGTGAAATCGAACGCTTGCGGGAGGAAGCGGACAGGCGGGGCCTCGTTTATTTAGAGGCGGTGATGCCGCTGCATCTGCCGCGCTTTTGGGCACTCTGGGAGGCGGTGGAGGGCCTGGGGCGGCTTTCCTCCGTGCGGCTGGACTTCGCGCAGTACTCCTCCAAGTATCCGGCGTACCTGGCCGGAGAGGTGCCGAACATCTTCAATCCGAAGCTCTGCACCGGGGCGCTGGAGGATTTGGGTGTCTACTGTGTGAATCTCGCCGTCGGGCTGTTCGGCGCGCCGGAGGGTGTACGCGCGTCGGCCTCGTTTCTCCGTAGCGGGGCCGACGGAGCGGGCTGCGCCATACTGGAATACCAGGATTTCCAGGCGGTGCTGACGTATTCCAAAATCGGAGGGTCGCGCATCGGAAGCGAGATCGCCGGCGAAGAGGGGACGATTTCGTTTTCGAGCGTCTCGCAGCTGGAGAACTTGCGCCTGTGGCGGCGGGGGGAGGAGGAGCGTGTCCTGTTCGGCACGGGGACGCACAGCGCCTGCATGGAGAGTGAGGCGCGCGACTTCGCCGGCTGTATCCTGCGCCCGCAGGCGTATGCCGGGGAATATACCCGCTGGAGCCGCCTGATGCAGGAGAGCGCCCATGTGATGCTCGATATCCGAAAGGACGCAGGCATCCGCTTCCCGGGAGATGAATAAAACAGAACGGGACAGCGCCGGAAGGAAAAACGGCGCTGTCCTTATAGGGGGAATGTCTGCGGAGAGAGGACAATTTGCTGTATGGTGAGAGAAAATATCCTGCTGTTTATGTGGGAATAGAAAAAGTTTTGTTAAACTTGAAAAAAAGATTGACAAGGCAGGGAGGGTATGCTACTATAATAATTGTATTCTGCATGTACCAATTGAACTCACAGTTTCTGTAAGTCCATTGTTCATTGATGGTTTACGAAGCTGTGGGATTTTTTATTTTCGGTTTCCACTGGGTGACCGGCGGTGCGGCGGAAGAACTAATTTTAGGGAGGCATATCTATGAGCAACGGGACAGTGAAGTGGTTTAACGCAGAAAAAGGGTATGGATTTATTTCCAATGACGATGGCGGCGAGGACGTATTCGTGCATTTCTCCGCTATCCAGACTGAGGGCTTCAAGACTCTGAACGAGGGCCAGAAGGTCACCTTCGAGACCGAGCCGGACCCGAAGAATTCTGCGAAAATGCGTGCGGTGAACGTCTGCCCGCAGTAAGCATACCTAAGAGACCCGGTTCCGCTCCATGCGGAACCGGGTTTTCTGCTTTTTATTTCCATTTTCGACATTTTCTTCATTGGGGATCGGGCCGTCCGGTAAACGCATGGCGTATAGGGAGGGCGGTTCATTTTTTTATGATTTTGAACAGAAGATGAATAGTAAAAACATTTCATGAGCCGGTCTCAGTTCGTTCAAAAAGGTCAAAGAAATGAAAAATAAAATCTGAAAAACCTTCTTGTTTTATTCAAACGCATGCGAAAACTCTGCGGTATCATAGTCCTTGTCAGATGGACAGAGACAAATGAAACAGGAGGGTTTTTCTATGATGGAAAATTACTATAGCCATATGAACGAAACGAACGAAGCGCCTATGCAGACGCCGCCCACAAAAAAAAGAAGTCCGGCGCTCTCCCGGCGTGCGGCCGCGCTGCTGATGTGCGGCGGCGTGGTGGCCTCGGGTGTGCTTGGCTTCGGCGGCGGGATGCTCGCCGTCAGCCTCAACAGTGCACAGGCTGAGGGCAGCGCTCCTTCACAGTCCGAACCCATTGCCGCGCCGTCGGGCAGCGGCGAGGATAAGAGCATCCTGCCCAGCCTGTCTGGCACGGAGGACGGGAACACGCTCAGCGTATCCCAGATTGTGCAGAACGTGGGGAACACGGTGGTGGAGATCACCACGGAAGTCACCGGCATCGACACACGCTCCATGCGGCAGTATTCCGGCACCGGCGCGGGCAGCGGCGTCATCATCTCGAACGACGGATACATCGTCACTAACAACCACGTCGTGGAGGATGCGAATTCCGTGACCGTCCGCCTCAAGGACGGCACCTCCTACCCGGCGGAGCTGGTGGGGACGGACGCACAGACAGACCTGGCTGTCATTAAGATCGACGCGCAGAACCTCCCGGCGGCGGCTCTGGGCTCCTCGGATACTTTGCAGGTCGGCGACGAGGCCATTGCCATCGGCAATCCGCTCGGCGAACTGGGCGGTACGGTGACGAACGGCATCATCAGTGCCCTCAACCGTGAGATCACCATCGACGGCCAGACCCACACAGTCTTACAGACAAACGCGGCCATCAATCAGGGCAACTCCGGCGGCGGACTCTTTAACGCGAGGGGGCAGCTTATTGGCATCGTCTCCGCGAAGAGTGCGGGGACAGGTGTCGAAGGGTTGGGGTACGCTATCCCTATCGATCTGGCCAAACCCGTCATCAGCGACCTTATCGAGAGCGGGTACGTCACCGGGCGCGGGTATCTGGGTGTCTCGACCCTCGATATCCAGGATACACAGACGGCGTTCCTCTACCGTGTCCCGCAGATGGGCGTCTACATCGCCTCTGTTGAGAACGGATCCCCCGCGCAGACAGCGGGGCTCAAGACCGGGGACTGCATCCTCTCCGCGGACGGGAAGGACATCGCCTCGGCGGCACAGTTCAGCGACGCGGTTAAGGCGTGCGGCGCGGGGAAGAGTGTCACCATCCGTGTTCTGCGCGACGGCGAGGAGCTCACCCTGACAGCGGTGCTCGGCGAAAACATCCCGGACGAAAAATAGTCGGGATTGAATATAAAAATGGGAAGCGAGGGCGGTGATCGATAAAAAACAGAGGATAAAACGGGCGGGACAAACCGAATGGTCTGTCCCGCCCGTTTTTTGTGACAGTGCGTTTCGTTTACAGCCTCTGCATATAAATTTTTTCGATTTCTCCCCACGGAGCCATCTTTCTGTCGATCACCGCAAACCCATACTTTTCGTATAAATTCTCGTGATCGCTGACGATATGTACCCTGTCAAAGCCGGCGGATTTGAGATAGCGCATGGCGAACTCGATCATCCGCTGGCTGAGCCGCTTCCCTCTGTACGGTTCTCCGACAAAGACATACCCGATGTAGGGGGTATAGGGGACACCGGCGATGCAGTCCCTTTTTGCGGCCGTGCAGTAGCCGCAGATCTCTTCGCCCTCCACGCAGGCGATCACCCGTTCCCAGTCGGTAAAGGAACAGCTTCTCATTTCAGCAGCCAGAGACTTTCCGGCCCGCCAGGAACAGTTTCCGGCGTATTCCGCCACTTTGTCCCACAGCTTATCCGACGGCGCAATCATTTTGATCTGCATAGTCCACTCCTGCTGGGATAAATCTTATCCTTAAATTTCAATTTACCGCTCTTCCCGCAAAACATCCATGCCCCGGCGGCGCGTTCATTCCCCGCTCTCCACATGATGCGCGATGCGCTGCATAATCATGTCGAGCGCGACGAGGTTGTGCCCGCCCTCGAGCACGATGATGTCCGCATAGCGCTTGGAGGGCTCGACGAACTGCTCGTGCATGGGCTTTACTGTCCGGAGGTACTGGTTCACAACGGAATCGAGGCTGCGCCCCCGCTCCTGTACGTCGCGCTGAATGCGGCGCAGGATGCGCACATCTGCGTCCGTATCGACGAAAATCTTGATGTCGAGCAGGGAACGGATCTCTTCCGACGCAAAGAGCAAAATCCCCTCGACGATGACCACCTTCGTGGGGCAGATTTCAACCGTCTCGGACGAGCGGTTGTGCTGGCAGTAATCGTACACCGGGCAGAGGACGCTTTCCCCCGCGCGCAGCCGCCGCAGATGCTCGATCATCAAGCCGGTATCAAACGCGTCGGGGTGATCGTAGTTGAGGCGGGAGCGCTCGTCATAGGTCAGTTCGTCGTGAGCCTTGTAGTAGTTGTCGTGATAGACGACGCTGACGTCGTTGCCGAAGCGTTCGCACAGGCGGCGGGTGAGCGTCGTTTTTCCGCTGCCCGTCCCGCCGGCGATGCCAATGGTCATGACCTTCATCGGGGATCCCTCCTTTTGTCATTCGGCTGTTCTGCCGTTAGCTGTGTTTCCTGTATTCCAGGCGGGTACGTATCGCGCCCGCTGCCCAGAACAGGACGAACAGTACAAGGTTGGCCGCCACAACGCTGGCTCCCGCCGGGATGGAGAACCAGTAGGACGCGAAAAGTCCGCACAGGAACGCTCCCACCGACACACCCGCCGCGCACAGCACTACGCCCCGGAAGCTGCGAAAAAGGCGCATAGCGGTCAGCGGCGGGAAGATGATGAGGGCGGAGATGAGCATCGCGCCCATGATGCGCATGCCCACAACGATGGTGATCGCTGTCAGCAGGGCAAGGAGAAGGTTGCAGCGGCGGACATGCACGCCTGTCGCGGCGGCGAAGCGTTCATCGAACGTGACGGCGAAGATCTTGTGATAGAAAGCGGCGAAGACGATCAGCACGCCCGCCGCGAGCAGGACACTGAGCACCACGTCCCCCCGGCTCATGGCCAGAACGCTGCCGAACAGATAGCTGTTGACGTCGGCGTTCATCCCCGAGGAGAGGCTCGCGGCGATGACGCCGAATGCGAGCGCGCTGCTCGAGACAAGGGCGATGGCGGCGTCGCCGTGGATTTTGCGGCTTTCGCTCACCCGCAGGAGCAGAAACGCTGTCAGAATGACAACGGGCGCCGCGACCGGCAGCGGGGCCGCGCCGAGGGCCATGGCCGCGCTCATCGCGCCGAAGCCGACATGGGAGAGCCCGTCGCCAATCATCGAGAAGCGCTTGAGTACAAGGCTGACCCCCAACAGCGACGCGCACAGCGCTGTCAACGATCCGACGATGAGGGCGCGCACCATAAATCCATAGGAAAACAGGGAAAAGAGTTCAGTCATGCCGGAAGCCTCCCATCAGCTTTTTCCCGGCGGCGGAGGCGGGATAGTCCGCGGCGGGGCCGTAATAGGCCGCGCCCTGGTGGGAATCGAGCTGGAGAATCTGCCCGCCGCCCCGGACAGCGGCCGCTATATCATGGGACACCATCACCACGGCCACGCGATCGCGCCGGTTCAGCTCATCTACCGCCGCATACAGCTCGGCTGTCACGATGGGGTCGAGGCCTGTGGCCGGTTCGTCGAGCAGGAGGAGCTTAGTGGTCGCGCACAGCGCCCGCGCAAGCAATACGCGCTGCTGCTGCCCGCCCGAGAGCTCCCGGAAGGAGCGGCGCGCGAGCGCTTCGATCCCGAGGCGCCGCATGCTCTCCTGGCAGCGCTTCCGGTCGGCGGCGCTGTAAAACGGGCGCATCCCGCACCGGCCGAGGCATCCCGAAAGCACTACCTCGCGCACTGCCGCGGGAAAGTCCCGCTGCACCGGTGTCTGCTGCGGGAGAAAACCGATTTCGTCGCGGCGCAGATCCTCGCTGTAGGCGATTTCCCCGGCAAAGGGCTGCATCAGCCCTAGGAGGCCGAGGAGCAGTGTCGATTTGCCGGAGCCGTTTTCCCCCACGATGTACAGCCGCTCCCCCTCGGACACAGTGAACGAGACATGCCCCACCGCGACGGTATTTTCATACCGGAGACTGACGTCCCGGCACGTGATTAAAGCCATTCATACAGCCCCTCTCTGAGATACGCGGCGTTCTGCCGCATCAGGGAAAGATACGTCACGCCCTGCCGCAGCTCCTCGCGCGAGACGTTGTGGCAGGAGTGGAACAGGCGGAGCCTGGCCCCCGTCTCCTCGCAGATGACGCGCGCGACCCGCGGATCTGTCAATTCCTCATAGTAAATGACCGGGATCCGTTCCTCCCGCACATGGTCGATGAGGCGCGCCACCGCTCTGGCGCTCGGTTCCGCCTCCTCCGAGCAGGAGTCGTAGGCGCTTAAGGGGGTGAGACCGTATTCCTCCGTGAAGTAGTGCAGGGCGAAACGCCCCCCGAAGATGAGTTCATTCCGTCCGGCCCCGTCCACGATCTCATGGAAGGTCTCGTCAAGCCGGGCGAGTTCCTCGTCGTAGGCGTCCGCCCGGCGGTGGTACTCCTCGGCGTGGAGGCTGTCCGCCTCGCAGAGCGCGTCCGCGAGGGAGCGCGCCATCCGCCGGGCGTTCTGCGGGCTTGTCCAGATATGCGGATCCACACCGCCGTGATCGTGGCCGTGATCGTGCTCCTCCTCATGGAGCGGAACGCACGCCGAGAGGTCCACGCTCCGCACCGGCACTGTCTCCAGGATGCGCGCCGCCCAGGGCTCCATAGCGTCCCCTGTGTAGACGAACAGATCCGCCTCCCCGATGCACGCGATATCCGCCGGGGTCGGCTCGAACGTGTGGCTCTCCGTGCCGGGCGGGAGGAGCAATGTTACATCGGCATATTCTCCCGCGATCTGGCGGGCGAAATCGTATTGCGGGAAAAGCGTCGTAACGATGAGGAGGCGGCTGCTATTCTCCCGCGGCATATGGCGTGCATGGCAGCCCGCCAGCAGTATGAGCAGAAGGGCGGGCAGCCAGAGTTTTTTCCATTTCATGCGTTTGGTTTCCTTATTAAAATATACAGTCTACAGATTCTGAATAAGTCAAAGATGAGTATAATCCAAATTGATTCAGCCGTCAATCGCTTTGCAGAAATCGGAAATATTGATGGACTATTTTGCCAAAATAATTAAAATTATCTGAGGAAAAGTTGTCAGGATTTTTATACGGATTTTGATTGACGGAACTGTACTCTCATGGTATAATTTAAAACAGTTCGGTTGTTTTCAAAGTGATAATCAATAAAAGACGAGTGAAAAACAGTAAAATGAAGGAGGAACCAGCATGAAAAAATTTGTTTGTGCTATTTGTGGTTATGTGTATGAGGGTGAGAGCGCGCCGGAGAAGTGCCCGCAGTGCGGCGCTCCCGCGTCCAAATTCAGCGAGCAGAGCGCGTCCGGCCTGACCTGGGCCGACGAGCACCGCATCGGCGTCGCGAAGGACGTTGACGCGGAGGTTCTTGAGGGCCTGCGCCAGAATTTCACAGGCGAGTGCACCGAGGTCGGCATGTATCTGGCCATGGCGCGTCAGGCACACCGCGAGGGCTATCCCGAGGTAGGCCTGTACTACGAGAAGGCGGCTTGGGAAGAGGCGGAGCATGCCGCGAAGTTTGCGGAGTTGCTCGGCGAGGTTGTCACCACGTCCACGAAGAAGAACCTCGAGCTGCGCGTCGCCGCTGAAAACGGCGCGACCGCCGGCAAGAAGCAGATCGCGACCCGCGCCAAGGAGCTCGGCTACGACGCGATTCACGACACCGTCCACGAGATGTGCAAGGACGAGGCTCGCCACGGCTGCGCGTTCCAGGGGCTTCTCAACCGGTATTTCGGCAAGTAAGAGCGAGTGTTTAAGCGTGTTTAAAAAGGACGGAGCGAAAATAGGCTGGTAACGTAAGAAAACATTTTAAGCGAGGGTCGGCGTAGCGTTAAGCTGCGCCGACTTTCGCATTGTTTTTGTCTTGGGCAGTTTGGGATTGCTCCCGCGCTCCCTCAAAATCAAACGTACCAATGAAGTTATAGACGATCTCAATTTCCCGGATTTTCACCCGCTTCTGCTGTTCGTCAGTCGTGTAGGTGTCGGACACCCTGATCTATTCCACAAACTCACGCAGGATGGTGGCATCAAGCTGGGTCATGTCCGTGTACTTCTTCACCACAGAAATGAACTTCCTGACGTTGGTTTT
>CATJVQ010000043.1 GCA_949743955.1 uncultured Oscillospiraceae bacterium | reverse complement strand
CTGTCCCCTTCTTGCCTTTCCTGCCTCTCGGCCGTGGCCTCACCGGACAGCTTAGTTATAATACCATACCTTCACCCTCCCTGTCAATACCTTTTTCGATTTTTTCAATTTATTTTTCTGTTTTTTCTCAGGGCAGACAAAATCCCCCTGCAAAGACGGATGCCGGGCGGGAAAAGCAGAGCGCCTGGATGGTGGACCGGCTCAACAAAATTTTGAAGCCTATGTAGCCATTTGTTATCTGCAAAATCCCCTCTCCGGACATACCGAAGAGGGGATTTTTACTGGATCCTTAGGCTTCGTCGAGCAGCCAGGTGTGGGCCGGATCGAAGATGCGGTCCTTCCAGGGGGCGTTGTCGAAGTGGCGGATCATCCAGACGTAATACATCGGATAGCCGGGCGCGTTGACCTGCGGATGGCATTTCCCGCCCGGGATGGCGGCAAAGCTGCCGTCCCGGATGGTGCACACGTCCTCGCCGATGAAGCACGCGCCGAAGCCCTGCGGCTTCTCAAACCGGTAGTAGTACACCTCCGGCTGCGGATGCTGGTGCGGCGGATAGCTCGACCAGCCGCCCTGGGGGATGAGGATCTCCCCCATGACAAGGTTCGAGTACGGCGCGTTGGAATAATCGAAGAACGTGCGCACGGTACGCTGCGCCTTGCCCTCGAACTGCCCCTGGCCGAAGGTGGCCTCAGTACTGTTCTCGGGGGTGTAGAAGACGCTCTCAAACGTGCGCGGATTGGTGGTGGACTGCACGAGCAGCTCTGTCTCCTCCGCGGCGCGCACGGTTACAGACGTTCCTCTGCATACATGCAGGCAGTATGCGCCCTCTTTAAAGAAATCCTGGCGGCAGACAGCGCGCTCCTGCCCCTCCCACTCATAGGTGACGCTTCCGCGGATAAGCAGGATCGCCACTTCTTTTTCCGGGAAAGAGAAGCTGCGGCTTTCCCCGGGACACATGCGGTAGACGGTGATGTCCTGGAGCATATTGCTGCACGGTCCCTCGGGCCCCATTCGCGTAAGGACCTTGACACCGTCCGCGTCAAATGATGGGTAGCCGAAGATTTGGTTGTCCATACGCGCGCTCCTTTACTGCGCAATCTCGCTCAGCTTGACCGGGCGGTGCTCCTCCGCCGACTTCTTCGCGGCCAAACCGATGAGAACTGCTTTAAGTCCGTCGTCCTGCGTGCAGGGGACGGGCGTGTCGTTGACGACCGCATCCACAAACGCGGTGATCTCTTTTGCGTACGCCTGCATGTACCGGTCGAGGAAGAAGTACAGCGGCTTCTCCCCGCTGACACCCTCGCTCCCGGCGATTTTCACTGTCGACGGCGTATCGTTTTCGCACGCTGCCATACCGAGCGAGCCGAACACCTCCGCGCGCTGATCGTAGCCGTACGCGCTGCGGCGGCAGTTGTCGATAACGGCGAGCGCGCCGTTGGCCATCTTCAGCGAAATGATCGCGGTATCCACGTCCCCCGCCTCGCCGATCTCAGGGTTGACGAGCACGGCCGACTGGACGTAGACTTCCTCCACATCGCTGTCCACGAGGTAGCGCACCATGTCGAAATCATGGATAGTCATATCGAGGAAGATGCCGCCGGAAACCTTGACGTAATCGATCCCGGGAGGCTCGGGGTCGCGGGAGGTGATCTTAATGATCTCGGGCTTGCCTATTTTCCCGGCCTTCACCGCTTCACGCACGGCCTCGAAGTTGTGGTCGAACCGGCGGTTGAAGCCGACCTGATACTTCAGCTTCTTCCCCTCGAGCGCCTTGCGCACGGCCTCGATCTTGGCGACGTCGTGATCAATGGGCTTCTCGCAGAAGACATGCTTGCCCGCCTCGATGGCCTCAATCGAAATCTTCGAGTGCGTGTCGGTGGAGGAGCAGATGAGCACAGCGGTGATCTCATCGTCTTTCAGAATCTCCTGGTAATCCTTTGTCACGACCGGGATCCCCAGCGACTTCGCCCACGCCTGTGTATCCGCATTCATGAACGGATCGGCGATCGCCTTGACCTGCGCGTTCGGAACAAAATTGCAGATGCTCTGCGCATGCACCTTGCCGATGCGTCCCGCGCCGATGATGCCAACCTTCAGCATAGAAAATCTCTCCTTTTTTCTTCTTTATATGTAGCCTTACAGCCCGGTATGCTCCGCGATATATTTGCGCGCCTTGAGGGCATATTCAAACGGGTTCGCCTTCGCCGGATCCTGCTCCGCCTCCACAACAACCCAACCCTCGTAATCGTTCTCGGCGAGGATGTCGAAAATGGGCGCGAAGTCCACGTCGCCGTCGCCCGGGACAGTAAACGTGCCGCGGCGTACACCGTCGAGGAACGAGAGGCGCTCCGCCTTCGCCGCCGCCACAACGTCCGCGCGCAGGTCCTTGAGATGGACGTGCCCCACACGCTTCACATACTTTTTCAGCACCTTCACCGGATCGATGCCCGCAAAGCTCAGGTGGCCCGAGTCGAACAGCAGGTTCATCAAGGCCGGATCGGTGTGCCCCATCATGCGGTCGATCTCATCCTCATTCTGCACGACAGTGCCCATATGGTGGTGGAACGTCAGCTTCATGCCCTTGTCCTTGGCAATCTGCCCGAGCTTATCGAGTCCCGTGCACAGGAGCTCCCACTCGCGGTCATCCATGACATGCTTTCCCTCAAAGATAGGCTGCTGCTTGCCCTGGATGCTGTAGCTCTGCTCCGAGACGCCGATTACCTTCGACCCCAGATACTTGAGGAAGTCGAGCTCCTCACTGAACGCGTTGGCCGTCTCCTCAAAGGGCTTTGTGATGAGGAACGAGGAGAACCAGCGGTTGCAGATGGTCAGCCCGCGCAGATCGAGCGCCTTCTTGAGCACCTCGCGGTCGGACGGATACTTGCTGCCGACCTCGCACCCGGAGAAGCCGGCAAGCGCCATCTCGCTGATGCACTGCTCGAACGTGTTCTCCTTCCCGAGATCCGGCATGTCGTCGTTGGTCCAGCCGATAGGCGCGATGCCCAGTTTTACCTTGTTTTTGTCCAGCATTGCGGATTCCTCCCTGTACTCCCTGTACTTCTTATTCTTAATAGAGCCGTGCCTGTTTAAGATGTTCTTCCTTGCGCGCATACGCGGCCTGTACGCCCGGCTTCGCGCTCGTGGACGCGATGCCCACATGCCACCACGAGAGATAGTCTGCCGTCATGGTCTTCGGCAGCACCTTCATGTCGATGAGGAAGCTTCCCTCCTGCTTTCTCGCGTCCGCGAGAGCAGCCTCCAGCTCCTCAAGATTGTGCACAGTATAGCCCTTCGCGCCATATCCCTCGGCGATTTTGGCGAAGTCGGTGGCGAAGAACGCCCCGCTCTGCGCGCCGTCCTCCCCGCGGTAGCGGAATTCCGTGCCTAGGTTGCCAATGCCGTTGCCCATCTCAAGGTTGTTAATGCAGCCGTTGCTCGCGTTATCGAAGAGCAGGACGCCGATCTTCTTGTGCTCCTGTAAGGACGTAAGCAGCTCAGAATGGAGCATATAGAAGCTGCCGTCGCCGCACATGGCATAGACCTCGCGCTCCGGCTCGGCAATCTTGATGCCCACCGCGCCCGCGATCTCATACCCCATGCAGGAGTAGCCGTATTCCATATGGTAGGCGTCCTTCGTGTTGGTTGTCCACATGCGCTGTAAATCTCCCGGCAGGCTCCCCGCCGCACCGATGACAACCGCGTCCGGCGCGATGGCCTCGCGGATCTTGCAGATGGCGGCTGTCTGGGTCAGGGTTGTGCCGAACTGGCGCGCGAACTCCTCCACGCTTCCGGGGTTCTGCGCCTCGATATGCGTCTTGAAGCCCTCGCCATAGACATAATCGCCCAGGCGCTTCATCTCGTCCGCCCAGTCGGCGCGCGCACGCTCGATTTCGTCCGTATACGCCGCGTGGTAGCCGCTCGCCCGCAGCAGCGCGCCGACAGCCTCGAGCGAAACCTTCGCGTCGCCCACAGCGTGGATGCTGTCCATTTTATACGCGTGGAAGCGGGACGTGTTGAGGGACACGATTTTGACTTCCGGGTTCTGGAACAGCCACTTCGAGGATGTCGTGAAGTCGCTGAGCCTGCTCCCCACCGCGATGACGCAGTCGGCCTCCTTCGCCAGGCGGTTGGCCGCGAGGTTCCCCGTCACGCCGATGCCGCCCAGACAGTAGGGGTTCTGCGAGGGGATAGCGCTCTTTCCCGCCTGTGTCTCGCCAAAGGGGATACCGAACTCCTCACAGAACTGGCGCAGCGTCTCGCCCGCCTCGGAGTACTTGACGCCGCCGCCGCAGATGACGATGGGCTTTTTGCTCCCGAGGATGGCTGTCACCACGTCGGCGAGCTCACCCGGGTCCGCGGTCGTGCGCGGAATGCGGTGGACGCGCTTCTGGAAAAAGCTGTCCGGATAGTCGAAGCTCTCGCCCTGCACGTCCTGCGGGATGGCGATGCAGACAGCGCCCGCCTCGGCCGGATCGGTGAGCACGCGCATGGCGTTCATCATCGCGCTCATGAGCTGCTCGGGGCGCTGGACACGGTCCCAGTATTTGCAGACAGCCTTAAAGGCGTCGTTGGTTGTGGTGGCGAGGCTCTGCGAGAGCTCCACCTGCTGGAGCACCGGATCGGGCTGGCGGGTGGAGAACGCGTCGCCGGGGAGGACGAGCAGCGGGATATTGTTCACCGACGCGCACGCCGCCGCTGTGACCATATTCGCGGCCCCCGGCCCGATGGACGAGGACACCGCGATGATCTGCCGGCGGTTCCTCTGCCGGGCGAAGGCGGTGGCGAGATGGGCCATGCCCTGCTCGTTCTTGCCCTGGTAGTATTTGAGCTGGCCGGGGTTCTCGTCGAGCGCCTGCCCGAGCCCGCAGACAATGCCGTGCCCGAAGATGGTGATAACCCCTTCGACAAACTTCTGCTCCACCCCGTCGAGGCTGACATACTGATTATCGAGGAATTTGATAAGCGCCTGCGCCATGGTCATTCTGGTCGTATTCATTTCGATTACCCCCTTGCTACCATTTCGCCGTACTCCTTCTTGCAGTCGGCGATATAGGACTCCAGTTTCTCGAGCGTGGGCATGAACGGGCTGCACCCGTGGCTGGCGATGAGCAGCGACGCGCTCGCACTCCCTAATTCGAGGCTGTCGATGACCTCCCGGCCCTCGAAGAGGCCGTAGAGGAACGCGGAGGCGTATCCGTCGCCGCCGCCGAAGGATTTGAGCTTCTGGATGGGGAACGGCTTAATCGTGTAGCTCTTCCCGTCGTTCGTGTAGGCGGTGGAGCCCTCCTTGCCGTGCTTGATGACGATGATCTTCGCGCTCTGCCCATGCCAGTAGGCGGCGGACTCGGCGTCGGTCATGCCGGGGCGGACGAGCGCTTCGGTGAGATCGAACTCCTCACGCGAGCCGAGGATGAGGCTCGCCTCCCTCGCGACGAGCGAATAGTAGATGGCAATCTCGTCCGGATTCTTCCAGTTATATTCGCGGTAGTCGATGTCGAAGAAGATGGGGGTATTCGTGCGCCGCGCCAGGGCGACAGCCTTGAGCGCCGCCTCCCTCGACGGGCTCTCTGCCAGCGCCGTGCCCGAGATGAGCAGCGCCTTCGCACAGGCGATGTATTCCTCGTCGATATCGCCGGGCTCGAGGGCGAGGTCGGCGATCTTGTTACGGTACATGAGGATGCTGCTCTCTTTTTCGCTGAGGATCTCGGTGAAGGTCAGGCCGAGCTTCTCGCCATTCGTGCAGCGGCGGATGCGGCTGGTGTCCACACCCTCTTTCTCAAAGACGTCATAGACAAAATCGCCGAACTGATCGTCCGACACGCGGCAGAAGAAGCCGCACTTTTTCCCGAGCCGCGAGAGCCCCACGGCGATGTTCGCCGGCGATCCGCCCAGGTACTTTTTAAATGTCGTGGAGTCCGAGAGCGTCTGGTAATAGTCGGTGGGGTTTAAGTCGATGGCGGCGCGCCCAAGCAGCACCAGGTCCATCGGCCGGCTTTCGTCAAAGGTCAGATACTTCATCGTGTTCCCTCCGTATTCATCGGTTTTGGAAAATGGAAAGATGCCGCAGCGCGTTTTCCTTGACACTCTGCACCATCGCTTCATTGAGCGCGAAATAGTCCGCGTCCTCCCGCTCGTGTAAGAGGCGGGCCGCGCCGGAAGTCAGCGCGTCAAAATTGGCGGTGGCGATGTTGATTTTGCGCACGCCGAGGGAAATCGCCCGCCGGAAGTCCTCCGCCGGGATGCCTGTCCCCCCGTGGAGCACCAGCGGCACGCCGACACGGCGGCGGATATCCTCCAGCACATCGAACCGCAGCTTCGGCACACCCTTGTAGTGCCCGTGCGCATTGCCGATGGCCACGGCCAGCGCGTCGCACCCGGACGCCGACGCCAGCCGTTCGGCCTCTTCGGGATCCGTGCAAACGCTTCTCTGCTCCGGCCCGCCCTCGCTGCCGCCGAGCACGCCGATTTCCGCCTCCACCTCGACACCGCGCGCATGCGCTTCGTCCGCCAACGCGCGCGTCTCCTTGATATTCTCCGCAAGCGGGAGGGCGGATCCGTCGAACATGACGGAGGTGAAGCCCATGTCCATCGCCTGCCGGAGGACGGCGGGCGTCGAGCCGTGGTCAAGGTGTACGGCGACAGGTATCCTCGCCGCGCGCGCCGCCGAGACCATCATCGGCCCCATGAGTTCGAGCGGGGAATGCCGCAGGCGCTTTTCCGCGATTTGCAGGATGACAGGCGTTTCTCTCTCCTCTGCCGCCGCGAGTACGCCCATGAGCATCTCCATGCTCCCGACATTGAAAGCACCAGCCGCACGGTTCCTCTCCTCAGCCTCTTTGAGCAGCGTACTGAACGAACAGATTGCCATTTCCATGCCCCCTGTTCCATAGTTGTTTTTACTTCATTCTGAAAAACAGTTTACACCTTTTTTTTAAGATTTCAATAGTTACTCAAAACTTTGTCACTTTGCTGAATTTTTATATACTTTCTCTGCTCTCTTTCACAAAGAACTTTTGGGTCGGTTGCATTTTTAAATGATCCGTTTTATAATGATGGATAAAGAAAGTTGACCAAAGCGACCGTAAACCGTTCAGGACATGGCCGCCGCCCCGTGTACTAAGGAGGAACAGCATTGCGCACCAGAAGAATCCAGGAGATCGAGCAGTACATCCTAGAGCACCAAACTGTCACGCTCGATCAGATCTGCGAGGAGTTCCATATCTCTATGAGCACGCTGCGCCGCGATCTGGGGGATCTGCTGCAAAACAACAGCATCCATAAGATTTACGGCGGCGTCACTACCCAACAGCCGCCCCGGCGGGAGCTGATCCCCTTCGGCGAACGCCATATCGTCAACCCGGACAGTAAACGCCGCATCGCCGTGCGCGCTGCGGCTCTCGTCCATGACGGGGATGTCATTTTCGTCGATTCGGGCACCACTACCCTTTATCTGGCCGACGCACTTGCCGAAAAACAGGACATCACTGTCCTTACCAACAACCTCGCGTTCATCTGCCGTGCCATGGATTTTGAGAGTATGCGCATCATCTCTCTTTCCGGCACGCTCAACCGCAAGACGTATTCCTTCACCGGCCCCGCAACAGCCCGGGTCCTTGAAAACTATAATGTCTCCAAGGCGTTTCTCGCCACCACCGGCTTTTCCTCGCGCAACGGCGTCACCAACTCCTCGCCTTCGGAGTCCGATGCGAAGCGGGCCGCTGTCTCCCGCAGTGAGACTGTCTGCCTCTTAGCCGATCACAGCAAGTTCGGCTCCGCTTCTCTTGTCACCTTCTGTGGATTCGGCGACATCGATATCCTCGTCACCGACCAGACCCCGCCGCAGGAGCTTGTCTCCACTCTTACCGGCGCGGGTGTCCGTATCCTGTTGGCAGATTAGGCAAACTGACCAAGGTGAATAAATTTTGATTGTGCATCCCTCCAAAAATTGAAGTGAGCAAAAAAAGATGTTGAAAGTTTGCCAAAACAGTTCTATAATGTGCTCAAAAGATAGGCATGAATGAAAAATCTACAGAGAAAGGAACCTGCCCCATGGCTGAACGGCTGAAATATTTTGTAAACGGAGAGTTCCGCGAGTCGAAGTCCACGAAGACCACCACCGTCTACAACCCGAGCACAGGTGAAGTGCTCGCCGAAGTCCCCTGCTGCACCGCGGAAGAAGTCAACGAGGCTGTTGCCGCCGCGAAGGCTGCTTTCCCCGCCTGGAGCGCCACCCCGCCCATCAAGCGCGCGAAGCTGATGTTCCGCCTCAATGAGCTCATCGAGGAGCATATGGAGGAGCTGACCATGTCCGTTGCCAAGGAAGAGGGCAAGGTCTGGGAAGAGGCGCACGGCGACGTACTCAAGGCCCAGGAGCCCACGCAGTTTGCCTGCGGCATTCCATCCCTCTTAGCGAGCGAGGGCGAGGCCCTGCTCGACGCTTCGAAGGGCTACGATACGGTCCGTTACCGCGAGCCGCTCGGCGTCTTTGCAGGTATCGTCCCCTTCAACTTCCCCACGATGATCCCCATGGGCTGGATGACGCCGATGTGTGTGGCCTGCGGCAACACAATCGTTCTGAAGGTTTCGAGCAACACGCCGCTTTCCGCTCTGCGGATGGTGGAACTCTATAAAGAGGCCGGCTTCCCGGACGGTGTGGTCAACGTTGTCCCCTGCTCGCGCACCGAGGCGGAGCTGTTCCTTACGCACCCGGATGTCAAGGGCGTCACCTTTGTGGGCACGACCGACGTCGGCCGCCACATCTATTCCACCGCCGCCGCACACGGCAAGCGTGTCCAGGCGCTGTGCGAAGCGAAGAACCACGCCCTCGTCCTGGAGGACGCTCCCATCAAGCGCACCGCTGCCGGCATTATCAACGCTGCCTACGGCTGCGCGGGCGAGCGTTGCATGGCGCTGCCGGTCGTTGTGGTGCAGGAGAGCATCGCGGACGAGCTCGTGGCGGAGATTGTCGAACAGTCCAAGGCTATCAAGGTGGGCCCGGCATACGATAAGACCAGCAAGCTCGGCCCCGTCGTCAACGACGCGCACCGCCAGCGGATCCTCAAGTGGATCCAGACCGGCATCGACGAGGGCGCCCAGCTCATCCTCGACGGACGCGACATTGTCGTTCCCGGATATGAGAACGGCTTCTACATCGGGCCGACCATCTTCGATCATGTAAAGCCCGGCATGACCGTGGGCGACCGCGAGATCTTCGGACCCGTGCTGTGCATCAAGCGCTGCAAGGACTTTGAGGAGGGGCTCGCTATCATGAACGCGAACCCGTTCGCCAACGGCTCCGTCATCTTCACGCAGAACGGCCACTACGCCCGCGAATTCGCCCGCCGTACGGACGGCGGCATGGTCGGCATCAACGTAGGCATCCCGGTGCCTGTGGGGATGTTCCCCTTCAACGGCCACAAGGATTCCTTCTTCGGCGACCTGCACTGCCTCGGCCGCGACGGTGTGCGCTTCTACACGGAGAGCAAGATCGTCACCACCCGCTGGTTCGACGAGGAAGCCAAAAAATCCACCGAGGTTTCCACGTGGGACGGCACCATCTGAGTTTACCTTAGCCCCCATCCCCCCTTTTCATAATGGAAAGGACCGGCGCACCGCGAAGGTGTGCCGGTCCTTTCTCTTTTTTACCCCTCCTTCACTGGAACATGACAACGGCGGTCATCGGCGCGAGGACGCCGTTTTCAAAGCTGCCCGTGATGACGTGCGCCTCATACCGCCCCGGCAGTACGCCGGAGAGATCGCGCGCCATCTCACCCCGGTTAACCACGACAAGCAGCGCCCGATCGTCCTCCCTGTCGACAAAGCGGCGGGAACGCGAATAGGCAAAGACGTCCGTCGTCCCGGCGAAGGGGATGAACAGCGCCCGCGGGAGGAAATCCGCCAAGCGGTAGAGCCGCCCGAGCTTGCGGAACGCTTCGATAAGCCACTGATCCTCCCGCCCCCACGGATACGTGGCACGGTTAAAGGGATCCCGCCAGCCGCAGACGCCGGCCTCGTCGCCATAATAGAGGCACGGGATGCCGGGCAGGAAATAGAGGAGCGTGTAGGCGATGAGCAGAAGGCTCCGCCCACGGGCATACTGCGCATCGCTCAGGTGGCTGCGCTGCGCCTGCCACTCCCGGTCCCCGCCCGTGTACTCCTCTCCGGCGAGCATCGTAATTGCGCGCACGGTATCGTGTGTGGAGAGGGAGTTAAAGAGCAGCCGCTGCGAGGGGGATGGGTAGTTTTCCAGAATGGTGAGCACCCCGTGATACAGGGCGCCGTAGTCGCCGTACCGCACATAGCGCAGCACAGCGTTCATGAACGGATAGTTCATCGCGGAATCGAGCTGGCGCCCGAGCAGATAGCGCCGGCGCTGGGAGTATGCGATCTTGTTCGACGCATCCTCCCAGACCTCCCCGATGAGGATCCCATCCGAGTTCTCGGCCTTGACAGCCTCACGGATCCGCTCCAGGATCACGTCGGGCAGTTCGTCGGCCACATCGAGCCGGAAACCCGCCGCGCCCAGGCGCATCCAGTAGCGGATGACGCCCTGCTCCCCGCAGATGAACTCCAGGAAGTCCGGGTTCTCCTCGATGATCTCCGGCAGTGTCGTAAATCCCCACCAGGAATGGTACCGGTGCGGATACTCCTCGAACTTGTACCACGAGCGGAACGGGCTCTCGGGATCACGGTAGGCGCCGCCGCTGCCATAACGGCCCTCCATGTTGAAATAGACACTGTCGCTGCCGGTGTGGCTGAACACACCGTCGAGAACGATGCCGATCCCCTGCTCCGCGGCCTGCTCGCACAGGCGGCGGAAATCATCGTTCGTGCCCAGCAGCGGATCCACCTTGAAATAGTCCGCCACATTATACCGATGGTTGGAATGCGCCTCAAAAATGGGGTTCAGGTAGATGAGCGACACCCCCAGCGACTTTAAATACGGCAGCTTCATAGCGATGCCGCGCAGATCGCCGCCGAAATAGTCGCTGTTGGTGATGATCCCCTGTTCGTTTGGGCGGTAGTCGGGCCCCTCGTCCCAGTTCCCGTGCATCTTCCGATCGGGCGGGACGCCCTCCTTGGGCATCCCGCTGCGGCAGAAGCGATCCGGGAAAATCTGATAGATGATGCCGCGTGTCGGCGGCTCGGGAGCATAATAGTCGGGAGAATAGCAGGTGAGCTGCCAGAGCTCCCCCTCAGCGGCAAAGTCGCCGTTGTGGGAATCAATGCGCCGCAGCGTGCGCACCGCGCCCTCGAATTCGACCTCGAAGCAGTAAAAATAGAGCTGCGGCTCATCCGGCAGGCGGACATGACATACATACCGGTTGGTACCGACGGCGGCATGGCGCACCGTGTCAATCTCCAGCGGCGCGCGTATCGCGGGGGTGCCGAACTCGTCCGCGCGGTAGAGAAGCAGCTCCACCCGCCGGGGCAGGGAGAAGTCTGTGAGCAGGATGGAGAACATCACCGTGCTGCCCGCCTTCACCGCGCCGAACGGCTGCTTACACAGGGGGTTGAAGCTGTCGTACGCATAGAGATGAGACGTGTTTGCCATTCGCCGCACCCCGTCTTACAGGCCCCAGATGTCGCGGGCGTAGTCGCGGATGGAGCGGTCCGCGCAGAAGATGCCGGACTGCGCGATGTTGCACAGCGACATCCGCTCCCAGCGCACCCTGTCCTCATACAGCTCGGCGCACTTCTGCGAAGCGTCCAGATACGCGTGATAGTCTGCAAGCAGCATGTACGGATCCTTATAGACGATGCTCTCATAAATGTCGTTGAAGTGGTTCCCGCCCACGCCGCTGCGGAGCTGGTCCACCACACGGCGGATGGCAGGATCGGTCTGATAGATGTGCTGAGCGCTGTACCCGTTCTTCTTGCGGGTGGCGGCCTCTTCGGCGTTCATGCCGAAGATGACAATATTCTCTTCCCCAACAGCGTCGTAGATCTCCACGTTCGCGCCGTCCATCGTGCCGAGGGTGATAGCGCCGGAAAGCATGAACTTCATGTTGCTCGTGCCGGAGGCCTCGGTCCCGGCGAGCGAAATCTGCTCAGAGATGTCGGAGGCGGGCATGAGCAGCTCGGAGAGTGTCACGCGGTAATCCTCCAGATACACAATGCGCAGCTTATCGCGCACGGCCGGATCGGCCTCGATCATGTCGCGCAGGGAACAGATAAATTTGATGATCTGCTTGGCGAGGAAGTAGCCCGGCGCGGCCTTAGCCCCAAAGATAAAGGTCCTCGGCGTGAAGGAGGCGTTCGGGTTCGCCTTGAGGTACTGGTAATAGGACAAAATGCGCAGCGCGTTCAGGTGCTGCCGCTTGTATTCATGCAGGCGCTTGACCTGCACATCGAAGATGGAATCGGTATCGAGCGTGATGCCGCCGTGTTTGACAAGATAGTCGCTCAGGCGCTGCTTGTTCTGCTTTTTAATCTGCCCCAGCCGCTCAAGCACGGACGTGTCGTTCTGATAGGCGAGCAGGCCCTGAAGGGAGGAGAGATCCCTGAGGTAATTTTCCCCGAGGAGTTCCTTACACAGCGCGGAGAGGCCGGGGTTGGACTGGTGCAGCCAGCGGCGGGAGGCGATGCCGTTGGTGACGTTGGTGAACTTATCCGGCGTCTGGCGGTAATAGTCGGCGAAGACGGACTGCTTGAGGATGTTTGAGTGGAGCTTGGACACGCCGTTGACCTTGTGGCAGACAATGACAGCCAGATTCGCCATGCGTACCTGATGGTTCGGCCCGATGATGGCCATCCGCCCGACAGTATTGTCGTCGAGCCCGTATTCCTCATACAAGGAGCGGCAGTAGCGCGCGTTGATTTCGCACACAATCTGATGGATGCGCGGCAGGAGGGATTTGAAGATCTCCTCACTCCACATCTCGAGCGCCTCGGGCATCACGGTATGGTTGGTGTAGGTGAACGTATCGCACGTGATGCGGTAGGCGTGATCCCACGAATAGCCGCACTCGTCGAGGAGCATGCGCATGAACTCGGGGATCGCCAGCACCGGATGTGTATCGTTGAGGTGCAGGGCGTTCTTCTCGGCGAAATTGTCGAGCGTGCCGTAGATCTCCATGTGGCGGCGGATAATGTCGGAGATGGTGGCGCATGTCATGAAATACTGCTGCTTTAAGCGCAGGATCTTCCCCTCGCGGTGGTTGTCGTTCGGATAGAGCACCTTGCTGATGGCCTCGGCCATGGCGGAATCGCTCACAGCGTCGGCGTAGGCGCCGTTGTTGAAGAGCTCCATATTGAAGCCCGCGCTCTTCGCCTTCCACAGGCGCAGGCGCGTCACAGCGCCGGTGTTATAGCCGGGGATATTGATGTCATAGGGGATGGCCATGACAGAGGAATATCCCGTGTGGCGCACATAGTGATATTCGTTATCCCACACCTCGGCAATCTGCCCGCCGAAACGCACCTCGACAGCGTGCTCAGGCATCGGGGTCAGCCACACTTCCCCGCCCGGCAGCCAGTAATCGGGCAGCTCGTTCTGCCATCCGTCGATAATCTGCTGCTTAAAGATACCGTATTCATAGAGGATGCTGTACCCCATGGCGGAATACCCGTCGGTCGCCAGCGCGTCCATAAAGCACGCAGCAAGACGGCCGAGGCCGCCGTTGCCGAGGCCCGCATCCGGCTCATATTCATAGAGGTTCTCGAGCTTGACGTTCATCTCAGCGAGCGCCTTAGTGAAGGTCTCCGTCATGCACAGGTTGGAGAGTGCGTTTTTGAGCGATCGCCCGAGCAGGAACTCCATGCACAGGTAATACACCTGCTTGCGCCCCTGCGACTTGCTGTGCGCCATAAACACACGGCGCTTATCCTCCAGGATTCTCTTCGTCACCATGACGACAGCCTTATAGTACTGCGCGTCCGAAGCATTGTCCGGCGTTACGCTGAAATTATTCTGTAGCATCTTCGCGATTTCAGTCTTAATCTGTTCCACTGTCATCTCCATGATTGCTCCCTCCACGTGAGCGCCGCCGCCGGCCGCTCATTTTCTGTTTACTGGCTCATGGCCTTTCTTTCTATTTTATTACACCTCACGCCAAACCGCAAGCACAAATCCTTTCCCGCGGCCACTTTTTTCTGTTTTGGCCCTGTTTTCCGCCCTTCAGCCGCCGAAATCGAGAGAATTTTTGAAATATTCTTCTAAATGGTCTTTTTAACTCGGAGAAAATAGTTTATAATTTGAATACCAGACTGTTAAAGATGGGAGGGAGTTTCGAGCGGAATGGAAATCATCAACCGGGTCCGGATCACAATCGGCGCCATCTCCTACACGATTACGACAACGGAATCCGAAGAATACGTACAGCAGTTGGCGGCTGAGATCAACAAGTCCCTCTCGGCCCTGATGGAAAAAAACAACTCGCTCTCCTTTACCGACGGGCTTGTCCTCTGCCTGCTCGACAGTGTGGACGAGCGCCATAAAAGCGAAAAAAATGCCGATCACATCCGCGATCAGCTCTCAGGGTACCTGAAGGACGTGGAGGAGGCGGCGAAGGCGCGCATCGAAGTGGAAGAGCTCAAGAACGAGGTCTCCCGTCTGCGGCGGGAGCTCAGTTTAAGCCGCCGCGCGGAAAAGAAGCAGGGAGGATGACCCATGGAGATACTGGCCCCGGCCGGAAGCCCGGAGAGCCTTCGCGCCGCCGCCGCGCACGGGGCGGACGCTGTCTATCTCGGGCTCGATGCGCTCAACGCCCGGCGTGGCGCGAAAAACTTCGACCGCACCGCGCTTTTGGAGGCGGCAGAGATCTGCGCCGGCGCAAAGATAGATATCCACCTCACGCTCAATACGCTCCTTTTCGAGCAGGAGCTCCCTGCCGCCCTTGACGTTTTAAAGACAGCATGCGAAGCGGGCGTGGCGGCGGTCATCGTGCAGGATCCGGGAGCCGCGAGGCTCGTGCGCGAATGCGCCCCGCAGCTTCGCCTGCATGCTTCAACCCAGATGGCCATCCATAACCTCTCCGGCGTCCTCGAGGCGGCCCGGATGGGGTTTTCGCGCGTTGTGCTCGCCCGTGAACTGACCCTAGCGGAGATCGAAGCCATCTGCCGCCGCTCCCCGGTGGAAATCGAGGTGTTCTGCCACGGCGCGCTGTGTATGAGCCTGTCCGGCCGGTGCCTCCTTTCCTCCGTAGCTGGCGGACGCAGCGGCAACCGGGGGCTCTGTGCCCAGCCGTGCCGCCAGCCCTACAGACTTGGCGGAAAAGACGGCTACCCCCTCTCCCCAAAGGATCTCTCCCTGCTGACACCGGAGTGGATGTCCGCCCTTGAGCGGGCGGGGGTGTCCAGTGTAAAAATCGAGGGGCGCATGAAGCGCCCGGAATATGTAGCCGCCGCTGTGGACGCGGCGCGCGCCGCCCGGGACGGGCAGCGTCCGGATATCCGCCTGCTGCGCGAGGTCTTCTCCCGCAGCGGCTTTACTGACGGTTACCTCTCCGGCCGCCTGGGCCGGGACATGTTCGGCGTCCGCACGCCGGAGGACACGCGCGCGTCCCTGCTGCACCGCGGCGAGCCGCAGCGGGATCTGCCGCATGAGCCGGTCCGGCCGAAGCCGTTTTTCCACATGGACATTCCGTCCCCGCCGCGCCATAGCGGGAGGCGGCGTCCGCGGCTGCGCGCGGCGCTCTCGGACATGTCCCAGTGGTCGCCCGCCCTCTCCGACACCTGCGAATTTATCGCCCTCTACCCCGACACGCTCCTCCGCCTGGGGGACACGGCGCTCCCGTATGCGGAAAAGATCCTCGTCCGCGAGCCGCCCGCGAGCTTTTCCGACACCGCGCTCCGGGATTCTCTTACCCGCCTGTACGCCATGGGCTTCCGGCATTTTCTGGCCCTCTCGCTCGGCGGCATCCGGCTCGGGAGGGAGGCGGGCTTCATCCTGCACGGCGCGAGCCCCCTGAACCTCACGAACTCCCTCGCCTTAGAGGAGCTCGAGAAGCTGGGGCTCCTGGACTGCACGCTCTCTGTGGAGCTCTCGGCGGGGCGCATCGCGCACCTTGGCGGGGCATTGCCGCGCGGCATCGAGGCCTACGGCCGCCTGCCGCTGATGGTGCTGCGCAACTGCCCCGTGCGGGCCTTCGCGGGCTGTGGGCGCTGCAAGGCAGGCGCGGGCGCGATACAGGATCGGCAGAAGCGGCGCTTCCCCGTCTCATGCGCGGGCGGCACGGCGCAGCTCTACAACAGCGACACCCTCTGGCTGGCGGACAAGCTGCGGGACTTTAAGGGGCTGGACTTTGTCTGGCTCTCCTTCGTGGATGAGGACGCCGCAGGCGTGCTCAGCACTGTCCAGGCATACAAAAACGCCGCGCCGCCGCCCGAAGGGATGGCCTTTACGCGCGGACTGTATTATAGAAAGGTGAACTGAACCCTGATGCAGAAGACAGAAACGATTTCCCTCGGCCCGGCCGAAATCCGTGTCCGGCTGTTGCGGCCGAACGCGCGCCTGCCGAAGCGGGCGACAGGGGGCAGCGTGGGGTATGATCTCTGCGCCGCCATCGACGAACCCGTCACCCTCCAGCCCGGCGAGACGGCCTATATTGACAGCGGCATCGCCATCGAGCTGCCTGAGGACGCATCCGTCGCGGGGCTGGTCTTCGCCCGCAGCGGGCTCGGAAGCAAACACGGCATCATCCTCGCCAACGGCGTCGGCGTCATCGACGGCGACTACCGCGGCGAGTGCCGATCCATCCTGTATAACCGCTCGAAAACCCCCTATACCATCCAGCCCGGGGACCGTGTGGCGCAGCTTGTCTTTGTGCCCGTGTTGACCCCACGGCTCATCGAAGCGGCCGAGCTGTCCGAAACTGGGCGCGGCGCAGGCGGCTATGGGAGCACCGGCCGATGAAAAAGCTGATTCTGGCCTCCTCCTCCCCGCGCCGCGTGGAGCTGATGGGCATATTGGGCGTCCCATTTGAAACCTGCCCCTCCGGCGCGGACGAAGCCCTGCCCGCGAACACGCCCCCGGCGCAGGCGGTCGAAATCCTCGCCGCGCGCAAGTGCGACGAAGTCTTCTCCCGCCACGAAGACGCGCTGGTCATCGGGGCGGACACGCTTGTCTCCATCGACGGGCAGGTCCTCGGCAAACCCGCCGGCACAGAAGACGCCCGGCGGATGCTCCGCCTCCTTTCCGGCCGGACACATATGGTGTACACCGGCGTCGCGCTGCGATCCGCCGGAGGGAAAAGCGTATTCTGTGCGTGTACGAACGTCGAATTTTATCCATTAAGCGACGAATTTATCGAATGGTATCTGGGTACCGGCGAACCCTTTGACAAGGCGGGAGCCTACGGCATCCAGCAAAAGGGCGCCCTGCTCGTGCAGCGCATTGACGGGGACTATTTCAACGTCATGGGCCTGCCCATCGCCGCCGTCGCCAGGCGGATCAACGAGCTTCTATGCAAAGAAGAAGCCTGACCGTTCAAAGTTACTGTCTTAAAAAGACGCATCAATACAGTATTTAGCCCCCTATCAAAAATGCCGCCTATCCATGTCTTAAAGACGTGCCAAAACGGCAGACGGCTACCTCCTTAAAAATCTGCGGTTTTAGCCGCTTCGCGGCCAAAATTTGACTTCCCTCGAAGTCAAAAGCAGATTTTTGGAGGCATGACCGCCTCTGGCGGTCATGCCGTTCATGGAGTGTTCAAGAAATATTTCAGGAACTCTGTTGTGAAAGATTCTCAGAACGGGTATAATAGGAAATAAAGTGGAAGAAAACGGCGGACTGTGTCCAAACACGGGCCGCGTTGAATTGTATAATCTTTGTTAGAGAGCTTTGCCACAGTGTCAATAGAGGAGAGGAGCAGCAGACGTCATGTTTTCATTTACCAAGGACATCGGCGTGGATCTCGGCACGGCCAACACGCTGATTTTTATGAAGAATAAGGGGATCATCATCCGCGAGCCGTCCGTCGTGGCGGTCGACACCAAAACCGATACCGTGCGCTATGTCGGGCGCGAGGCCAAGGAGGTCATCGGCCGCACCCCCGGATCCATCACCGTCGTCCGCCCGCTTAAGGACGGGGTCATCGCCGACTTCGACATCACCGCGAGCATGCTTCAGATTTTTATCAAGAAGGCGTTCAGCAACTCCCTCTTTGCGCATCCGCGCGTGATCGTGTGCATCCCTTCGGGCGTCACGGCTGTCGAGCGGCGCGCCGTGAAGGAGGCCACCATCAAGGCCGGCGCGAAGCAGGTCTCCATCATTGAGGAGCCCATGGCCGCCGCCATCGGCGCCGGGCTGCCTGTGGCGGAGGCGTCCGGGAGCATGGTTGTGGACATCGGCGGGGGAACCAGCGAGGTCGCTGTCATTTCGCTGGGCGGCATTGTCGCCGCGCGCAGCGTGCGCGTGGGCGGGGATGAATTCGACTCCTCCATTATCTCCTATGTCAAGAAGAAGTATAACCTTCTCATCGGCGAGCGCACGGCCGAGGACATCAAGGTTGGCATCGGATCCGCCTTCCAGCTCGAGGAGGAGCTCGAAATGGACATCAAGGGCCGCAACCTGATGGACGGCCTGCCCAAAAACATTACCCTCTCCTCGGCAGAGGTGCGCGATGCTTTATCCGAGCCGCTCTCGAGCGTTATCGACGCTATCAAAACCACCCTCGAGCGGACACCGCCGGAGCTCTCGGCCGATATTATCGACCACGGAATCTACCTCACGGGCGGCGGCGCGCTCCTGCGCGGACTGGACCGGCTCATCTCGCAGGAGACAGGCATGCCTGTCTATATCGCCGACAATCCGCTCGACTGCGTGGCCGTGGGCAGCGGCAAGGTGCTCGACGATCTGGATAAGCTGGGTGAAGTGCTCTCTAAAGACGACGGCCGCATGTAGCGCGCGGAGGATGCACGGTTGCGCGAATTTTTTCACAGCCTCCAGTTTAAAATTCTGGTGACACTTCTTGTGTTCGTGGTCGTGTTCATGTTTGTCACGGCCTATCTGGGCGGGCGGGACGCACCCCTTAATCAGGCGCTCGGGCTGGTAACGGTCCCGCTGCAAAGGCTGTCCTCTTCCATTTCGGGGGCGGCCTCCGGTTTTTTTGAAAAATATGTGCAGGCCCAGAAGCTCTACGAGGAAAATGAGGCGCTGCGGGAGGAAAACATCCGCCTGCGCGAGCAGATGGTCGACTATGAGGCGTATAAGCGCGAAAATGAGCATTACCGCGCCGTGCTCGGCTTAAAGGAGCAGAACCCTGAGTTCGAGCTCGAACCGGCCGAGGTCATCGGGCGCGACCCGAACGATCCCTTTTCCGGCTTCACCATCGACCGCGGCACGATGCACGGTGTCTCGCCCTATAACCCTGTCCTCACACCGGCAGGCCTTGTCGGGTGGGTGACGGACGTGGGCCTCAACTACGCGAAGGTCGAAACTATCCTCGATGTGTCCATCGACGTGGGCGCGGTGGATACCCGCACCCGGGAGAGCGGCGTGGTAACGGGGGAAATCGCCCTGGCCCGGGAGGGGCTCTGCAAGCTCGGCTACCTCCCGCGCGATACGGCTGTCGCCGAGGGGGACATCATCCAGACCTCGGGGCTCGAGAGCGTGTTTGGATCCGTGTTCCCAAAGGGGCTCATCATCGGCACCGTGACCGACGTGAAGGCCGAGAGCAACGGCATCGTGCTCTATGCCTCTGTGCAGCCCGCCGCCGATGTGACCAGTGTCAAGGACGTGTTTGTCCTCACCGCTTTCCCCGGGCAGGGGAAGCCGTCCGCCGCGCAGGGGGAGGATGCGCCATGATCAACAACCGCCGGCGAATCCTCGCCCTCAAGCATATTTCCTATGTTCTTCTGTTCGTCCTCCTCTTCGTTTTGCAGTCCACCCCGCATTTTCTCACGCTCCGCGGCGTGCAGCCGATGCTGCTCATCCCGGCGGCCGTGGCGCTGGCCATGTACGAGGGGGGCTTCACCGGCGGACTCTACGGCGCGCTGGCGGGAATGCTCTGCGATCTGGGGGCATTCTCCTTTTATGGGCTGTATTCTCTTCTGCTGCTGGTCTGCGCCGTGCTGTGCGGGCTGCTGGTCACGTTCCTCATGCAGCGCACAATGCGGGTGGCGCTGCTCTTAACTGCGGGGACAGCCGGCGTGTGCATGCTCCTGCGCTTCGCCTTCGACTTCGGGCTGTGGGGCTATGCGGACACCGGTCTCATCTTCCGCTGCCAGAGCCTGCCCACGCTCGCCTATACGGTGCTGTTTACGCCGGCGTTCTTCTTTTTGCAGGGGAAGCTGACTCACTTTTTTGACAGCCGTATCGGAACCGAAAAATAACGGGGGGTATCCATGCGTAAACAGGGACTGCGTACGACAGCGCTCTTGTGCTTGGTACTGGCTGTGTTCGCCGTCTATGGCCTGGAGCTGTATCAGGTGCAGGTGGTGCAGGGCGCCGCTTACTTACAGGCGCTGGATGCGGGAACGACCAAGGAGCAGATTATCCCCGCGGCGCGTGGGGAGATTCTCGACCGGAACGGCGAGCCGCTGGCCATCAATACAACGGGGTATCAGGTCGTGCTCGACCGGGTGTACCTGCCGCGGGACGGGCAGAACCGGATCATCCTGGGACTGACGCAGCTCCTCTCCGCGGCCGGCGAGGAGTGGACAGATAACCTCCCCATTACGAGGACACCGCCCTTCCGCTTCCTGGAGGACGAACCCGGCGCGGAGGAGACGCCGTACGCCGCGCGGGTGTCGCGCCTGAAGAAGGACGCGGATGTCGCGCCCTATGCGTCGGTCGACGATGTGCTCTACAACCTCGCCAAGCGTTACGGGCTCGAGGATTTCTCCCCCGCCGATCAGCGCGCCGTCATGGGCGTGCGGTATGAGATGGAGCGGCGCGGCTTCTCGGCGAGCACCCGCTACACGTTCGCGGAAAATGTCTCGATTTCGACTGTCGCCAAGGTGAAGGAGCGCGGGTTTGATCTGCAGGGCGTGGACGTGGAGGAGTCGAGCCTGCGGCAGTATGTCTCCGGCTCAATTATGCCGCATATCGTCGGCTATATCGGGCCCATCTACCAGGAGGAATACCAGCAGCTCCAGGAAAAGAACGAGGAGCTTTCCAAAATTAACAAGGATTATAAGCTCAACGACACCATCGGCAAGGCGGGCGTGGAGCTGGCCTTCGAGGAGACGCTGCGCGGCAGCAGCGGTATCCGGCGCATCACGCTCAACTCTTCGGGCGATGTGGTGGATTCGCAGACCGTCGTCGAGCCGGTACCGGGGAACACAGTGGTGCTCACCATCGACTCGGAGCTCCAGCGCGTCGCGCAGACAGCGCTTGAGAATCAGATCGCTTATCTTCAGGCGACATCCGAGGAGGGCAAGGGCCGCGAGGCCGACGCAGGCGCCGCCGTGGCCATCCACTGCAAGACGGGGGAGATCCTCGCCGCCGCCACCTACCCGAGCTACGATATGGACACATTCAAGCGCGCCTACTCCACGCTGCTCGCGGACGAGCGGCATCCGCTGGTGAACCGGGCCTATCAGGGCACCTACGCGGCCGGATCGTGTTTCAAGCCCTGCGTCGCGCTCGCGGGGCTGGCCGAAGGCATCATCACCCCCTCGACGACTATCCAGTGCACGGGCGTCTACACGCGGTTTGAGACCTATCATCCCAAGTGCCTGTACGTCAACGGCTTTATCAACGTCCTCGACGCGCTCAAGGTCTCCTGCAACTACTTTTTTTACGAGACAGGCTATCAGCTCGGCATCGACCGCATAGAGCGGTATGCCACCCGGCTCGGCCTCGGGCAGCCCACAGGGCTCGAGCTGCCGGAACTTATTGGGGAGGTATCCTCTCCGGAGACAAAGGCGAAGCACGAGGCCGATCCGTGGTGGGACGGCGACACGGTGCAGTCAGCCATCGGGCAGCTTTACAACAATTTCACTCCCCTTCAGCTCGCCAACTATACCGCCGCCATCGCCAACCGCGGCAGGCGGATGCAGGCGCACATCGTCCGTTCGGTGGAAAGCTACAGCCGGGAGGAGACAGTGAGCGTCACCCGGCCGACGATTGCCGAGACCATCAGCGCGCCGGACGAGGTGTTCGGCGCCGTCATCGAGGGGATGCGGCGCGTCACGCGCGATCCGAGCGGCGGCACGGCCTATGCGTATCTGGGCGACTACCCGATTGAGATCGCCGCCAAAACCGGCACGCCGGAGACCAAACAGTTCCCGAACTCGGTCTTCATCTGCTTCGCACCGGTGGAGGAGCCGGAGATCGCCGTCTGTGTCGTGATTGAGGACGGCTGGCATGGCTACACGGGCGCGCCGGTGGCCCGGGAAATCTTCAACCAGTACTTCTTCCCCGGCACGGCCCTGCAATCCCCGACAGTAGGAACCTCCTCCTGATCCCTTTGGACTGCGCAGGATAAAATATCCAAATAAATTCTGACATTCCTGCCGAAAACCAACAAATTTATCGGAATCCCCTTGTTTAAATACTCTCTTTTATGGTAATATAAAGAGTAGAGGTCATTTTTTGGATGGGGCGGATGCCAGTGTCTCACATCAGGCTGATTACATCGGGAAAGGGCGGCGCCGGTAAGTCGACGGTGAGCGTCTATCTGGGCGGCGCGCTGGTCCGGCGCGGAAAACGGGTCCTGCTTGTGGAGATGGATGCGGGCCTGCGCAGCCTAGACATCATGCTCGGCGCAAACGAGAGCGCAGTGTTCGATCTAGCGGACGTTTTAGACGGCCGCACCGATCCGCTTCGAGCCTCTGTGGAGTGTGCCTGGCAGCCGGGGCTCTGGCTGCTGCCCGCAGCGGCGGACGCCGCCTTTCTGCCAAAGGCTGAAGCGCTCCGCCGTTTTTTCCGGGAGACGGAGAAGGTGTATGATTATTTCCTCATCGACACGCCGGCCGGGCTGGGGAACGGCTTCGAGGTTTCCGCTGCCGCGGCCGATTCGGCAATCGTTGTCGCGACGCCGGATCCCGTCTCGGTGCGGGATGCGGCGAAAACGGCGGGGCTCCTCTTCGAGAGAGGGCTGGCCGATACCAAGCTCATCGTCAACCGCCTGCCGGAGAAGCCGTCGCAGATGCTGGTGCCGGACCTCGACGCCGTGATTGATGAGGTGGGCGCGCAGCTCATCGGCGTTATCCCCGAAGATAAGGAGTTGATGCAGGCCTCTGCCGGCGGAGGGCCCCTTTCCCCCGACTCCCTCGCCGTATGGGAGTTTGAGGGTATTGCCGCGCGTATGGAAGGGTGCTACGTGCCGCTCGCCATCCGGTAAGGCGGAATTTGTGATTCGCCAACATATTTGTGGGAGGAGCGTTTTTGTGAACATAGCATTGATCGCACACGATTCGAAAAAAGAACTCATGGTTCAGTTCTGCATTGCTTACTGTGGAATCCTGAGCCGGCACAGCTTATGCGCTACCGGAACCACCGGAAAGATGATCGCCGAGGCCACCGGCCTGCAAATTTTCAAGTTTCTCTCCGGCCCGCAGGGCGGGGATCAGCAGATAGCCGCGCGCATCGCATGCGATGAAATCGACCTGCTGCTCTTCTTCCGCGCCGCCAACTATAAGCCCCATGAGCCCGACGACGCCAACCTTCTGCGCCTGTGCGATGTGCGCAATATCCCTGTGGCGACCAACCTCGCCACGGCCGAAGCGCTCATCCACTCGCTTGAGCGCGGGGATCTCGATTGGCGCGACATTGTCAATCCCAAACGCTGAGGAGGCGGACGGCTGCGGGCCGTCCGCTTTTTTTCGCCGCCGTGCGCCCGGCTGCGGCGCAAGACAGGGGAATGGGGAATCCTCATCTTTTAATTGAATATCCGCATAAATTGCGTTATAATAGCGAAAGAACAGGAATCCGCACGCGGATTCCGGGACTGGAGGAACCCTATGGCTGTTTTAACCAGCGCCCCCCGCGGCACGCAGGATCTGCTGCCGGACATAAGCGGGAAATGGCGATTTGCAGAAGAGAAGCTCCTCGAAACCGCGGCGCTCTACGGTTTCCGCGAAATCCGCACGCCCGTTTTCGAGCACACGGAGCTGTTCCAGCGCGGTGTCGGCGATACGACCGACGTTGTGCAGAAGGAGATGTACACGTTTCAGGATAAGGGCGGGCGCAGTGTGACACTGCGCCCGGAGGGGACAGCGGGTGTCGTGCGCGCGGCGCTCCAGCACGGGCTCCTCGGCGGGGCGCTGCCCCTGCGCTGCTGCTACCTCATCCCCTGCTTCCGGTATGAGAAGCCGCAGGCGGGGCGGCTTCGGGAGTTCCATCAGTTCGGGGCCGAGGTGTTCGGCCCCTCCTCGCCCGACGCGGACGCCGAGCTCATCGCGTTCTGCGCCGCGCTGTTTGAACGCCTAGGGATAACGGGGCTTTCACTGCACATCAATTCCATCGGCTGCCCGGCCTGCCGCAGGCGCTATCACGAGGCGCTGCGCGCCTTCCTTGCCGAGCGGGCGGACAGACTGTGCGGAACATGCCGCGAACGGATGGAGAAAAACCCGATGCGCGTGCTCGACTGCAAATCGCCCGTCTGTCAGGAGGCGGTCACCGGCGCGCCGGTGATGCTCGACTACCTGTGCGAGGAATGCGCGGGGCACTTCTCCGGCCTGCGGGAGCGGCTGGATATGCTGGGGATCGCGTACACGGTCGACCCGAAGATCGTGCGCGGGCTGGATTACTACACAAAGACTGTGTTCGAGTTCGTCTCCGGCGCTATCGGCGCGCAGGGGACTGTCCTCGGCGGCGGGCGGTATGACGGGCTCGTCGAGGAGCTCGGCGGCTCCCCGACGCCTGCTCTGGGCTTCGCGATGGGCATTGAGCGGCTCGTCATGCAGATGGAAAGCAGCGGCTGTGCCTTCCCGGAGGATCGGCTCTACGATATCTACCTCGCCGGTATGGGCGGCGCCGGGCGGCGTGAGGCGCTGCGCCTGTGCGGGGATCTGCGCCAAGAGGGCGTACGCGCGGGGTGCGACTGCATGGACCGCTCTGTCAAGGCGCAGATGAAGTACGCGGATAAAACGGGCGCGTTGTATGCGGCTGTCCTCGGCGAGAGCGAGCTGGAGGCGGGCGAATGTACGCTCAAGAGCCTGCGCGGTGGGGAGGCGCGCACCGTCCGGCTCGAGGGGCTGGCGGACACCGTGCGCACGCTGCTGGACGAAAATAAAAACTGAAGATCCGCAGATAAGGAGAGTGTAAAATGGCAGACAGCATGAGCGGCCTGCAAAGGACGCATTACTGCGGGGAGGTCCGCCTGTCCGACGTGGGAAAGCGCGTCGTGGTGGGGGGCTTCGTGCAGAAGACGAGGGAACTCGGAAACCTGACATTCATCGACCTGCGCGACCGGACAGGCGTCGTGCAGCTCAGCTTCGACGATTCGACCGATCGCGCCGTATTCGAAAAGGCCGGTTCGTGCCGGGCGGAATACGTGCTGATGGCGGCGGGCGTCCTGCGGGAGAGGGAGAGCAAAAACCCGGATCTCCCTACGGGCGACGTGGAATTGTATGTGGATGATCTGCGCCTTTTGGCCAAGGCGCAGACACCTCCGTTTGAAATCAGCGAGAAGGCCGACGCGGTGCGCGAGGAGCTGCGGCTGCGGTACCGCTATCTGGATCTGCGGCGGCCGTCGTTGCAGAGAAACCTGATGATGCGCCACAAGATCGCCAAGGTGACACGCGACTACTTTTATGAAAACGGCTTCCTCGAAATCGAAACACCGATGATGATGAAGTCGACTCCCGAGGGCGCTAGGGACTATCTGGTGCCGAGCAGGGTGCATCCGGGCAGCTTCTATGCCCTGCCCCAGTCCCCACAGATCTACAAGCAGCTTCTGATGATCTCCGGCCTCGACCGGTATATCCAGATCGCCCGCTGCTTCCGCGACGAGGACCTGCGCGCCGACCGCCAGCCGGAGTTCACGCAGATCGATATGGAGATGTCCTTCGTCACCCAGGAGGACATTATGCAGATGGTGGAGGGCTTCATCGCCCGCCTGATGCGCGAGGTGATGGACCGGGAGATTCCGACCCCGCTGCCGCGTTTAACCTACCAGGAGGCCATGGAGCGCTACGGCTCCGATAAGCCGGACACGCGCTTCGGCATGGAGATCCAGGATTTGAGCGCCATCGCTAGGGACAGCGCTTTCTCCCTGTTTGCTGAGACGGTGGCGGGCGGCGGAAGCGTGCGCGCTATCGTGGCGAAGGGGGCGGCTGCTTCCCTCTCCCGCAAGGGGCTTGACAAGCTCACAACACAGGCCAAGGGCATCGGCGCGAAGGGGCTGGCCACCATCCGCTGGAGCGACGATGCGCCCAACTGCTCGTTCGCCAAGCTCCTGGGCGAAAACGAACTGCCGCGCTATCTCGAGGCGCTCGGGATGGAGCGGGGGGATGTGGCGCTCATCGTGGCCGATAAGGACAGGGTGACACTGCCCGTCCTCGGTCAGCTCCGCCTGACGCTCGGGAACCAGCTCGGGCTCATCCCGGAGGGGATGTTCAATTACCTGTGGATTACGTCGTTCCCGTTCTTCGAGTATGACGAGGAGTCGCAGAGCTTTGTCGCGATGCACCATCCGTTCACAATGCCGCTTGAGGAGGATCTTGAGTACCTCTCGAGCGATCCGGGCCGCGTGCGGGCGCAGGCGTATGACCTCGTCCTCAACGGGACAGAGCTTTTGAGCGGATCCATCCGCATCACGGACTATGAGCTTCAGGAGCGGATGTTCCGTTCGCTGGGGCTGACACCGGAGGAAATTGAGGCGAAATTCGGCTTCCTTGTCGAAGCGTATCACTACGGCGCGCCGCCGCACGGCGGGGTCGGCATCGGGCTCGACCGGCTGGCGATGGTGCTCCTCGGCGCGGAGAGCCTTCGGGACGTGGTAGCCTTCCCGAAGGTACAGAACGCGAGCGAGCTGATGAGCGGGTGCCCGTCGCCGGTGGATGAGGCTTCGCTGTGCGATCTGCACATCCGGCTCAGGGAGGAAAAGTAGTATGGCCATCCGAAAGCTGCGCTTAAATGACGACGAGATTCTGCGCAAAAAGGCACGTCCGGTCGAGCATGTGGACGACCGCATCCGGGAGATCCTGCGCGATATGGCCGAGACGATGTATGCGGCCGGCAATGGTGTGGGACTCGCGGCCAATCAGGTAGGGCTTTTAAAGCGCCTTGTCACGATTGATATGGGGGATCATCTCTATCAGATGGTCAACCCCGAGATCGTTTCGGCAGAGGGAGAACAGCTCTGCCTCGAGGGATGCCTGAGCTTCCCGGGTAAATGGGGAAACGTCCAGCGCCCGTGGAAGGTGACGGTGCGCGCCCTCGACGAAAACGGGCAGCCCTTCGAAGTGACCGGCGAGGGGGATCTCGCCAAGTGCCTGTGCCACGAAATCGACCACCTCGACGGCATCGTGTTTGTCGATAAGGTGACAGAGTTCGTGCAGGTGGAGGAATAATCAAAAGCGGGACAGGGTTTTCCCTGTCCCGCTTTTTCACAGATGTCACCGGTTCGCCGCGGTATAGATCCGGGCAATCTCCTCCCGGCCGAGGACCTTGAAGCTGCCGATGGTGCGCTTATCGTCCCAGCAGCAGCGGCGCGCCAGATCAGCGACGGTCTCCTCCGTCTGCACACCGATGCCCAGCTCTGTAAAGCACGTGGGCATCGCGATGGAGCGGAAATAGCGCACAGTCGCTTCGATGCCCTCTTCCGCGGACGCCGCCCCCCAGACGTTTTTCGCGTACCGCGTAAAGCGCTCGGGATGCTCGCCGCAGACTTCCCTCGCCCAATCGCCCCAGACAGTCGACAGGCTCGCCCCGTGCGCGACGTCAAACTTAGCGCTCAGCTCATGCCCGAGCTGGTGGACGGCGAAATCCATCTTCGCTCCCAGGCCTGTCAGGCCGTTGTGCGAGAGGCTGCCGCACCACATCAGCTCGCTCATAGCGTCGTAATCATGCGGATCCTCCAGCGCGCGCGTCCCGTTTTCGACGACGACGCGCAGAAGCGCTTCCGCCCATTCGTCGGTCAGGGCGTTGCCGCGGGTGGGGGTGAAGTACCGATCGAGTGTGTGCATCATGATATCCACAATACCGCAGCCGATCTGATACGGCGGCAGCGTGAACGTCAGTTCCGGGTTCATGATAGCGAAACGCGGGCGGTTCAGATTCGTGGAAAGGCCCCGCTTCTGCCCTGCCGCCTCATTGGTGAGGACAGCGGAGTCACTCGTCTCACTGCCGGCGGCCGAGATAGTGAGCACGGCCCCGACGGGGAGCGTCTTCTCCAGCGGGGCCTCCCTTGTCCAGAACGACCACAGCGGCACATCCGAGTTGGCCACCCCGTGCGCGACAGCTTTGGCCGTATCGAGCACGCTCCCGCCGCCGACACCTAGGATGAAGTCCGCCCCGAACCGGGACGCCTCCTTCGCCGCCTCCTCCGCGAACGCCAGGCGCGGGTTGGGCTGCACACCTCCCAGCGACCGGAACTCGATTCCCGCGTCGGCGAGCGTTTTTTCCACCTCGCCCAGCAGGCCGCTTTTGCGGACACTCCCGCCGCCGTAAAGTAAGAATACCCGCGTGCCGCCGTATTTTTTTACCTTCTGCGCTGTCTGCTCCTGCGCGCCCCGGCCAAAGACGATCTCGGTCGGAGAATAAAATGTAAAGCTCTGCATTCCGTTGCCTCCTTAATCTTTGATACCTGTTATAACTATCTTACACCGAAGCCGCCGGGCTTGCAAGGATCAGTTGACATCTTCCGCGCCGGACGGTATGATAGATGAGAAAATCACCCAAATACAGGAGGGATCGCCATGGAACGCTATGCGTGGAAAGCCGTCGTGCACGAGGGATGCCTCGCGGAATACCGGCGCCGTCACGACGAGATCTGGCCCGAGATGCTGGACGTCCTCAAAGAGGCCGGGATACGGAACTACACCATCTGGAACGTGGGGAACGAGCTCTTCGGCTACTATGAGTGTACGAAGGGCATCGAACACGCGGCGAGGGTGCAGGGGGAGAGCCCCGTCGTCGCGCGGTGGAACGAATATATGAAGGATGTCATGACGATGGAATTCGATCCGCTCACGGGCGCACAGCGCGAGCTGCGCCGCGTGTTCCTGATGGAATGAGGAGCCCGGTCGCGTTCGTGACAGGCGCCTCCCGCGGCATCGGGCTTGCGGCGGCGCGCCTTTTGGGGGAAAATGGGTGGCGCGTCGCGCTCGGGTACCTCCATAGCCGCACGCAGGCCGAAGACGCCGCCGCCGCCCTGCGCGAGAGCGGGTGCGACGCGTTCGCTGTCGGCGGGGACGTGTCTGTGCGGGAGGAAGTGGAGCGCATGTGCCGCGCTGTCGAGGAACGGCTGGGAGGGGTGGATCTGCTTGTCAATAACGCAGGCATCGCCCAACAAAAGCTGTTCGGCGACATCACGCCGGAGGAGTGGGAGCGCATGTTCGCCGTCACGGTGACAGGCGCGTTCCACTGCTGCCAGTGTGTCCTGCCGGGGATGCTCCGCCGCGGCGGGGGGAGGATTGTCAACGTCGCTTCCATGTGGGGGCAGACGGGGGCCTCCTGCGAGGTGCATTACTCCGCCGCGAAGGCCGCGCTCATCGGCATGACGCGGGCGCTGGCGAAGGAAGTGGGGCCCTCGGGCATCACGGTCAACTGCGTGGCGCCCGGTGTCATTGACACCGACATGTGCGCCATGCTGGACGCCTCCGCCCGCGCCGCCCTCGCCGATGAGACGCCCCTCGGCCGCCTGGGCACACCGCTGGATGTGGCGCGCGCCATCCTGTTCCTCGCCGGAGAGGGCGGGAGCTTCTTCACCGGGCAGGTTCTCTCCCCAAACGGCGGATTCGTCATCTGATGCACCGCCCCCGGCACGGACCCTGTGAGGGCTCGTGCCGGGGGCGGTGTGACCTTATGGGGGCTGTCAGTTTTTTACCGGTCCCCACGCGGGGTTCCATCCGCCGGTGCCGGGGTTGGGCTTGCTCCCGCTTTCCTCCACCCGGGACAGGACCGGTTCTCCGGCGCCGAAATCAATCCCTTCCAGATACGGCAGCGGATAATAGACCTGCATCGCTTCGTCGAGCGCCTTTTCAGAGGGGATGACAATCTCCTCCCCGCCGTCCCGGAGAAGGACGAGGGTGACGCCGTCCTTCTGCCGCAGCGCGTCCATGACGCTTTTCGGCATCCGCTCATAGCCGCGGGGATTGACAGTCACGGTATCCCCCCGCCCGGCGGCCTCAATCTTTTTGCGCACGCTCTGCCAGAAGTCGTATTCATCGTTTTGGACGGGGTCAGAGCTGCTCCCGCCGCCGGAGCCTGTGGATACCGGAGCCGAAGGTCTACCCGGCGTCACGGGCGGCGGAGTCGGCTCCGGGGTCTCCGTCCCTTTCTGCTGCCAGCCGATCGCTACTGGGGACAGGCTGGTAAAGTGGCAGCGAAGTCCCTCCGGGAGCGGGGTATACGACATCGTTTCCACTTTTCCGGCATCCGTCCCGTAGGAAATCATGTGCTGAACCGTGAAAGTATACTCGATTCCATTAGTCCCCTCGGGGTAAGCAAGAGTGACGTCCACACCCTCATCGGGGAAATTATTCGGATCTACGTCCACCCATATGCCGTTTTCCCGATATTGCAGGCGCATATCGCAAAAGACGATCTGATCTCCCACATCGCTGAGCACCGCCGTGACCCGGGTCCGCAGCTCGTCTTCAATGGCGGCAATACTCTCAAACAGCGGTTTCAGCCCTACCGGGATAACGGTCAGGCCGTTTTCTACCAAAACCTGTGTCTCCTGCACCTGCACAGGTATCGTCCATTCGATTATGTCGTAAGTGCTGTCCGCCGGGGTGAATACGACGGTATAACCGCTGTTTTCCACGGTGGGGAGGATGGTTCCATCCTTCCAGCTCCATGTCCCCTCAATAGGCTGGTTTATATCAGGGTTGATGACGGAGCCGCCGGTCAGAACAGATTCGGACAGCTTCTGCCCCTTCTGAAGGGCGGAGGCGTTCGGGGCGGTCACAACGGGGGCAACACCGGTAACGGTAACGGCAACATCTTTAAACACGTTTCCTTTGTTCTGCTGAAGTTTTACCGTCAGAGTATGGCTGCCAATTCCCAGTCGAGTGCTGTCAACAAGAACCGGATCTCCGAGATTCCCACTCCCCACTTGGGCTTCTCCCTTGTAAATAGATACCGAGGCCGTCAGTTCGGGGGTTGAGGTAACGGTAATCTCAGTACCGCCGCCATAGGGAAAAGATGTTTGACTAACATCAGCCGTTAACTGAACAGGTTCAAGTTTGGCAGAGGCAGCTATCGTTTCTCCACTTCGAACAGTGTGTATTTTTGAATTTCCGGCAGGCGGGGTGATAACACCATCCATAGGCTCTGTAACGGCCATATTCTTCAGTTCAATGCCCTCAAAAATTCCAAACGCGGCAGCGCTCCCTCTTGCTGTTATCGAAACCGGATCCTCAAGGAGCAATTTTCCCTGAACACAGATCCCATAGGCCGCACTGGCGGCATCAATAGAAATGTTGGAATTACCGGAAAAGGTGATTGTTCGTCCCGGTGTAACGCCGGGCTCATAATTTCCATCCAAGAAATATCCGGCAACAATACCCGCGTTAAATCGAGCCGAAATATTTATATCGCTGTCGATAACAGTGATATCTCCTTCTATAAATAAACCATCATTGCCGGTATGCAAATTCAATGTGCTGTCCTGTATGGTCACGTCTCCATGATCTGTGCCAATGCAGGCGGCGGCCCATCCCTGCGAATCGATCGTAAGATCAACAGATTCCAAAATGATGTTCCCGTGCTTGGAAATAACACCGGCCTGATTGGTGGTTGCTTTTATGGTCACATCCTTAATATGCAGATCCTGCCCTGCCATGAAGATCGATCCGTCTGATATGACTTCCAATGAACTGGACTGCTTATCAGATCCCTGTATTGTAAGCGCACTGCCGCCATCGCTGTCGTTGGTCCAGAAAACGGATTGGCAGGGACCAAGATCACATGAATTCTGGCCGCTGACGCGCAGTGTCAATTCTCCATCAAGGGGGACCTTGATGGCAGCAACGTCCGAATCGGTATACTCTGTCAACTCCATCTTGAAATCCGTCAATTCCAGTAGATAACCGCCCAACGCATCGCCCGACCATTGGTAGCCCGATCCCACAGCGGGGGTCTGTCCCGCGCCACTGCCCACGTTAGTAAAGTCCAGCGGGACCGTTATGGTTCCCGCCGCCGGAACGGGAGTATTCGCTGGGTCGAGTATGGCCTGCAATGCCAGACACCGGATCAGGTCTACCTGCGCCTGTTCCTCTTCTGTCAGATCCCGGAAGAGGGTAAGGACCGCCTCAAGCTGCGCCCTGATCGCTTCCGTGTTTGCCTCTGTAACCTCCGCCGCTCCGGGCAGGGCGTCGATCAGCGCCTGGACCTTACAGATTTTGCAGTCGTAAGCGCAGGGGGTATTTTCCGTGTAGCCGCATTCCGCTGTGTGCGCGGTATGGTGCGGGCAGAGCCCGGATGTATCCGGCGCTTTCTCCGTCTGCGACGCACCGAGGGTGGCTGCACCGGCATCCTCCGCCGCCAATCCCGAGACAGGGCATAGGCAGAGACAGAGCGCGCATGCGAGGATGCGGATCCAAAATTTTTTCATAACGGCCTCCTTATCAAAACAGAAATATTGCAGGGACTGCGGAATGTCCTTCACGCTTTCCCGAGCTTACAAAGAAGCGGAAAAGCAAAGGGACCGATCCTCCGCAGAGTATCAGTCCCTTATTATTGTATGATATCAAATTTCGCCCGCCTGTCAAGTCCTCCTGCATGAGATGTTAAAAATCTGCACGAGATGTATCCGTAAAGATTACGGCACGCTCTCTGCTCCGGACGCCGCCCGCAAACGCCCCAAAAAGCAAAGGGATCCGCGAACTTTCCGGTCCGCAGATCCCTGTAATCCTGGTCGAGGCGACAGGACTTGAACCTGCGGCATCCTGGTCCCAAACCAGGCACTCTACCAAACTGAGCTACGCCTCGATAACAGTTAAAAATATTATACACGCCGGAGCGGGACTTGTCAAACGGAAAAACGGCATAATCGGAGAGAATGGGGTCAAGCTAAGCCGTGAGGTGATCGAATGGACTCCATATGGACACGGACGGCCTCCCTGCCCCGCTTTGCCCCTCTAAAGACAAACCTGAAAACGGATGTACTCATCATCGGCGGCGGGATGGCGGGGCTCCTCTGCGCACACCGCCTCTCCCGGGCGGGCGTGGATTACGCCCTCGTGGAGGCGGACCGCATCTGCGGCGGGACCACGAAAAACACCACGGCGAAGCTCTCCTCCCAGCACGGGCTCCTCTATGACCGGCTGATCCGCACGTTCGGCGCCGAAACAGCCCGCCTCTATCTGGAGGCCAATCAGGCGGCGCTGGAGGAATACCGCACGCTCTGCCGGGACATCGACTGCGATTTCGAGGAGCAGGACGCCTTCGTCTATTCCCTTGACAGCCGCCAAAAGATCGACCGTGAGCTCGCCGCGCTGGACCGGCTGGGCTTCGACGCCGAATTTGTATCAGACCTGCCGCTGCCGTTTCCTGTCGCGGGCGCTGTACGCTTCCCGCGGCAGGCCCAGTTTCATCCGCTCAAATTTGCGGCCGCTGTCGCCAAAGATCTGCGTATTTTTGAATGCACGAAGGTACTCGAGCTGATGCCCGGAAAGGTTGTCACCCATGGCGGAAGCATATCGGCGAAGAGCATCATCGTCGCCACGCATTTCCCCATCTTAAATAAGCACGGCGGCTATTTTATCAAACTGTACCAGCACCGCAGCTATGAGCTGGCGCTGGAAAACGTCCCGCCCATCCGTGGGATGTATGTGGATGAGGACAGGAAAGGGCTGTCCTTCCGCAGCTGGGGAAGCCTCCTCCTGCTGGGTGGCGGCGGACACCGCACGGGGAAGCGCGGCAGCGGGTGGCGGGATCCGGAGGCCTTTGCCCGCCGCCATTTCCCAGAGGCGAAGGAGGTCTCCCACTGGGCCGCCCAAGACTGCATGACGCTCGACGGCATCCCCTATATCGGGCAGTACGCCAGAGGGACGCCCGGTCTCTATACCGCCACCGGCTTCGGCAAATGGGGAATGACCTCCTCCATGCTCGCCGCGATGATTCTCACCGATCTGGCGCAGGGCCGGGACAACCCCTATGCTGCCGTCTTTTCGCCGTCCAGGAGCATCCTGCGCCCGCAGGCGGCGCTGAACCTCTGGGAATCGGCGCTGGGACTGCTGACGCCCACTGCTCCCCGGTGCCCGCACATGGGCTGCGCTCTGCGCTATAACCCGCAGGAGAGATCGTGGGACTGCCCCTGCCACGGCTCCCGGTTCACGGAGGACGGCGCGCTCATCGACAATCCGGCCACGGACGATCTCAGCAGGCTGCCCCATCCATTCCGAACAGGAGGAAGCGTATGAACAAACCGCGCAACCATTTACAAAACGAGACCAGCCCCTATCTGCTCGAGCACGCGGAGAATCCGGTGGATTTGTATCCCTGGGGGGAGGAGGCGTTCCGGCGGGCGCGCGAGGAGGATAAGCCTGTCTTTCTCAGCATTGGGTACAGCGCCTGCCACTGGTGTCATGTAATGGCCCGCGAGAGCTTCGAGGATCCGGAGACGGCAGCGCTCATCAACCGCTGGTTTGTCGCCGTCAAGGTGGATCGGGAGGAGCGCCCGGATATCGACAGCATCTACATGGCGGTCTGCCAGGCGTTCACCGGCAGCGGCGGCTGGCCCACTAGCATCTTTATGACCGCCGGACAGGAACCCTTCTTCGCGGGGACATATTTTCCGCGGACCAGCCGGGGCGGTATGCCCGGCCTGCGGGAACTGCTGGCGCTCATCCATGAGCAGTGGGAAGAAAACCGCCCGGCCCTGCTGGGTCAGGCGAAGGAATTGGTCGCACAGCTTCGCCGGCAGGAACCGGCGCAGGACGCGTCCTGCGAAGATCTGCCGGACAGGGCCGCCGCCCTCTATAAGCGCGCCTACGATCCGGAAAACGGCGGCTTCGGCAGGGCGCCGAAATTTCCGTCCCCGCACAATCTCCTGTTTCTGCTGGCGTTTTACGAGCGCCGGGGCGACACCGCATGCCTCGCAATGGCGGAACACACGCTCACACAGATGTATCGGGGCGGACTGTTCGACCACATCGGCTCCGGCTTCTGCCGCTATTCCACGGACGAGTATTTTCTGGCGCCGCACTTTGAGAAGATGCTCTACGATAACGCCCTGCTCATACTGGCCTTCTGCAGGGCCTTCGAGGTAACGAAAAAAGAGCTGTACCGCAGGATCGCAAAGCGGACGGCCGATTTCACCCTGCGGGAAATGACCTCCCCGGCGGGCGGCTTTTGCAGCGCGCAGGATGCGGACAGCGGCGGCGAGGAGGGAAAGTACTATCTCTTTACACCGGAGGAAACCGTTCGTCTTCTCGGGCAGAAGGACGGGCAGGCGTTCAACCGCTGCTTCGGCATCGACGCATCCGGGAATTTTCTGGGGAAGAGCATCCCCAACCTTCTGCACAGCGATCCGGAGGACCGCTCCTTCGACCGGTTCCTCCCCCTCGTCTGCGAGTACCGCCGCCGTCGCTGTTCCCTGCGCGTGGACGATAAAATCCTGACCGCGTGGAACGCCTTGATGATATCCGCACTGTGCCGCCTGTATCAGGACAGCGGAGAGCGCGTCTATCTCGAAGCGGCGCAGAAGGCGGACCGGTTTATCTCGGAGAAACTGTGCGCGGACGGTATCCTCCATGTCAGCTTCCGGGCCGGGAAACGGGGGGTGGGCGGCTTCCTCGACGATTACGCCGCGTATCTCTTCGCCCAGCTGGCGCTGTACGGGGCCACGCTGAAGAGGACGTATTTAGAGCGGGCGGAGCGCCTGTGCCGGGAGGCTCTCTCCCGGTTTGCAGACAGGGAAAACGGCGGGTTTTACCTTTACGGCGAGGGAAATGAGAAGCTGATCCTGCGCCCCAAGGAGACCTGGGACGGTGCTCTCCCCAGCGGAAATTCTCTGATGGGGTGGAATCTGGTGCGTCTGTCCCGTTTGACCGGGAAGGAGGTTTATGCGCGGGAGGCGCAGCGCCAGCTCGCATTCCTTACCGCGCATGCGTCGCAGGCCCCGACCGGATACGCCATGGCTCTGCTCTCCCTGCTGGAGAGCCGGGAGCCATCCGTGCAGGTGACAGTCGCCCCGGCAATCGGGGAAGACTTGGGGAAGCTGGCGCTCATTCTTCCGCCGGAGGGGGTGGTGCTGGTGGTGGATCCCTCGGACACATATCCTTTAAAAAACGGGAAAACCACCTTTTATGTCTGCCGCGGAAACACCTGCCTGCCGCCGGTAAATGATCCGACCGAATATGACAGATTATTCCACTGTCTGTCCGAATAGGCCCCGAAGTGTTCCAATGGCTTTTTTCTCGATGCGGGAGACATACGAACGGGAGATCCCCAGCTTTTCTGCCACTTCCCGCTGGGTCAGCGGGTGCGCGCCTTGTAAGCCGTAGCGCAGGTAGAGGATCTCCCGCTCCCGCGGCTCGAGTGCCCCCGCAATAAAGTGGTGAAGCTGTTCGCTCTTGATGCGCAGGTCGATCTCGTCGTAGATGTTGCTTTCATCTGTCAGAATGTCCTGGAAAGAGAGGGCGTTGCCGTCCTTGTCTGTGTCGATGGTATCGCCCATGAAGACGTCCTGCGCAAATTTGCGCCGGCTGCGGAAGTTCATGAGGATTTCATTTTCAATGCACCGGCTCGTATAGGTAGCGAATTTGGCGACCTTTTCGCAGTCGAAGGAGGAAACGGCCTTAATGAGCCCGATGGTCCCGATGGAGATGAGATCGTCCTGATCCTTGAAGCTGGCGTAATACTTCTTTAACGGAGGTAGCAAAAGGAAGGGAACTCTGTAAAACCATGGGACAAGCCACTTTCCGGGATTATGGTTTGAGGATTATCCTGACCTCTGTCAAACAAATGAACTACGCGCTTCACCAGATCATTCATAATCAAACGACCATTCCACTCTGTATGTGATTGAGCTAAACCATCACCTATTGCCTTTATGATCAATACATATTCGCATATATCTTCATCACTTTCATACAGGTAGTCCAGAAAGGTATGTAACAAGTGAACATTTTGTTGAGACTCCATTAAGCGAATGAGGAAGTCCACATCACGATGTATCAAAATACATCTCTCAAAAAAGAGATGGCTAAACCCAGGCAATTCCTCTGCGGTGCTACTCATTAAGTGCAGAAGGATTTTTTCGCTCCGTTCATGGCGCTCATCCATATTAAATGAATAAGCGGCTTGTTGACATATTTTCATTTGTTGCTTATTGCTAAAGAAGTAATTTTGAAAAAACTTTTGCAGGAAGGGCTCATTTCTGATTTGGAATATGAGTGGTATGATCAACTCCTATATGACCGATACCAAACGGATGCGGCTACTGGAATTCCTCGACCAAATAGTTTAGCGATTTTGGGAGAATTTGAGTCATCACATGTTAATGTACCGGCAGATTACATATCGCTGACCGCAGCGGCAAAGAAGGTGTTTGAAAATGCTCTGGGTATGCAGTGCAGAGTTGGCTGCGCGATGGGAATACCATTGCTTTTCTGCACTACTGGCAGCTAAGGAATAACACAAATTTCAACATAACTGGTTATGAGACGCTTCTGGAAGAATTGAGAAGTCCTTCGTCAACACTTACCGCAAAAAAGTGGATTGAAGCTACAAATGTTATTGGTCTGCAGACTAAGCAAGGGAAGAATGGAGGAACTTATGCTCATCCAGAAATTCACTGTGCGTTTTGCGCTTGGCTAGGAATTGGAGGTCTGCAGAATGAATGGGCAAAGGGAAATCATTGAAGTCCCAGCAAGAGTTGATGGGACAGAGGAAAGGCCAGAAAAACTGCTGGTTGCGGCATACTGCCGTGTTTCCACTAGCCAGGAAGCGCAGCAAAACAGCTGCCAATGCGCTTGTTCAAGATGAGATGGCTCGACGTACTACGGCCAGGTCCCCGGAAAAACTTCCAGAACCGTCGCAAAAACAGGTGATTTACTCCGGCAAATATGCATTGTCTGGGATTTTAATTTGTGGGGCGTGCAATTCTCCATATCGCCGCTGTACATGGAAAAGGAATGGAAAAACTCGCATTGTATGGCACTGTCAAAACCGGCTCAGAAATGGAACGAAATACTGTACGAATTCCCCAACAATTCAAGAGTCTGAACTTCATCAGGCCCTAGTCACAGCAATCAATGGAATGCTCCACCAGAAGGAATATCTCCTTCAGCCCTTTGAAGAGGCAGACATAGCTGCGAGATATCAGAATCTTGTTGAACAACAAAAGCAAATCGATGATATTGTGGTAGATCTAATTGCTCTGTATGCGGAGAAACACGACTGGGATGGTGATATAGAACCGTTTCGCATACTTATAAACAAAAGACAAAAATTTTCACAAAGTTCCTATCCAGGGGACCTCCAATTGCCTTACCACATGGCAGCATATATGGCAGCATATAATGACGGCATTGCCCGCCGTGTCTTAGAAAAAGTCAAAATTATGGATGAGGGACATCTAATAGCAGCCTTTAAAAGAGTATCGAGATGGAACAAGCATTCTAACATATAGAGAGAATGAGCCAAAACGATTGGACAAGCAAAAAAGTATGGTCCCAATTGTTTTGGCTCATTCTTGATTATTCGTACCGAATATCGTATAATGTGATTGAGGTGAGCGCATGGAGCATCGTATAGCAACGGTTAATATCTGCTCCG
>CATJVQ010000042.1 GCA_949743955.1 uncultured Oscillospiraceae bacterium | reverse complement strand
GTCCGCGTGCGGACAAAATTTGACTTCTTTGAAGTCAAAAATAACTTTATTGGATGGCAAGGGTGCATAGTACCCTTGCCATCAGGCCTGTTTAAATTCGGTCCAGATTTTGTCATACAGCGCCGTCGCTTCGCCAACGTCCTTGGCAAAGTCCGCTGCCTTGAGCAGGTCGCCTGGGATGGCGTAGGCCGGATTATTGCGGTACTCGTCGGGCAGGAACTCCTGCGCTGCCGTATTCGGGCAGAGATACTGGATCTGGGTCGATACCCGCGCGGCGGTCTCACCCTCGAGCAGGTAGTTTAAAAAGACGTGCGCATTCTCCTTATGCGGCGCGTTCAGCGGAACGGCCAGCGTGTCGATGCCGAAACCCAGCCCCTCCTTGGGATAGACGATCTCCAGATCCGGGTTCATCGTCTTGGCTGTAGCGACCTGGGAGGTGAAGAGGAACCCGACACTCGCTTCCCCGCTCAGAACGGCCTCCTGGAGCTGGTTGACGGACATCGTGCGGATGTTGGGCTTGAGCTCGATGAGCTTCTCCTTCGCGCGTTCAAGGGCGGCTTCGTCGGTAGAGTTGAAGTCCTCACCGAGGGTCTTGAGCGTGATGCCGATGATGACGCGGGCCGAATCCATGAGCGCGAGGCTGTCCTCCAGCTGCGGATCCCACAGATCGGCATACCCTTCGATTTTGACAGGGCACGTGGCAGGATCGTAGATGAGTAGCGGGGATCCGGGGCCATAGGGGACGGTGTAGAGATTGTCAGGATCGTAGAACTGGCTGATGTACGCTTCGTCAAGATTCGCGTAGTTAGGGATCTTCGATTTATCCAGCTCCGCGAGCAGGCCGCCGCGTTTGGCCATGATTTCCACCATGTAGTCGCTCACGACGATGATGTCATAGTCGCCCGCATTCGCGGCTTCGAGCTTGGTGAGCATCTCCTCGTTCGATTCGAAATTTGAGTAGTTCACCTTGACGCCGGTCTGGGAGGTGAAGTCGTTCATCACGTCTTCGGGGAAGTAGCCGTCCCACGTGAAGATATTGAGCGCCTTCTCTTCGCCGGACACTTCCGGCACCGTGTCCTGCGGAGCGGAAGAAGCGTCCGAGGAGGGAGAAGTCTCCGGAGTGGGGGAAGCGTCCGGCGCTGCGGCGTTATTGCAGCCGCCGGCGCTCATTGCCAGCGCTACGCAGAGCAGGACAGCGGCTGTTCGGGTCTTTTTGGTTGCGTTCATAGGGGAAATCCTCCTTCTTTTCTGTCGGGATGGATGGTTTTACAGGTCTCCTTCGCCTCGCGGTGCAGAACGGCGCTTTCCCGTGCGCTTGACTGCGCCGATACGGCGTGAAACCAGAATGAGCAGAAACGTGCCCCCGAGCATGAGCGTGCACAGGGCGTTGATCTCTGGGCTGACGCCCAGCTTGATCTGTGAGTAAATCTTGATCGGCAGCGTGTTTGTCTGCGCGCCGGTCACAAAGAAACTGATCACCACATCGTCGAGCGACATGGCGAAGGCCAGCAGTGTCCCCGAAGCGACCGCGGGCATGATGAGGGGGAGCGTAATATCGAAGAACATCCGCGCTTCACTCGCGCCGAGATCCCTTGCTGCTTCGCCAATGGACCGATCGATACCGCTGAGACGCCCCTTGACGACGATGAAGATATAGGGGATGCAGAACGTAGTATGCGCCAGAATCAGCGTCACCATGCCGAAGGGGAGGCCGAGCAGCGAAAAGAAGGCCAGAAACACCATGCCGAGGATGATTTCCGGGATCATAATCGGCAGCATGGACGCGTTTTCCAGAAGCCCCTTTGTGCGCAGATCGCACCGCACGATCCCTACCGCCCCGACAGTGCCAATGACGGCCGACACCGCGCAGGAGCATACAGCCAGAATCAGGCTGTTGAGGAGAGCATCCATGAGGGATGTATTATGAAGGAGCTTCGCGTACCAGTCGAGTGTGAAGCCTGCCCAGACGACGTCGCTCTTCGAATTGTTGAAGGAGTAGATGACGACCATCACGACCGGCAGATACATAAACAGGATGACCAGCGCCAGAAAAAGACTGGAAAGATGCAGCCGGTGTTTTCCGCTTCCCGCCATTGCCATCAGAAAAATCCCTCCAAATCCTTGGAATGGGTCACTTTGCGGTAGAGGCCGATGATAAGGAGTGTCATCGCCATCATGACCACCGAGAGCGCCGCGCCGAACGGCCAGTTGCGCGCCTCAAGGAGCTGGTTTTTAATGAGGTTTCCGACCAGCATGATTTTCCCCCCGCCCAGGAGATCCGAAAGAAAGAAGAGTCCGATGGATGGCACAAACACCAGCACAAATCCCGAGAGGACGCCCGGCAGTGTCAATTTGAGGGTGACGGTGAAGAAAGCTTCTGCCGCGTTCGCGCCCAGATCGCGCGAGGCCTCCACCAGCGACCAGTCCATTTTTTCCACGCTTGAATAGACCGGCAGGATCATAAACGGCAGGAGGGAATAGACCATACCGATGAGGACGGCGCCATAGGTATAGAGGATTTTCACCGGCCTGTCGATGACGCCCAGCCCCAGCAGCAGCCCGTTGAGGACACCCTTTGTCCGCAGGATGATCATCCACCCGTAGATACGCACGAGCGCGTTGGTCCAGAACGGGACAACCACCAGGAGCATCAGTCCGCCGCGCCGTTTGGGCGGGAGCTTGCCCATGAAGTAGCCGAACGGATATCCCACCAGCGTTGTGATGGCGGTGGTGGCAAAGGCCAGCTTTAAGGAATCGAAAAACGTCTTGAGATACACCGGATCGAACAGCATCCGGTAATTATCGAGTGTCAGTTCGTTGGTGACACCCCACAGGACATCCTTTTTGAGAAAGCTCATCCCTAGGATATACAGCAGAGGGAAAAAGACGAAAATCAGGGTGAACACATACAGCGGCAGCACCATGAAAAAGGCTGTGTGGTCACGCCGGGGACGCTTCTGTGACAGCTTCACTTCGCACCCTCCTGATCCAGATCGACAAAGACGGCATCCTGCGCACGCCAGTGGAGGGACACCTGTTCCCCCTGCCGGATGTGCGCGTGTACGCCCTGCCGGCTCGAGATAACTTCCCGCCCGTCCGGCAGAGTGAAGACGATGCGCAGCATCCCGCCCACATAACTGTTTTCAGCCACGAGCGCCGATACGGAGAAGGGCGGCTTGTCTGCGCCGGTGAGGATGTTTTCTCCGCGTACACAGAAAGTAGCTTCCCGGTCGAGGGGAAGCACCCCTTCCTCGGGAGCGGCCGCATACGCCACCTCGCCCGACGGCAGACGCACCGAAGCGACGCCGTCCCGGATTTCCTCCACCATGCCGGTGAAGAGGTTGGCTGTGCCGATAAACCGGGCGACAAAGCTTGTGCGCGGGTGGTCGTAAATTTCAGCCGGGGCGCCTATCTGCTCAAACCGCCCCTCGTTCATAACGACAATGCGGTCGGACATATTGATAGCTTCTTCCTGATCGTGCGTAATATACAGGAAGGTGATCCCCAGCTTCTTCTGGAGCCTCTTGAGCTCCTGCTGCATCTGGCGGCGGAGCTGGAGATCGAGAGCGCCCAGCGGTTCGTCCAGCAGCAGGACGGAAGGGTTATTGATCACCGCCCGCGCGATGGCCACACGCTGGCGCTGTCCGCCCGAGAGCTCGTGAGGCATACGCCGCCCGAAACCTTCGAGCTGGACCAAGCGCAACATCTCTTCCACACGCCGGCGGATTTCATCCTTCGCCACCCGGCGCAGGCGCAGGCTGTACCCGATGTTCTGTTCCACATTCATGTGCGGGAACAGCGCGTAATTCTGGAAAATTGTATTGACGTCGCGCAGGTTGGGCGGCGTGTCGGTCACATCTGTTCCGCCGAGCAGGACACGCCCGCTGTCGGGTGTCTCCAGTCCGGCGATGATGCGCAGCGTCGTCGTTTTCCCGCAGCCAGACGATCCCAGAAACGTGATGAACTCGCCCCGGCGGATGCAGAGGCTGATTCCCTGCAGTACCGGGGTGCCGCCGAAGCCCTTCACAATATCCCGCAGCTCTAAAATGACATCCTGATTGTTTTCCACGCGGATACTCCTTGTCGGTATTCAATGTCTCCTAATCCAGTATTCTTTTGCTATTATACGCACTTCCCACCCGTCTGTCAAGGGAAAGAGGAAGAATACGGCCGGACGGCCGGGGGCACAATAGGAGGGACGGAATCCGTTAAAGGAGGAAAGGAACAATGAAAACCACTATTCTATGCAGTTTTGACACGGTGGATTTTGCGGAGCTGGCGGCCGGACGTCTGCGGGCAAAGATCCCGGGAATTAAAGATATTGAGATCAGCACTCCGCCGCCGGAGGGAACACGCATGGGCGGTGTGCTGCCGTTTACGGCGGTGGGCATGGCAACACTCGGCGCACCCGGAGGCAGTTCGGCCGGACCCATCGCCCTGCCGGTTTATCTGGGTGATACGGGCGCGGCCGGGCAGCCGGGGAGCGACACCGTTTCCAATAATGCGACGATGCGTGTCACCTGTTCCACTTCACGCCGGCGTGAGGTGGAAGCACAGCTCATCAACCTCGGTGCGCTGCATGTCCGCGCGTTTGACGAGCTTCCCCCCTCGTAAAAATCTTTTGGTGAAGTATTTCCATTTGGAGCCGCTGCGATTTTGCAGCGGCTCTGCTGATATATTTCCCTTGCCGGAAGAAGGTCGACTTTTACGATAAAAATCATTTTTGGAGAGACCGCCGCGTCAGCGGCGGTCTCGTGGGAATAAAGCGGCGGGCTCCCGAATAGAAATAGCACGTGCGGAAAACTCCGCGGCGACAAAACGGCTGAACGCAAAAATGCGAACATCTTGAGGAGGCAACGTAAATGACGTGCTATAAACCCGAGGGACTGCTGATCGATACGCCGTATAACCGTGCTATGCTGCGCAGTACGGCGGCGCTGCAGGAGGCGTTTGTGACACAGCGTGTACTGGAGGGGCGTGCTGTTGTCTGCGACAGCGAACATAATCTGATAGTGGATCTCGGGTGCTGCCGGGGGATTATCCCAAGAGTCGAATGTGCAGTGGGAATTGAAGAGGGTACGACACGGGACATCGCCATTATTTCCCGTGTCAATAAGCCTGTATGCTTTATCATCACGGAGCTGCGCCGCGGCGCAGACGGGGCGCTCTGTCCGATACTCTCCCGGCGCCGGGTACAGGAGATGTGCCAGCATGGCCGCCTCGACGGGCTGCGTTGTGGCGATGTGGTCGACTGCCGTGTGACACATCTGGAACCGTTCGGATGCTTCGTGGACATCGGCTGTGGGATATCGTCGCTCATTCCCATCGACTGTATCTCCGTCTCCCGCATCTCTCATCCGAGCGATCGCTTCCGGGTGGGGCAGGACATCCGCGCTGTCGTCAAGTCGGTCGATGCAGATGGACGGATTTCCCTTACGCATAAAGAGCTCCTAGGGACATGGGAGGAAAACGCCATGCGGTTTACCTGCGGGGCCACGGTGGCGGGAATTGTGCGCAGTGTGGAGGATTATGGGATTTTCGTCGAGCTCACACCGAATCTGGCCGGTCTGGCCGAACCGAAGGAGAACGTCTTCCCCGGGCAGCAGGCCAGTGTCTATATCAAAAACCTCATCCCGGAGAAGATGAAGGTGAAGCTCATCATTGTCGATGCGTTTGACGCATCCGGAAGCTGCGGCACACAGATCATGCCGGAATACTTTTTCCATGGAGGGCATCTGGATATGTGGCGCTATTCGCCGCCCGGATCCCGGCGCGTGATCGAGACGATTTTTTCCGAAGAGGAATTTTGAGAGGCCAAACAGGAAGAGACCGCCGCGGATACCCGCGGCGGTCTCTTCATACGAAATGGGGAAAGGTTACTTCATGGAGTTCTCGTAGGCTTCGATCATCTTCTTAACCATCTGGCCGCCGACGGAACCCGCCTCACGGGAGGTCAGATCGCCGTTATAGCCCTGCTTGAGGTTGACGCCAACTTCGCTGGCAGCCTCCATCTTGAAACGGTCAAGCGCCTCGCGCGCCTCGGGGACAACAGGATTATTGCTGGATTTAGAATTATTGGACATGATTTCTACACTCCTATTCTTTTTAGCTTTGATAACCGATGAATCGGGCTTAAACACCGAATTGCGTTTGCCTTACTAGTATGGTTCGTACCTCTTCGACTATAACAGGGAGTTTTTATCCGATTTTCCGTTTTTTTATTATACTGGAGGATTGCGCTAAAGGGGGAAAAGCACATAATAAAGGAAGGATAGAAATCGTTTTCATTTTTTATTTTGTCACAGCAGTTTCGTTTTTCTTCAGGAAGAAAATTCCGTTTCCTGATATATTTTCGGCGGTATCAATTTAAAAATGTCCGCGACTGTCAGATGACAAACCGGACACTTTTCAAGAGATAATCTGATTTTCCCGATTCATTTTGCGCAGGATTTCCCGGAGCTCTTCTGGAGAGAGCAGGCTGGGGGAAAATTGAAGTCCGACAGATCGCGGTTCGATAAGGCGATAGATGGGCATCGCTGTGCCAATGATGGGATTAAAGCAGAATTCTTCCACTTCGGGCGGATAGGTGGAAATGATTTCCTTAATCCGGGAATCCTTTAAGAACCATCCCAGAGGGGTCATTTCCACATAGCGGATGGGCTGTTCGTCAGAATGGAGAATTATCGTTTTCCGCAGCAGGATTTCCTGGGAGAAGATGCCCAGGAGCAGTTCAAAAGCACTGTCTTCTGCGATCCAATCCTTTTTCTGGGTGGGATACCAAGTAAATGCCCGCCGGTTTAAGGTCATAACGGCGGCGGTTTCTTCCCCGGGCTGCAAAAAACTTTGCAGAAGGCCTTCAGCTCCTTTTCGGGTCGATCGACAGAGGCCTCCGGATAGCGGACATAGAGCTGAAGGACCTGAGAACCGCTCCGTTTCCCGATGTTTTTGATATGTACGGATACCTGGACAGTCTTGCCGGGTGTGAATTCCTTCGGAGGAAACATTTAGGCCGCTGATTTCAAAGGTCGTATAGGACAGTCCGTGTTCAAACGGATAGAGGACAGGAAGTTTCTTCTTTACATACCAGCGGTGACCGATATAGTTATCTTCGCTGTAGAGGATATCCGGCTGGTAATGTTCCCCATAGGGAAGCTGTGGTAGCCGGGTGTATCCTCAAGGCGGAGGGGGTAGGTCTAGGCAAGGCGTCCGCCGGGTTCGGCCAGACCGAAAAGGACTCGGGCAGTGGCACTGCCCATGGACTCACAGCCGAACCATGTCTCTAAAATCGCGGCCGCTTTGCCGGAATAGGCGGACAGATCGGATGCGGAGCCAGTACTTACAATCAATACAGTGCGGCGGTTTGCCTCCAGAATCCGTTCTATCAGCCGGCGCTGCAATTTGGGCAGAAGCAGGTTTTCCCGATCAAACGCCTCACACTCGACAGGGAATGGCGTGCCGACAAAGACAAGAGCGGTGCCAGCGCCGTGGGCGGCGGATGCGGCCTCATTCAGAAGCGCTTCAGCCTCAGGCCCATAGGGATCCAGTTTGCAGGGATTCCCCGGCTGAAAATTGTTTCCGGATTCGATTGGATATCCGGAAGTGTAACGCAGGGTAAGATTTTTCCCAGCCAGCTTTTGTATCTCGTCCTAGGCATTTTCCACCAGACGCCCATTCATACTAGCCGCTGCCGCCCATATAGTCCGGAAGCTTAGCAAAGCTGCCGATAACGGCAATGCTTCCGACCTCAGGATCCAGCGGAAGTACCCCATCGTTTTTGAGCAGTACCATGGAATTTTCCTCGGCGCGCCGAGCCAGAATATGTCCGGCATCCAGATCGGGCGGAGATTCGGGCGCTTCCTCGTGGAGGAAAAGTTGAAGCTGCAGAATACGGCGGACAATTTCGTCCAGTCTGGAGACCGGGAATTCCCCGGCATTCACAGCCTCGAGAAGGAAGTGGTTGTGGATTTTTACATCGGCGGTTTCCATGTCCATGCCGCACCGGTGCGCCTCCATCTTGTTTTTATGGACAGCAAGGGCATTGGATATCACGATACCCTCGCATCCCCATTCCTCGCGGAGGATTTCCTTCATCAGATGTTCGCTGCTGTTAACCCAATCGCCGTTGACCTGATTGTAGGCGGTCATCATCGTCCATGGGCCGCCCTTTTCGACGGTGATTTCAAAAAAACGCAAATAAACCTCGCGTAATGCGCGTTCGGAGATGACGGCATTGGCCGTCATGCGTTCATATTCATGATTGTTGGCGGCATAGTGCTTTAAACTCGCCGCCACATGCTCGCTCTGTACACCGCAGATAAATGCGCCGGCCAGTTCGCCGGTGAGAACCGGATCCTCCGAAAAATGCTCAAAATTGCGCCCGCATAGGGGAGACCGGCGAAGATTGGCGCCGGGGCGGATGAGGATTTCAACATCCCCTGCACGAGATTCCCGCCCCATCGCCGCTCCCACCTCATACAGGAGAGATTCGTACTAGGAAGCGGCCAGCGCTCCGGTCGTGGGCATGGCGGTGGAGTGGTATCCGTTTTGGCGCTGGGCATCTGTTTCCGGAACAGAGTCACGCCGCCCTCCTTCCGCATTGCCGCGTGAGCTGTCGTTGAGGTGATTCCCGGAAGCCCCAGACGTTCTCTTTTTAAACAGGTTTGTCAGCAATGGCGGCGGTGTCTGGAAGGAAGACAGCAGAACTCCGGACTGGACAAATGAAAGGGCCTTCTGCCGGTGCTCCCGCAGAGATCACAGCCTATAACGCAACAATGGCCTACAAACAGACAGAGCATCTGGAAGAGGCCAAAGCATTTTTGAAGTGGTATTCGGAAAATAACCTGGATCTGTGGACTGAATACGGCACCGGTTCCATCCCGCCCCGCATCTCCCAGATGAATGATCCCAAGCTCCTGGCGACCAAAACAATCCTTACATGGCGGATATCCTCAAGACATAAGGGGATTATGTTGTGAGCACCATGTATCCGGGGCGTGAAGCGAACTTGCCTCAGATTCTGGCCAACATGCAGAAGAAAACAGAAGATCTCATCGCAGACTTGGGGTTCTAAGCCGAACTGTTGTCGCCTGCGAAAACCACAGCGTGATCTGTTTTCTGCTTTATAACCTCTCCGATAAACGAAAAATAGGTCTGCCGCAGAATGGCGGCAGACCCATAAATACTTTTAATGAATTTTTTGTCCGGATGCGACATGCTCTTTGATTTTCTGGAAAGTGATCGGATTCAGATCGTGTTCAATTTTGCAGGCGTCAGCGGCGGCAATATCGTCCGGCACACCCAAACTGACCAGCCACTGCGTGAGCAGACGGTGACGTTCATAAATGCGCTCGGCTACAGCTGTCCCCCGCTCGGTGAGCGTAATCCAGCCTTCTTTATCCATGATGATATAACCGTTCTCACGCAAAAGTCCCATCGCCCGGCTGACGCTCGGCTTGGAATAATTCATGGACGTGGCTACGTCGATGGAACGTACAGCGCCTTTTTCTGCTTTCAAACGCAAAATGGTCTCCAGATAATCTTCTCCAGACTCGTGCAAAGGCACGACTATCCCTCCCGAACCCTTTTCTTTTATTATATCATATTCTCTTCTTCACAGCAAACATCCAGTATGACAAAAGCAGAAATCATGCCCAAAAACTGAAGCCGGCGCTGCCGAAACCGTGGAATCATTATGCGAGACAGGTAACTGCACCGGATCGCAGGACACGTACACCATAGACCGGCAGGGTGATTTCCCGGGAAACATTATCACCGCTGATGACGTCCGCGGCCTCAAAACCATCGGGGAGGCGGACCGTTTTGGTGGCCTCGCTGAAGTTCATCAGGAACAGATACTCCTCCTCCCCGCCGCAGCGCCGGGTGACGGAAACCCCTTCCGGCAGCACCGTGTCCAGGGCAGGCTTCACCGGCGACGACGCCAGAATCCGTCCGTACAGCGCATCGGGGAGAGAACCGTCCGTGCGGGCGGCGATGTAAAAGCAGCGCCCTTTCCCGAAGCGGTTCATCGTTACAGCCGGCATCCCCGCGTAGAAGTCCTCACCGTATGCCGCCAGCGTTTCACACCCCTCGGCATGGATGATTTCGCACATCTCGAACGCTCGGTATTCTCCATCCATCCCCAGACTGTTTTCACCGAAGCATACGCGGTTGCTGTCGGACGGATAGAGCGCGTCCGTCTCCTCGTTCCAGATGCCGCAGACCTCGCGCAGCCCATCGCCCGGGAAGCCGCCCAGCCAGCAGAGATCCGTTTCGTTCACGTACCCGGTCAGGTATGTCAGAACAAGATCGCCGCCGTTTTCGACAAACCTGCGCAGCCGCGCGGCTACACCGGGCTTCAGCATATAGAGCATCGGGGCGGCGAGCAGCCGGTAACCGGAAAAATCCTGCTCCATATCAATGACATCGGCGGAGACGCCGCGCTTCCACAGAGCGCGGTAATGCTCCTTGCAGACGTTTTCATAATCGCGGTGCTGGTGGAAGCCCTGGAAATCCCGGATGGCCCACTCGTTTTCCCAATCGTAAATCACGGCGGCCTCTGCCGGGACGTTTGTGCCGACAACACCGTCCAGCGTTCCGAGCATCCGGCCCAGCTCGGCCACCTCGCGGAAGACACGGGTATTTTCATGGCCGCAGTGATCCACCACCGCGCCATGGAACTTTTCGCTGGCTCCGCGCCCCTTGCGCCACTGGAAATACTGCACGGAGTCCGAACCATGCGCGACGGCCTGCATCGAAGCGAGGATGTGCATCCCCGGGCGCTTGAGCTTATTGATGGGCATCCAGTTGACTTGGCTGGGGGTGCTCTCCATTAGGAGGAACGGTTTCTTCTTGAGAGACCGGTTCAGATCGTGTACGAACGCGATGTTTGCGGCCATTTCCCAGGTGGATCGTTCGTCGGAGTGCCAGCGGGGGTAATTGTCCCATGAGACAGCGTCCAGACTGGGGGCCAGCTTCCACGGATCCAGCCCAGGATACGTCCCCATCAGGTTGGTGACGACGGGGATATCCGGTGTGACAGCCTTGAGAGGTGCGATTTCGTTTTCAAGGAAGCTGCGGGTCTGGAACGTGACAAAGCGCATCCAGTCGAGCTTCAGCCCGTGTACACTGTTTTCCCCACGTGGGGAAGGGGACTCGATCTCCTCAAACGTACTGTAACGGTGGCTCCAGAAGGATGTCCACCATGCGCGGTTGAGCTTTTCGATGTCGCTGTCATACCGTTCGTGCAGCCACTCGCGGAACGCTTCCTGACAGCGCTCGCAGTGGCATTCGCCGCCGTACTCATTGGAGATGTGCCACAGACTGAGCGCCGGATGCTTCCCATATCGCTCGGCGAGCAGAGTGTTCATTTCACGCACCTTGCGCCGGTAATAGGGGGATGTGTAGCAGTGATTGTGCCTCTCGCCGTGGAGGTTCCGCACCCGGTCGGCACTCACGCGCAGCACCTCGGGGTGCTTTGCATCCATCCAGGCAGGACGCGCGCCGGAGGGTGTCGCCAGTACGACGGAAATGCCGTTTTCATGGAGCTGGTCCATCATGTGGTCCAGCCACTCAAAATTGTAGATGCCTTCCTCCGGCTCGAGCGCTTTCCATGCGAATATGGCGACACTCGCGCTGTTGATGCCGGCCAGCTTCATCAGCCGGACGTCCTCCTTGAGGATCTCCGGCATATGCAGCCATTGATCAGGGTTGTAGTCTCCGCCATGGAGGATGTGCGGGACCTGTTTGCAGATGGGGTTAAGTTTGTCCATTACTTTCGCCTCCCTAATGTTCGTTAAATAGTTCGTTAAAAAGAGCCGTGTTGATACTGCCGTCTGAGGCGTTCCAGAAATAGTCTTCGTATTCGATGGTATTGTCCCTTATCCAAATTTCGCTTCCGATGAACGGATTTTTCTTACCGGAACAAATCAGTGTCACGACAATTCTCCCTGAGCGAACAGGTTATCCTTTCCCATGCCGCAGACGTACGGATTGGAATCGTAACGATGGCAGAAATCCAGGAAGCCGGAGCGCTGTTTGGGATCCCTCATGATTTTTACGAGCAGTTCATTCGGAATTGTCCTCGCGTATGCGCCCGGACCGGCCAGCTGAATGTTTTTCACGCCATAGCGTTTTAGAATCTTTTCCAGTTCATCCGGCATAAACGTGTATGTGATACACCATGGCGCGCCTCCGTTTTCATACTCGGCAATTTCGCTTTCGCCCCCCATGAGTCCATCGTTCCACAGCTTCATAACAGTCTCTTTACTGAAATGGAAATCGTTAATCGCGTTTTCCCTGTTATCGATACACCATTTTACGAACGGATCATCGCAGTTCTCATCCAATATAAACTGGTTTTTCTGTATCGGATTCGCCATATAAGGAAGATACCCTAAGCGGCTTGATACACTGATCAGTATCCGTTTGCGGCACATGCGTATGAGCTCGCCGATGATCTTTTCCTGATGCGGATAGGTATAGGAAACTGGGGCGTCAAAGGAAATCACCATGTCAAAGGATTTGTCGCCGAAAGCCTCTAAGTGTTCCAGTGCTCCCTTCACAAAGGTGATTCTGTCCAAAACGCCTTCTGCTTTCGCCAGTTCCTTAGCCTTGTCAATCATGGGCTGTGATATGTCAAAATGTGTAACCGTACAGCCGTGTTTTGCGAGAAGAATGGAAAATCGCCCGCATCCGGCGCCGCCGTCGAAGACTGTTTTTATCCCATCCAAATGGGAGAGAAGTTCCTTCTCGATATGGCTTTTCTGGATGATGTCATCGATAAAAGTTTCCTCACGGCGGCTCTCAAGTTCACCTTTATCCGGCATATTCCACAGGCGTTCAGATATTTTTCGGCTGTAATCCATAAATTCAGTCTTCTTTCCCGGTGATAACGAATGCTGCGTTATTAGGATTTTCCAATACACATTCATTAAAATTTAACGAAACGGACAAGGTTATGACACAACAACAAATTGACAAGAGGAATATGATTATACTACAATACTCCAATATTCGATTGACGGGAGGAAAGGAAATGGAGTTTTTAAAGGAAACGCTCGTCTGTCTTCTGGGCGGCGCCGGAGCGGGGATAGGGACAGGCTTTGCAGGGATGAGTGCGGCGGCGGTACTCTCACCGGTGCTCATCACGTTTATGGGGCTGCCGGCCTATGAGGCGGTGGGCATCGCGCTCGCGAGCGACGTGCTGGCCAGCGCGATCAGCGCATATACCTACCACAAAAACAAAAACCTCGATGTCAGAAACAGCCTCCTGATGATGACATTTGTCCTGATTTTTACAGTAGCCGGCAGTTTTCTGGCGAGCCTTGTCCCGAATTCCGCGATGGGGAATTTCTCGGTGTTCATGACCATGCTTCTGGGGATAAAATTTGTAATCAAGCCTGTCATGACGACACAAGAAACCATGGCGGCAGTCAGCACCAAGGTGCGGCGCCGCAAGTCCATACTTGGCGGCGCGGGAATCGGCCTTATCTGCGGCTTTATCGGCGCGGGAGGCGGCATGATGATGCTGCTAGTGCTGACCAGCATGCTCGGATACGAACTGAAAATGGCGGTCGGCACCAGTGTCTTTATCATGACCTTTACCGCTCTGACCGGAGCTGTCAGCCATTTCTCAATCGGCGGGCTTCCCGATATATCCTGCCTAGTGCTGTGCGTGCTGTTCACATTTCTGTGGGCAAGGATTGCGGCTAAAATTGCCAACAGGGCGGATAATAAGACACTCAACCGGGTGGTAGGCATTGTATTGATTCTGCTCGGCGTTGTCGTTTTAGGAGTGGGCCTGTTTTAACAGACTCACTCCTTTTCACTTACAGAGTGAACGAGAAAATTTTCCGGGAGAACGGGTCGCACACATACAGCACGTTTTCCCGCAGCAGGATGCCGGTCGGGGCGGCTAGGCCGAAGCTCATCTCCCCGCGATCCTGCGCTGCTAGTGTCGTCACATAGCCGTTTGCGATTTTGCGCACGGCGCTGTTGCCGGTGTCAGAAACGTAGACGACGCCGTTTCCGTCCACAGTGATGCCCTGCGGGGAAGAGAAGGAGGCCTGCCCGGCTGCCCCATCCGCAAAGCCTTCCGTCCCGGTTCCGGCCACGAGGACGCTCTTTCCGTCCTTGATTTTCACGATCCGGTGCTTTCCGGTCTCCGCAGCATAGAGAGCATCGTTTTTCCAGAACAGGGCTGTCGGTTCCGACAGCCCTGAAATAAACGTGCTGGCGACACCCTCGGGTGTAATCTGGCGGATAAGGTTGTTATGTGTATCCGCCACATAGAGGTTGCCGTTTTCATCGCTGGCCAGGCCGGTGGGGTGGTTGAACTTCACAGCATTGCGCTGTCCCGCGATTTTGGCGTTGACAGTCTGTACCTTCCCGGAACGAATCAGCCGTATGGCATTGTTGGATGCATCGGACACGGCCCATCCGTTCATAAACGGCACGATATCCCACGGCTCTGAGAAGTAGCTCCTCTTAAGGCTTGCATCGTTATAGCCGCCGATGGGTTCCCCATAGAGATCGGCCTGTGTTTTCGCGCCGGCGTACACCGTGCTTTTACCGTCCCGGACAAGGTGGATCACCTTATTATAGGTGTCGGTAACGAGGAACCCGCCGTCGTTCACGGCGGCTATCCCGGAGGGGGCGCACATCACGTCGATTAAGCTCTGCATATCTGCGTTCGCGGCCCCTGCGGACAGTGTCAGTGCCGCAGAAAGGGAGAAGCAGAGGGCTGCGATCCATTTTTTCATTGAGAATCTCTCCTTTCTTTATTATATTCTGGACAGATAATAATAACCGTCGCCGGACTGGGCTATCTCGTATCCGTCAGGCACATAGGGCACTCCGCCGACTAGGACCGGATACTCTGAACGGCTGCGGATAACGGACGTGTGTTCCCAACCGGAAGGCGCGCTCGACAGATACAGCGCCGGGCCGCTGCCCGTGTTGGTGATGGTTCCGCCAGTCAGGCGGAGCGTGCCGCCTTCGTTCCACACGGTTCCCGAGGAAGAACCGGAACGGATTTCTCCTCCAGTGAGGCTGAGTGTTCCGCTGTCATTGAGAAGTCCTTCCCCAAGGGCGGCGCTGCCGCTCACACGCAGGGATCCGTTATTGACAAGGAGCCGCGACATCTCCAGTGTGCCGTTTACCGTCATGGACATGCCGTCCGCCACACTGATGCTGACACCGCTCCCGAGCTCGAGCGTTTTTCCGGACGCAATGCTTAAGCTCTGATCAAAATCTACAAGCTCATCCCGAGCCGGAAGCGCCGGAGGAGTAATGGGGGGAACAACGGAAGAGGACGACGAGGATGAATCCTCGCTGGAGGAAGGGGGATCGATTGGCGGATCCTCTATATCGCTCGAAGGCTCCGAAGATGATTCCCATTCAGAACTTGTGCTGTCAGAAGAACTTGGCTCCGAGGAGGAATCCTCACTGCTGGGGGGAGGATCAATCGGAGGCTCTTCCGGAGTGGGGGAGGACTCCTCTTCAGAGCCCGAGCTGTCAGAAGAACCCGGATCCGAGGAGGATCCCGTACTGTCAGTCGGTTCCGCAGATGCCGTTTCAGACAGGACGCTCATTGTGACGCAGAAGATCAGACAGAAAACAGCGTAAACCGCTAAAATTCGTTTCCACATAAAAGATTTCCCCCTTACTAATCAACACGGACCCTGTCGTGTACATCCAGGGCCTCCTGAATTTCGGAAGCGGAAACGGGCATGGTTAATTCGGAGCTGACCGGCGGGGAGGATGAGGAAGATTCATCCGCATCCGAAGCCTCGCTGGAGGAAGGTTTCTCGCTCTTAGAGGATGCCGGGGAGGTCTCCGCGGCCGGCGGGAAGGAACTTTCTCCCCACACGGGCGAGGTGGAAATGTTGACATTCTTCGGCATCTGCGATTTGATAATGTCCAGCGCCTGCTGGACGGTTTTTTGATCGCTTATAAGCTCTGTCTTGGCAGCCTCTTTTGGAATTTTTAGGCCGGTAGCACTCTCCACCCGCTGAGCCAGATCGGGATTGCTGGCAATCTGCATCGCGGCAAAACCCGGGATGTCTACCACCGTAATTTTTGTCGGCGTAGGTGCGATGTGACTATTGACCTCCAATTTGATTCCCTGGCCGTTCTTTACGACTTGAGAGGACTTCATGTTTGGTATGCGGCAGATCACCTTCCCGTCCGTAACACCGAGCTGAATCTCGCCTGGAGAGTTCACCATGTGCAGATTAGACTTTGTCCTGAGGGAGTTGTAACCGAAATAGCCGCTTGTGCCCCGGATGCCCACGATGGTGGTGGAAGTGCGGATATTCAATGTTTCGTCGTCGGCGAGGGGCTCGGAGATATCGAAGAACAGCATGCCGGAGTCCACACGGACCTCCAGCTTCTTCCCGCTTTTGTGCACACTGATTTGGCTGAGGGCATCCATCTTAATGAGCTTGGTATCGTCGAGATTGATCCAGGCGTAGCTGGCCGCGCCGGTGGTGATGGTGTAGCCGTTATACAGGCGCATTTTTTCGAGGAGCGGCAGATCCTTGCCTGTGTTATTGGAGACATGGACAGTCCCCTCCGTTTTCATCAGCTGCATGGAGGCCGCCTTGGCGGACTGGGCCGAAGCTGTGAGAGCGCACGACAGGGACATCGCGCAAACCAGCAGCAGTGCCCAGAGTCGCCGAGCAGCCAGTTTTCTTTTCATAAGCTCCCTCCTAATCAGTTATGGAATGGCAGAATCTCATCGAGGGTTAGGATTTCGAACCCCTCCTTTTTCCCTTTTAATTTGATGGTATCACCGAGAGAATGGACACGGATACGCCCTTCGAGCGCGTCCGCGACCGCTCGGGAGATGTAGACAGTTCCACCGGGGGCATTCGCTTCCAGGCGGGCAGAGGTGTTCACCGTGTCGCCGATGGCGGTATAATCCATGCGCTGAGGCGAACCGATATTGCCCACAACCGCTGGCCCCAGATGGATGCCGACACCGAAGGAGACAGTGCGCCCGTAGCGCTCCATCAGCTCCTTGGAGAGTTCCTCCGAGCCGTGCACCATGTCCATTGCCGCCTGCGCCGCGTGCATGACGTAATCCTCCTGCGGCAGGGGCGCGCCCCAGAAGGCCATGGCGGCATCCCCGACGAATTTGTCCAGCGTCCCCTTATTGCGCAGAATGCAGTCGGAGATGAGTGTCAGATAACGGTTGAGGATCTCCACGACCTGCTCCGGATCGAGCAGCTCGGACATGGTGGTGAATCCGCGCACATCCACGAAGAGAACCGCAATGTTCACCAGTCTTCCTCCCAGCTCAAGGGCCTCGTCATCCTTGAGAATCTCCCGCACAATCTCCGGTGCGACATAGCGCTGGAATGTGCTGGTGATGTGCCGCCGCTCCATCACGGCGCGAATATAGTTAAATGCCAGACAGCCTATGTACAGGATGGAAATACCTACGGGGACCCACAGGACATGGAATATCCATCCGAAATGATACGCTCCTTTACAGAAAGCGACCCAGCCGCCGCAGATGAGGGCCCAGAGCACGGTTGTAAAGCGCACGGCCCGCCGCCAGAACCCTGCAAAGCCCAGAAGCAGCAGAACAAAGAGAAGAATGAGCTGGAAGGAATCCGGTGCCTCTTTGGCATAATCCCCCCACAGCAGCGCCTGTACGGCGTTGGCCTGATATTCCACGCCGTACATGAGCTGGGCATGGTCGGCGGCAGTGATGAAACTATCCTGAAGGCCGGTTGCATAGGGGCCGATGAAAACGATTTTCCCCGCGAAATATTCCGGCGGAACAACCCCGGAGATCACGTCGGAAACTGAGATGGACTCATCAAAATCCCCAGGAAGGCCGCAGAAGGGGACATACCAGAAATTCCGGCTGTCGGTGGGAGGAAGCGTCACTGGCGGGAGACCGTGGTATTCCTGATATTTCTCCGCCGCCAGCAGCGCCAAAGATGGGTATGTGGTCCCGTCAGGGAGGGTGAGTGTGAGCATATGGTGGCGAAGGACACCATCCACATCCTGCATGGTGTTAATGTGTCCCTGCATCGATGCCTCCCGCAGCGCCTCATAGGGCAGGCTGAAATCCAATATGGAGAAGGGATCCAGGCGCTGCGTTCCGTCGGGTCCCTCAACGAGGGCGGTTCCGAACTCCGCCGCGCAGGCAAAGGCGACGTTTCCGTAGCGCCCCGCCGCCTCGAGAAGAGAGGCGTCCGCCTCTGGATTGGTCTCGCCGGTGAAGAGGACATCCAGGCAGATCACCGCCGGGCGGCAGTCCTCGGACATATTGAGTGTATTGATTGTCTGCGCGAAGATATCCCGCCCCCACTCCTTGTAGGGCCCGATGTCCTCGAGCGCACGCTGATCAATCTCAACGATAGCGATATCCCCGTCGGACGCCTCGCGGCTCTGGTATAAGGCATCCGATACAGAGAAATCTGCCCTTCTCAGCACACCTATGCCCGCCAAAAGGGTCATTACAATCGCGGCAGCAAACGCCCAGACGGCCGGCGGGAGCTGGAGATTTCTTTTTTTATCCATGCTGTCCCCTCTTTCTTCCTGCCCTTTGCCCACAGACTTTCCGATTCTCTTTATCTATGCAGTTTCTACCATTTCATATAATACCACATTGCGGTACACACGGCAAGCGGCTGAACCCATATATTTAGGGAGTATATTCTAGATGGGAAACATTCCCGTGAAATTTGCGGGAATGAAGAAGGGGAGTTTACCTCATCTTTAATTTCTGGCGTTTTTTGTGAACAAAGTAAAAAAATAAACGAAACTTTCTCTAAACGGTCGAAATTCCGCCATGAAAGAATCAAAAAAGCCCCTTGCAATTTTATGGCAAAGGTGTATAATCTATATATAGTGGTGCAAAGTGGGGGAAAGTGGGTTATATAGCCCATGCCTTTTTCTTGAGACGGGAGGCGGTGGGAACGTGTTAATTGGTGAATACACGCACACCATCGATGTAAAAGGGCGTGTCAATTTTCCCGTCAAGCTTCTGCGCCATTTTGGAGAAAGTTTTATCGTGACACGCGGGCTGGATAACTGCTTGTTTGTCTATTCGGCAGAGGAGTGGGGCAGGCTTGAGGAAAAAATAAACGCCATGCCGCTCTCTAAAGCGCGGGCGCTTCAGAGGTTCCTTTTCGCAGGCGCCGTTGAGGTGGAGCCGGACAGGCAGGGCCGTATTCTGATCCCGCAGAATCTGCGGGAGTATGCCGGGCTGCAGAAGGAAGTTGCCATCATCGGCGCATCCAACCGGGCGGAGATTTGGGATAAGGCCGCTTACGACGCTGCATCCGGCGAACTGACCGCTGACATGATCGCCGATGCGATGGACGAGCTCGGCTTCTGAATGTACACGATGTACCTGAAAAGGGAAGGAGTGCGGCGGATACGGGAGAAAGCGGGGATAGATTTTCGCATGTAAGCGTGCTGCTGCATGAAGCGGTAGGGGCGCTCGCTGTCCGCCCGGACGGCATTTATATCGATGGGACAGCCGGTGGCGGCGGACACAGCGCCCGCATCGCCCGGCAGCTCACCGAGGGGGGGCGCCTTCTGGCGCTCGACAAGGATCCGGACGCGGTGGCGGTGCTCACAAAGCGCCTTGGCGGCCTGTCGGCAGAGGTTTTCCGGGAGGATTTCCGGCATATTCCGCGGCTGCTCGATACACTGGGCATCGCGGCGGTTGACGGTATCCTGCTGGATCTGGGGGTGTCCTCCCATCAGCTCGACATGGCGGAGAGAGGGTTTTCCTATCATATGGACGGCCCGCTGGATATGCGCATGAGCGGTGAAGGGCTCAGTGCCCGGGATATTGTGAACACTTGGGACGAGGCAGCGCTTTCCCGGATATTTTGGGAGTACGGTGAGGAACGGTTTTCGCGGCCTATAGCACGCAGTATTGTCCTTCGCCGGGAAAGGGCCCCCCTCGAGACAACGGGGCAGCTTTCTGAAATCATCCGTGAGAGCATTCCCGCTCCAGCCAGACGGACGGGCGGCCATCCGGCCAAGCGTGTGTTTCAGGCGCTGCGCATTGCGGTCAACGGGGAGCTGGAGGCACTCAGCGAGTGCCTGTCTGTTGCGTTTGAGAGGCTGCGTCCGGGGGGGCGTTTTGCGGTTATCACATTTCATTCGCTGGAGGATCGCATCGTCAAGCAGGCGTTTGCCAGCCTTTGCAGAGGATGTGTCTGTCCGCCGGAGTGTCCGGTGTGTATCTGCGGGCATGCCCCGCGTGCGCGGGCCGTATCCAGAAAACCCATCCTGCCAGGGGAAGAGGAACTTCAGGTGAATCCCCGATCCCACAGCGCGAAGCTGCGCGCTGTTGAGAGGTTGCCGGAAGAGTAAAGGAGAGTGAGGGACCTTGCCATCTGGACCAGTAAATGTAGCATACGACTTTGAACTGTTCGAAGAAAAAAAGGTACAGACTCGCCCGGTACTGAGTGTCGTTTCCAACCCAAAGTACAAGAAGCGTGACCAGATGTCGGTCGTGCGGATGATTTCCTCTGTCCTGGTTGTGGTGGCGGTTATCTGCGTGATGCTTTATTCCCGTTCCCAGCTCACCGAGCTGACCGCGCAGATCAGCGACCAGAAAGCCAACTATCAAGCGCTGGTCAGTGAAAATACGCGCCTGCGGGCGGAATTGGAGAGCAAGGTTTCCCTGCGCGGCGTGGAGGACCGCGCCAAGGAATTGGGCATGGCCAAGATGCAGGCGTATCAGGTGGAATACGTCAACATGGAGCAGTCCGATGAGATCACACTCTCCGGTGTGGAGCAGGAGCCGTCGGCCGCAGAAAAGCTGGAGCTGTATATCCGATCGTTTCTGGAATACATCAGAATCCGATAAATATAGATAGGAATGCGGGAGTTAAGAAATCCTTTCTTAGCTCTTTCATTGTTTATATGGGCTTTGCAGAATTTTGTAGAATGACAATAGAACAGGGGGAAAGGCATTGGCAGTTGCTCCAAATAATAAAATGCGTGTGCGCATGATGGTGATGATGCTGTGTTTTACTATCGGCGGCAGCGCGGCGCTGATCTATCAGCTTTTTCATATCCAGCTCGTGCGCGGCGAGGAATATCAGCGCAAGGCAATCGATCAGCAGATGGCGTCGCTGACCATCAATGCCGACAGAGGGGAAATCCGGGATTCCAGCGGCAAGACACTCGCTGTCTCCGCCTCGGTGTGGGATGTTATCGTGAATCCGAAGAACATCAAATCGGAGCCGGATCCGAATACGGGCCTCTATGAGGTGGATGTCATTGCCGACGGACTGAGTGAAATCTTAGGTGAGGACCGCACGGTCATCCGAGACAAATGCCTCAAAAAGAACACGCAGTATGTTGTCCTGGCCCGGCGGGTGGAAAAGCCGGTACAGGAGAAAATCAACACCTTCCTCGGTGCGGAAAATAACCCGCTCAAGCGCAATATCCGCTCGATTACGATGAGCGAAAACACCAAGCGCTATTACCCCTATGGCACACTGGCCTCCACTGTGCTCGGCTTTGTCAACGACGAGGGTGTCGGCGGCACGGGACTGGAGAGCCGGTATAACAAAATCCTCTCCGGCACGCCGGGGCTGGACGTTTCGGCCAAGACAGCCCGCAACACCGAGATGCCCTTCCGCTTCAACACCTACCACCACGAGGCGGAGAACGGCAAGACGCTTCTGCTCTCCATCGACGAGACGATTCAGCACTATCTGGAGAAGCATCTGGAGACAGCCGTGGTGGAGAACAAGGTGCATAACCGGGCGGTTGGGATCGCCATGGATGTGAACACGGGTGAAGTCCTCGCCATGGCGACAAAACCCGACTTTGATCCGAACAACTTTAAAAAGATTTACGACGGATCCGAATCCGACGATGAGACTGTCCTGCTCGACAGCGAAGAAGGGGAAAAGGGGCAGAGAGCCCGGGAGACAGCGGTCCAGCGCCTGCAGAAGATAGCACTCGAATCCGGCGGGACAGATACGGAGGCCTATCTGGAGGCGTTCGGCGCGGAACAGAACCAGCAGTGGCGCAACAAGGCCATATCGGACCCGTATGAACCGGGATCGGTATTCAAGCTCGTCACCGCGGCCGCCGCGCTCGATACGGGCGCTGTCGGTCTCGGGGATTACTTTGACTGCTATGGATCCATCACCGTTCTTGACACGGACTACGGCTGCTGGAAGGAAATAGGGCACGGTAACCAGTCCTTCGCCGCCACCATCCGCCACTCCTGCAACCCGGCTTTCGTGCGTATCGGCCAGCGCTTAGGAGGGGAAGCGTTCTATGATTATTTCGACGCCTTCGGCCTCACGGCGGGTACCGGCATCGACCTGCCCGGCGAATCAGCCAGCATCTATCATACATACGACGATATAACCAACAGCATCATCAGCCTGTCCTCTTCGTCGTTCGGGCAGACGTTTAAAATCACCGCTATCCAGATGCTGACCGCTGTCTGCGCCGTGGTCAACGGCGGCAATCTTGTGACACCGCATGTGGTCAAACAGGTCGTTGATTCCGACGGCAGCGTCGTCAGCGCGGTGGAGCCGGAGATCCGCCGGCAGGTGATCTCACAGGAGACCAGCCAGACCATGTGCGAAATCATGGAGAGCGTTGTCGCGGATGAGGACGGTTCCGGACGCAGCGCGTATATCGCCGGTTATCATCTGGGCGGGAAGACCGGCACCGCCGAAAAGACGGATAAGCGTGTCGAACCCGGCGAGATGGAGGAGCATGTTCTCTCCTTCGTGGGCGTGGCCCCGATGGACGATCCGCAGATCGCTGTCCTCATCGTGCTCGATACGCCGGAGGTCCCCGACATCATGGGTTCGACCGCGGCCGCCCCGGTGGTCAAGTACATCCTTGAGGATGTGCTACCCTATATGGGCGTGGAGCCAAAGTACACGGAGGAGGAGCAGATTAACCGCGATGTCCCTGCGCCGAACGTCATCGGTTTAACGACGGAAGAAGCGGGAAAACTCCTTGAGGGGCAGGGCTTCTCCATGAAAGTCATCGGTTCGGGTGAGACAGTGCTCAAGCAGGTGCCCACACCGTCCTCCCCGGTGCCGAAGGACGTTACGCTCTTAGTCTATACCGAGGATACCAAGCCCGATATGGTCGAGGTGCCCAATGTCGTCGGCCAGGGGAAATCCAATATCAATGCACGTATCAGCGAGGCGGGCTTCAACCTTCGCCTGACAGGAACGACGGGCAGCGGCTGTGTGGCTATCCGCCAGTCACCCGAGGCAGGCACGCTGCGCGAGGTGGGTACAGTGGTCACTGTTGACTGCGTGGTCCCTGATTTGGACGGGATCGCGACCACACAGTACTGATGCCCATCCTTGATGAAAGCGAAGCGGTCTATTCAGAAATCTCTATAAAAAACCGGCAGAGGAGAGGAACAGGAGATGAATCTTCGCAGCCTGATGGGGTCCATCCCGTACCGGAACAGCCTGGACGGGGACATTTGGGAGAAGGAAATCCGCGGTGTGCAGACGGACAGCCGCGCTGTCGGCGAAGGGGATGTGTTCGTCTGCATCCGCGGCCGCCACAGCGACGGACACCGCTTCGCCCGGCAGGCGGCAGAGGCGGGGGCTGTAGCCGTCGTGTGCGAGCAGGACAGCGGCGTACCGGGCCAGATTCTGGTTGAGGATACGCGCGCGGCCTGGGCGGCCCTGTGCCGGAATCTGTATGATAATCCGCAGCGGGCGCTGCGTCTCGTCGCCGTGACGGGGACGAGCGGAAAAACGACTGTCACCTGCCTTATCCGCGACATCCTGCGCGCGGCGGGGAAGAAGGTGGGGCTTATCGGCACGATTCAGGGGGAAATAGGCGATATGGTCATCCCCGCCCGCTACACCACGCCCGACCCCTCCCAGCTTTACGCGATGCTTGCGCGGATGCGTGCGGCGGGAGTGGAGTATGTGGTGATGGAGGCCAGCTCCCAGGCGCTCGAACAGCGCCGTTTAGATGGGCTTCATTTCGAAGCCGCAGCGTTTACAAATCTTTCCCACGAGCATCTGGATTACCATGAAACGATGGAAAATTATTATGAAGCCAAGCGATCCCTCTTTTCGATGGCGGAACGTGCGGTCATCGTGATCGACGACGAATACAGCCGCCGGCTGCGCACGGAGATCCCCTGCCCGGTGACGACGGTCTCCGTCAGCGATGCGGCGGCGGATTTTACGGCGCATTCCGTGAGCTTCTCCCCCGAGGGAAGCCGGTTTGTCGTCGTCAGCGGGAGCCGCCTCGAGCGGGTGCATATTCCTACACCGGGGATGTACTCGGTCAGCAACGCTCTGTGTGCCCTTGCGTGCGCCGCCGGGCTGGGGATGGATTTTTCCGATGCGGCGCGCGGACTGTGCGAGAGCCGGGGCGTATGCGGGCGTATGGAACGCATTGCGGCCGATGTGCCGTTCACCATCATCCGGGACTTTGCGCACGCGCCGGAGGAGATAGAAAACGTCCTGCGCACGGTGCGGGCCTTCGCTCCCGGACGTGTGGTGGCGCTGTTCGGCTGCCCCGGGGAGCGCGACCGGACAAAGCGCCCGGAGATGGCGCGCGCCGCGGCTCGGCACAGCGATCTCGTGATCCTCACGAGCGACAATCCGCGTTCGGAGCCTCCGGCGCAGATTATCGAGGATGCTATGCCCGGCTTCGAAGGGAGTCGGACGCCGGTGAAGGTGATCGAGGATCGATATGATGCCATCCGTTTTGCCATCGAGCAGGGGAAGGAGAACGATACGCTGCTCCTTCTGGGCAAGGGGCACGAGGACTATCAGGTGCTCCGCTATGGAACCATCTTTTTTGACGAGCGTTTTATCGTGCAGGAGATCTTAGAAAAGCTCCGGGAGCAGGATACCATATAATTCCACTTCGAATTGATAAAGAATGGTTGCATCCGGCGGGAAGAACGGATAAAATAGAAGAACCGGACAAAACACAGGGGGGAACAGCTTGGAGCCGATTGCAGTGAGGACGCTGGCGCGGTCCATTGGAATAGACTGTGCGGATACAGGGACGGTGACAAAAATCTCGACCGATTCTCGTGAGGTGGAACCGGGATGCCTGTTTGTGTGCATCGAAGGGGAACGCTTTGACGGACACGATTTCGCGGCGAAGGCCATTGCCGGAGGAGCGGCCTATGTCGTGGCGCACAAGTCCGTCGAGGGCGTGGATCCGGTGCGGGTGTTCCGCGTGGACAATACGATGGACGCCAATATCCGCCTAGCGGGGGCGTACCGGCGGCAGTTTTCCCCGCTGTGCGTGGGCGTGACGGGGAGTGTCGGCAAGACGACGACAAAGGATCTCATCGCCTGTGTGCTCTCCGAGCGCTGGAGGACACTGAAAACCCCCGGCAACCGCAATAATGAGATAGGTGTCCCGGCGGCGCTGTGCGAGATTACAAAGGAGACGGAGGCCCTCGTCATCGAGATGGGGATGACCGCTCCCGGTGATGTGGAGAAGCTCGCGCAGGCGGCGCTGCCGGATATCGGCGTCATCACCTGGGTGGGGACATCGCATATTGAGCGCTTGGGTTCGCGGGAAAACATCCTGCGCGCCAAGCTGGAGCTGGCCTCGGCGCTGCGTCCGGGGGCGCCGCTCATCCTCTGCGCGGACAACGACCTGCTGGGGGAGGTCCGGCAGGCGGGGCAGGCGCGCATAATTCGCTATGGCATTGACGCTCCGCAGGTACAGGTACGTGCGAAAGATCTCCTCGGTGAGGGGAACGGAACCCGGTTTGTTATCGAGGCGGACGGGGAGGAGTACCCGGCGTATCTGCCGGTGCCCGGGCGGCACAATGTCTTGGACGCGCTCGCGGCCTTTGCCGTGGGGCGGGAGGCGGGCCTTTTCCCGGAGGAGATTCTCCGCGGGCTGGCCGCCTATGAGCCGAGCGGGATGCGGCAAAAAAGGGTCGACTGCGGAGGCGTCAGTGTGACAGAGGACTGCTACAACGCGTCCCCCGACTCGATGCTCGCCGCACTGCGGACATTTTCTGAACAGTCCGTGCCGGGGCGGCGCATTGCCGTGCTGGGGGATATGCTGGAGCTGGGCGATACGGCCCGGGAAGCGCACCGCCAGGCGGGGGAAGCCGCCGCACGGCTGGGGATAGACGTCCTCTGCTGTGTGGGAGAGTACGCCGGGGAGATGGCGTCCGCCGCGCGGGTGGAGGGACTTTCGCAGGCGGCGGCGTTCGCTTCGAAAGGGGAATTGGACGCATTTCTCGCCGGACTGGTGCGCCCCGGCGATGCGGTATGGTTCAAGGCCAGCCGCGGAGTAAAGCTGGAGGAGAGCGTGCGGGCGCTTTACCGGGCGCTGGAACAGACGACATAAAGGGAGAGAGGAACCGGAATGAATACAGCGGCAACCCTGGCCACGGCGGCCGTTTCGTTCGGCGTCACGGCGGTGCTGGGCGCGTGGATGATCCCCATGCTGCGGCGCATCCACTTTGGGCAGAATATCAAGGAGATAGGCCCTGTATGGCATAAAAATAAAAGCGGGACGCCCACTATGGGCGGTATCATGTTCATTGCCGGCATCACGGCTGCGGCGGTGACGGGGGGATGTATGCTCCACATCGGCGTGGGGGGGCAGACCGGTGCCCTGAACCGCTATTTTCTGGGCCTTTTTATGGCGCTGGCCTTCGGCTTTGTGGGTTTTCTGGACGATTATATCAGCATTGTCAAAAAGCGTAATCTGGGTCTGCGGGCGCGGACGAAGAGCATCATGCAGGTGGTTATCGCGGCGCTGTATCTGATAGGGCTGTATCTGATGGGCAATACCTCCACGATTGTCCCCATCCCATTTCTGGGGCAGATCGACATGGGGCTGTGGTACTATCCGTTCGCGCTGTTCGTCATCGTGGGGACGGATAACGCCGTCAACCTGACCGACGGTATCGACGGGCTGGATGCCTCCGTGACGTTTGTAGTCGCCATCGGCTTTATGCTCGTGAGCGCTCTCCTGATGGAGCCGGAATTGGGCCTGCTGGCGACGGCTCTCGCCGGTGGATGCCTCGGCTTCCTGCTCTGGAATGCACATCCGGCGAAGGTCTTTATGGGGGACACGGGCTCGCTCTTCTTGGGCGGGATGGTTGTGGCGCTGGCCTTCGGGCTCGGGCAGCCGATGCTGCTCGTCTTCTTCGGCATCATCTATGTTGTGGAAACAATGTCGGACATCATCCAGATCGGCTGTTATAAGCTTACACATAAGCGGGTGTTCAGGATGGCGCCCATCCATCACCACTTCGAGATGGGTGGATGGAGCGAGAAAAAGATAGTGGCGGTTTTCTCGCTGGTGACACTGGCCGGCTGTGTTATCGGCCTGTGGAGCGTGACGATGCTCTGAACAAAAACAAACAGGGAGGGAGGTGCCCGTCTTGGCCAAGGCTTCCAAGGCGGGGCGTATACGCCCGGCACGAATGCAACATTCTGAAAGAATGTTACGTTCAGACGCAGGCGTTGTGCGGCGTGTGCGGATTAAGACAGGGCGCATCGACGTGGTGTTTCTGCTTCTGGTGCTCCTGCTGCTCACCATCGGGCTGGTGATGCTCTTTTCGGCCAGCTACGCCAACGCCTATTACTATCAGCGAGGAGATTCGCTGTATTATATTTCCCGTCAGCTCACCTTCGCCGTCATGGGGACGATCGCCATGTTTATTGCGGCATTTTTCGATTACCACCACTTTCAGAGTCTGTCACTTCTGCTGATGGGAGGCAGTCTGGGACTTCTGGTCCTCGTACGCCTTCTGCCCGCTAATGAGGACGGCTTCCACCGCTGGATCCGTATCGGGGAGATCATTTCGTTCCAGCCCTCGGAGATCGCAAAGTTTGCCGTGGTGGTGCTGTTTGCGCATATGCTCTCGCAGAACTACCAGCGCCTTGGTTCGTTCCGCTACGGCATCCTGCCCTACGGTGTGGTACTGGGGATTATCGGCGTGCTGCTGGTATTGGAGCCGCATCTGTCGGCGACGGTACTGGTCTTTGCCATCGGTGCTATCATGATGATTGTGGCCGGGGTGGATCTTAAGTGGTTTGTTATGGCAGGTGTCGCGGGGGTACTGGGAATTGTTGTGATTGTGTTTTCCGGCCTTATCGGCTATTCGAGCGACCGTATCACGTACTGGCTGCATCCGGAACTCGATCCGCTCAACAAGGGCTTCCAGACACTCCAGTCCCTCTATGCCATCGGCTCAGGCGGACTTTTGGGGGTTGGGATCGGCAATTCGAGGCAGAAATATCTCTACCTTCCCGAGGTGCAAAATGATTTCGTATTTTCCATTGTGGGGGAGGAACTCGGGTTTGTCGGGGCCTCGATTATTGTCGTTTTGTTTGCGCTCCTGATTTGGCGGGGATTTGTTATCGCCGGGCGGGCAAAGGATCGCTTCGGCATGCTGCTGGCCGTTGGGCTGACGGCGCAGGTGGGGCTCCAGGCGTTTCTCAATATCGCCGTGGTAACGAACACCATTCCGAATACGGGGATCTCTTTGCCCTTCTTCTCCTATGGCGGTACATCGCTGATGATGCTGCTCGGCGAGATGGGCGTGGTACTCTCCGTTTCGCGCCAGAGCGCGGTTATCAAGGAATAGGAGGGGTGAGGGAATTGGAGCTGAAGTCGGGCCGGCTGAAGCTGCTTTTTGCCTGCGGCGGCACGGGCGGGCACATTAACCCGGCGCTCGCTGTTGCGGACGCGGTCAAAAAGCGGCATCCGGATGCGGATATCCGCTTTGCCGGCAATCCGCACGGTATGGAGGCGCGTCTGGTACCGAGGGCGGGGTATCCGTTTATCCCGATCGTTATCAAAGGGTTTTACCGCTCGTTTTCGCCGCGCGCCATCGTACACAATGTTTCGGCGGTGAGCTGTATGCTGCGCTCGTCGGGGACAGCCAGGCGCATCTTGAAAGGCTTTGATCCCGACGCTGTCGTCGGTACGGGCGGGTACGTGAGCGGGCCGGTGCTGCGCACGGCGGCGAAGATGGGCTTCCCCACCGTGACACATGAGTCCAATGCGTTCCCGGGAGTCACCACCAAGCTCCTTGCGCGCTATGTGGACAAGGTGCTGCTTGCCGTGCCCGAAGCGCAGAAGTATCTCGAGGGCGGCAAATGCAGCTTTGTCGTGACGGGGAACCCCGTGCGGGAGGAGGTCCTCTTCGCGGACAGGGAGGAAAGCCGGCGCCAGCTCCACATCGCGCAGGGCCGCTTGGTACTCCTGACATTCGGCGGCAGTCTGGGCGCACAGCGGATCAATGAGGCGGTGGCCGACATCATCCGCTGGCACGTGAAGGGGGGGCAGATTCACCACATCCACGCGACCGGGCAGTACGGCACGGATCTATTGCCGGAGCTTCTGCGCGAACGCGGCGTGGAGTGGAAGAATGTTCCTTGGCTGGATATCCGCGAATACATCAACGATATGCCGCGGTGCCTTGCTGCGAGCGATTTGGTGATCTGCCGCGCGGGCGCGATGACGCTCAGCGAACTGGAGGCTGCCGGGCGGGCTTCTATTCTGATTCCGTCGCCGAATGTGGCGGAGAATCACCAGTATCATAACGCCATGGTGCTCCAGAATCAGGGGGCGGCGATTGTGATAGAGGAGAAAGATGTCACCGGAGAGAAGCTGTGTGGGATTATCGGGGATTTTCTTGAGCATCCGGAAAAGCTGCGCGCGCTCTCCGCAAACGCCGCAAAACTGGCGATTGCCGATGCGACAGAGCGCATTTATCAGGAAATTGTGAGTATGCTGTAATACCGGTCTGATTGGATTCACGCCGCCGCACCCCGCGGCATAGGATGTTTTGCGGGGCAAAACCCGAAAGAAATCGGTGATAAGGGGTGGCGTGGGTATCGTGGGCAGGTGGCGGACAGAACAGGAAAACGGAATTTATCTGGTGGAAGGACCGTGCCGGCTTCAGGGTGAGATACGTGTGCAGGGGGCCAAGAATGCAGCGCTCCCGATTCTGGCCGCGGCGCTGCTGACGCCTGAAAGCGTCATCCACCGCTGTCCGCGCCTCTCCGATATTGACGCGGCGGCGGACATTCTCCGGCATTTTGGCTGCCGGTGTGAATGGGACGGGGGAACCCTGCATGTTACCCGCGGCGAGATGACGGGATGTGAAATCCCCGAGCATCTGATGCGGGAGATGCGCTCCTCCATCGTGTTTCTCGGGGCGGCTATTGCCCGATGCGGATCGGCGCGGATCTCCATGCCGGGCGGGTGTGAATTGGGGCCTCGTCCGATTGATATGCACCTCTCGGCGCTGCGCCGCCTGGGTGTGCGGATTGAGGATGACGATGGTTTCCTGCGCTGTACGGTGCCCGGTGGCCTGCATGGCGCGCGCATAGCGCTGCCGTTCCCCTCTGTTGGGGCAACGGAGAACGCCATGATTGCAGCATGTCTGGCCGAGGGAGAGACAGAACTGCATAACGCCGCGCGCGAGCCGGAGATAGCTGATCTGGCTGCGTTCTTAAACGCGGCGGGTGCGCGGATACATATTGATGCTGCCGGCAGCGTCTTCATCCGCGGTGTGCGGGAGCTGCACGCGTGTGAGCACACGGTCATTCCGGACCGCATTGTGGCGGTCACATACCTGTGTGCGGCGGCAGCGACAGGATCTTCTCTGACACTGCGCGGCGTAGAGACGGATCATCTGGCGGCATGCCTGCCATTGTTTGAAGAGATGGGCTGCGCTGTGCAGCAGAACCGGAGGGACGCTACGCTCTCCATTGCCGCGCCGCAGACAGTTTCCTCCTTACATATGGTGCGCACCATGCCCTATCCCGGGTTTCCGACAGATGCGCAGGCGCCTTTAATGGCGGTATGCTGCCGGGCGAAGGGTACGAGCATTTTTGTGGAGAACATCTTTGAGAACCGCTATAAGCATGCTGCGGAGCTTCTGCGCATGGGAGCGGACATCAAGGTGGAGGGCCGGGTGGCTGTGGTGGAAGGTGTCGGCAGGCTGCATCCGGCGAGGGTAGAATGCACGGATTTGCGGGGCGGGGCAGCGATGGTTGTCGCAGCGCTCGGTGCGCAGGGAGAGACACGCATCGGGCAGATCCGGCATATTGAGCGCGGCTATGAGGCGCTGGACGAATGTCTCTGCGCGCTGGGGGCCTCAGTAAAGAAACAGTGACGAACTGGAAAGGACGGTGAATCCCCATGGCAGATGAGCATATTCCGATGCCGGGGCATCCGCCGTCTTCCGCCGGACGGAGACCGCCCCGGCGGAAAAAGCCTGCGGCCGGCCGGCCGCCGTCAAAGAGGACAGGCCCCAGACCGAAAGCGCCTGGAGCAGTGCGGCCTGTAAAACCCGGAGTGTCCGCGCCGGCGGGGCAGGGAGAGGCCCGGAAACGTCCGGCAAAGCCGGGGACAGCGCCGCGCCCGGTCAGGAAAAAAGCCGTGCGTGCCAAAAAGCCGCCGGAAGGTGTGCGCCCCAAAAAGCGCCGCAGGCGCCGGAAGGGCAGGATGACACTGTATTACATTCTGTTTGGCATCGTGGGGGCCATTGTCTTCTCCGTGCTGAGCTATACAGTGTTTTTCCGTGTCTATCAGATCACGGTGAGCGGGGAAATACAACGGTATTCAAAGGAAGAAATCACCAAGTGCAGCGGGCTTGAGATGGGGCGCAGTCTTTTCGGCATCGACCAGAGGGAGATTAGTGCGAAGGTCTCCACCGTTATGCCGTATGTGGAGAGTATACAGGTCAAGCTGCATTTTCCAACTGAAGTGGAGCTCATTGTGAAGGAGGCCCAGCCGGTAAGCGCCGTTCAGGTGGGGACAGGATATATCTATATCAGCGATCAGGGAAAGGTTCTGGAGAGCGGACTGAGCGAGTATCTCCCTTCCGTTCCTCTCTTGGTAGGCCTTACACCCTCCTCCTCCGAGGTCGGCACTTATCCGTTCAGCCAGTTTACTGAGCAGATGCAGATTCTGCGCGAACTGAACATGGCTATCCAGTCCAGCGAGCTGCGCAATGTTACAGTAATCAGCCTCGCGGATCGTTTAAATCTGCGGCTGCTCGTAGAGGAGCGCCTGCTCGTGGAACTGGGAACAGAAAACAATTTGGAGTGGAAACTTCGGTTTGTCCGCCAGGCGCTGGAGGAGAATATGGACCGGACGATGACGGGCGTCTTCGATGTATCGCTCATCGAGGAGGACAACAGAGGATATTATTACGACGCGAAGGATCTGCGGACACTCATCCTAGAAGAGACACAGCAGGCGGTTACAGAGGGCGGGCAGATGCCGGGCATGTCGATCCAGGTTGATCCGGAGACAGGGGTCGTTGTCGTTGGGCCGCACAAGTCTGCGGATACATCCTCGAGCAGCTCGCCGGAGGACAGCAGCAGTTCGGAGGCTTCAAAGGACGATGCGGATATATCCGGCAGTGAATCGGAGGAGAGCGGTTCGGTTTTGGAATAAATGCCAATTTATTACAAATTGAAGATTGAGAAAAATATAGGTTGAATTCCGGACAAAAATCTGTTAAGGTATAAGTATATGTATGTATATATTCGGCCTTATGGGAGTTGAAAATATAGTAGGGGGCAGCAAAGCACATGAACTTTGATATGGATACTGAGTACGAAAAGGTTGTTTCCATCCGGGTAATTGGCGTAGGGGGAGGCGGCGGCAATGCCGTTAATCGCATGATTACTTCCGGAATGCAGAGTGTGGAATACATATCAGTAAATACAGACCTGCCGGTGCTGCAGGCTTCAAAGGCGACACAGAAAATTCAGATCGGCGCTAAGCTGACAAAAGGGCGCGGTGCGGGCGGTTCCCCTGAAAAGGGTCAGAAGGCGGCGGAGGAGTCGCGGGAGGAGATTGCCGCGGCGCTTAAAGGGACACAAATGGTCTTCATCACCGCCGGTATGGGCGGCGGCACCGGTACGGGCGCGGCCCCCGTTGTGGCGGAGATTGCCAAGGATATGGGGATTCTGACAGTCGGTATCGTGACCAAGCCCTTCCTGTTTGAGGGCAAGCGCCGCATGGATCAGGCGGAGACGGGTATCGCCAATCTGCGCGAGCACGTGGATGCGCTGGTCGTTGTGCCCAATGAACGTCTCAAGCTGATTTCCGAGACCAAAATTACCCTGCTCAACGCGTTCCAGGCGGCGGACAATGTCCTCAAGCAGGGTGTACAGAGTATTTCAGATCTGATCAATATTCCCGGAATCGTCAATCTGGATTTTGCCGATGTCACCACTATTATGAAGGACGCTGGCTACGCACATATGGGTGTGGGGACAGCGGAGGGAAAGGACAAGGCCGAAAAGGCAGCGGCCATGGCGATTTCGTCGCCGCTTCTGGAGACCTCCATCAATGGTGCGCGCGGTGTCATCGTCAATATTACTGCATCAAGCGACATCGGGCTCGATGAGATTGATGTAGCGTCCACCATGATCCACAATGCGGCGCATCCGGATGCGACCATCATCTGGGGCGCGGCCTTTGACGATAATCTTAAGGATCAGATGTCCGTCACCGTTATTGCCACCGGGTTTGAGGAGACGGGAAATAATTTCCCCATGCCCAATATGAAGCGCCCGGATGCGGAGGCGTCTGTTCCCGCGCCTGAGGTACCCGCCGAGGAACAGCATGGCATTGATGACGATGACTTTTTCGATATTATGGAACTGTTCAATAAAAAATAATCTGAAGCGTAAAAGGGTGGGCACAGATATCCTGTGCCCACCCTTTTTATAGTTCGATTTAAATGTGGATGAAACGAGTCAGCCGCCGAAATGTTTCTGAAGGCGGAGCATCCACAGCGAGAACAGGACACCCAATATGAGGGTGACAATGGAAAAAACGCCCTGTAAATTTGCACCAATCTGAGCGTTGTTCAGGACTGGAAAAAGGGATCCGGCAATCAGCCCCAGAATGGCGGAATAGGCCCCCTGTTCCCAGCGGTGTAGGCACAGGCCGATGAGCTTTGCACCTCCGAAAAAGCCCAGCAGAATGCCGAACGCGACGGGCAGAAGCAGGATGATGTTCAGTTCGGCAATTGCCGTCAGGATGGAATAGTATACACCCAGAAGCATCATGACCATGGAGCCGCTGACACCGGGAAGGATCATGCAGGCGGCCGCGAGAGCGCCGCAGAAGAAGAACTGGAGGGTGCGCCCAAAAGTGAGGGAAGTGATCAGAGCGGTTGGTCCGCCGTCTGAACGGGAGAAAACGAAAAGAAGGATCATGCAGAGAAACGCGGCGATCAGAGGAACAATACTGACAGGACGCAAACGCCCGCTGCTGCGGATGCGCCGGATGATGACGGGGATTCCGCCAAGGATCAGCCCCAGAAAGAAGAAGTTGGTCGGGCCGGGATAAGTACCCAGAAGGAACTTTAAAAGATGGCTGAACAGGAGAATACCGGCGACCGCGCCAACGCCGATGGGGAAAAGGTAACGTACACTGTCCCAGAAGCGGCGGCGCAGGGAGCTGACAGCGTCAATCAGCTGATCATAGATCCCCAGCATCACCGCGATGGTCCCTCCACTGACACCGGGGATGATGTTCGCCACGCCGATCAGCAGACCGTAAAGCGCTTGTTGGAAAAATTTCATGAGAGCAGGTCTCTCCTTCCTGATTTTTGCGTTTTTAAAGCGATATTGTGATCCATTATACAGCAACCGTCAGGAATGGACAAGTCCCGATTTTTCTGCCCGGAGAGATAAAAAATTTTATCGGCAAAGCTATTGACTTTTTCCGCTATTGTGGTAAAATAAATTACGTTGACGAAAGACAGCGGCAATAAGCGGATATGGCGGAATTGGCAGACGCGCTAGATTCAGGTTCTAGTGGGGGCGACTTCGTGCAGGTTCAAGTCCTGTTATCCGCACCAAAATGTCAGATGTTATACAGGAATGTATAACATCTGATTTTTTGTTGTAGATAGGAATTTCCTGGTTTTTCCGGAGGGTTCCTAATTATAAAAAAGTTGTTTTTTTATATAATCATCTGCGGAATGCAATAGATATTCTGCGGCTTTTTATGTCGAAAATCATTTTCTTACAGTGCCTATTTACAAAATATTTAGAAATACTCCTCCAAAAACTCTTGACCGGTTGTAACAATCGGATTATATAATCGTTGGTGGTAGTCAGAAAAATGGGGGATGTCAAGAAATCCTGCATAACTTTATTCTGATTTCCGGAAGAATGACTGAATATACAGCAGTAATGGAAAAGAGGAAACAGAGTATGAAGTATACAGTTTTAAACAATGGACTTAAAATGCCGATGGAAAGAGTCGGCGTCTTTCAGGTGCAGGATAAGAGGAAGAGTTTTCAGGTGAAAAAAACAGTGACAGTTTTTCTGGCGGTGGCGTTCCTGCTGTCCGCCTGTTCCGGGGCGGAGGAAAAATCTCCGGATATCCCGACTCCTTCCTTTCCGGCATCCTCTATGCAGGAGGCGGGCGTAATCGAATCCAGCCTGCCGGAAGAATCCCTTCCGGAGCAGGAACCGGTTCCCGAACCCGAGCCTGAACCGGATAACAGCTGGCAGACGGATACACCTGAGAATCACGGCGTGGACAGCGCTGTCCTGGAACAGATGCATGCCGCCCTGGAGGGGGCTCCGGTTTATGCCGTGCTGACCGCTAAGGACGGTGTCATCATTGATGAATACTATCAGGAAGGTTATGATGAAACCAGTACATTCCCGTTCCATTCCGCCTCCAAATCCATAACCAGCGCCCTTTTCGGCATCGCCATGGAGGAGGGGGCTGTCGGCGGTGTGGAGGATCTTCTCGCCGATTATCTCCCTGCAGTGATGGAGCAGGAGGATGAAAGGAAGCATACGCTGACCCTGCGCCACCTGCTGACGCACACCTCCGGGCTGGAGTGGTATGAGTGGGGCGGCGGTTACAGCAACTGGACTGAGTTTCGCTCAGCAGAAAACTGGGTGGATTATATCCTGGGCCGGGCACTCGTGGCAGAACCGGGAAGCGTTTTTAACTACAGCACCGGGAATACGCATTTGCTGGCGGCCGCAGTAGAAAAGGCTGTGGGGCGGGGTCTGATGGATTACGCGAAGGAAAAACTTTTCGGCCCTCTGGGGATGGAAAGCGTCACCTGGGGGACAGATCCGCAGGGGATAGCCGACGGCGGCAACGGCATTGTCATGTCCGCCCGGGACGCCGCGCGCTTTGGACAGCTCTACCTGGAGGGCGGTGTCTGGCATGGGGAGCAGATTGTCCCGGCGGAGTGGGCTGCCGAGTCCACATCCGTTCAGGACAGCGGCCCGGGCGGCAGTACGGGCCAGTACGGCTACCAGTGGTGGATCCGATCCTTTAACGGCTATGATACTTATTATGCTTTCGGCGCCTGGGGGCAGTATATCCTCGTTGTTCCGGAGCTGGAGCTGGTGACAGTCATCGCCAGTCCGGGTCCGCAGAGCAGCTACGCCTCCCGCGCCTATTTCACCGATTATGTCCTGCCCGCCTGCAAGGAGAGCGGGGAGGCGGAATAAATCCGGCTGCTCATGGGAAGAAAAGGAGGGTCTTGCAATTTCCCCCAAACAGGTATATGATAGGGATAATCGTTTATTTTACGCTGTCCCTGTTACAGCAGCCGAGGTGAAGACAATGAACCTTTCCTCAAAACACGGGGAATCCCGCGCGATTGTTTCCGTAATTCTGGCGCTAGCATGGCCCACTATGCTCGAACAGATGATGCAGTCCGCCGTTCAGTACATTGACACGGCGATGGTCGGCTCTCTGGGGACACAGGCCACAGCGGCGGTGGGTGCCACGACGACTGTCGGATGGCTGGTTGGTTCTTCCATCTCCGCCTTTGGCGTGGGTTTTCTAGCAATCATCTCCAAGGCCTGTGGCGCCGGGGATCGGGAGACTGCCCAGCAGGCGGTCGCACAGGCGGTGCTCTCAGTGCTGGTTATCGGCAGTGTATGCACAATCCTCACCACTTCTTTAAGCGGGGCTGTCCCCATGTGGATGCAGGTGGAGGAACATATCCGCCCTACGGCGTCCCGCTACTTCTTTATTCTGTACCTGCCTATGCTGCCTAGGACAGCGAGCGTTATTTTCGGCACGGCGCTCAGGGCGGCGGGCGATACCAAAACGCCGATGAAAGTGGGCTTTGTGGTCAACGGGATCAATATCGCGCTAAACTTTCTCCTGATCTATCCTACCCGCACGGTCTCTTTCTGGGGAAGCAGCGTCACCATCCCCGGCATGGGGTTTGGTGTCGTTGGCGCGGCTGTCGCCAGTGCGGCCGCGTATACGTGGGGCGGTCTTCACATTACATATGCTCTGTGGCGGCATCCGATGATTTCGCCGAAGGGGCGGGGACTGAGGCCGGACAGGGCGATTCTGTTTCCCTGCCTGCGCATCGCATTTCCTAACATGCTCCAGCGCTTCGGTACGTCTCTGGGGTTTGTCATGTTCGCCGCAATGATTAACTCCCTCGGGGAGGTATCCACCGCCGCACATACGATTGCCAACACAGTGGAATCGGCGTTTTATATTCCCGGTTACGGGATGCAGACCGCTGCCGCGACGCTGACCGGAAACGCCTACGGCGCCGGGGACAGCCGCCGCATGAAGTCTTTGACAGCGATGTTTCTCCCCGTTGAAATTGGCCTGATGTGTCTTTCCGGCGGGCTTCTTTTTGTTGGTGCGCCGCTGCTCATGGGGATTTTCACATCCAGTGAGGCGGTCAGGGAGCTGGGAACGGTGGTTTTGCGGATGGTGGCGGTCTCTGAACCGCTGTACGGTGTGTCCATCATCGTGGAGGGGATGATGATGGGCGTGGGCAGGACAAAAATCCCGTTTCTCTATAACATTATCGGTATGTGGTGTGTCCGCATCGTGGGGACGTTCATCTGCACACAGATCCTGGGTCTGGGGCTGATTTCCGCCTGGGGCTGCATGATCGCCCACAATGTCCTGCTTTTTGTTCTCTATCTGGTTTCCTATATCAGCGGAAGCTGGAATCCGTTGCAGAGCGGCGCCAAAAAACTGGGCGCAGCAGAACAAAACGTCTAAGTCCGTGGCAGACCCACGGGGGAGGGAATGGCAACCATGATAAACGAACGCTTGCTGGAGATTCTGGCAGACTCCTTCTGGAAAATCCTGCTGCCGGGCCTGACGGTGACGATCCCGCTGACCGCTGTCTCCTTTACCTTCGCGCTGATCATCGCCGTCGCGGCGGCGCTGGTGCAGTTTGCGCGGATTAAGGTGCTCCGGCAGATTGCCCGCTTTTATATCTGGGTATTCCGCGGGACGCCGCTGCTGGTTCAGTTATTCGTCGTGTTCTATGGGCTCCCCAATATCGGCATCCTCATCGATCCGTTTCCGGCCGCAGTGCTGGTGTTTTCGCTCAATGAGGGGGCCTATTGTGCGGAAACCATCCGGGCCGCGCTGGAGGCAGTGCCCTCCGGCCAGTTGGAGGCCGGATACTGTGTTGGGATGTCGTATTTGCAGACCATGCGGCGGATTATCCTTCCGCAGGCCATGCGCACCGCTTTTCCGCCCCTCTCCAACTCTCTCATCGCCATGGTGAAGGATACTTCTCTGGCCGCCAACATCACCGTGACCGAGATGTTTATGGTGACACAGCGAATCGTCGCCCGTACCTGGGAGCCGCTGGCACTGTATATGGAGGTGGGGATCATCTACCTGATTTTTTCCACGGTGCTCACCCGCCTCCAGCGGATGGGGGAACAGAAGCTCAGCGTCCATCAAAGACAGGAGGACTGACCGATGCTGGAAGTGAAGAATGTCAGAAAATCCTTTGGGGACGTACCGGTGCTCTGCGGTGTGGAGCTGCGCGTGGAGCAGGGGGAGGTAGTCTCCATACTGGGGCCGAGCGGATCGGGAAAAACAACCTTTCTGCGGTGCTTAAACTTTCTGGAAACGGCAGACGAAGGGACAATGTCCTTCGATGGGGAAACCTTCTCCATGAACCGCCTGCACAAGAAGGATATCGCCCGCCTGCGGCGGAAAACAGCCTTTGTGTTCCAGAATTATAATCTGTTTCTCAACAAGACAGCGCTTCAGAATGTCACCGAAGGGCTGACAGCCGCCCGGAAAATCCCCAAAGCACAGGCGGAGGAGACCGGCAGAAGAGCGCTCGAGAGGGTGGGGCTTTCCGACCGGCAGGACTATTACCCCTATCAGCTTTCTGGAGGACAGCAGCAGCGGGTAGCCATTGCCCGGGCGCTCGCGGCAGAACCGGAAATCATCTACTTCGACGAGCCTACCTCCGCGCTGGATCCGGAGCTCACCGGCGAGGTGCTCGAGGTCATGCGCAGGCTGGCCGGGGATGGGATGACTATGCTGGTCGTCACCCACGAGATGGGGTTCGCCAGGACTGTGTCGAACAAGGTCGTCTTCATGGAAGACGGGCGCGTCGTGGAGAGCGGGACAGCGGCAGAAATTTTCGAGTGTCCCCGTGAGGTGCGTACCCGGGAGTTCCTGCGCCTGACGAATAAAACATACGGAGAAAAAGGAGAATCGGTACAATGAGTAAACGTTTGACAGCACTGGCAGCACTCTTTATGGCGGCAGCCATCCTGACCCTTGCCGCGTGCTCCGGGAAGGAAGCGTCCCCGGCTGGGGATGCCACGCCCGCGGCCGGCGGCGACCTGCTCGCGAGGATTCAGGCGAAGGGGGAAATCACTGTCGCTATGGAGGGGACGTGGGCGCCCTGGACATACCACGACGAGAGCGATACCTTGGTGGGATATGACGTGGAGGTGGCGCAGAAAATAGCGGAGAAGCTGGGGGTAAAGGCGTCCTTTGTGGAAGGCGAGTGGGATGGCCTCCTAGCCGGTTTGGATTCCGGCCGCTATGACATGATGGTTAACGGCGTGGACATCACGGAGGAGCGCTCACAGAAATATGATTTCTCCATGCCCTATGCCTACAACCGCACAGCGGTCATTGTAAACGGGGATAACGACAGCATTCAGACGATGGAGGATCTGAACGGCAAAAAGACTGCCAACACCATCTCGAGCACCTATGCTGAGGTAGCGGAAAAATACGGCGCCGAGGTGACAGGGGTGGACGATTTGAATCAGACCTTTGAACTTCTGCTCACCGGGCGTATCGACGCTACGCTGAACGCGGAGGTCACGTTTTATGACTATATGAAGGCGCATCCGGACGCCAATGTCCGGATAGCCACGCTGGATCCGGAGGCGACACAGGTGGCCATCCCGCTGCGCAAGGGCGAGGACAGCGCTTCTCTGCTCGCAGCTGTCAATGAAGCGCTCGCGGATCTGGGAAGTAATGGGGAACTGTCGGCCCTCTCGGAAAAATATTTCGGTACGGACATTTCCAAAGCCGGTTAAGAGGAGCGGCTGAAGGAAGACAGTCAGGGATATCCCTGCTGATGCAGAACTCCAGCATCCTGCCGCCGGGAGAGGAAGCCGCTTCTGCCGGAAACGGAGGGGGCTTTTCCCTAAGATAGGGGGAGAGAATGGCTTTAAGTTTAATTTTATTTATTGCGGAATCGTAAAAAATAATCCCTCCGGTTTGACGGTAGGGGATTTCTATGCTATGATTAAACAATAGTTTTGGAGGGGGATACCATCACTTTGAAAGGATATGAGGATGACAGTGAGAAAAATCAGGGCAGGTAGTTCCCTTATGCGCAGGATATACATTCCGGACGGCGGACTTCCGGCTGTAAGACGGTCGAGGTGAAGGCATGGAAGTATATGGGGAGCGTCCGAAATTTGGGACGAAAGAATGGTTTACCAATTATTTCTGGTATCACTATAAGTGGGCGACTCTTGCGGCGATATTCGGCGTGCTGGTCCTTATCGTCTTTATTAAGGATATGGTAACACAGGAAAAATACGATATGCAGATCTCTGTCAATACCTCGATTTTTACCACCATGGATCAGCAGTACGCGTTTGAGGAAGCGTGGGAGGCCTATGCCGAAGATTTTGATGAAGACGGCACAGTCAATGTGGGCGCGCTAGTCAACTATATCCCGCAGGGAGAACAGGCGGATCCGAATCTGGTGATGGCGGGCCAGACCAAATTTGTGGTGGAGCTTTCCGACGGAAAGTCGATGATTCTCCTTTTTGATGAAGCGATCTATGAGCAGATCGAGCGTTCAAACGGCGGAGGAGAATCGTTCTTTGCGGATCTCTCGGCACTGAGCGACAAGGCGTACGACAACGGGATCAAGATTAAGCTCTCAGACACGCCGCTGGGTAAGGATCCGCTCCTAGCGCCGCTTGCGGACGAACTTTTTATCACTATGCGCTCGGCAGATTCTCCTCTCGTGACCAAAAATGGGGAGACTCTGCGGCAGTATGACCGGGAGATGGCGGTCTTAGAAAATCTGCTGGCGGATACGAAAACGCATTAGCCGTACCTATGGTTTGCACGCAGTCGCCCGGCCGGGAACGGCTGGGCGCTGTATTTGCCGCAGTCCGCGATCCAGCGAGCGGGCGAGCGCCTTCTCCTCGGCGCTTATTCGTTTGGACTCCGTGATCTTCTGGATGGCTTTGTGATGTGTGAAGTCGTCCAAGCGGCAGCGGCTGAGGTAACCGGCGGTGACGGTGGGGGATTTGGCAAAGCATACGGACACGGCCCATGCCACCGCCATGCGCACATAGTAGCCCTCGTGGCGGACTTTGTCGAGCAGGGCCAGTGTGGACGCAGTGTATTCCGGAGCTGAAAAGTAGAGAAGCAGCATGACCACGGTGAAGCGTACGGTATATTCCCGTTCGTCCTGCAGGTGCGGGAGGAGGAAGGCGAGTGTCTCATTGGGGAAGCGGCGCGCCAGCTTAAGGCCGGAGCAGAAGCTGTCGCAGACAGACCAGTTGTCAATTTTGGGGAGGAACGCTTCCACAAGTGGAAACATCGTCTGCGGTCCCTCCGGGATAAGGCCGATGACCATCCCCTGAAGGAGGATCTCCTCGAAGCTCTGGTCCGATGCGTTCTGCAGGTAGTCCCGCCAGTTACCCCGGACGATTTCATGCGCCAGACGCCGCAGCGCGGGCAGGCGTACACCCAGGAGACGTTCGGGAGGAAGCGTGGGGAGCAGGGAAAGGGAGAACTGCCGGAATGCGGGCTCTGCGAGCGCTTCCAGCCGTTCCCGCAGGATATCCGGAGACGAAAGACCGATGGTTTTCATAAAAAATCCCTCCGCAGAGAGTATAGCAGGAAAAACTCAGGACCGCAAGTGACGGATCCTGTTCCCTTTTTCGCTGTCATGCGGTATAATAGGTTTATCGTTATGGCAATTCTCAAAAATATCATTAAACTGTGAAGCAGCAATGGAAATATTTTTGAGAATTGCCATAGGAAAGGATGGATGGAGAATGAAAAAGGCAGTCTCGTTTGCCGCCGTGCTGGTATTCTTTTTGCTGACGGCGAGCACCGCTCTCGCCGCAGGGTTTCAGTATAAGGATCAGCTGAAGGGCACAGAGATTCAGATTTTTCAGGAGATTGAAAAGAATATCACGGGGAAAACGCCATCCTTCAGTATCGGATTTTCGTCCCCGATGCATTATGACGACGAACCGCACGCCAAGCTCGGCGTACGGGAGGCGGTATTGCGTGCATACGAGGCGTTTTACCGGGATCATCCGGAGGTTTTCTGGGTGACAAAGGAGGGCGGTGTCAATCTGGAGCCGGAGGTCAAAGCGGACGGAAGCGGCTTTAACATCACCGGCACGACTGTGACCACCGCTTTTTCCGATGCGGGCGCTATCGACGCCAAGCGCGCCGAATTGGAGAAGGCTGTCGCGTCCATCCTCTCGCAGGCTTCCGGGACGGACTATGATAAAATCAAGCTGTTCCATGACAAAATCATTGAGATGTGCTCTTACGACGAGGCGGCGCAGTCCCGCCCGAGCGCATACCCCGATGCGTACGAAAGCTACGGAGCGCTGGTGAGCGGAAAGGCTGTCTGCGAGGGGTACGCCAAGGCGTTCAAGCTCCTGTGCGACCGATCTGGGATTCCCTGCGTGTTGGTGGGCGGCACAGCAAACAGCGGGGAGCACATGTGGAATTATGTGATGCTCGGCAACATGTGGTATCTTATCGATCTGACGTTTGACGATCCCATCGGCGGGGAGCCGACGGACAGTTACTTCCTCAAGGGGGAGGAGACGACTGCGGCGGATCATCATCCGGAGGGCAGCTTCATCGAACAGTTTGACAGCGGCTTCATCGATCCATCCCTCTCCAGGACGGATTATGTCCCGGGAAAAAGCCCGGTCTCGTCCTCCTCGCCCGGGAGCTCCAGTTCCTCTGAGACAGAGGCGGAGAAGCCGTTTTGCAGTGTGATTTACGCTTCCTTCGGCGGCGGACACTGCTATGTCACGTTTACAGGTGTCGGCACAGCGGTGGACAACGGCCAACAGGTGCTCAGCGGAATGGCGCTGTCCGTTTTTGCACAGCCCGCTGCCGGATACCGCCTAGAAGGGATCACTATCGATATGGGCGGCGAAGCCCGGACAGAAACAAAGAGCAGCTTTCGTTTTGTTCTCAGGGATGACTGCGCCATTAGTGCCAACTTTGTCCCCGCCTAAGATTTTAAGGAAGGTAGAAGAGCGCTGTTGACGAAAAGGAGAAACCTCACTATAATAAAAACGTGGTTTTGGCGACGCTGATTAAACAATGGGAGTGCGGATATGAGTTTTTTGGGAAAAAGATTGGGCTGCTTCGCAGCTGCGGCCGTGATGATGTTCTCGGCTATCACGGTATTCAGCGCTGAGGTGGAAAACAGTACGGAGGTTCCCATCTATGGTGAGGAGCCTGCTTCGTCTGTTCCTGAGCCGTTACCCCCGAAGGAGCCGGAGGAGGTTGTCTCGCAGCCGGAGCCCCCTGAGCAGCAGACACCGCCGGAAGGCACATCCAGCACTCCCGAGGAGGAACAGACACCTTTGCCGGAGGAGGGAGAATTCGCAAAGAATCCGGTTCGGGCGCGTGTGCAGACGCTGATTTCCGAAACGAATCTGGCCGACGGCCTTTTCCCGGAGAGGACGAAGGAGAGCATCGTGTTTGAAGCGGTGGTCCTGGAGGGGCCGCATACCGGTATGACAGTGAGCGCACTGCGTCCGCAGGACGAGGCGGGCGCGGCGTTTTCTCATCCTCTGCGCGGGGGAGACGAGATTTATCTGACACTTTATCGGGATGAAACAGATACCATACGCGGTACGTTCAGTGATTTCAGCCGTTTTTTTTCGGCAGTTTGGGTGGCAGTTGGAGCATTCGCTCTGCTGCTGGTGTGCGTTCGCCGCCTGGCTGGACTGAAACTTCTGGGTATACTGGTGTTTTGGGGGCTGGGAGTCGTGCTTCTGATAGTGCCGTTTCCATCCCTTCCTATCGCCTGCCTGGTGACAGGGCTGACTTCCCTGCTGGTGACAGTGCTGTTATATGGCATAAAGTACCGGACATTAGCGGCGGGGATATCCACGCTTCTCTCCTTAGCGGTGACGGGGTGCGCCGGCTGGGGACTGACAATTCTGTTCCATCTCTCCGGGGCAAGGGATGCGCTGGCACTGGGTGTAACGCTCGGCGTACGGCCGGATCTGCGGGGACTGCTTCTCGCGGGCATAATGCTTGCAGGGATGGGGGCGATTATCGTGGTCTGCAATGCCGCGGCGGGCGGTGTTGAGCCGCAGCACGGTGCGCTGACGCCGCAGATGGCGTTTCGCCAGGGAATGAACCGCGGCGCGGCTGCGATGACACCGGCGGCGCTGATCCTCGGTTTCCCGATCCTCTCTGGACTTATCATGCTGCTGGTTTTGCTGTATGCGTCGGGGATGCCGGCCGGCCGGATACTTTCAGACGAGCTTGTTGTCACAGTGATCGCCATATTTACGGCGTGCCTCTCCGGACTGGCGGTCAGTGTGCCGCTGAGCGCGGGGCTGGGTGCGCTTCTCCTGCACTGGCGTCTCCGCCCGGACGGAACGCTCCGCGAATTTCATGTGGCGGAGGCGTTGGAGAAAAAGGAGGAGTCGCTTTTCGGGAAAGCAGCGGAAAAGCTCGACGAGGCCATCCGCACAACGGAAGGAAAGACTGAGCGGGTGGAACGCGATATCGAGGAAGAGGAGAACCGCATGGACAGAGAGTTCATGGCGGAGGAGGCCGTGCTCAGAAAGCGGGAGAAAAAGGCGGTTCACGGTGCGTCGTCCGATACTCATTTTCAGTAAATTGCAGGATAAACTTTGATTTCGGAGGGGCCTATGGCACAGGGACAGAACACCGGATGCGCTGCAACCGAGCGCATCCGCAATTTTTGCATTATTGCGCACATCGACCATGGGAAGTCGACGCTTGCAGACCGTATTTTGGAACTGACACGCGCCGTGACAGAGCGTGAGGCGCAGGATCAGCTTCTGGACAATATGGATCTGGAGCGTGAACGCGGCATTACAATTAAGGCGCGGGCTGTCAGCTTAGATTATACTGCTGAGGATGGAAAAACCTACCTGTTTAATCTTATTGACACCCCCGGACATGTGGACTTTAACTACGAGGTTTCGCGCAGTCTGGCGGCGTGCGAGGGGGCGCTGTTGGTTGTAGATGCGTCGCAGGGGGTTGAGGCGCAGACATTGGGGAATACCTATCTGGCGATTGAACACGATCTGGAGATCGTACCCGTCATCAATAAGGTGGACCTGATCAGTGCGGATGCGGACCGGGTGGTGAAGGAGATTGAGGATATCATCGGCCTCCCGGCGATGGATGCGCCGCGCATTTCGGCGAAGACGGGGCTCAATATCGAGGCGGTGCTGGAAAGCGTTGTGAAGGAAATCCCGCCGCCGAAGGGGGAGCCGGATGCCCCGCTTAAGGCGCTGGTGTTCGACAGCGTGTATGATGCCTATAAGGGCGTCATCGTGTACGTGCGCGTCATGGACGGCACGCTGCGCCGCGGGGATACTGTACGCATGATGGCGACGGGCGCCGAATTCGACGTTGTGGAAACCGGCATGATGGGCGCGACCTCCCTGCGTCCGATGGAGAGCATCTCAGCGGGGGAGGTCGGGTATTTCACGGCGAGCATCAAGACAGTGGCGGACACGCGCGTGGGCGACACGGTGACGAACGCGGCCTCTCCCTGCGGGGAGGCGCTGCCCGGCTACCGCAGGGTCCAGCCGATGGTGTTTGCCGGCATCTATCCCGCGGACGGCGCGCGTTATCCGGACCTCCGCGACGCACTGGAAAAGCTCCAGCTTAACGATGCGTCCCTCTCCTTTGAGCCCGAGACGTCGGTGGCGCTGGGGTTTGGTTTCCGCTGCGGCTTTCTGGGTCTGCTGCATATGGAAATTATTGAGGAGCGCATCGAGCGCGAATTCAATCTGGATATTATCACGACGGCGCCGAGTGTTGTTTACCACCTTTCGCTCTCGGACGGACGGGAGATTGAGATCGATAACCCGACCAATTTCCCCGATCCGGGAACCATCGTCGGGGCGCAGGAACCGTATGTCAAGGCGAGTATCTTTACACCTTCGGAGTATATCGGAACCATTATGGAGCTGTGCCAGGAGCGGCGCGGCGAATACCATGACACGAAATATCTTGATGCGGATCGGGTGGAGCTGCACTATGAACTGCCGCTCAACGAGATCATCTATGACTTTTTCGACGCTCTCAAATCGCGGACACGCGGCTACGCTTCGTTTGACTATGAGCTGACAGGGTACCGCGATTCCAAGCTCGTTAAGCTGGATATCCTCCTCAACGGAGAAATTGTGGACGCTTTCTCCTTCATCGTTTTTGCTGACAGGGCCTATCCCCGTGCGCGGCGGATGGTGGAAAAGCTGCGCGATACAATCCCGCGCCAGCTCTTCGAGGTGCCGGTGCAGGCGGCTATCGGGGGGAAGGTCATCGCGCGCGAGACGATACGGGCGCTACGCAAGGATGTATTGGCCAAGTGCTACGGCGGCGACATTACGCGGAAGAAGAAGCTCCTGGAGAAGCAGAAGGAAGGCAAAAAGCGCATGCGTCGTTTCGGCACGGTCGAGGTCCCGCCGGAGGCGTTCATGGCTGTGCTCAAGCTGGATGACTGACTGGAGGGGAAGACGTGATTTACTTTAACTGTGACTATAACGAAGGGGCGCATCCCAAAATCCTCGAGCGGCTTGGGGCAACAAACTGGGAGCAGACGCCGGGCTATGGCGAGGATGCCTACTGCGAGGCGGCAGCGCGCCTGATTCGGGAAAAGTGCGAGAGAGCGGACGCGGCTGTCCATTTCCTAGTGGGCGGCACGCAGACAAACCTGACTGCGGTTACCGCGGTACTGCGGCCGTATCAGGGGGTTGTCTCGGCGGATACGGGGCATATCAACACCCACGAGACGGGCGCGATTGAGGCGTGCGGACATAAGGTGCTGGCGATTCCGTCGGCGGACGGAAAGGTGACGGCGGCTGAGGTGGAGGCGCTGTGTACAGCGCATGAGACCGACGCTACGCATGAGCACATGGTTCAGCCGGGAATGCTCTATCTCTCGCACCCGACAGAGGTCGGCACACTCTATACACGTGCGGAGCTCGAGGCGCTTCGCGCGGTGTGTACGGCGCACCGGCTTGTGCTGTATCTGGATGGCGCGCGCTTGGGGTATGGCCTGCGCGCGCCGGGGAGCGACGTGACACTGCCACTTTTAGCGGACCTCTGCGATCTGTTTTATATCGGCGGAACCAAACAGGGCGCGCTCTTTGGAGAGGCGCTTGTCATCGCGAATCCTGCGCTTCAGAAGGACTTCCGCTATCTCATCAAGCAGAAGGGAGGCATGCTGGCGAAGGGGAGGCTTCTGGGGATCCAGTTCCAGACGCTGATGGAGGACGATCTCTACCTGACCATGAGCCGTCACGCTATCGATCAGGCGCAGCGGATCCGGTGCGTATGTGAGGAAAAGGGGATTCAGTTTGCCTACCCGCCGCAGACGAACCAGCTCTTCCTCATTCTTCCGGACGAAAAGATCGCTGCGCTGGGGAAATCGTATCAGCTCTCCCCGTGGGGGAGGGCGGACGAGGAGCACAGCATCGTGCGCGTATGCACCAGCTGGGCGACAAAGACAGAGCATGTCGACGCCCTGCTCCGCGATCTGGGAGACGGCAAGTGCTGAACGTTCCGGGAACGCTCCGGCACTATGAAGTCGAGGGGCGGCGCTGTTCCCTCTATATTCCGCAGGGGGAGGGACCGTGGCCCCTCGCTGTCTTGTGCGGCGGGGATCTCTCCGGAGAACTTATGTCCATTGCGGTGGAAGGGGAGCCCACGCTCCTCTTTTCCGCATCAGCCGCGTGGGAGCAGGATTATACACCGTGGCCGGCACCCGCGCTGCTAGGCAGGGAGCCGTTCACCGGGGAAGCGCCGGCCTATCTGCGTTTCCTGACGGCACAGCTTTCCCGCCTGCGGGAGGATTTCCCGATCTGCGGCCGCGCAGCGCTTCTGGGATACTCGCTCGGCGGCCTGTTCGCGCTCTGGGCGTCGGGGCAGACGCGGAGATTTTCTCTGTTTGGAAGCCTGTCCGGCTCGTTGTGGTACGATGGCTGGCTGGACTATGCGTCTTCTTTTACACCGGGGGACGCGCGGTGGTATCTGTCGCTCGGCCGTTCGGAGCCGGGGCGGGGCACAGAGCGCATGCGGGACGTGGGGGAGTGTACGCTACGTACAAAGGCGCTGATCGCGGAGCGTTTCGGGGAAGAATGCGTCACCATGCAGTGGAACCGGGGCGGACATTTTACCGGCGTCATAGGGCGGTGGCGTAAGGCGCTGTGCTGGGCGGCAGGACAAAAAAATGCGGCAGTTACAGAGGAAAAGTCTTGACAAAAGCTATATCCCCGTGGTAAGATAAAATTACCTCTGAGAGGGTTATTTTTTTATGCCCGAATTCCTGTGTCCACTTGCACAGGCCGGCGAGATACCCTCTCGCTGAGGGAGGCAAAATGTGGGCTCTGTTTTCTCCGGAGCGGCTGTTCGGGGAAGAGGGGCTCTGATGATGAAATCAGGAGGTGCCGAAGAATGAGAGTGAAGGTAACGCTCGCGTGCACAGAGTGCAAACAGCGTAACTACAACACACAGAAGAACAAGAAAAATGATCCGGACAGACTGGAAATGAACAAGTACTGCCGCTTCTGCCGCAAGCACACGGTCCATAAGGAAACAAAGTAAAGGCGGGTCGCTTGAATGGCTGAAAAGAAAGAAAAAAAGGACAAAACCCCTGAAAAAAAGCCGGAGAAGGAAAAGAAGGTCAGCGTTTTTCAGCGCGCTTCCCGTTCTCTGCGTGAAATGAAAGGGGAAATGAAAAAGGTTGTCTGGCCCTCGAAAAAGCAAATTATCAACAATACCGGGATTGTTATCATCGTAGTGGCGATTTCCGGCGTTGCCATCGGCCTGCTTGATTCCCTGCTCAAGCTGGGGGTGGATTTGCTTCTGCGTGCGGCATAACCCCGGGAGGATATGATGTCTGAGGCTGCAAAGTGGTATGTGGTGCATACCTATTCCGGTTACGAAAATAAGGTCGCCGAGAACATCAAAAAGGCTGTGGAAAACCGCAACCTGCATGACCTCATCAGCGAGGTCCTCGTCCCGACGGAAACCGTCAAGGAGATTAAGGACAACAAAACGCGTAAAGTGGAACGCAAAATTTTTCCCGGTTATGTGTTGGTCCAAATGATTATGACGGACGACAGCTGGTATGTCGTCCGTAATATCCGCGGTGTGACAGGCTTTGTCGGCCCGGGGTCGAAGCCTGTGCCGCTCACGGACGCCGAAGTGGAAGCGCTCGGCGTTGGCAAAAACAAGGGAGGCAGCGACGATGCCGACTCTCAGGGCAAGGTCGAAGTGAGTTACGCCGTGGGCGATTCGGTGCGCATCACAAGTGGCCCGCTGGAAGGGTTTGTCGGTGTGGTGGACGATATTGACAAGATAAGGGATGTCGTTACCGTTACCATCTTCATGCTCGGCCGCGAGACGCCTACTGAATTCAGTTTAGGCCAGGTATCCCCGCTTAAATAAGCGGCCCTGCCCCGTGCAGGACTGCGTGGGAGGGACTTTTGTCCCGCAAGCTACCACAATTTTTTGGAGGTGCAAGTAAAATGGCACAGAAAGTTACCGGCTACATCAAATTGCAGATTCCGGCCGGAAAGGCGACTCCGGCGCCCCCGGTGGGCCCGGCCCTCGGCCAGCACGGCGTCAATATCATGGCGTTCACGAAGGAATTTAACGAACGCACGAAGAATGAAGCCGGCATGATTATCCCGGTGGTCATCACCGTTTATGCAGACCGTTCCTTCAGCTTTATCACCAAAACGCCGCCCGCGGCTGTCCTCATCAAGAAAGCCGCCGGTCTCGAGACCGCTTCCGGCACGCCGAATAAGACAAAGGTCGGCAAAATCACGAAGGAACAGGCCCGTAAAATCGCGGAACAGAAGATGCCCGACCTTAATGCAGCGAGCGTTGAGAGCGCTGCGAGCATGATCTGCGGCACCGCGCGCTCAATGGGGATCGAGGTTGTCGACTGAACCTCGGCGGCCGTCTCCCCGGGTGGGAGGAACATTCCGTTATATACCACTCTATAGGAGGAAAGGGTACAATGAAACACGGTAAAAAGTATCAGGACAGCGCGAAGCTCTTGACCGCCAGCACGCTTTATGATGTGGGCGAGGCGCTCGATCTGTGCACCAAGACCGCTAAAGCCAAATTTGATGAGACAGTAGAAGTTCATATCCGACTGGGCGTTGACTCCCGTCATGCGGATCAGCAGGTTCGCGGCGCTGTGGTGCTCCCGAATGGTACAGGTAAAAAGATCCGGGTCTGCGTTTTCGCTAAGGCAGACAAGGCGGACGCTGCGCAGGCAGCCGGCGCGGAGATTGTCGGCGCTGAGGATCTGGTAGCGCGCATCCGTGATGAAGGCTTCATGGATTTTGACGTCGTCATCGCCAGCCCGGACATGATGGGTCTTGTGGGGCGCCTTGGTAAAATCCTCGGTCCCCGCGGCCTGATGCCGAGCCCGAAGGCCGGTACGGTCACACCCGATGTGGCTAAGGCTGTTACCGACGCGAAAGCCGGTAAGATCGAGTACCGCCTGGACAGGACAAATATTATCCATTGCTCCATTGGCAAGGCGTCGTTTGGCGCTCAGAAGCTCCAGGAGAACTTTGACACGCTCATGGGAGCTATTGTGAAGGCGAAGCCCGCGAGCGCGAAGGGCCAGTATGTCCGCAGCTGCGTCGTCGCGACGACGATGGGCCCCGGCGTGCGTATCAACCCGGCGCGTTTTGTGTGATTATCTCTTGACAAAAAGGGAAAAATTCGGTATACTAGATTTGCTGTCATACTTCCGTAGAAAGTTGGTCGGCGCTTTGGCGCTGTAAAGGGAACCTGCCGAGGAGAGAGAGACAAGCTCAGATTATCTGTGTTTTGTGATGGACTCTTTCTGCGGTTTTGCGGAAGGAGTCCATTTTACTGCCGGGAGGTGAATAAATTGCCAAGTGAAAAGATTTTGCAGAGCAAAAAGGAAGCTGTCGCACAGTTAGCGGAAAAGATGAAGGGTTCCGCTGCAGGTGTATTGGTGGACTTCAAGGGTATTTCCGTGGCGGATGATACCGCACTTCGTCGTGAGCTACGTCAGGCAGGCGTGGAGTATGCGGTCTATAAGAATTCGCTCATTCGGTTCGCCTCCAAGGAGGCCGGGCTGGACGATCTGGCGAACGCGCTGGATGGGACGACTGCTGTCGCCATCAGCAAGGAGGATCCGGTCGTCGCCGCAAAGATCATCTGTGATTATTCCACAAAGCTCAAAAAGATCTTTAACGTCAAGGCCGGCTATGTAGACGGAGAAATCCTCAGTGCCGCACAGGTGGAGGATCTTTCCAAGCTGCCCAGCCGCGAGCAGCTGGTTGCTCAGGTCCTGGCGGGCTTCAATGCGCCGATTTCCGGCTTTGCGAATGTGCTTAACGCTAATATTCGCGGCCTGGTTGTTGCGCTCAATGCGATTGCTGAAAAGCAGTCGGCTTAACCCAGTACGAAGAAAACCATAACAATTTAATGGAGGTAAATATCATGGCTTCTGAGAAAGTTTTGAAGATGATTGAAGACGTTAAGTCTCTGACTGTTCTGGAGCTCTCCGAGCTCGTAAAGGCCCTTGAGGAAGAGTTCGGCGTTTCTGCTGCGGCTCCTGTTGCGGTTGCCGCTGCCCCGGCTGCTGGCGCTGCTCCGGCCGCCGAGGAGAAGACCGAGTTTGACGTTATCCTCACCGGCGCTGGTGAGAGCAAGATGAACGTCATCAAAGTTGTCAAGGAGATCTCCGGTCTTGGCCTGAAGGAAGCGAAGGAAGTCGTTGACAACCTTCCGAAGCCTGTTAAGACTGGCATCTCTAAGGCGGACGCTGACGAGATCGTTAAGAAGCTTAAGGACGCCGGCGCTGACGTCGAAGTGAAGTAAGTTTCGATGATGAAAAGGCTCTATGCAGGATTTTCCTGCATAGAGCCTTTTGTCATATAGGGGAGAGAGGTGTCACCGCGCCCTTTGGCGGATGAGCGAAGAAATCAGCATGGCAAGTATCCCAAGGATGAGATAGGCTCCTGCATACAAAAGAAAAGCCCGTTCGCCCATATCAAAAAATGCCCACGTACCCAACAGGAAAAACAGAGCGGAAAGAACCGGCAGGCTCCACAGTGACTTTATATTTTCCCCTGCAAAAACACCGATAAGGACGGAATAGAGCGGATTGACAGCAAAAAATAGCAGAAGACAGACAACCATCCCCGCATCTTCCTTCACAAAGGTGGATGCCAGCCACGGCAGAACCAGCATCAAGACAGCGGAAACTGCTGACCAGAAGATAAAATTCTTTTTCATATCCTTTACCTCACGGATCAATTTTTGAGGAGACGCTTCTCTATACCAGTCTTTCGGTTATGCGGATATTTTCGACAGCTCCATCCCTATCATAGTAGACAATGATCTCTTTATGATCATCTAAATACCACACATCACCCCAAAAGCCGGATAACATACCATCCGGCTTTCCCCAAGCGGCAACGAGTTCTTTTTCATGTCGCCCGGACAGCTCTTCCAGAAAATCCTGTTCTGTGTCCCTCTTTTCCTTCGCAAGACTGTTTATTTCTCTGATGGCTGTAAGACTGTTGCTATCCGGTTTTTCTGAACTGCCCGGCCAACATAGAATACAGATAAACATTGACAGGCACAGGATTAATTTTTTCATCTGCGTTCACGCCTCCTGTTCTGTCAGTGCCAGAAAATCGGTTCCTTAAGCAGACAGGCGGTACATAGATTCTGTCTATGCACCACCTGCGAACATTCGACCAAGTTCAGACCTTACGCATCCTGTTCCTTTGAAGGGGCAGCTTGGGATTCAGTCTTTTTTGCCTCCGCCTTCTCCGGCCTTTTTGATTCGTCAGAGGAAGGCGGGGTAATCGGACGTTCATCAGCCGGGGCGGCGTTTGTGAGGAAGGTACGGCACTCGGCGGTAAATGTCTTATCCACGCCAATGGGGTTACCTGCCTCCTCAAACAGGCGGCAGACCTCGGCGCACGCGGGCGCATAGCCGCTCTGGGCGGAGAGCAGAAGCATCCGGGTGGCGAGCACCTGATCCTTTTCCAGAATCTGTGCCTCGAACTTACCGGAACTGTATACCTGATAGAGCTGGAACATGGACTTCGCATGGTTCAGATCCGCGGCGCTCTTCAGATACTTGACAGCGCGCGCCAGATCGAGCGGAACGCGTTCGCCTCTGGCAAACAGAAGAGCGACAGCGTAGAGAGCGTCCTGGCACTGCATGCCGGCGGAGGAGAAGAGCATATCGATAGCGTCTCCGGGTTCGAGCTCCATCTCGTTGCCGTTACAATACAGCATCCACATCTCATACAGCGCCTGCGGATGGGAAACAGCCGAACGGGCAATCCATTTAAAGGCGCGTTCCCGGTTGACGGGACTTGTCAGGGCGAAATAGGAACCGGTGGCATACAATTCGAACAGGGCGAGCTGGGAGTCCGCATCGCCGAGCTTAGCGGCCCGTGTCAGGAGGCGGAACCCTTCCTCGGTATTTACATCCTTATAGACGCCGGTCAGTTCGATATTCGCCATCTGGAACATGGCGGGCAGATACTCGTGATTCGCCGCCCGGCGGAGATAATCGAGCGCCTCAAACCGTGTGAGCATGACAGGGTTCTTATCCGTATACATCTCCCACAGCAGGGTCTGCGCCATGGGATTTTCACTCTCCTGCGCATAGGAGAGCAGGTGGCGGTAGGCTTCCGCCTGGTCGGTCTCGAGGAGAACATCGTAATACCGTCCGTCAGCCCACATGCGGTAGACACGCATCTGCGCACCGAAACAGCCGAGCCGGGCCGCCTCCCGAATGAGGTTTACGCCCTTCTCATTCTCCTTCTTTACGATACGGCCTGTCACATACAGTTCACCCAAGTCATTCATCGCATCGGCGTTTCCACTGTCGGCAGCACGCTCGAGCATGGCGACAGCATCCTGCTCGCCGACAAGGAGATCGTTCCCGTTTTCAAAATGCTGCCACATCCGGTAGCACGCATCCACATTGCCGGCGGACGCCGCACTGCGCAGGCATTCCAGCGCGTGGCGGCGCTCCTTCTTGACCGGGCGGCGCAGGCATTCGCCGGAATAATAGGACTTGAACAGCATCAGATGAGCAGCGGCAGAGCCATTGGCAGCGCCTTTTTCGAGCAGGGAGAGGAAATGATCCGTGTCCGCCTCCACAAGGAAGCTGCTCAGGTATGTCTTTTCGAGCTGGACAGCCGCCTCGTCATGCCCGCTTTCCACTGCGCGTTCGAGCCATTCGAGAGCAAGGGCATGGTCACAGTCCGCACTGTTCTCGTCCGCGTAGTGCGTATACAGGTGGTACTGTGCATCCCGGTTGCCGCCTTCGGCGGAGGCGATGCACATCTCCAGAGAAGAGAACTCCTCCATCTTCGGCGGCTGGTAGGAGACCGGGGCCTCCCGCAGCGCGCGCATCGCCTCGGGATAGTGCTTCTGAGCGGACTGATAGAGCCATTCCCCGGCCTTTTTTTCGTCCCGGCCGGTAAACACTGAGTCCTGATACAGCTCATAGAGTTCAAATGCCGCATGCCCACTCATATCGTTTTCCGCATTCTCGGCCAGATGATCAGTCAGCCTCGAAACCTGTTCCTCACCCAGATCAGAGAGATCCGTGCGCAGGAAAGTGAGCAGGAAGGACGTATCCCGCCCGGCGAGCAGACAATCGACAAATTTTTCAACACTGTAGCGAATGCACTTGCCGCCGAGATCGGCGAGCAGAACGAGCTGCCCGGAGGCGGATACGCTACCATCGTCCTCAAGCCGTTCCACACGCAGGGTCATGCGAGTGGCAGGCTCTATCCATTCAAAGAGGCGCGCAGGGATCTGGAAGGAATATTCCTTGAGCGTGTTGCGTTCCATTTTGATAGAGAGCAGATATCGGAATTCCCCCCGATCATCGCAGAAATCCCGAGTACGAAGTTGCTCGGGCAGAAGGATGACACGTCCGCCATCGTCACGCAAAGAGACACGGAGGCTCTGCATCCGGCGCTTTTTCGTGTTTTCGGCCAGATTTCCAACCAGAAACGTATACGCATCATTTTCCGCCTGCATTCTTAGATCGAGCATATTCATGTCAGTATGTACACCCTTTCCAGAGTATTATAGATGCCGGCATCTTTATCGCGGCAGGAACGGCTGCTTTCACAGCACAATAACTTAACCTTTATTATATCACATTTTCTGACGTTTGAGTAGATCGCATGGAATATTTTCGACTGTTTTCCTCTCAAAAATGAATGGTGGGAGCCCCTGTTCCCCCTTATTCTATGGCTTGTTCGGGGATTTTATGTTCCATATCTTCAGGGGGAGGGGGCTTGACATCTGGGAAAAAGCAGGATAAGATAAAAGACAGCGATGATATTGTTCGGAAGTTCGTTGATACATGGGTCCGCGGATATTTCACTTTTCACTTCTTCACAGCACCGCGGGCTGTTTATTTGCAGACAGAAACGGCAACAATGAAGTATATTTCTCAGAATTCCAGCGTTGCAGCGCAGGTTGCAGGGCGTCTTTTTCCTGTGCATCGATGAGAGAACAATCCGCCTATGATCGCATACATATTCATCATTATTGGAGGTTACACTGTGGCAGAAAACGAAAAGCAGCCATCCCGGCCGCGCAGGCAGCCTGTACGGGCGAAAAAAATGGAGGATCAGGGGAGTCGGACACCGCGTACACGCCAGAATCAGGCGGCGTCTTCCAAATCAGAACAACCAAAGCGGTCGCGGCCGCAGCAGAAGAAATCCGATCTGCAGCTTGCGCAGGAATCGACACTGCAGCGCCGCACTGTGCAGAAATCTTCCCGTTCCCGGGCGCCGCAGCGCCGGACGCCGGTGCGCATCATCTCTCTTGGCGGGCTCGGTGAAATCGGGAAAAACATGACGGTTATTGAGTGCTCCAACGATATGTTCATCATCGACTGCGGGCTCGCTTTCCCGGATGACGACATGCTCGGCGTGGATATTGTCATCCCGGATTTCAGCTATATCGAGCGGAATCTGGATCGGTTGAGAGGAGTAGTCCTCACCCACGGGCACGAGGATCACATCGGTGCGCTGCCGTATTTCCTCAGCCAGTTCAAGGTCCCGATTTACGGTACACGCCTGACACTGGGGCTTGTGGAGGGAAAGCTCAAGGAGCATGGCCTGCTCGGAAAGGTGTCGCTCAATGTGGTAAAGCCCCGGCAGACAGTCAAAATGGGCTGCATGTCGGTGGAGTTTATCCATGTCAACCACTCTATTCCGGACGCCTGTGGTCTGGCTGTCCACACACCGGCGGGCGTCATCATCCATACAGGGGACTTTAAGGTCGATTTTACACCCATTGAGAGCGACGTCATTGATCTGCCGCGTTTGGGGGAGCTTGGGAACAAGGGAGTTCTTCTCCTGATGGCCGATTCGACGAATGCGGAGCGTCCGGGCACCACGAAGAGTGAACGCCATGTCGGCGCGTCGTTCGACGTATTGTTCCAGCAGGCGCAGGGGCGGCGCATCATCATTGCGACGTTCTCCTCAAACGTGCACCGTGTGCAGCAGATTGTCGACGCCGCGCAGAAGTACGGCAAAAAGGTCGCCGTGTCCGGGCGGAGCATGATCAATGTCGTCACCAAAGCGATAGAGCTCGGGTATCTGACGATTCCGCAGGGTATCCTCGTGGATATCGACAACCTGAACAGTTACAGCGACGAGGAGATCGTCATCGTCACCACGGGGTCGCAGGGGGAGCCTATGTCCGCTCTTACGCGTATGGCCATGAGCGATCACCGCAAGGTCCGCGTAACGCCCAACGATTTTATTATCATCTCCGCCAACCCCATTCCGGGCAATGAGAAGCTGGTCGGGCGCGTGGTGAACGAACTGATGAAGCTGGGAGCTCATGTGATTTATGAGAAGATGTATGAGGTGCACGTCTCGGGGCACGCCTGCCAGGACGAACTTCGTCTCATTCATTCGCTGACCCGCCCGCGGTTTTTCATGCCGGTGCACGGTGAATATAAGCACCTTTCCAAGCACGCGGATTTAGCTGTGGAGATGGGGATGGACCGTAAAAACGTGCTGATTTCGGATATCGGCAAAGTCGTCGAGACGGACGGGGTGGATTTGAAGGTCATCGGGTCCGTGCCGGCGGGGGCCGTGATGGTGGATGGGCTCGGTGTCGGAGACGTGGGGAGCATTGTCCTGCGCGACAGGCGGCACCTCTCGGAGGATGGTCTTATAGTCGTGGTGGTAACAATGGATTCCGCTACGGGCCGTGTCCTGGCCGGGCCGGATATTGTCTCGCGCGGGTTTGTATACGTACGCGAGGCGGAAAATCTGATGAACGAGGCGAACGACGTTGTCCGGCGCACGATGGAGACCTGTTCTCATGACGGTGTACGGGAATGGGGCAACATCAAACAGATGATTCGGGACGATTTGAGCCGGTTCCTTTACAATAAGACCAAGCGCAGCCCGATGATTCTCCCCATTATTCAGGAGATCTGACAGGTACAGGCAAAGCGGTGCATGTCACCGCTTTCTTTTTTATGGAACTTTGCTGGTTTTTTCGGAAAGGGGCTGGCCCCAAAGGCAAAAATATGCTATAATAAAAAAGAATAGCTGCCATACCCAGTTCTGATAAGCTGTGGATTCATTCGCTGAATGAAGCGGGAGCCGGGCCTCAAGCCCTTGTACAGGGGAGATCCTGCGGCCGGATTTTGGCCGTTTCTTATCAGAGAGTGGGATCGGCTTTTGAAACAGGGAGGAAAAATCGCAGAGAGAAGGGAAGCGAATGAAAACATTCTCCAGGCTGTTCTGGCCTGTGCTTATCCTGCTTTGGATTGCCGTTGCCGGCATGTATCTGATGGGGATTTTTTTGGTCGAACACGTTTTTCTTTACGCCGGCGCAGTTTTAAGTGCGGCTGCACTTCTTTTGCTGCTGCTCGGGGTGCTGCGCGTCAACCGCCGTATCCGTTCCTATTCAGTGGATCTTGGCGCTTTGCTTTCGACTGTCCATACTGATGCGCTCATGGATTTTCCGATGCCTGTCGTTCTCCTGCGCGACAACGGAGAGATTTTATGGTATAACCGCCTGTGCCGCGCTAATGTGTTCCAGAGCGACGAAATGTACGGACGCAGCATCTCCGAACTGTTCCCCATGCTGAAGATGGAGCAGGGGCATAAGACCGACCCGGTGGTGCAGCTCTCCTATAAAAAAAATAGATATACAGGCTATATCCTGCGCACTTTTAAAGACGATACACGTGTGTGTTTACTCTATCTTACGGACGATACGGAGCTCAAGAATTACCGGGATCGTTATCTCAAGACACGCGTCACCGTGATGCTGATTGCAGTGGATAACTATGAGGAGCTTCTACAGAGCGCCAGAGAGAATGGCAGAAGCCAGAAGATGCCGGAGATCGAGTATGCGATTGAAACGTATCTCAAGGGACTGGGGGGGCTGCTCTGCCGAATCGAACGCGACAAGTTCTTCGCGCTTGTGGAGGAGAGCGCGATGCAGCAGATCATCGCCGCGCGCTTCCCGCTGCTGGACACGGTGCGTAAAATCGAGATATCGCCCCGCCTGAGCGCGACACTTTCCATCGGCGTGGGGCAGCACGCCCCCTCGCTGGCCGAGGCGGAGAAGATGGCGCGCCAGGCGCTGGATATGTCGCTCGGCCGCGGCGGCGATCAGGCCGCTATCAAGACACAGGCCGGATATGAGTTTTACGGCGGGGTATCCAAGGGCGTTGAAAAGCGCACGAAGGTGAAAACACGTACAGTCGCGGCGGCGCTTGCGGAGCTTATCGGCAGCAGCAGCAATGTGATTGTGATGGGACACCGGTTTTCCGATCTGGACTGCGTCGGTTCGGCAGTGGGACTCTGCAAGGCGGCGCGCATCCTCGGCAAGGATGCTGTCATCGCCATTCAAAGGAACCGCACGCTGGCCGGGCCGCTGATCGACCGGCTTCTCTCAGAGGGGTACGGCGAAGTGTTCCGGGAGCCGCAGGAGCTTCTGGAGAGCATCAGCCGTGATACGCTTTTAATTGTGGTTGACGTACATGCCAAACATTTCGTCGAGTCGAAGGAGCTCTATGAACGCTGCCGGTCCGTGGTGGTCATCGATCATCACCGCAAGATGGTGGACTATATCGATAATGCGGTGATCTTTTATCATGAGCCCTACGCTTCTTCCGCCTCCGAGATGGTGTCGGAGCTCATCCAGTATTTTGACTTGCCCAAGAACATTGGTCAGGCCGAGGCGGAGGCGCTGCTCGCGGGCATCATGCTGGATACGAAGAATTTCGTGATGAAGGCGGGTGTCCGCACCTTCGAAGCGGCCGCCTACCTCAAGCGCTTGGGCGCGGACACGGTGGAGGTGCGCCGTCTGTTCGCCTCTCCGATGGAGGATTATCAGAAGCGGGCGCGTATCGTCTCGTCTGCGACAGTATACCGCCGCTGTGCCATTGCGCTCTCCCCGGGAATGGTGGAGGACATTAAGCTCGTCGCTCCGCAGGCTGCCGACGAGCTGCTCTCCATCACCGGAGTGGATGCGTCCTTCGTCGTGTTTGAGACACCGGGGCAGGTGGAAATTTCCTCCCGCTCCATGGGTGCGGTCAATGTACAGCTCATTATGGAGCGCTTGGGCGGCGGCGGACATCTGAACATGGCGGCGGCCCAGATCAAGGATGTGGACATCGAAGACGCACACCGCACGCTGCTCGCCGCTATTGACGATTATTTCGATACACTGGCTCCCACTTGACGAAGCCGGGATTTTCGCTTATGATGGAAAGGATCAGAATGAGGAAAGGACGGAATCAATTTGAAGGTTGTACTTAAAGCGGACATTAAAGGAACGGGCAAAAAGGGCGACATCGTCAATGTGGCTGACGGTTACGGCCGCAACTATCTGCTCGCGCGCGGCTTGGCGGTGGAAGCGAACGCGAAAGCGCTCAACGACATTAAAAATGTTCGTCTGGCGCAGGAGCATCATGCCCAGGAACAGCTTGACGCAGCGAAAGCGGCTGCTGCGAAACTGGAGGGAAAGACCATTCGCCTCACGGCCAGGGCGGGGCAGGGCGGCAAGCTCTTCGGCTCTGTGACTTCCAAAGAGATTGCGGCGGAGATTGAAAGTAAATTCGGTGAGACCGTGGATAAGAAAAAGATCATGCTGGAGAGCGAAATCAAGAGCTTCGGCACCTTTACGGCGGAAGTCAAGCTGCACCCCGGTGTCACAGCCAAGGTGTATATCACCGTCAGCGAGGAATAGCGCGTGGCGGATTTATCCGGGCGCGTCGTCATGGAGGAAGCGGAGCAGCTTCCGTTTTCAGCTGAAGCAGAGCAGTCGGTGCTGGGAGCCATGCTGCTCGAGCCGTCGTGTATCTCGACTGTGCTCGAGTACATCTCCACGCCCGACTGTTTTTACCGCCCGCAGCATAAGCAGATTTTTTCCATTCTGCTCCAGATGTTCACCATGGGGGAGAGCATCGATCTGATCACCGTGCTTGAGGCGGTCAAGGGACAGCAGGTTTTCGCTTCCGATGAGGACGCGCGGGTCTACCTGACACAGCTTGTCCAGATCGTGCCGTCGATAGCGAATGTGGAGTCCTATGCGCAGATCGTGCAGGAGAAGCACTACATCCGTAGCCTGATGTTCGCGGCCAGGGATGTCATCGACATGGCGCACGACCCGCAGATCGATGCGAAAACTCTGCTCGATACGGCGGAGCATAAAATTTTCAGCATCCGGCAGGGGCGCGAAGCGACAGGACTTGTCCCGATCGAAGAGGTCATTCTTTCGACTTATGATCAGCTTCAGCATCTGGCCGGGGAGGACCGTGCGGAATACATGGGCATCCCCAGCGGCTATTCGGCGCTCGACGCGGTGACGGCCGGACTCAACCGATCGGACCTCATCCTTCTCGCGGCCCGCCCGGCGATGGGGAAATCAGCCTTTGCGCTCAATATCGCCACCAATGTGGCGGCGCGCGGGAAAAAGCCGGTGGCCATCTTTTCACTGGAGATGAGCCGGGAACAGCTTGTACAGCGCGTGCTCTCGAGTGAGGCCTCCATTCAGTCGCAGCTTCTGCGTACAGGGGAGCTCTCGGCACAGGACTGGGAGCGTCTCGCGCTTTCGGCGCAGATGCTCGCCTCCTCGCCCATCTTCATTGATGATACGCCGGGCATCACGGTGGCAGAAATGAAGGCGAAGCTGCGGCGCATACGGGATCTGGGGCTGGTCATCATTGACTATCTCCAGCTCATGTCAGCTGGGCGGCGGATTGAAAACCGTGTACAGGAGGTCAGTGAACTGACACGCTCGTTAAAAATTATGGCCAAGGAATTAAACGTCCCTATTCTCACACTTTCGCAGCTCTCGCGTGGACCGGATTCCCGCAGCGATCACCGTCCGCTGCTCAGCGACCTGCGCGAATCGGGATCCATCGAGCAGGACGCCGACATCGTCCTTTTCCTTTACCGGGACGCTTATTACAACCGTGACAGTGCGGATCAGAATGTGGCGGAGTGCATCGTGGCGAAAAACCGCCACGGCGAGACGGAGACAGTCCAGCTCGGCTGGGAGAGCAGCTACACGCGTTTTACCACTCTGGAGCGGTTCCGTGGTGGAGTATAAGGTGTGGGAGGCGGTGCGCCGGTACCGCCTTTTTGAAAAGGGAGATCGTGTAGTCGCCGGTGTCTCTGGCGGAGCGGATTCCGCGGCACTGCTCCATCTTCTGTGTGAGGCACGTGAGGAGTGGGAACTTTCAGTTGCGGTCTGTCACGTAAATCACAGTCTGCGCGGAGAGGAATCGGATCGGGACGAGGCGTTTGTCCGGCAGATCTGTGCAAAATATGGTGTGAAGTTATTTTGCTTTACAGAAAAAGTGGCCAGTCGGGCACAGGAAATGAGGAAATCCATTGAAGAAATGGCGAGGGAAATCCGGTACCGGCGGCTGGAAGAGGCGGCGGACGCCCTCGGGCCGGGGACGAAGATTGCCACAGCGCATACCCTGTCCGACAGTATGGAGACAATGCTGTTCCATCTGGCGCGCGGGACGGGCCCGGCCGGTCTGTGCGGTATCCCGCCTGTACGCGGCAGGGTGGTGCGTCCGCTGATCACGGTAACGCGCCGCGAGGCGGAGGCGTCCTGCCGGGAAAAGGGACTTTTCTATGTCACCGACTCCACGAATTTGACAGACGATTATACGCGCAACCTCATCCGACACACGATCATTCCGCGGATTTACGAGATCAATCCCGCCGCGGACGCCGCATTCCTGCGGTTCATGGATATCCTTCGCCCGGAGGAGGCGTATCTGGACAAGTGCGCGCAGGCGCTTCTGGCGCAGGCGTGGACGGGGGATGGCTGGCGGCTTCGGACACTGAAGGAGGCACATCCGGTACTGCTGCGGCGTGCGGTGCGGCATCTGCTCAGGGAGCAGGGGGCCGCAGTAAGCGGTGATAGGGTGCAGAGGCTGGCTTTGTCGGTAGAAAGCGGCGCAGACGCGACATGGGATCTCGACCGGAACTGCCGCTTTACGATCAGCGGCGGGAAGGTATGGATACAGCCTGTAACAGAGGAATCCTCTGTTTTAAGTGGTGAATTTGGAATTGCAGATGGAATAAGTGTACAGATTGGTAAGACAATCGCCGCTTTTTTCTATGATGATTATGAACATTATAAAAAAAGTGAAAATATTGAGGAAATCCCCTTAAAAAATGTGGTGGACTATGATAAAATAGAACATCATGCGGTTGTTCGCACACGAAGGGCAGGAGACAGGTTTTCTCTGCCGGGCAGGAACTGGACCAAGACGCTAAAAAAATGGATGAATGAGGCCCGGATACCTTTGGAGGAGCGCGGAAAGCGGCTGGTCTGCGCGGACAACCGGGGTGTATTTTGGGTCGAAGGGTTCGGCGCAGACAGCCGGGCCGCAGTGAGCGGCGAGACAAAGCGTGTTTTGCTCATCCGCATATCAAAAGTGGAGGGTGCTGTATCATGAAGGAAATGAAGGATGATTTACTCAAAGTTCTGCTTTCGGAAGAAGAGATTAAGGAGCGGGTCGCTCAGCTGGGCGCGCGGATTTCAGCAGATTATGCCGGAAGGGAATTGCTCATGATCAGTGTCCTGAAGGGATCGGTGGCGTTTATGGCGGATCTGATGAGGGCGATCACCATCCCGGTCAGCATTGATTTTATGGCTGTCTCCAGTTATGGCAAAGGCGTAAAAACCAGCGGTGTGGTTAAAATAATCAAGGATCTGGACCAGCCCCTTGAGGGGAAAGATCTCTTGATTGTGGAGGATATCCTGGACAGCGGCAAGACACTGGGCTATCTCATTGATACGCTCGGCCAGCGCGGGCCGAGCAGCGTGCGCATCGCTACGCTCTTAGACAAGCCGGACCGGCGTGAGGTGAACATCCGCCCGGATTACAGCGGTTTTGTCGTACCGGACGAATTTGTCGTGGGGTACGGCCTTGATTATGCCGAAAAATATCGAAATCTGCCGTTTGTCGGCGTGCTCAAGCCTGAAATTTATACTGTCGCAGAGTAATGCAGAGTAAGTCCCGGCATGGCCCAGGCTCCCGCATGGGCCATGCTCGTTTGTTATCATCATTTAATCTCGGATAAAAATGGAACAGTTTATCGGAGATTAGTAACAGGACAGGAGTGAAATTGATTGGCCAATAAGCATTCAAGGGGAATCGGCATCTATATTGTGATGCTCGTGGCGCTCATGGTGCTGGCAGTGTTCATGTTCTCCTCGGCAAGCGGATCGGTGGGTATCCAGTACCCGCAGCTTCTGCGTCTGTTTGACGAGTACCGTGTCTCCAAATACGCTGTGGATTTTACCAACGGTGAGATGGAGATGGAGGTTCGCCTGAAGCCTTCGGAAATTCCCGAATATCTCGGGCAGCGCACCAGTACCGGGGAAACGATGCTTCCGCAGGTTTCCGGGAGTGGACTATTTTCCGGCCTGTTTGGCGCAGGAAACGGTATGACGGCTATCAACACACTGGGGGAGGATAAGGAACAGCGCTTCCAGCTGACCTACCGCCTGCCGAGTGTGAGCGTTTTTATCAACCGGCTGGATCCGGAGGCCTATGCGGAGGAGTATGAACGGCGCTATCCTGGGGAGATTTGCCAGTGGAACTGGCGGCCGCCGAAGGAGGCGTCCATTCTGACAATGCTCCTGCCGTATCTGTTGCTTATCGGGGCGATGGCGCTCTTCTATTTTATCGCCATGCGCCAGGCCGGGGGCGGCGGCGGAAAGATGATGAGCTTTTCGAGGGCAAAGGTAAAAAATGCCGACGATGGCCGCCGCGTGACGTTCGCGGACGTGGCGGGTGCGGACGAGGAAAAAGCGGAGCTGGTGGAAATCGTCGAGTTCCTCAAGAACCCGGGCCGGTTCAATACGCTGGGGGCGCGGATTCCAAAGGGCGTACTGCTTGTCGGCCCTCCCGGTACAGGTAAGACACTGCTCGCGCGTGCCGTGGCGGGAGAGGCGGGGGTACCGTTCTTCTCCATCTCCGGCTCGGACTTTGTGGAGATG
>CATJVQ010000041.1 GCA_949743955.1 uncultured Oscillospiraceae bacterium | reverse complement strand
GGAGTGGCGGAGCTGCTGCGGCGGTGGGAAGCGGAGATGGAGAAGGCGCTGGGGGAGGAGGCGTATGAGCGTACACTGGGGGAACTGGAGGAGGCGCGGAAGTACTTCCTGCGGGAGCGTGTCCGCCGAGCGGCGGATGTGGCTGTCAACGCCCCAATTTTCCGGCATGCTGTATTTTTATTAAAGCAAACAAAGCGCCGCAGACAACAGTCAGCGGCGCTTTGTTCTGTGTTTTCACTCAGTCCTCGAGTAGCACAACAGCGTGACAGGCGATGCCATCTCCCGCGCCGGTAAAACCGAGGCCCTCTTCCGTGGTGGCCTTAATGTTGACACGCTCCTCCCCGGAAGCGAGCAGGTGCGCGATGACGTTCTTCATTCGCGGCAGATCGGGCGCGAGCCGCGGCCTCTGCGCGATGATGGTGACATCGAGATTCCCCAGGCGGTATCCGTCGATAACCATCATTTGGAGCACCTTTGAAAGGAGTACCTTACTGTCGATGCCGCTGTATCGCGGATCGGTGTCGGGGAAGTGGCGGCCGATATCGCCCTTTCCCATCGCGCCGAGGATGGCGTCCATGACAGCGTGCAGCACGACGTCGGCGTCGGAGTGGCCGAGGAGGCCCACCGGGGACATCACCTCCACACCCCCGAGCATCAGCCGCCGCCCGGGGACTAGGCGGTGTACATCATAGCCATGTCCTATTCTCATACCGGATCCCCCCACTGGATTTCTCCCGCCGCGAGGGCTTGCGCCAGGCACAGGTCCTCCGGGGTTGTGAGCTTAAAATTGAGGATGCTGCCCTTCGAGAGCGTCACAGGCTGGCCGAGCGCCTCGACAAGCTGGCAGTCGTCAGTATAATCCATACCGGACGCCTCCGCCTGCGCCATCGCCTCGAGATAGAGCGCACGCTCGAAGACCTGCGGCGTCTGGGCGAGGAAGAGATCGTCCCGCGGGAGTGTGGCAGAGATGACGCCGCTCTCCCCCGCACGCTTGACGGTGTCGCGCATCGGGACCCCTGCGCAGGCGGCGCGTGTCCGGTGCGCTGTGAGCGCCGCGTCCCCAATGACAGCTGGCGATACAAAGCAACGCGCACCGTCGTGGATGGCGATGAGGGAGCACCCCTCCGAGAGGGCGCGCACCCCCGCGAATACCGACGCCTGGCGGCTTGCCCCGCCCACGACGATCGCACGGACACGGGTGAGGGCGTATTCCCGCTGCCAGTCCCACAGGAGCCCCAGATCCTTTTCCCGGCAGACGATCACGATTTCCCCGACCAGATCCGTCTCGCAGAAAGGGCGCACCGCGCGCACAAGCACCGGCACACCGTCCAGCCGGAGGAACAGCTTATCCACGCCACCCATGCGCGAGGAGGAACCGGCCGCGACGATAACCGCCCCGACACATCCCCTTTCCGGGCGCTCAGCCGGCTGCATTGTCGTCATCCGCGGGCGGGATGAGGCGCTCATCGGAAAAGACGCGGTCATCCTCGTCCTCTGCGGGCGTGTCACCGCCGTGCTCGGCGTTGTAGGGATCAATCATATACTTCTGAATCTTCGGGTACGTGTTGAAGGCGATGATGAAGCGTGTCGTCGCAGGGACGATGGGGATCACCAGCAGCAGGGAAATCGGGAAGAACAGAACGCACAGCGCCGTGATGACACCGGTGATGAAGAGAGTCAGCAGATTGCTGAACACCCCCACGATGGAGAAGATGAACGCGTTCTTGAGCATCTGGCGCAACGTGAGGCGGAAGGTGACGATCATCGTGTACATATAGAAGTCCATAAAGAACAGGATGATGAGGCACGCCAGACACAGGATCATCGGCGCGAGAAGGAACTTGTTGGTGGCGGCGCCCCGGTAATAGAAGAATGTGGAGATGGACATCATCACGACGATGATGAGAAAGCACGTGCCGTAGATGGCCGACTGCTTAAAGTTGGAGCGGAGATTATCCATAAAGTCGGACCAGATGAAAGCATGCTCCTCCCGGGCGAAATTGCGCAGCACATAGGAGAGTCCCGCTGTCGCGGGGCCATAGAGAATGAGCGTGATGAGCGCAAGAAGCGCAGAAAGCACGGTGTTCCCGCCGGAGAGGAAGTGGTAGGCTCCCACAGCGGCGGGCAGGAAAAAGAGGATGTACAGCAGATTAAGCTGGCAGATTTTCCAGAACTTCCGGAAATAGATCTCAAAGAAGACGAAAAAGCGTTTTTTCTGCGGCGCGTTTTTCTCTACGCCGGGCCCTTCCTTGGTATAATTTGGAGTGAACAGTCCCATTCTTTTGTTTCTTCCTTTCTTTAACGAGAGCGGTCAGGCGCTGGAGACCGCTTCGTAAATGAGATCAAACACAGCGGAGAGCAGGCTGCCCCCCGCGCACAGAAGCATGAGCGAGAGGTAGTGCGCAGTGTATGCGGCGGGCAGGAAACGCCCCTCCCCCGGCGAACCGGAACCTCCCCGGCGGCCGAATACAGCCCGGTAGACGAACAGCGAGAGTTCCATCGACCGGCGTGCACACAGCAGCAGGAGCACTGTGGAGAAAAACGCGCCCGGAAAAAAGCGGAGCCAGAAGAATGCGGAATAGGGGGAGAGGAGCACCGCGCTCCCCGCGGCCACCAGCCCGAAGCCCAGCCCCTTCACAAACGGCAGCAGCGCTATTACCGGCTGGCTGACGGCGCAGAAGCCGCACAGGAACAGCAGCGCCAGCATCAGGAAATTGGAGAGGAAGACTGCTCCAAGGCACCCCCAGAAGTGAAACGCTTCTCCAGCCGGCATGCCGGAGAGTAAGAGCATAAGCGTCCCGGCGCTCTCCTCGCTAAGCGTGTCATACAGCGCCGAGCCGCACAGCGCACCAGCGAGGAAAATTCCTCCCAGAAACAGCAGCGGCAGACTCCGCCGGAAATCCAGGGCCCTTGTCCGCATTTTCCTTCCCGCCCCTTCCTTATGGTTCTCATAAGGATATTTATGCAGCGGGATGGGCCTGTTATACCAGCGCTTCGGCAGCCTTGATCATGATGGCGCACTCGACGCGCTTTTTTTCCAGTTCACACGAGATTCTGTTCGGTGTGCGGATGCTTCCGCCATACTGGAGGTTGTTGGCGTTGCAGCCGCCGGAGCAGTAAAACTTGGCCCAGCATTTCTGGCACTCCGGCTTATCGTAGACAGTGGCGCGTGCAAAATCCGCTTTTTTCGTCTCGTCGAGCGAGAGGTCCCAGATGCTGCCCATCTTCCACCCGTCGAGCCCGACGAACTGGTGGCACGGGTAGACGTCCCCGTCCGGCGTGACGGCGACATACTCGTTGCCGCACCCGCATCCGCGCAGGCGCTTGATGGCACACGGCCCCTGCTCAAGGTCCACCATGAAGTGGAAGAAGTTGAGCCATTCCCCCTTCCCCCGGATGTCTAAGAGGATCTTCGCCAGGCGCTCGTATTCGGCGTAGATAGCGGGCAGGTGCTCCTCTGTCAGGGAATACGGGGTGTCCGCCGGGGCGACGACCGGCTCCACCGACACCTGATCGAACCCGGCCCGATAGAAGTGCAGCACGTCCTCGGCAAAATCAAGGTTGTAGCGCGTGAACGTACCGCGCACGTAGTACTGCGGATTTTCACTCTTTCTGCGCTGCTCAACCAGCTTCTGGAACTTGGGCAGAACATCCGCGTAGCAGCCGGAACCGTCCACCCGGCGGCGGACACGGTCGTTCACCTCGGGCCGCCCATCCAATGAAAGGACAACGTTGTGCATCTCGCGGTTGATGAAGTCGATTTTCTCATCGTCGAGCAGGACGCCGTTGGTCGTGATGGTGAAGCGGAAGCGCTTATTGTGCTCCTTTTCGAGCGAACGCGCGTAGGCGACCACCTCCCTGACAAGCGGGAAGCCGAGCAGCGGCTCGCCGCCGAAGAAGTCCACCTCCAGATTGCGCCGCCCCGCCGAATGATGGATGAGATAGTCGATAGCGCGCTTCCCTGTCTCGATAGGCATGGCCGAGCGCCCGCCGTGGTAGGCGCCTGTCCCGGCGAAGCAGTACGCGCAGCGCAGGTTGCAGTCGTGCGCCACGTGCAGGCACATCGCCTTGACGGGGGAGGGAACCATCTTCGAGGCGAAGGGGGCATAATCGTCGGGGCTGAAGAGCGTGCCCGCTTCATAGAGCGAATAGAGCTCCTCCCACGCTTCGCGCACGTCCGCCTCCGGATAGCCAAGCTCCCGGGCGAGTGAGTCCGGGCACTGGGGCGGGAGGGGCATGTCCAAACGCGCCATGGCCTCAACAAGCGCGAGCGAAAGCGGATCGAGCACATGCACCGCGCCGGAGTGGACATCGAGCGCGATGGAGATGCCGTTCTGTGTAAAAGTATGGATCAGATTCTGATTTATCATGACGTTCCCCAATCTCAGTGAATATACAGGACACCGCCGAGCGCAGAAAGCACGCGGGTGTTACGGCAGGTTCTGCCGTAGCAGAACCTGCCGCAGAGTTCAGTTGCTTTGACTATAGAACAAACCCCGCGGCCGGCCGTGACGGCGGACACGGGGTTTGCACAGGAAACTTACTTCGCGTTTTCACACTGCTGGTTGGCAACCGTGCAGCTTGTTTTGCAGGCGGACTGGCAGGAAGCCTGGCACTCGCCGCAGCCGCCCTTCGCGGCGCTCTGCTTGAGGTTCTTGCTGTTGAGAGTCTTTACATGCTTCATAACAAACATCTCCCTTTTTCCCGTCATTCTAAAATGATTCTGTCTCCTAGTCTAACATAAACCCGCTTTGATTGCAAGCGGATTTAATGGCGGCGCGCCCGGCGGTTGACACCGGCAACACCGCCCACAGCACCCGCGAGCAGCATGCTGAAAAGTTTGACAGCGGCGAACACGGAAGGGGATTCCCCCCGGCAGAGCGCAACAATGAGCAGCACCAAAAACGCACTCCCCGCGCACGCCAGCCCCATCACGAGCCCCTTTTCACGCGCCTGCCATGCAGAAATCCACCCCCCGCACAGGCAGCCTGCCGCCGCGCAGACGACGCACAGGAACGGAACAGCCTGGGGTGGGATATCCCTTGCCGTCATCAGTCCTGCAAGGGCGCACAGAAGTCCCGCCGAAACGATACAGGCCGCCGCCAGCCCCCACAGGACAGGACTCAGACAGGCGGCCGCTCCTCTGCGCACACCGGACGAACCGGAAGCTCCCGGCATAAGACAGCACCTCCTCCAGCGCTATTGTATGCCGGGAGAGGGTCACGCTATGCGTTTTCAGGCGGGTGTATCGTCGTGAATCGTGTTGTTGGACTGCACGGCCCAGCGCTGGATGCGGATTTTGCTGCGGTCGGACCCGGTCTCAATGACCAGTGTGTCCTCGCGCAGGCTCACCACGCGCCCGATAATGCCGCCGGACGTGATCACCTCATCGCCCACCTCGAGCGAGGAGCGCATCTTTTGGATCTCCTTGTCGCGCTTGCGCTGCGGCCGGATGAGCAGAAAATAGAACACCACGAAAATCAGCACCAGCGGCAGCAGGTTCATTAACAGGTACAGCCCGCCGCCGGCCGCTGCGGCGTCCGAGGCAGGCGCGGCGTCGAGCAAATAGGTTCCATACATCATTGATTTTTCCTCCAAGCATTTCAGTCGTTTGGCTGTTGATCCGTTCTATTATAGCACAGCTTTCTGTAGCGTTCAATCGGATTTTTATGAACAGCGTAAATTTTAGGAAATTTCGACCGGGATTTATTGTCCCGTGTAAATATGGCAGAATAAACATGCCGTCCATCACTCCGCTCCATAATGGGGGAAGGAGGCGAACGTAATGGCGGAAGTTTTAAACTTTTGCTGACCGTCGCAGCAAACATTATTACATATTATTTCTGCAAGTGGCTTGACGGCAGAAGAGATGGGCGGTAAGCACAAAATGAACCCCCGGGGAGCGCAATCTCCCCGGGGGTACTGCATGTGGCGGAAATTTTAATCTTCGAGACCTATTATATCACATTCCCCCGCCGGACGCACCCCTCTTCGCCCGTCAAATCCGCCGCCCGAGGATGGGGATCCATTCGCGGGCAAAGGCGTCGAAGCGGCCCTCGTCGAGGGAACGGCGGATGTCCTCCATGAGGGTGTTGTAAAACCAGAGGTTGTGCATAACGAGCAGACGCATGGCGAGCATCTCGCCCGCGCGCAGCAGATGCCGCAGGTACGCGCGCGAAAAATTCCGGCAAGCCGGGCAGCCGCATCCCTCCTCGATGGGCAGGGGATCGGTTTTATACTTCTCGTTATTGAGGTTGCGTATGCCCTCCCGGGTGAACAGATGCCCGTGGCGCGCATTGCGGCTGGGCATGACGCAGTCGAACAGATCCACCCCGCGCCGCACGCTCTCGAGGATGTTCACCGGCGTGCCCACGCCCATCAGGTAACGCGGACGGTCCGCCGGCATGAACGGCTCGACGGCTTCGATGACGCTGTACATCTCTTCCGCGCTCTCCCCTACCGCCAGCCCGCCGATGGCATACCCCTCGCACGGGATCTCTCGAATAGCTTTCATGTGCTCGATGCGCAGATCGTGGTACGTCGAACCCTGGTTGATGCCGAAGAGCATTTGCCGGGGGTTGACAGCATCCTTCCGGGAGCACAGGATGTCCATCTCCTTCCGGCAGCGGGCGAGCCAGCGCGTTGTGCGCGAGATAGAGCGGGACGTATAGTTCCGCTCAGCCGGATTCTGGATACACTCGTCGAACGCCATGGCGATGGTGGAGCCCAGCGCCGACTGGATGCGCATGCTCTCCTCCGGCCCCATGAAGATGCGCCGCCCGTCGATATGCGACTGAAAGGTGACGCCGGCCTCCTCGATTTTGCGGAGGCTGGCCAGCGAAAAGACCTGGAACCCGCCGGAATCGGTGAGGATGGGGCGCTCCCAGTTCATGAAGCGGTGCAGCCCGCCCATGGCGCGCACAACCTCCTCCCCTGGGCGCAGGTGGAGGTGATAGGTGTTGCAGAGCTCCACCTGGCAGCGCAGTTCACACAGATCCGGAGAAGAGACACCGCCCTTGATGGCTCCGGCGGTGCCCACGTTCATGAACGCGGGCATCTCGATGGGGCCGTGAGGGGTCATAAAGGTCCCCCGGCGGGCGGCGCCCTCCGTTTTATGCAGCGTGTAGAAGGAATCCGCCATACTCAGATATGGACCGAAACGGCCTGTCCGGTTTCGGCGGAACGGAAAATCGCTTCGACCAGGCGCATCTGGCGCAGCAGCTCGGCATGGCGGATGCGCGGCTCACGCCCCGTGCGGGCGGCGTCCATCACATCGCGGTAGAAGTCGCGCACGTCGGAGTGCATCTCCGGCAGGGGATAGTTTTCAATGGTGTCCTCACTGCGGGGGGCCATGGTCTTCGTGAGCCCCGCGCCGGCTACCACCGGCACCGCCTCGCGGTCCTCCCAGTGGGAGACCATCGTGATGCGGCCGTGCTTCTCCCAGTCCTCGATGACGGCTGATCCGTTTTCCCCGCACATATACCAGCGCGGAAGGTTGATGAAATTGCTTGTCCCCACCTCGACGAGGCACAGGGGGGCGGTTTTCCCTTCGGGCGCGTCGAAGTGCAGGAGGACACGGAAGCCGTCGTCGACAACGTCGTTGGTGACATGGGTCAGCTCCGCGTAGACGGACGAGACGGGGTACGGGATCATAGTGAGAATCTGATCGTAGAGATGGACGCCCCAGTCAAGAACCATGCCGCCGCCGTGCTCGACGGTGTTGCGCCAGTCCCCCGGCACGCCGCGCGAGCCGTGGACGCGGGACTCAATGTTGTAGACAGTGCCGAGGGTGCCCTCCTCGTAGATTTTGCGGATCATGAGGTAATCCTCATCCCACCGGCGGTTCTGGTGGACGGTGAAGAGCCGCCCCGTCTCGTTGGCGGCGGAAATCATCTCCTCGAGCTCCGCCACGTTCATTGAAACAGGCTTCTCGCACACGACATGCTTCCCCGCGCGCATGGCCCGGACAGCTATCTCCAGGTGTACGTCATTGGGGGTGGCGATGGTGACGAGATCCGTATCCGGATCGGAGAGGACCTCCTCAAGCGAGGAAAACGCACGGATGCCGTTTTCCTCGCATATTCTGCGCCGCTCCGGTAAAATATCGTAAGCGCCGCTCAGGCGGATCCCCTCAATGCTCTGCAGTTCGCGCGTGTGCCAGCTGCCCATCCCGCCGTAGCCCACTACTGCGACGCCAAACGGTTTAGTCATTTTAAGTCTGCTCCCTTCCATTGCTTTTCGTTCGTTTCTGACTTTAGCACAAAAGCGCCTCCGTGTACAGTGGGGAAGCAGAAAAAACTGAAAAAATTCCCGCTGATTGACAGAAAAAGAAAAGTTCTTTAAAATAAAACATGGTGCCAAGGCAAAACGGCAGGCGGTCGGCTACACCACCCGAGAAGGGAGGTGCTGTCATGCGGATTACATTACATAACATATTGGGATCTTTACGGTCACAATTATCGTAAAACGCAGAAACCGCCACTCTGCCAAGCGGCGGTTTCCAAGTCTTCAATTTGAGAAACACACTGGGCTGGCCGCCTGCTGCGGCCCCCTTTATTTATAGTGTACATGCTCCGGCCTCATTTTGTCAATTACGAAGCGCTGAAATTCGCCATGGATCCGTTGACATTGCGCTCGGGGGATAGTATGATGATAGAATAGGTAAAGTATGCGGCATGGGTTTTATGCGGCAGGAGGCCCATACCGCACAGAACGCATACCGGCAGGCAAACGGAAGAAAGGCGGGATGCCGCAGTGATTAGAAGCATGACCGGCTATGGCCGGGGTGTCGCCCGCGCGGGCGCGCACGATGTAACGGTGGAGATCCGCTCCGTCAACCACCGCTTTTTTGAATTTTCGGCGCGGGTGCCGCGCGGATACGGCTATCTTGAGGAGAGGCTGAAAAAACAGATAGGAACACGGGTGTCCCGTGGGAAGGTTGAGGTGAACGTGGCCATCTCCGCTGCGGAGGGCGGAGTACGGGTGGATCTGAACGAGGAGCTTGTGCATGGTTATGTGCAGGCACTGCGCTCGCTGTGCGACCCGCTCATGCTTCGGGACGATCTGTCCCTTTCCTCTGTCGCAAGGCTGCCGGAGGTGTTCAGCGTCCGCCGCAGCGAGGAGGACGAGGAGGCTGTCTGGCAGGAGGTGCTGCCCGCGGCAGAGGAGGCTCTCGAGCGTTTCACCGCTATGCGCGAGCAGGAGGGCGCCCGCTTGGAGGCAGACATGCTTGATAAGCTGGATACCCTCGAGAAACACGTGGCCTTTGTGGAGGAGCGCTCGCCCGAGACAGTGCGCCTCTACCGCGAGAGGCTCTACCAGAAGATGAAGGAGCTGCTCGAGAACCGCGCCGTGGACGAACAGCGCATCCTGCTCGAGGCGGGGCTGTACGCCGACCGCGTGGCCGTGGACGAGGAGACCGTCCGCCTGCGCAGCCATTTCGAGCAGTTTAAGCAGTTCCTCTCTTCTCCCGAAGCCGTCGGTCGCCGGCTGGACTTCCTTGTGCAGGAGATCAACCGCGAAACGAATACCATCGGTTCCAAGGCCCAGGACGCGCCCGTGGCCGGCGTTGTAGTGGAGATGAAGAGCGAGATCGAAAAGATCCGGGAGCAGATCCAGAATATTGAATAGGGGCCGGTAAATTTATGAAGCTGATTAACATCGGTTTTGGCAACATGGTGTCGGCCGGCCGGATTGTGGCCATCGTCGCACCGGACAGCGCGCCCATCAAGCGCATCGTCTCCGACGCGAGAGAACGCGGCAGCCTTATCGACGCGACCTACGGCCGGCGCACGCGGGCGGTCATCATTACCGACAGCGATCACGTCATCCTCTGCGCCGTGCAGCCGGAGACCGTCGCCAACCGCTTTATCGACGAGGACGACGAGGAACGGGAGGAAGAAGATGAGTGAGCGGGGACGTTTGATTGTCCTCTCCGGCCCCAGCGGTGTCGGGAAAGGGACAGTACTCGCCCGGTATCTTGCGGGGCGGGAAAGGATAAAGGTATCCGTCTCGGCCACCACGCGCGCTCCGCGGGCAGGAGAGACGGACGGTGTACATTATTATTATCTCACCCGGGAGCAATTTGAGGAAAAAATTTCCTCGGGCGGTATGCTGGAGTGGGCGCAGTACAATAATCAGTATTATGGGACACCGCGCGCCCCGGTCGAGGAGGCGCTGCGGGAGGGGGTCGACGTCGTGCTCGAGATCGAGGTGCAGGGCGGACTCCAGGTCAAGCGCGCGTTTCCGGACGCAGCCATGATTTTCATCCTTCCCCCGAGCTTTCAGGTGCTGCGGCAGAGGCTTGTCGGCCGCGGCACGGAGGATGGGCAGAGCGTGGAAAAGCGGCTGCGTGCGGCCGTGGAGGAGCTGCGCCGGGCGCAGGAATACGATTTCCTCCTTGTCAACGACCGGATCGAGGACACAGTGCGCGAACTGGAGGCGGCTGTGGAGGCGGCGCACACCATTACAAGAAGGCAACAATCTTTGCTAACGGAGGTATTGCAGGATGCTCAGACCGATTCTGTCACAGATTAAGCGTGAGGACCAGAGCACATATTCGTTTGTTTACGCTGTCGCCAAGCGTGCCAGGGAGATTGCCGACGCGGAGGAGAACGAGGCGGAGATCGTCGAGGAAAAGCCGGTTGATACGGCGGTCAGCGAATTCGCCACCGGCAAGGTGCACATGGGCCATGTGACGACTATCGACGAAAAGAAGCGGGAGGAACGGGAGGAGACGGATGCCGAGTAAAACAGTGCTGCTGGGTGTAACGGGATCCATCGCCGCCTATAAGGCGGCGCAGCTGTGCAGCAATCTGTGCAAAAAGGGATATGAGGTCCACGTTATCATGACCCGGAATGCCTGCGAGCTCGTCGCCCCGCAGACGTTCCAGACCCTATCGGGGAACCGTGTCTCGGTGGAGACATTCGACAGGGGCTTTGAATGGAATGTGGAACACGTCGCGCTGGCAAAACGGGCCGGCGCTTTTCTCGTAGCGCCCGCGACAGCGAACTGCATCGCCAAAATGGCGCACGGCATTGCCGACGATATGCTCACCACTACGCTCCTCGCCGCGCGCTGCCCGGTGGTTGTGTGCCCCGCGATGAATACCGCCATGTTCGATCATCCCGCCACGCAGGAGAATATGGAGATCCTCCGCCGCCGGGGCGTGCTGTTTGTCGACGCGGAGAGCGGCCGTCTCGCCTGCGGGGACAACGGACGCGGCCGCTTCGCCGCGTACAGCCGCATCGAGGAGGCGGTGGAGGCGGCGCTGGAAACGGAAAAGCCTCTCGCGGGGAAGCGCGTCCTCGTGACAGCGGGGGCCACACAGGAGGCGCTGGATCCGGTGCGGTACATCACCAACCATTCCACCGGCCGCATGGGCTATGCCGTCGCGCGGGCGGCGAGGCGGCTGGGCGCCGGGGGGGTGCTCGCTGCCGCTCCCGGCGCGCTGCCCGACCCGTGGGGCGTGCGGGTGCGCCATACCGTGAGCGCGCGGGAGATGTTCGACGCTGTCCGCGAGGAGTTGCCGGAGGCGGATTATGTCGTCATGGCGGCGGCCGTGGCGGACTACCGCCCGGCTGAGGTAGCCGCGCAGAAAATCAAGAAGGCGGACGGAGCGCTTTCCCTCTCCCTCGAGCGGACGGACGACATCCTCCTCTGGCTCGGGCAGAACCGCCGGGAGGGGCAGAAGATCTGCGGCTTCTCGATGGAGACCGAGAACCTCATCGAGAATTCGCGGGAAAAGCTCCGGAAGAAAAACTGCGACCTGCTCGTGGCCAACTCGCTCTCTACACCGGGGGCGGGCTTCGCGGTGGACACCAACGTGGCCTCCCTCATCACGGCGGGCGGCGTGGAGGAACTGCCGCTCATGAGTAAGGACGCGCTCGCCTCCGAGATTCTCTGCCGCTTGGCGGCGCTCTAGGGGATGGCGCTCGTCGCGCTCGTCGCGGTGGACAAGACTGCCTACTCCTACGATCAGCTCTTTTCCTATCTGGTGCCGGCCTCCCTTGCGAAGGAGGCCGTGCCGGGGCGGCGGGTGCTTGTCCCGTTCGGGCAGGGCAACGGCAGGCGGCAGGGGATGGTCTTTTCTGTCCGGGAGGAGGAGCCGGAGCGGCAGCTCAAGGCGATAGCCGCCGCACTCGACGGCGGCCCCCTCCTCTCCGATGAGATGCTCCGCCTGAGCGCCCATCTGCGCAACACTGTCTTCTGCTCGTACTACGAGGCGGTGCGGCTGATGATCCCGTCCGGGCTGGACGTGAGGCTGCGCTGCCGCTACCGGATTTCCCCCGGCGCGGACGGCGCGGGGGCGGACGACGGGGAGGCGCTTGTCCTCTCGTTCCTGCGCGCGCGGCGCGGTGTCTGCCCAGAGGATAAGCTCCGGGACGCGCTGGGCCCTTCCGGGGAGGAGGCGGCCCGGCGGCTGTGCGAAAGGGGTGTCCTCACCCGGGAGGAGGCGCTCGAGCGGCGTGTGCAGGATGAGAAAACGGTCATGGTGCGGCTCTGTGCGTCCCCGGGAGGAAAGCTGCCGCCCAAGCAGCGCGCCGCCGCGGCGTTTCTGGAGGAGAATGGGACAGTGTCCCTCAAGGAAATCTGCTATTACACAGCTGTCACCCGGGCTGTGGTAGACAACCTGCAAAAAAAGGGGATCGTGGAATACTTCGAGCGCGAAACCTACAGGACGCCCAAAATGGCGGGGGGAGGCGCGAAGGAAGCTGTCACCCTCTCTGAGACACAGCAGGCCGCGCTGGATGCCCTCTCTGCCGCCCAGCGCGCGGGGAAGTACACGGTCAGCCTCCTCTTCGGCGTGACCGGATCGGGCAAGACGCAGGTCTTCCTGCACCTGGCCAGGAAGGTGCTCGGGAAGGGGCGGGGCGTGCTCGTGCTTGTGCCGGAGATTGCCCTCACGCCCCAGACCATCGCCCTCTTCCACGCGGCGTTCGGGCCGGGCGTGGCCGTGATGCACTCGGCCCTCTCCCTCGGGGAGCGGCTCGACGAATATAAGCGTATCGCCCGCGGGGAGGCGCGCCTCGTGGTGGGGACACGATCGGCCGTGTTCGCGCCGGTGGAAAACCTCGGCCTCATCATCATCGACGAAGAGCAGGAGGGGAGCTACAAATCCGAAAAGTCCCCCCGCTACCACGCGCGCGACGTCGCCCGCTGGCGCGCGCACTACCACCGCACCCAGCTTGTCCTCGCTTCGGCGACCCCGTCCGTGGAGAGCTTTTACTACGCGAAAAAGGGCGTGTATCAGCTTGTCACCCTCGCGGGGCGCCGCCCGGGGAGCGTCCTGCCGGACGTGTACATTCTTGACGAGAGCGATCATCCGCCGGCGGAGCCATCGAGCGTATTGAGCGCGCCGCTCATCGAGGAGATGCGGAAAAACTTAGAAAGAGGGGAGCAGTCCGTCCTGCTTCTCAACCGCCGGGGGTATCACACGCTTGTCAAGTGCGCTTCCTGCGCCGAACCGGCGAGGTGCCCGAACTGCTCGGTGACGCTTACCTACCACAGCGCCAACGGCGCTCTGTGCTGCCACTACTGCGGCTTCATGCGCCCGAAGGACGAACCGTGCCCGCTGTGCGGCGGGAAGTACGAGCGGTATCAGGGTGCGGGAACCCAGCGGGTGGAGGAGGAGCTGCACACGCTCTTTCCCGCCGCACGGGTGCTGCGCATGGATATGGACACCACCATGCAGAAGTTTTCGCATGAGCGGGCGTTCGCGGCCTTCGCGGCGCATGAATACGATGTGATGATCGGCACGCAGATGGTAGCCAAGGGGCTCGACTTCCCCGGCGTGACGCTCGTGGGCGTGTTGTGCACGGATCAGGGCCTGTACAGCGACGATTACCGCTCCTTCGAGCGGACGTTTTCGCTCATCACGCAGGCGGTGGGCCGTGCGGGACGCGGGGAGAAAAAGGGCCGGGCCTATATCCAGACCTATTCGCCGGAGAACCCGGTCATCGAGCTGGCGGGCACACAGCAGTACGAGCGGTTCTTTTCGATGGAGATTCAGTCGCGCCGGCTGGGGCTGTACCCGCCGTACTGCGCGCTGTGCGCGCTGGGCGTGACAGGGGAGAGCGAGGAGGCAGTGCGCGAAGCGTCCGGCGAACTGCTTGCGGCGCTGGAAAAGGTGGCGGGGGGAAATTACCCCTCTCTGCCGCTTAGGGTGCTGGGGCCGAGCGACTTTTCTCTCTACCGCATGGCCGGGCGCTACCGGCGCAAGATCCTCATCAAATGCCGCAACGACGCGCGCCTGCGCGCAATGCTGCGGGAGACGCTGGACCTCTATGCCCATACGCGCCGGAAAACAAAGGTAACCGTGTTTGTGGATATGTACTACGATTCCTACTGATGGAGGGCGAGACCATGGCCGTACGCAAAATTGTTCTGGAGGGGGACGAGCTGCTCCGCAGCCGCTGCGGGGAGATCGCGCGCTTTGATAAGGAGCTGTGGAACCTCCTCGACGAGATGGCCGAAACGCTCTACGGTACCGGCAACGGCGTGGGGCTGGCCGCCCCGCAGGTGGGTGAATGCCGGCGCGCCGTTGTCATCGACGTGGGGGAGGGACTGATGGAGCTGTGCAATCCCGTTATCCTCTCCAAGCGCGGCAAACAGACGGGCAGCGAGGGCTGCCTCTCCTGCCCGGGGGAGTACGGCATCGTCACCAGGCCCCGGAAGGTGCGCGTCCGGGCGCAGGACCGGCATGGGGCGTTTTACATCGTGAAAGGGGAGGACCTGCTCGCGCGCGCCCTCTGCCACGAGATCGACCATCTGGACGGGCATCTTTTCAAGGACATCGCCGAGCGGATGCTCGACCCGGACGAGGAAGAATAGGAGGACGTTATGAGGCTTGTATTTATGGGGACACCGCAGTTCGCTGTGCCAGTGCTTGCGCGCCTTATCGCGGATGGGCACGAGATTCCCGCTGTCTACACCCAGCCGGATAAGCCTGTCGGGCGCGGGCACCGGATGAGCATGCCGCCTGTCAAGGCGCTGGCGCTGGAAAAGGGGATCCCCGTCCGCCAGCCGGTGAAGCTTAAGGACGGTGCTGTCGCCGAAGAGCTCCGGCAGATTGCGCCGGACGCAGCCGTCGTGGTGGCGTATGGGCGCATCCTGCCCCCGGATATCCTCGCTGTGCCGAAATATGGGTGTGTCAATTTGCACGCGTCGCTGCTGCCGCGGCACCGGGGAGCCGCGCCGATCCAGTGGAGCGTCCTTTGCGGCGACAGGGTGACAGGCGTCACAAGCATGCTCATGGACGAGGGCATGGACACCGGGAACATCCTCCTCCAGAGGGAGACGCCTATCGGGGAGGACGAGACGGCGAGCGAGTTGTCCGAACGTCTCAGCGAAATGGGCGCGCAGTGCATCGCCGAGACACTGCCGTTGCTCGAGGCGGGGAAGATTACTCCTGTTCGGCAGGACGAATCCTTCGCCACACGCGCCCCCATGCTCACCAAGGAGATGGGGAAAATCGACTTCGCGCGCCCGGCCGTGGAGATTCACAATCAGGTGCGGGGGCTCTCCGGCTGGCCCACGGCATACACGATGTTCGAGGGCAAGCTTCTCAAAATCCGCCGGACGCGGCTTGTCCCGGACGCACAGGGCCGCCCGGGCGAGGTGATCGATGCGAAGAAGCTCATCGTCGCCTGCGGGGCAGGAGCGCTCGAATTGTGCGAGGTCCAGCTTGAGGGGAAGCAGACCGTTTCCGGCGAGGCGTTTGCGAACGGACACCGCCTTGCGGCGCACAGTCTGCTCACTGAGTAAAAAATTGCAACGCCCTATTCACGAATCGTTCAATTCTTTTGGATAGAATAAGAGCGGGAAAGGGGGTTATAGCTCGATGATTCTGGATTGGAGCTATATCGTTTTGGTAACGCCCGCGCTGCTGTTGGCCATGTGGGCGCAGTGGAGCGTTTCGTCCACGTTTTCCCGCTACTCGGGGGTTACCTCCGGCGGCTGCACGGGCGAGAGAGCTGCGCGCGCCATCCTCGACGCGAACGGACTGTGGAATGTCCGCATTGAGCGCATCGCAGGGAATCTGACAGACCACTTCGATCCGCGCACAAACGTCATCCGCCTCTCGGATGGGGTATACAGCGCGGCGACGGTGGCAGCTGTCGGCGTGGCGGCGCACGAGGCGGGCCACGCAGTGCAGTATGCCGTGGGGTATGCGCCCATGAAGCTGCGCGCGGCCATCCTGCCGGTGACAAACTTCGGCTCGCAGCTTTCGATGCCGCTCATCCTCATCGGTGCAATTTTTCAGCTGACTCCGCTCGTGGAGGCGGGGATCCTCCTGTTTTCCTGTGTCGCGCTGTTCCAGCTCGTTACGCTGCCGGTGGAGCTCAATGCCTCCGGCCGCGCGCTGCGGGTCATTGAGGGGCAGAGCCTGCTGCCCGACGAGGGGCGCCGGGGCGCTAAAAAGGTGCTCACGGCCGCGGCCATGACCTATGTGGCCGCCCTGCTCGTGAGCGTGATGCAGCTTCTTCACTTGGTGCTGCGCTTTGGAGGAAGGCGCAGAGACGACTAAAAGGGGGCATCCATATGCCGCAGACAGACCGCCCGTCTCCCGCCCGCGTTACTGCCTTTTCGGTGCTCATGCGGGTGGAGCGGGAGGGGGCGTACAGCAATATCGCCCTGCGCGCCGCGCTTCGCCGGGCCTCGCTCAGCGGGCAGGACGGCGCGTTCTGTGCCGCGCTCGTCTACGGTACGCTTGAGCGCGCCGTCACGCTCGACGCGGTGATCGGCCGCTTCCTGCGCGCGCCGGTGAAGGACAGGGAGGTCACGGTCATCCTCCGCATGGGGGCGTATCAGATCCTGTATGGGCAGGTGCCTGCGCGCGCCGCGGTGGACGAAAGTGTCCGGCTGTGCCGGTATGCGCACAAGGCGAGCGCGTGCGGGCTCTGTAACGCTGTCCTGCGCCGTGTGGCGGAAAACGGGTGCGGAAACCTACCCGTGTGGCTGCGTCTGGGGGTCGAAAAGGCGCTGTACGATCGCCTTGTCCGGGACTGCGGGGAGGAGTCCGCTGCCCGCTTCCTCACAGACGCGCTGCGCCCCGCGCCGCTGTTCGTGCGCGTACGAACGGGGCGTATCAGTGAGGATGCGCTCATCCGGCGGCTGGAGGCGGAGGGCACCCAAGCGGAAAAGACATCCCTGCCCGGCGCGCTCATGCTCAAGGGGACGGGGGATCCCTCCGCCCTGCCCGCCTTCCGGGACGGGCTTTTTCACGTGCAGGATCTCTCCAGCCAGCTCTGCGCGCTCTCCCTCGACGCACGGCCGGGGATGCGTGTCCTTGACGCCTGCGCCGCGCCCGGCGGGAAGACGTTCACCCTCGCCGGGGAGATGGACGGGCGGGGAGAGATCGTCGCCTGCGACGTACATCCGCACCGGGTGGAGCTCATCCGAGAGGGGGCGCAGCGGCTGGGGTTTGAAAATATTATACCTACAGTACAGGATTCGACTGCATATAACAAAAAGTTTACAAATTTCGACCGCGTCCTCTGTGACGTGCCGTGCAGCGGGCTGGGCGGGCTGCGGCGCCGCCCCGAGCTGCGCCGGCAGAATCCGGCGCGGAGGCGGGAGGAGGCGCGGTTGGGAGTCATCCCCCGGCTGGGGGATAGCCAGTATAAAATTCTGGAAACCGCCGCACACTATGTACGGGAGGGCGGTCTGCTCGTCTACTCCACCTGCACGCTCTTATGCGAGGAGAATGAGGACGTCGCCGAGCGGTTCCTCGCGGAGCATCCGGCGTTTGAGGCGGCGCCCTTAGAGCAGATCGGCTCCTGGCGGCGGACGCTCATCCCCTCGGACGATTGGCGGGGGGACGGCTTCTTTCTCGCGCGCTTCCGGCGGAAGGGGGCGGCGGAATGAACGATCTGCGCTCCCTGACGCTCCCGGCACTGGAGAAGGAGTTCCGGCTGCTGGGGCTGGAAAAGTACCGGGCCAAACAGGTCTTCGCGTGGCTGCACCGGGACGGAAAACGCGTGGACCGCTTCGAGGATATGACAGATCTCCCTCTGCGGGTGCGGACGCTCCTTGCCGGGCGGTACCGGGTCGGAACGCTTCGGGTCGTGCGGCGGCAGCTCTCCAGACTCGACGGCACGCAGAAGCTCCTTTTGGAGGCGGCCGACGGCAGCCGGGTCGAGGCGGTGTGGATGGAGTACCACCACGGGAACACGGTCTGCATCTCGACACAGGTGGGCTGCCGGATGGGCTGCCGGTTCTGCGCCTCGACACTCGGGGGGCTGGTGAGGGACCTCACCCCCGGCGAGATGCTCGAGGAGGTCTACACGCTCGAGCGCGTCTGCGCCCCACAGGGGCAGAAGGTCGGGGGTGTCGTGCTCATGGGCATCGGTGAGCCGCTGGACAATTTTGAAAACGTGTGCGCGTTTCTGGAGATCCTCTCCTGCCCGGAGGGGAAGAACCTAAGTCTGCGGCATGTGTCCCTCTCGACGTGCGGGCTCATCCCGCAGATCGGGCGGCTCGCGGAAAAGAACTATCCGCTCACCCTCTCGATCTCCCTCCACGCGCCCGACGATACGGCCCGCAGCACGCTTATGCCGGTGAACGCAAAGTACCCGGTCGCGCCGCTTCTGGAGGCGTGCCGGCAGTACTTCAAGCGGACGGGGCGGCGCATCTCGTTTGAATACGCGCTCGTGGCCGGAAAGAACGATGCGCCGGAGCAGGCGTCGCGCCTCGGGGAGCTCCTTCGGGGGACGGGGATGCCCGTGCATGTCAATCTCATACCGGTCAACGAGGTGAGGGAGAGGGACTGCCGGCGCGGCAGCCGGCAGTCGGTCCGATTGTTTCAGGAGGAACTGACGCGGTGCGGTGTGAACGCGACTGTACGGCGCGAATTGGGCAGCGACATCAGCGCCGCGTGCGGACAGCTTCGGCGGGAAGAGGCGGCCAAAGGAGGAGAGGGCAGTGCTCAAGGTAACGGGACAGACGCATAAGGGCGCGGTGCGCAAGCAGAATCAGGATATTTTCCGCTGCAACGTGCTCGGCGAACGCCTCGGCTACGCGATGGTCTGCGACGGCATGGGCGGCGAGAACGCCGGGGACGTCGCATCCACGGCGACGATTGAGATCATCGACCGGTATCTCAAGAAGGGCCTCAAGGCCGGGATGGGCCTCAATTCCGTGCGGAGCCTGATGCTCTCGGCTGTTAGTACAGCGAATGCGGTGGTCTATGAGCAGTCGAAGCTGCGGCCGGAATTTTCCGGCATGGGCACGACACTCGTCCTCGCCGTTGTGTGCGGGGAGACACTGCACACCTGCCATGTCGGCGACAGCCGGATCTACCGTGTTGCGGGCGGGGAGGCCGAGCAGCTCACGCGCGACCACTCCATGGTGCAGATGCTTGTCGACCGCGGGGAGCTGACCGAGGACGAGGCGCAGAGCCACCCGAAGCGGCACTACATCACGCGGGCGGTGGGCGTCGCCCCCCGGGTAGAACCGGATTACGCGGAACACCCTATCGACGGCCCGCTCGCCCTGCTCCTGTGCTCGGACGGCCTTTCCAACTATCTGGAGCCGCAGGCGGTCGCCGGCCAGGTGACAGAGTGCCTCGAACGCGGATCGGCTACACCGCTCATCAACTATGCCCTGCACAGCGGCGGAGCGGACAATATCACCGCCGTGCTGCTGACGGTGGATCAGGCAACGGAGGCGCCGAATGGATAAGTACATTGGAAAACGTGTCGACGGGAGGTACGAGCTGCGGGAGCTCATCGGCGTCGGCGGCATGGCCAACGTGTATAAGGCGTTTGATCTGGCGGAAAGCCGGACCGTAGCGGTCAAAGTGCTTCGGGACGAGTACCAGAACAACGAGGAGTTTCTGCGCCGCTTCCGCAACGAGTCGCGCGCGGTGGCCACGCTCTCCCATCCGAACATCGTGCGGGTGTACGACGTGAGCTTCTCCCAGCGCATGAACGCCATCGTCATGGAGCTTATCGACGGTATCACCCTCAAAGAGTTCATCGATCAGCGCGGGCGGCTGAGCTGGAAGGAGGCTGTCCACTTCACGGTGCAGGTGCTCAGGGCTTTGCAGCACGCGCACGATAACGGCATCGTCCACCGCGACATCAAGCCCCAGAACATCATGCTCCTCACCGACGGCACTATCAAGGTCACGGACTTCGGCATCGCCCGCTTCGCCCGCAGCACCACCCGCACCATCACGGACAGGGCCATCGGGAGCGTGCACTATATCAGCCCCGAGCAGGCGCAGGGCGGCGTTATTGATGAGAAGACGGACATCTACTCCGTGGGCGTGATGATGTATGAGATGCTCACCGGCAAGCTCCCGTTCGACGCGGACTCTCCCGTCTCCGTGGCGCTCAAGCAGATCCAGCTCGAGCCGACACGCCCGACGCTCCTCAACAGCGAAATTCCCGAAGGATTGGAGGCGATTACTATGCGCGCCATGCAGAAGGATCCCGCCCGCCGCTACCAGTCGGCCGCGGAGATGCTCAAGGATATTGACGATTTCAAGCATAACCCCAGCATCAGCTTTGCCTATAAATATCTCAGCGAGCCGCCGCGTCAGGCGGGCTATGGGGCATCCCGCCCAGAGGAGACGAGAGCGCGCACACGTGTCCCCTCCCCTCCGCCCGAGGAGGACGATGAGGACGACGATATTCGCCCGCGCATCCCGTTTTTGAGCGTGCTCACGGGCATCACGGTGGCCTTTGTGCTCGTCTCTGCCATCTTTGTGGGGTCGATGTTCTATTTCAACAACCCCTTCGAGGAGGTGCAGGAGATCCCGACACCCAAGCTTGTCGGGGAGAAGTACAGCACGGTTAAATACGATTCCCAGCTCATTGAAAACAACATCCGGATTTTCCATGAGTCGAACTTCAACGATAAGTATGATAACGACGTCGTCTATGAGCAGGATCCCCGCCCGGGCCAGCCGGTCAAGGTGGGGGGAACAATACGCGTCAAGGTTTCGGCCGGGCAGAAGAAGCTGACGATGCTCGACTTGAGCAACATGGAGGCCGGGGAGGCCATGGGCCTGCTCAAGGATAAGGGTGTCGAAAAGAACGTGGAGCAGACCAATATCTACGATGACAGCATCCCTGAAGGGTATGTCATCCGCACCGATCCGGAGCCGAACACGCAGATCGATTCGGCCACGGAGGTCATGCTCTATGTGAGCATGGGGCCGGAGAACAAGCTCATCTCCCTGCCCGACCTGCGCGGCATGCGGGTCGCGGACGCGAAGCGGCTCCTCAAGAATTTCCAGATCACCATCACCAAGGCGACAAGTGTTGAGAGCGAGGCGGATCCGGGGCTCATTGTCGGGCAGTATCCAGAGGCGCAGACCCAGGTGCCGCAGGGATCATCGATCGAGGTGGAGCTGAGCGGCGGCGAGAACGCCGAGGACATGTCCCGCCGGCGTATTACCGTGACACTCCCCGCCTTAAAGCAGCCCGTAACGGTGCAGGCCCTGCTCGACGGTGACCCCGTCTACACGGACTCGCTGACGCCGGGCGTCGCGGCGGGGGACACGGAATACTCCCATGTGTATGACGGCGTGGGCACGATGACGCTCCAGATCCGCATCAACGGCGTGCTCTATCAGGAGTATGAGGTCAATTTCGATAAAGGACGCCACCTCAAGAAGGTGGACAATGCTGATGCTTTCGCGGAAGGCGTTCCGGAGGCATCGAGCGTGGATGAGGGTTCCTCTTCCGAACCGGATGAGGACGACAATCCGGACGATTCGGATGAGCGGGATGAGCCGGACGAGGATACGCCGCGCCGCCGCACAAACAGCGAGGATCCGGATGAAGAATAGGATGACCGTCAGCATGAAGGGGCGGATTATGAACTCGCTGGGCGGGTTCTACGAGGTCGCGACAGAAGAGGGAACGCTGTCCTGCCGCGCCAGGGGACTCTTCCGCAAGGAGGGCGTGACGCCGCTGACCGGCGACGAGGTCCTCGTGCGCGACATGGGCGACGGGACAGGATATGTCGAGGAGATTCTGCCGCGGCGCAACAGCCTGATTCGTCCGCCGGTGGCTAACCTCGACGTACTGGCGCTCGTGGTGAGCGTGCAGTCACCGCCGCCGAATCTGCAGGTCCTCGACAAGCTCATCGCTGTGGCGGAGCATGAGGGAATTGAACCGGTCATCGTGGTGAGCAAGACCGATCTGGAGAGCGGGGAGGAGATTGTTTCCCTCTACCGCCGGGCGGGCTTCTCCGTGTTCCCGGTGAGCGTGCGAGCAGGAACGGGCATCGAGGCGCTGCGGGAATATCTCGCGGGCAGGCAGAGCTGCCTGTGCGGCAACACGGGCGCGGGCAAGTCGAGTCTGCTCAATGTCCTGCTCCCGGGGCTCTGCCTCGAGACAGGGGAGGTCAGCCGCAAGCTCGGCCGCGGACGCCATACCACGCGCCGCGCACAATTCTATCCGCTCGAGGGCGGCGGCGCCATCGCCGATACCCCCGGCTTCTCCGCCATAGACATGACGCGCTACGCCCTCCTGCGCCGGGAGGAGGTACAGACTTGTTTCCAGGAATTCGAGCCGTATCTCGGCCGCTGCCGCTTTCAGGACTGCCTGCACCTGTGCGAGGCCGGCTGCGCTGTGCTGGAGGCGGCCGAAAAGGGGGAGATCGCCCCGAGCCGCCTTGCGAGCTACCATGCTCTTGTGGAGGAGGCTGGAAAGGTGAAGGAATGGGATATCCGCGCCGGTACGGGGAAAAATACGGATGGCTCTTGACAAGTGGACAATATTGGTATATATTTATCACAGGTCATAAAGAAAAATTTTTCTTGATAAAAAAGGGAGGAAATTACAAAATGGCGAAATATGTTTGCACAGTTTGCGGTTATGTTTATGATGAGGCGGCGGGCAGCCCGGAGAACGGTGTCCCGGCCGGGACGAAGTGGGCGGACGTGCCTGACGATTTTGTCTGCCCGATGTGCGGCGTGGACAAGACCATGTTCGAGGAACAGTAAGCGCGCGGAACGTATGAAGCGCACGAAAGGATGAATGTGGAAATGACCCGTCAAATCAGTGCGTCCGTCTATTCCGTGGGCGCGCTCAACCCCAATCTGCGCGTGTTCGACATCGTCATGCGCACCGACTATGGCACCAGCTATAACGCCTACCTTATCCGGGGCGAAAAGACTGCCCTCGTTGAAACCTGCCACAACTCCTTCTTTGAGGAGTTTCTGGAAAATATCCGCGCCGTATGCGATCCGGGGGAGATTGATTATATCATCCTCAACCACACCGAGCCGGATCACAGTGGCGCGCTGCGGCGTCTGACAGAATGCGCCCCGCAGGCGGAGATTATCGCCTCGCGTGCGGCGGCCATCTATCTGCGCGCCATCACGAATCTGCCGGACCTGCGGGTGCGCGCTGTCGGCGATGGGGAGACCCTCGACCTCGGCGCAGGGAAGACGCTCCGCTTCATCAACGCGCCGTTCCTGCACTGGCCGGACAGCATGTTCACCTGGTTTGAGGCGGAGGGCGTGCTCTTCTCCTGCGATTTTCTGGGCAGCCACTACTGCGAGCCGCGGATGATCGATACCGCCATCACGTATCCAAACGCTTACCAGAGCGCCCTCAAAAATTATTTCGACGCTATATTCGGCCCCTTTAAGCCCTATGTACTCAAAGGGCTCGAGAAAATCGCGGGGCTGGATATCGCCGTCTGCGCGAATTCGCACGGCCCTGTCCTCACGAAGGGCGGGCAGCTCCAGAACGCGCTCGACTGCTACCGGACCTGGGCGCAGCCGCAGAAGAACGATGCCTGCACCATCCCCATCTTCTACTGCACCGCCTATGGCCATACCGCCCGCACGGCCGAAGCCATCCGGGAGGGGATTCTCTCTGTGAAGCCGGAGGCGAAGGTGGAGCTCTTCAATATTATTGACGAGGACATGGCGGATCTCGGCGCGCGCCTCATGGGGAGCAACGCATTCCTTGTCGGCTCGCCCACCATCAATAAGGACGCTGTCCCGCCTGTGTGGCAGCTTCTCTCGCATATTGATGCGATTAACATCCAGAAGCGCCCCGCCGCTGTCTTTGGCTCCTATGGCTGGAGCGGTGAGGCCGTTCCGGCGCTGTGCACGCGGCTCGCGCAGCTCAAGTGCAAGGTCTTCGGCGAGGGACTGAAGGTCAACTTCGTCCCGAGCGAGGAAGAGCTCGCTGCCGCTGTCAGCTTCGGGAAAGAATTTGCGGAATCACTTTAAAAGAAAAAGGCCCGTCCATGCGGACGGGCCTTTTTCTTTTTTGCTGCGCGTGTTACGCGTGGTATTCCTGCTCGCAGTAGGCGCAGCGGTAACGTCCGCCGGAGCCGAGGAGGAAGACCTGGTCGATAGCCTCCTCCGCGCTTGTGATGCAGCGCGGGTTTTTGCAGCGGATGACGTTCACCAGCTTCTGCGGCGGGACGAGCTGCTGCTTCTGCGCGATGACACCGTCGCGGATGACGTCCACGGTGATGTTGGAGTCGACGTAACCGAGGATGGAGAGGTCGATGGTCTCTATCCCCTCGATCTTGATGATGTCCTTCTTGCCGTACTTATTCGAGCGGGCGTTCTGGATAATCGCGACACAGCAGTCGAGCTCCGCGAGGCCCAGAAGGTTATAGAGCTTCATGCCTGTCCCCGACTGGATGTGGTCGATAACGATCCCGTTCTGGATGGCGTCGATATTCAGCATGTCCGCTCCCCCTTTCCTGTCAGGCCGAGCAGGGTCATGATGAGCGCCATGCGCACCCAGACACCATTCTGCACCTGCTCGAAGTAGGCCGCGCGCGGATCATCGTCGATCTCGAGCGCAATTTCGTTCACGCGCGGCAGCGGATGCAGCACCGCCAGATCCGGCCGGGCATTCTTCATCTTGTCCGACGTGAGGATGTATGTATCCTTTAAGCGCACGTAGTCCTCCTCGTTAAAGAAGCGCTCACGCTGGACACGTGTCATGTAGAGAATGTCGAGCTCCGGCATCGCCTTTTCGAGCGATGTCTCCTCCCGGAACGCTGCCCTCGCCGGGCGCAGCACCTCCCCGATGATGTAGTCGGGTACACGCAGCTCCTCCGGCGAGATGAGCACAAACCGGACATCCGGGTACCGCACGAGGGATTTGACAAGTGAATGCACCGTCCGGCCGAACTTGAGGTCCCCGCACAGGCCGATAGTCAGATCCCCGAGCCGCCCCTTCCGGCGGCGGATGGTGCAAAGGTCCGTGAGTGTCTGGGTGGGATGCTGGTGTCCGCCGTCCCCGGCGTTGATAAGCGGGATGCGTGAATACCGCGCGGCCTGCAGCGGCGCGCCCTCCTTCGGGTGGCGCATGGCGCAGATGTCCGCATAGCAGGAGACAGTGCGGATGGTGTCCGCCACGCTCTCCCCCTTCGCGGCAGAGCTGCTGTCCGCCGTAGCGAAGCCGAGCACGCTTCCGCCAAGGCGGAGCATCGCCGATTCGAAGCTCAGGCGGGTGCGGGTGCTCGGCTCGTAGAAGAGCGTCGCCAGTTTTTTATGCGTGCATGTCTCGCTGTAGCTCTCCGGATTCTGTGCGATGCACTCGCTCAGGTCCAGCAGTGCCCCAGTTTCCTCCACTGTGAAATCCAGCGGATCGATGAGATGCCTCACAGTGCTTCACTCCTTTCTGTTCCGAATTATTATACTCTCTCATTCAGAGCTTGTCTACGGCACCAGCGCAATTTTGTGCCGGTATCCGCAAAAAACGATTTGCCCGTATAGCGGGCAAAACCGTTGCCCCTTTTTAAGGGGGAGTGCGGGCGCGCCTGGATTTCCGGGCAGGAAAAAGCTCTCTCAAAGTTGCGGAGGTATATCGGCATTGGATTCATGTCATGTTAACAGGACAATTTTCATTTTTTCTATTGCTTTTTCAAGCTCCCTGTGGTAAAATATAAAAAGTTGAGATGTCCGGGTGTGGCGCAGATTGGTAGCGCGCTACCTTGGGGTGGTAGAGGCCGTGGGTTCAAGTCCCGCCACTCGGACCAGATCCCGAAGCCGTTTTTGATCAGGGCTTCGGGATTTTTTGTGTCTTTGAAAGAATTCAGCGTTCATTCTCTCCATATAGATCGGAGCTGTTTCCCGGCTTTATATGCTGTGCGTCTTTAGCTCCTGTAACAATCCCTGCATGATTTGCCCGGAGGCGCTTGACAAGGGATGAAAAATTTGATAAAATATAAAACGCCTTGTAAGACACAGGGGCGTTCGGGGATGTGCGGGTGTAGTTCAATGGTAGAACTCCAGCCTTCCAAGCTGGCGGCGTGGGTTCGATTCCCATCACCCGCTCCATTCGCACTGAGAGGCTTCCTTTGCGCCAATAGCTCAGCAGGATAGAGCAACTGCCTTCTAAGCAGTAGGCCGGGGGTTCGAGTCCCTCTTGGCGCGCCAGTTTTACTTTTATATGGTGGGTATGGCGCAGTTGGTTAGCGCGCCAGGTTGTGGCCCTGGAGGCCGTGGGTTCGAGTCCCACTATCCACCCCAAAAATGACCGGCAGAATCATACAGATTCTGCCGGTTTTTCTGTGCTTTCAAAATGCTTCCGGGATGAAAAAATGATAAACGCCTGCTTTTATGCTACGATTAAAAAACCGGTTGTCCGTAAAGATGCCGGGAACTCAATCGGAAGAGGGAGGATGCTCTGTGGTATCGTCCTATTGGGAACTGAGTGAGGCGCAGCGTGCCGGTTTCGACCGGCTGTTCCGCCGGTACGCCGGGGCCATGGTTTCCTTTGCCCGTTCCCGGCTCGGCAGCCGTATCAAAGCAGAGGAGGCCGTACAGGAGGCGTTCTGTGCCCTGATCCGCCGGGCGGAAGAAAAAAATTTAAATTTGTGTGATATTCGGCTGGGTCTCATCGTTTATACAGTGAAGTGGAAAATCATTGATATCCAGCGCCGGGAGAGCCGGGAGAGGGAACGGACGCTTCCGCTTGAGGACATGCAGGCCGATAGGGAGGATGGAGCAGAGGATCAGGCGGAGCGGTGGGATCTGCGCCTGCGGGCGGCGGATCTCCTCGGGCTCTCGCGCGGCGCCGTGGCGATGCGCCTGAAACGGCTCAGGGAAAAGCTCAGGAAACAGCTTGAGGAAGCGGAGGTGGAGAATAATGGCTGACATGCGGGACGAACTGTTCCAGCTGCTGCTCGAGGACGCCGCGCGGACCGTGTCCCTTGAGGAGGACGAGGCGGCGCGGGAGTTGATGGAGACGTATGCCGAAAGGGAGAGGCCGTCGCTGCGTTTTCGCTGGCGTCTCTGGCGGGAGACGGAGCGCTTTTACCGCCGTCAGAGCCGGAGACAGGAAACCGTTCTTCCGCGGCCTCGGATGCGCCGTCCGCTGAGGGTGGCACAGGCGGTGATTCTCGCGCTGATTCTGGCGAGTGTGGGCGCTTACGCGAATTATCGGGGGATGTTCCAGTTCCTGCTGCACGATGTGGGAACGCATACGAAAATTGAGTTTGTCACCTCCGAGGAGGCGGACGCCCTGAAAGCACAGATCGATCCCGAATGGGAGGGGCCGCTCTATTATCCCGCCTATATCCCGGAGGAGTATGAGCTGGCGGAGATAATGTCCAGTTCTTCGCGGTGTACATTTGCATATGAAAATGAAACAGATTCTGATGATTATATCGAAATTTCTATTCTGAATATAAAAGAATGCGATGAAATTGGAATTGATACGGAAGATGCAGAGGTTAAAGCGATATCAATTCAAGGAATGGAAGGAATTCAGATTGAAAAACATGGGTGGAAAATAGTCTTTCATGATGATCATTTTTATTTATAGTGCATGGAAGCCAACTTGAACTGATAAAAATTGTGAAAATCGCCGAAAACATAAAAATTTAAAAATATCTTGTGACATTCCTCCCTTTTATGCGTTATATAGGTGAGGCTGTGTGAGAGGCAGCTATCTTAACAGGGAAAAGGGGAAAAGTTATGAAAAAATTGAAAAGGCTGTTTGCAGGCATTTTAGTGGCATTGACACTGATGCCCATTTATGCAGTTATGGCTGGAGCGGCATGTAAAATTCGTGTTGAATCATCAGACATGATAAAGGCAATGAAGTCCATAAATAGTTCCGCTTTTAGAAATGCTACATGGGATTATATAAGTGGAACATCAGAGTTTAAAGATATTATGGACGAAATCCTTGCTGATGATATTGTTGGCATCAATCTGTATGATGAAAGGCCCCCGTATGTAAGTGGAAAATCATATAAAGGGCATTCAACTTTTGCTTATTGGGTTGATGACACACATGATAATATTCTTCTTTCGGATCCTTGGAGAACCTCCAATCATATTGATGTCTATAAAAGTGATCTTCTTTATGATGGATTTTATTGTCATGCGTATCCCAGCACAGTTATGTACGGAGGCATTTATCTGACCTATTGATTTAGAGGAGGATATAAATATGAAAAATAAATCTTCATTTTTGACGTTTATTCTTGCTATTGCGGTATTCGTTTCGATGAGCATAAGTGCCTTTTCTTATGCTTCTACTGACGGTAAGAATATTTTGACCACAGAGAATATCAAAACAATTTATGACTCGTATTATAAAGAGATGCCGGTAACATATGCGATGAATGACAGCCGCAATGTACTGAATCGTTCATCATTCGCGGAAATGAATTCGATCAATATTGATATTTCAACAAAGGAGGGACAGTCGGAATTCTTTGATCTATATGAAGAAACAGGATCTTTGGTAGAAATGGCCCATTCCGTAAATCTGTACTATGCCCTTTGTAATCAAAAAGATCGGGGGGTTGGGACAGCGATTGTCAGGCCGGACGGCAGAATCAAACAGGTATTCGTAGGAGATAATGGCGCTACATACGCGCTGAATATTGATGAGGAACTTCAAAAGCAGTTGGAGGATTCGGACTTGAATCTTGATGCCACTACCGCGATGTTTTTAGGAATCCCCATGTATGCAGAAGGAATTCTCCTTACGGACGGCTCTGTCGAATACTATCTGCCCAAAAACATCCGGGGAGGAAAACTTGAGATAGATAAACTATATAGTGTCTCAAGTGTGTTCGATGATATTTCTGCGAATTCCGAAGATATTTTGTATGGGGCCGTCGTTTTAGGAGAGGAGCATCGGGATGAAAGGGGGAAGTATTGTCCCCCCACTGGTGGTTGAATAACACCGCAGAAATCTAACCCTATTACATAACAGGAGGTGTTCCCGCATGTCCGCTAAACGGTTTACGAAACTGACCGTCCTGTCCGTCCTCCTGCTCGCACTCTTGGCAGGCGCGGCCGGCGCAGCGCTTCCGCCGTACGGGAGCCTGAGCGGCAGCGACGCTGTTTACGCCGCACCCGCCCGCCTGAGCAAGGACGCGCTGTATAAAGCGCTCGAGCACTGCCAGAGCGTGCCGGAGCTCGCGGATTCCCCGCGCTTTTCGTCGCTGCTCGAGGGGGCGGCGGATCCGGTGATCCTCTCCTCTGACGACGTGAAAATGCTCTATCTCTATGACGGCACCTCCGAGACGGTGCAGGAGACCCGCCGCCAGTGTGCCGAAACGGGATGCACCGTGTTCCTCATGGAGATGGAGAACGGCCCCTCTTATGCCGCGGACACGTCCGCTGTGCGGCCGGAGCGCGAAGCGCTCCTCCTGGAATACCTCGGCTGGGTGGGCTCGAATGTGGATAACCTCGCCCGCAAGGACGATCTTTCGTGGATTAGCTCCCTTTTCGAGAGCGGGGAGGATCCTCTCGTCCTTCTGGCCCGCGCGATGAATGGTTAGCCTCTTCGCGGAAACAAAAATTCCGGCATCCGTTTTGGACGCCGGAATTTTCTGTTTTTACATTTTCACAAGCTCGTACTGCTGCGTACCGAGACCGATTTTTTCGGCGTGGTCGAGCTGGGCGCGCCAGTTGGTGGTGGGGTGAATGTTGGTGAAGTGGTCGCCGTGGGTGTGCTCGCGCTCGCTGAGGATGCTCGATGCAATCTCCGGCGCAGCGTTGACAGCGTCGATGCAGGCACGGTCGAGGGCGACGGGATCGAACGACGCGAACATGCCGATATCCGGCACGACCGGGACGTCGTTCTCGCCGTGGCAGTCGCAGAACGGCGAGACCTGATTGACAATGGAGATATGGAAGTTCGGCCTCCCGTCCACGACAGCCTTGGTGTACTCGGCCATCTTGCTGCACAGGATGACGCTGCCCGAATCGCTCGGGTTGGAGATAGCGTCGAAATTGCAGCTCCCGATGCAGCGCCCGCACCCGACGCACTTTTCATGGTTGATCTGTGCCTTGCCGCTCTCGAAGGAGATCGCGTTGTGCGCGCAGTATTTGGCGCACTGGCGGCATGCCCGGCAGGTTTCCGGCGAAACAACGGGCTTGTCAGAGCAGTGCATGGCCATCTTGCCCGCGCGGCTCCCGCAGCCCATGCCGAGGTTTTTAATCGCGCCGCCAAAGCCTGTGCCCTCGTGCCCCTTGAAGTGGCTGAGCGAAATGATGATATCCGCATCCATAACGGCGCGCCCGATGAGGGCTGTCTGTAAATACTCCCCGCCGTTAATGGGAACCTCGATATCGTCCGTGCCCTTTAAGCCGTCGGCAATGATGAGCTGGCAGCCTGTCGAAAGCGGGGAATAGCCGTTTTCATACGCCGCGTCCAGATGCTCCACCGCGTTCTTGCGCCGCCCGACGTAGAGCGTGTTGCAGTCGGTTAAAAACGGGATGCCTCCCAGACGGCGGATTTCATCGGCCACCGTCTTCGCAAAGTTCGGCCGCAGGAACGACAGGTTTCCCGGCTCCCCGAAGTGGATTTTGATTGCGGCAAACTTCCCCTCAAAATCGATGGAATCCATTCCCGCCCGGAGAATGAGCTTCTGGAGCTTTTGCAGCAGGCTTGTCCCGACCGGGCAGCGCATGTCTGTAAAATACACCTTCGATGCTTCCATGTTCAAATTCCTCCTTAATAAAAATTTCTTTATTTTATCAAAAAAATATATCTAAAATATGAATCCTCCTTTCTAATCCCTCCCTTCCGCATGGAAGAGTTGCCGAAAGGAAGGGAATCTGGTACACTTTGAAAAAAGGAGGGGAAACAGATGATCCGAAAGGCACAGCGGGAGGATCTTCCTGTGATACTGGATATTTACGCCCACGCGAGGCGGTTCATGGCGGAACAGGGGAACGCGTCCCAGTGGGCGGGCGGTTACCCGCCGCGGGAACTTCTCGAGGAGGACATCGAAAAGGGTCGGCTCTATGCTGTTGAGCGGGAGGGGCGCGTGTGTGGCGCGTTTGCGTTCATCATCGGCCCGGACGTGACGTATGCCCGCATTGAGCAGGGCGCGTGGCTGTCCGAGGGGGAATACGGTACCATCCACCGCGTGGCCGGCGACGGGACAGCCCACGGCCTCCTGCGGGAGATTGCGGCGTTCTGCTGGGAGAGGATCCCGCACCTGCGCATTGATACACATGCGGATAACCGGGTGATGCAGCATCTGATCCTTGAGAATGACTTTCAGCGGTGCGGCATCATTTATGTGCAGGACGGCAGTCCCCGTATTGCTTACGAAAAGCTCTGAAATGGAACGGCCCTGCAGGGCCGTTCCATTTTGTATTATTCGACAGATTTTTTACAAATTGAAATATTCAACAGCCCCTTCAAACAGATGCTGATCCTTCTCTCCCGGGACATTCCGGTACAGCCCCTGCCCGATGCGTTCGGAGTGGCCCATCTTGCCGAAGATGCGCCCGTCGGGGGAGGTGATGCCCTCGATGGCGGCATAGGACCCGTTGGGGTTATAGTGGATGTCCAGCGTGGGGCAGCCGGAGAGGTCGACGTACTGGGTGGCGATCTGCCCGTTCTCGGCCAGTCGCCGGATGAGTGAGTCGGAGGCGATGAAGCGCCCCTCCCCATGTGAGACGGCGATGGTATGGACATCGCCGGTGTGGCACTTCTGCAGCCACGGCGAGAGCACGGAACAGACACGCGTATGCACAAGCATCGATTGGTGCCGCCCAATAGCGTTGTAGGTGAGCATGGGCGAATCGCCGGTCTGCGTGCAGATCTTCCCGAACGGGAGGAGCCCCAGCTTGATGAGCGCCTGGAAGCCGTTGCAGATGCCCAGCATCAGGCCGAGGCGTTCGGAGAGGAGGGTGTCGAGCGCCTCGGAGAGGCGGGGGTTGCGGAAGAAGGAGGTGATGAGCTTGGCGCTGCCGTCGGGCTCGTCTCCGCCGGAGAAGCCGCCGGGGAGCATCACGATCTGCGCCCTCCCGATGGCATCCGCCATGCGCGCGACGGAATCCTCAATATCGCTTGGGATAAGATTGCGCACGATGACCGTCTCCACCTCGGCCCCGGCGCGCTCGAATGCGCGGGCGGAATCATATTCACAGTTGGTGCCGGGGAAGACGGGGATAACCACCCTCGGCCGGGCGACGCCGATCTTCGGCGCGAGCGCATGCCGGTCGCTACACTCAAACAACGTGGCCCGCTCATGCTTCGACGGCGTACGGTATGGATATACCGGCTCTAGCTTCCCTTCGTATGCCTCCTGCACCATGTCGAGCATTACCGTTTCCCCGCCGAGCGAGAAAGCGTATTCGGGCACGGTGCGTCCGAGGAGGATGGCGTCGGGCACGGCGACCTCGCTCTCGAAGAGGAACCCGCCGATGGCCGGCTCCAGGAGGGACGCGAGCGTCACGCCCGCCTCAGCCTTAAAGCCGAGGCGGTTGCCCATGGACATCTTGCACAGGCCCTCGAGCGCGCCGCCGGCCGTGAGGGCCCAGGCGGAGTGGGCGCTGCCGTCGGCAATCAGTCCGCGCATGCGCCGCAGCACGGCGCGCACGCTCTCAAAGTCGGGCAGGCCGTTTTCCCGCGTCCGCGGGGTGAGCAGGTAGACACGGTTCCCCGCGCCCTTGAATTCGGGCGAGAGCACATGCCGCGCCTGTGCCGTGCAGACAGCGAAGGAGACGAGCGTGGGCGGGACGTCGAGCGCCTCAAAGCTGCCGGACATCGAATCCTTTCCGCCGATGGCGGCTGCGCGCAGTTCAAGCTGTGCCTCGAGCGCTCCCAGAAGGGCGGAGAGCGGCGCTCCCCAGCGCTCGGGCAGGTTCTTCGTGCGGGGGAAATACTCCTGGAAGGTGAGCCAGCACTTTTCCTCCGTGCCCCCGGAGGCGACAAGCTTGGCCACGGACTCCACCACCGCGAGCATCGCGCCGCGGAAGGGATCCGCCTCGGAGAGATACGGATCGAAGCCGTAGGCCATCAGCGAGCAGGTGTTTGTCTCGCCGCGGAGCACCGGGAGCTTGGCCGCCATCGCCTGCGCCGGGGTGAGCTGGTACTTGCCGCCAAAGGGCATGAGCACTGTCCCCGCGCCGATGGTGGAGTCAAACCGCTCCGTGAGCCCCTTCTGCGAGCAGCGGTTGAGGCAGCTCATATGCGCGCACAGCGCGTCCGAGAGAGGGGCGGGGGGTTCCGCCTCCGGCGCTTTCGCCGCCGTGCGGGGCGGGATATGGGCGCGCGCGCTGCGTTCGGCGCCGTTGGAATTTAAGAATTCCCGCGACAGATCCACGATGGTCCGGCCGTTCCAGCGCATGCGCAGCCGCTTTTCCTCCGTGACCTCCGCCACGCGCACGGCTAAGAGGTTTTCCTCCCTAGCCAGCGCGAGGAACGCGTCCGCGTTCTCCGGAGCCACGACCACCGCCATGCGCTCCTGCGACTCGCTGATGGCCAGCTCCGTGCCGTCGAGGCCGTCGTACTTGGTGGGGACGGCGTTTAAATTGATGCTCAGCCCGTCGGCCAGCTCGCCCACCGCCACCGAGACGCCGCCCGCGCCGAAGTCATTGCAGCGCTTGATGAGGCGTGTCGCGGCGGGGTTACGGAACAGGCGCTGGAGCTTGCGCTCCTCGGGCGGATTGCCCTTCTGTACCTCCGAGCCGCAGGTGGAGAGGGATGAGAGCGTGTGCGCCTTGGAGGAGCCGGTCGCGCCGCCGCAGCCGTCGCGCCCCGTGCGTCCGCCGAGGAGGAGGACAATGTCCCCCGGCACGGGCTCCAGCCGCACGACGTTCTCCGCTGGCGCCGCGCCGACAACCGCGCCGATCTCCAGCCGCTTCGCTGCATAACCCGGGTGGTACTTTTCCTCGACAAGGCCGGTGGCCAGCCCTATCTGGTTGCCGTAGGAGGAGTAGCCAGCCGCTGCGGTCGTGACGAGCTTTCTCTGCGGGAGCTTGCCCGGCAGCGTCTCCGAGACGGGGCGGAGCGGATCGGCCGCGCCCGTCACGCGCATCGCCTGATAGACGTAGCTGCGCCCGGAGAGCGGGTCCCGGATGGCCCCGCCCAGGCAGGTCGCCGCGCCGCCGAAGGGCTCGATCTCTGTCGGATGGTTGTGCGTCTCGTTTTTAAACATCAGGAGCCAGTCTTCGGTCTTCCCGTCCACGTCCACGGGTACCTTGACCGAGCAGGCGTTGATCTCCTCGGACTCGTCGAGATCCGGGAGGAACCCGCCCTTCCGCAGCGCTTTCGCCCCGATGACAGCCACGTCCATGAGCGTGACGGGGCGCTTCGTCTCCTTCCCGTAAAGCTCTTCGCGCAGGGAGAGGTAGCGGCCGTATGCCTCCCGGACGTCCTCTCTGTCGATTTCAACATCCGTCAGGTGGGTGAGGAACGTGGTGTGGCGGCAGTGGTCGGACCAGTAGGTGTCGATCATGCGCAGCTCCGTGAGGGTGGGGTCGCGCTTTTCCTCGTCGCGGAAATAGCGCTGGCAGAAGGCGATATCTGCCTCGTCCATGGCGAAGCCGTACTCCCCGATGAGGGAGTCGAGTTCGCCCTTCCCCATGCGGATGAATCCGCCGAGGACAGCCACGGGGGGCGGGGGCGGCGCGTCGGTACGCAGGGTCTCGGGCATCTCGAGGGACGCTTCCCGGCTCTCGACGGGGTTGATAAGATATGTCCGGATGCGCTCGAAGTCCCCGTCGTCCAGCGCGCCGCGCAGGGCGTAGACGCGTGCCGTGCGCACGAGGGGGCGTTCGTCCCCGGTGATGAGCTGGATGCACTGGGCGCACGAGTCGGCCCGCTGGTCGAACTGGCCGGGCAGGTACTCTACAGCGAACACACGCCAGCTTTCGTCGAAGGGGAGCGCCTCGTGCAGAATGTCAACGGGCGGCTCGGAGAGGAGGGCACTCTGTGCGCGTGTAAAGACCTCCTCGCTCACCCCTTCCAGATCATAGCGGTTTAAAAGGCGGACTTCCTCCACAGCCAGGCCCAGCGCGTCGCGCAGGTCGGCTTTCACTCCTGCCGCCTCAACGGCAAACGGCTCCTTTTTTTCTACGTAAATTCGGTATACGCTCATTGCATCTCCTCCGAAACAGACTTCTCGTTGTGGGAAATTGTCATCTCATGATCTATATGAAACGGCCGCCTCCGAAAAGATTAGACGCATTCTCCCCGGCAGACGGATCCGTTGAATCCGCTGATTCGTATCCGCACGGGGACCCCGCCAGCCAGCGGGGCCTCCACGAGCACCGGCGTATAGTTTTCCGTGTACCCGTTCCAGACGCCTCCCACCTCCCGCTCGGGGAGGAAGGAGCATGTCCGGCCTGCCTGCGAGAGGAGGAACGCCCGGCGGCTCTCCTCCATCGCCTCTATCATGCGGCGGCTGCGCAGCGCTTTCTCGTGCGGGTCCACCTGATCGGGCATGGTGTCCGCCTCCGTGCCCGGGCGGCGGGAATAGGCGAAGACATGCGCCTTCGCCAGCCCCAGATCCCGGCAGAAACGGAGCGACTCCTCGAACTCCTCCTCTGTCTCGCCCGGGAAGCCGACCATGATGTCGGTCGTGACGGCGGCGTTTTCGAAATGGGCGCGCAGATCCTCCACGATGGAGACGTACTGCGCCGCGGTGTAGTGGCGCTTCATCCGGCGCAGCGTCGCGTCGCAGCCGCTCTGGAGCGAGAGGTGGAACTGCGGGCAGAGCCCGCCGAGGCGGCTCAGGCGCTCCACCTCCATCGCCTCAAGCAGCTCCGGCTCGAGGGAGGAGAGGCGCACGCGGGAAAAATAGCGGCACGCGAGCTCTACAGCGTCGTAAAGGCGTAAGCCACAGTCGATCCCGTAGCACGAGAGGTTGATGCCCACGAGCACCGCCTCCGGGCATCCGCGCCGGGAGAGGGCGGCAAACTCCTCCTCAATATCGGCGAGGGGCTTTGAGCGGAAGGGGCCCCGTGCTGTCGGGATCAGGCAGTAGGCGCACCGGCGCTCGCACCCGTCCTGGATTTTGACGAACGCGCGCGTGCGCTGATGCGCGTCCCGGTCAAGGAAGACGTCCGCCCGCATGGGTTCGTACGCTTCGCCCGGGACATGGGGGGTAACATCCACCACACGTGTCCGTTCCGCGAGCGCCCGGCGGACAGCCGGCAGCAGCGCCGCACGGTCCCTGGCCCCGGTGATGACATCCGCCTCGGGCACGAGGGCGGCGATGTCCGGAAATGCCTGCGCATAGCAGCCGGTGAGGGCGAGAAGCGCCTGCGGATGCTCGCGGCGCAGGCGGCGCAGGAGCTTGCGCACCTTCGCGTCCCCCTCGGCCGTGACAGTGCAGGAGTTGACGACATACACATCGCACGCCTCCTGCATCCCGCCGATCTGGAATCCATCGGCCAGAAAAGCGCCGATGAGCGCCTGTGTCTCATATTGATTGACCTTGCAGCCAAAGGTGTAAAACGCAGCCTTCATTTAATTCTCCGTCCGCGCCGGATTCGGGAAAGCCCCTAAAAATCCGGTTTTTTTGTATACAAATTCACCAATGAATCTCGCAACTTTATTACCATTATAATAAAGTTGATTTTCTTTTACAATTCGCAGTTGACTTAAAACTGGCAGATTGATATAGTATAAATATGGGCAAGATCCTTAATCAAAGAAAAGGATGCCCGCGTGAGACAAGAACAGGAGGGAACCGACCAATGAAAACGGTAAACATTCTTTTGAACACGATCAACGATGTGAAGGCGTTCGTCAATGTCGTGACCAAGTATGATTTTGACGTGGACCTCATCTCCGGACGCTATGCTGTCGATGCCAAGTCCATCATGGGTATTTTCAGCTTGGATCTGTCCAAGGTAATCCGTGTTGAGATCCATTCTGACGACTGCCAGAAGCTGCTCGACGAAATCAAGCCCTACATCCAGTAAGTTCTGTGCTTAAAAAGAGCCGGTCCGGCGGAAACTGCCGGTCCGGCTCTTTTCTTCCCGCCTTGAAAATGGGGCGACCCCAAAATGGGACGACCCCCAAATGGGGACACCCGGCACGGGGAGAATACGCCCGTTCCCCGGCGCATACAATACAGACAGAAGATTGCCTGGGGAGGGATATCCGTTTGTCAGCCAAACGTTTTTTGACATCAGTACTGGCACTGGCGCTGTGGATGCTGCCGGCCCGGGCCTTTGCCGCACAGGAGGCGCCGCCGCTGACAGTGCCGAGCGCTATCCTGGTGGAACGCTCCACAGGGCGAACGCTCTTTGAAAAGGAGGCCGATGTCCGGCGCGCTCCGGCGTCCATCACGAAAATCATGACACTGCTCTTAGTCATGGAGGCGCTCGATAAGGGGGACATCTCCCCGGACGAGAGCGTGACCTGTTCGGAGTACGCGAGCTCCATGGGCGGGAGCCAGATCTGGCTCGAGCCGTATGAGCAGATGACGGTACACGAGCTTCTCAAGGCGGCAGCCGTCGCCAGCGCCAACGACGCCGCCGTCGCGCTGGCCGAGCATCTCTCTGGAAGCGAGGAGGCGTTTGTCGGGGAGATGAACCGCCGCGCCGCCGCGCTCGGGATGACGGAGACAAATTTCGTCAACTGCACCGGGCTCGACGAGGATGGCCACTACACCACCGCCCGCGATATAGCGCGGATGGCCGCGGCGCTGCTCGAACACCGGAAGATCCTCGAATACACGGGCATCTGGATGGATGAGCTGCGCGCGGGGGAGACACAGCTTGTCAACACAAACCGCCTCATCGTGCAGTACCCGGGGGCGACGGGGCTCAAGACCGGATCGACCGACAACGCGGGCAAGTGCCTGTGTGCGAGCGCCGAGCGGGATTCGATGGAGCTCATCTCCGTCATCCTCGGCGCGCCGGAAAGCGATACGCAGTTCGGCGAGTCGCGCATGCTGCTCGACTGGGGATTCGGCACGTTCATGAGCGTGCCGGTGCGCCTGCCGGAGGGGGCGCTTTCGGCGCTGCGGGTGGAGCACGGTGTCTCCCCGGAGGTGGAGGTCTATGCCGACGGACCGGATAACGTGATCATCGAGCGCGCGGACGAGGGGAAGCTCAGCTATGAGGTCACACTTTCCCCGGCGGTGACAGCGCCGGTGGAAAATAATCAAACCGTTGGAAAAGTGCTGGTGCATGTCGATTCCAGGGAGGTCTGCACGTTCGAGGTCCTCACCAAAAACGCTGTGCCCCGCATGACGTTTCCGCGCGCGGCCGGAAGGCTTTTTGAGAGCCTCTTTTCGGTTGACAATACGGGCGCGATGGGATAAAATAGAGGAAAAGGGAACCAATGCTATTAGAGAGGATGTGCTCAGTATGGCGGTATCACTGCTCACAAAATACGCTGCGGATTTCGTTGCGCCGCACGAGGTGGAGGCCATCGCCCCGCAGGTCGCTGCTGCCCACGCCACCCTGCATCAGGGAACCGGTCTGGGAAGCGGTTATCTTGGCTGGCTTGATCTGCCCATCCATTATGACCGCGAGGAGTTCGCCCGCATCCAGCAGGCCGCAGACTGGATTCAGCAAAACGCTCAGGTTTTAATCGTCATCGGCATCGGCGGCAGTTATCTCGGCGCGCGCGCCGCCATCGAACTGCTCCGCTCGCCCCAGTATAACTGCATTAAGAAGAATACCCCGGATATCTACTATGCGGGCAACAGCATCAGCCCCACCCACCTTTCGGAGATCCTTGAGATCTGCGAGGGGAAGGATATCGCTGTCAATGTCATCTCCAAGTCCGGCACCACGACCGAGCCCGCGCTCGCGTTCCGCGTCTTCCGCGACCTGCTCGAGAAGAAATACGGCAAGGAGGGCGCCAAAAAACGCATCTTCGCCACCACCGACAAGGCGAAGGGCACGCTCAAGGAGCTCAGTGACCGCGAGGGGTACGCCACCTTCGTCATCCCCGACGATGTGGGCGGGCGCTACTCTGTCCTGACCGCTGTGGGCCTTCTGCCCATTGCCGTAGCAGGCGCGGACATCGCCGCCCTGATGGAGGGCGCCGCCGCCGCGCGCGAGGCGTACATGGACTTTGACATGGAAAAGAACGATGTCGACCGCTACGCCGCCTACCGCAACATCCTCTACCGCAAGGGGCGCTCGACCGAGCTGCTTGTCTCCTACGAGCCCGCTTTCACCATGATGAACGAGTGGTGGAAGCAGCTCTTCGGCGAGAGCGAGGGCAAGGACAATAAGGGCCTGTTCCCCGCGTCGGTCGTCTTTTCCACGGATCTGCATTCCATGGGCCAGTTTATCCAGGAGGGCTCGCGCGTGATGTTCGAGACCGTCGTGCAGTTTAAGGAGCCCCGGAAGGATTTCTTTATCCCCGATGATCCGGAAAACCTGGACGGACTCAACTTCCTCTCGGGGCAGAATATGTCCATCGTCAACCGCCGGGCGTTTGAGGGCACCGTCCTCGCGCATACGCAGGGGGGCGTGCCCAACTTGGTTCTCGAAGTGAAGGATACGCACGAGTTCGCCGTCGGCTGGCTCATCTACTTCTTCGAGAAGCCCTGCGGCATTTCCGGATACCTTTTGGGGGTCAACCCCTTCAATCAGCCCGGCGTGGAGAGCTACAAGAAGAACATGTTCGCCCTCCTCGGCAAGCCCGGCTATGAGGAAATGCGCGCCGCATTGGAGGCGCGCCTGCAAAAATAACGGAGCACAGTTCACGGAAGCATCAATCAAAGGGGGATTATTGTAAATGATTAAGCTCATCATCGGACACAGGGGAAGCGGGAAGACCAAGAGACTGCTGGCCATGGTGGAGGAAGCGGTCGGCGTCTCGAACGGGAATGTCGTCTGCGTGGAGAAGAGTTCCGTCCTCACCTATAACCTCACGCACCAGGCGCGCCTCATCGACTCCGAGGCCTACCAGATCACCGGTTTTGACAAGCTCTTCGGCTTCCTGTGCGGTATCCTCGCCGGGAACTACGACATCACCCACCTGTTCGTCGACGCGACGCTGCGCATCGGCGGGCATGATTACGAAGCCTTTGCTGAGATGGTCCGCCGGCTCGACACACTGACCAAGGATCACGGCGTTGAAATCACCTTCACCGTCTCCTGCGATGTGGAGGACCTTCCGGAGGATATGAAACAGTTCGCCATCTGACAGATGCCGGAACGCTTGCAGCGGCTGGGCCAAGGGGCCCGGCCGCCGCTTTATACTCCTCATCAATCATGGTTGAGCTGAGCGGACTGTGCATATGATTCATGGTGAAGGGGAAGCAGGAGAAATACAGGATGCATAAAAAGATACTCAATACACTGATGGGCCGCGCTGTCACTGTGGCGGTGCTTATTCTCGTTCAGGCTCTGTCCATCGTCTATGTCACGCTCTATTTTGCGAGCTTTTCCACCTTTTTCACCTGGGGGCTGACCATTCTGAGCCTCGGGGTGGTGGTGTGGCTGGTCAACCGGAACGAAAACCCGTCCTACAAGCTGGCCTGGGTCATCCTGATTCTGGTCGCTCCGATTGTGGGCGTGCTGTTCTATGCGATTTTCGGCAAAAAGCGCCTGCCGGAGAGGATCAATCAGCAGATGGCTCTCTACCATAAGCAGCTCCTGCCCTATCTGAGCGGCTCGCGGGAGAATGCAGAGGAGCTGCGCGCCCATTCGTCCGAACTGGGGCGGCAGGCGGACTATGTCACACGCATGACCGGTTGCCCGGTCTACCGGAACACGGAGTGCGCCTATTTCCCGCTGGGCGAAGATCTGTTTCCGCGCCTTCTGGAGGAGCTGGAGAAGGCGGAGCGCTTCATCCTCATGGAATACTTCATCATTGAGGCGGGGAAGATGTGGAACCCTATCTTCGAGATCCTGCAGCGCAAGGCCCGGAACGGGGTGGAGGTCCGGCTTATGTACGATGATATGGGCTCCATCGGTACCCTGCCGGGCGGTTACAGCCGCATGATTGAGGGGGCGGGCATCCGCTGTGCAGTCTTTAACCCCTTCCGCCCGCACCTCAACGGGAACCTGAATTACCGCGACCACCGCAAGATCTGCGTTATCGACGGGAACGCCGGCTTCACGGGGGGCATCAATCTGGCCGACGAATACATCAACGCCTACCCCAAGCACGGCCACTGGAAGGACACGGCTGTGATGCTCCGGGGCGACGCTGTGTGGGGGCTGACGACGATGTTCATGGAGCTGTGGAGCTTCACGACCGGCGAGACAATGGAGGCGGATCACTACCGCCCCACAGAGCACGGGCGGGATGACGGATTCATCCAGCCCTACGGGGACTCCCCGCTCGACGGGCTCAATATAGCGGAGAGTGTCTATATGCAGATCATCAATTCCGCCACGCGCTATATCTACATCACCTCGCCCTACCTTATCCTCGATAACGAGATGGTCACGGCGCTCTCCATCGCCGCGCAGAGCGGGGTGGATGTGCGTATCGTCACGCCGCACCATCCGGATAAATGGTTCGTCCACCCGGTTACGCGATCGTTCTATCTGCCGCTCATCGAGGCGGGGGTGAAGATCTACGAGTATACCCCCGGCTTTATCCACGCGAAGATGTTCGTCTCCGACGACAGGGTCGCTGTCGTGGGCACGACGAACATGGATTACCGCAGCTTCTACCTGCACTTCGAATGCGGCGTGGCGTTCTACTACTCGAGCATTGTCGACGAGGTGTGCCGCGATATCCTAAAGACACTGGAGAAGTGCCAGACTGTCACTAGGGAGTGGGCGTATTCCACGTTCCCCGTGCGCTTGGGGCGGGCGATGCTGCGTGTCTTCGCGCCCCTGATGTGATTTCATCTGTAGAAATGCGGCAAAAATCGGGCCCTGAAGCCTGTGTCACGGCTTTAAGACCCGATTCCTGTCTGTGATTTACCAGCGTGCCTCTCAGCGAGGCCGCGGCCTGTTTACTGCGCGAGGGATTTGACAACCTCGTCGCTCCACGCGGCGGCTTTCTTGAGATCGTCCTCAGAGACCTTGCCTTGGGAGAACAGACCTCCCTTGACTGTGCACAGGAAAGGCTTGCCCGCAATGCCGACACCGTTCTTTTTCACGATGGCGCTCAGTTCGTCGACCGCCTCAAAGGAGGTGCCGATGGCGAAGAACGCAACGTTCTTGGCGCGCTGTGGGGTCAGGCTGTTGCAGAATTCGACAACCTGCTTGGCCGGCTTCTTCGCACCCTCGATGCCGATAAAGACGAGCTTCTCGCTCTCGCACGGATAGGCGGGCGGGATCTTGTCGCAGCCGGCCTTCTGCTGGCGCTGAATGGCCTGCGCCATCGCCTCTGAGTTGCCCGCCTTGGAGAAGTGCAGAATACGCATTTTAAAAATCATTGGGACCTTCCTCCTGTTTTATTCGATATGGAATACCTCCATTATATCATATTTCCGGGCAGAATTGTGAAAAATTTTTAATCTTTATCCGGAAATCTGATAAAGAGGAGCAAAATCACGGATTCCAGTTTTTTCTTTACGGAAGAAAGAGGGATCGGGCCAAAAATCCGGTATTTTTTATATAGAGAAACCGGGAGGAGGATAAAATGGAAGAGACGGTGAGGGAGAGGACAATGCGTGAGGAGCGCACGCTGTTGAGCCCCTATGCTCTGTGCGCGGCGGATACGCGCGGGCGCGGGCGGGAGGAAGCGCCCTGCCCCATGCGCACGGATTTCCAGCGGGACCGGGACCGGATTCTGCACTGCAAGTCGTTTCGCCGCCTGATGCACAAGACACAGGTCTTCCTCTCCCCGGAGGGCGACCACTACCGCACGCGCCTGACACATACGCTTGAGGTGGCGCAGATAGCGCGCACCATCGCCAGAGGGCTCCGGCTCAACGAGGATCTGACCGAGGCCATCGCTCTCGGGCACGATCTGGGGCACACCCCGTTCGGGCACGCTGGAGAAGGCGCTTTAAACGAGGTGTGCCCGTTCGGGTTTGTGCACGCGGAGCAGAGCGTGCGGGTGGCGCAGCGCATTGAGCGGGACGGAAAGGGCCTCAACCTCTGCTGGGAGGTGTGCGACGGATTCCTCAACCACGGATCCGGCAGCCGGGCGGCGACACTCGAGGGCCGTGTCGTGCGCTACGCGGACAAGATTGCCTACCTCAACCACGACATTGAGGATGCGGTGCGCGCCGGCGTGCTCGAGGAGGAGGACATTCCTTGGGACGTGCGGTACACCCTCGGGCGCACGAAAAGCCAGCGGATTACGGCGCTCATCCTCTCGCTGGCCGAAAATTCCGGCGAGGACATCCGCATGAGCGGGGAGGTCCAGAAAGCGTTCGACCATCTGCGCGCGTTCCTCTTCGAGGCGGTATACACCAATCCCGCCGCGAAGGGCGAGGAGGAGAAGGCGAAGAACATTGTCCGGCAGCTTTATGCGCACTTCGCCGCCCGCCCGCAGGCGCTGCCGGAGGAATACCGCGCCATTTCGGGCGAGGAGGGGGCCGAGCGCGCCGCGTGCGATTATATCTCCGGCATGAGCGACCGGTACGCTGTCGGCCTTTTCGAGCAGCTTTTTGTGCCGAAAAGCTGGGGTGTCTGAGGACGTCTAAAAGGCATGGAAAGAGTAAATACTATAAGAAAATGAAAACAGGCGGAAAGGGGGGAATGTCTCTGATCCCGGATTCATTCATCGCGGAGCTCAAATATGCGAGCGACATCGAGCAGGTGGTGTCGGCTTATGTACGCCTGACGCGGCGCGGGAGAACGCTTGTCGGGCTGTGCCCGTTCCACAATGAGAAGACACCGTCCTTCACCGTCTATCCGGAGGAGGGGCACTTCTACTGCTTCGGCTGCGGCGCGGGAGGGGACATTATCACCTTTATCCGCCGGGCGGAGAATCTCGATTATGTCGAGGCAGTGCGCCTCCTGGCCGAACGGGCCGGACTGAACCTGCCCGAGGATGAGCGCGACGAGGCCGGGCGCTGGAAAATGCGCCTGCTCGAATGCAACCGGGCGGCCGCGCATTTTTTCCACGATACGCTCGCGTCCCCGGCGGGTGCCAGAGGGTTACGCTACCTGCGCAGCCGGGCACTGGGCGACGGTACCATCCGCCGCTTCGGCCTCGGCTACGCCCCCGCCGGGTGGGATGCGCTGACCGGCTTCCTCCGCACGAAGGGGTACTCAAGGGAGGAGCTCATCGAAGCGCGCCTGGCCAGCAGCGGCCGGAAGGGGGACGGATGCTTCGACCTGTTCCGCGACCGGGTGATGTTCCCGATTATCGACGTGCGCGGGAACGTGGTCGGCTTCGGCGGCCGCGCGCTCGAGGACGGGGGCCCAAAATACCTCAACTCCCCCGACACGGCTGTCTTTAAAAAGTCGCGCAACCTGTTTGCGCTCGAGAAGGCGAAAGGGTCGAAATCTTCGTCGCTGATCCTGGCGGAGGGGTATATGGATGTCATCGCCCTGCACCAGGCAGGGTTCACGAACGCTGTGGCCACCCTCGGCACAGCGCTGACAAGCGAGCAGACAAGCCTCATCGCCAAGTACGCGGAGGAGGTCATCCTCTCCTACGATTCCGACGGTGCCGGCCAGAAGGCGACAAGGCGTGCCATCGGCCTCTTCGCGCAGACGGGGGTGCGTGTCCGGGTCCTGCACATGGAGGGCGCGAAGGATCCGGACGAATATATTAAACGCTTCGGCGCGACACGCTTCAAGATGCTCCTTGAGGGTTCGAGGGGAGCCGTGGAGTTTGAAATCGAGCGCCTCCGATCCGGGTTCGATCTGGAGACAGCGGAGGGGAAGGTCGGCTTCCTCGGCGAATTTGTCCGGCTGATGGCGGGCATCCCCAACGCGATAGAGCGCGACGTCTACATCCGGCGCACAGCCGGAGAGGTGGGCGTCTCGCCGGAAGCGGTGGAGGAGCGCGTCCGCCTAGAGAGGAAACGCCAGCGCTCCGGGGAGGAGCGGCGCCAGCAGCGGGACCTTAAAATGTACGCGGGGGCGGGCGCGGTCGCGGCGAAGGCGGATCCGGAGCGGGAGAGGAACCTGCGGTTCGCTGTCGCGGAGGAGCGGCTCCTCTCGCTCATCATGCGCCGCCCGGAGGAGCTGGCGTACATAGCGGCGCGCATCCGGCCGGAGCAATTTGTCACCTCGCGCAACCGCCGCCTGTATAGCGCGCTGTGCACGCTCCTCGAGGCGGGGCGCCCGATAGAGGCGCTCTCGTCCGTGGTGGAGATGGAGGACATGGCGTACTTAACCGGGCTCGCCGCCGCAAACGCGGCTGTCCGCCCGCAGAGCGGGGAAGCGGATGATTATATCCGCACCATCCTCTCCCATGAGAAAGAGAAAACCCGCGAGGAGCTCGTGGGGATGAACGACGCCGACTGGGCTCAGTGGCTCACGTCAGCCAGGCGAAAGAGTTAGGGGGATAACAAATTGTCAGACAAAAAGACAGTGATTAAGGAACTGGTCGAGCGGGGCAAGGAGCGCGGACGCGTGACCACAAAGGAGCTCAACGATGTGCTCGAGGAGCTGGATTTCGACGTCGAGCAGGTGGACCGGCTGTATGACACGCTGGAAAACTACCGCATTGAGATCGTTGAGGATATGACCTCCCCGCTCGACGAGGACTTCAAAATGCCGATGGAGACGACCGAGGATCTCGAATCGTCGCTCTCCGCCGAGGGGATCAGTATCGACGATCCGGTCAAGGTCTACCTCAAGGAAATCGGCCGGGTCCCGCTGCTGACACCGGAGGAGGAGATCGATCTCGCCACGCGCATGGCAGAGGGCGATCCGTATGCCCGCAAGCGCCTGAGCGAGGCGAACCTGCGGCTGGTGGTGAGCATTGCCAAGCGTTATGTCGGGCGCGGGATGCAGTTTTTGGACCTCATCCAAGAGGGGAACCTCGGGCTTATCAAGGCGGTGGAAAAGTTCGATCACACCAAGGGCTTTAAGTTTTCGACCTATGCCACGTGGTGGATCCGCCAGGCCATCACGCGCGCCATCGCCGATCAGGCGCGCACTATCCGCATCCCGGTGCACATGGTCGAGACCATCAACAAGGTTAAGAAGGTTTCCAGCCAGCTCCTGCACAAGAACGGCCACGATCCGAGCGCGGAGGAGATCGCCGAGGTGCTCGAGATGCCAATAGAGAAGGTGCGGGAGATCATGCGCGTGGCGCAGGAGCCGGTCTCGCTCGAGACCCCTATCGGCGAGGAGGAGGATAGCCACCTCGGCGACTTCATCCCTGACGACGACGCGCCCGCCCCCTCGGAGGCGGCCAGCCATATCCTGCTTAAGGAGCAGCTCTCGGATGTCCTCTCCACCCTCACCCCCCGTGAGGAAAAGGTCCTGCGCCTGCGGTTCGGCCTCGAGGACGGGCGCAGCCGTACGCTCGAGGAGGTAGGCAAGGAGTTCGACGTCACCCGCGAACGCATCCGCCAGATCGAGGCGAAGGCTCTGCGCAAGCTGCGCCATCCCTCGCGTAGCAAGAAGCTCAAGGACTATCTGGACTGAGAAAATTCAGGGAGGCTGCACCGGTGGACTTCTTTCAGAACAGTCTTTCTTCCCTCCCACTTCTGCGGGAGGGGAAGAGCAGGAGCATCAACTGGGAAAACAGGAACGGAGAAAAGGGGAGGGGCGGAATGGCCGCCAGCGAGCTCGGCCCCTCCAGAAAAGGGTCCCCATGTATTCCGCTGATCAAAGCAGGCGAAACGGTTACGCTGGCCGAAACGCAGGGCCCCGGTGTCATTCAGCATATCTGGATCACGGTGACGGACCGGGTGAGCCCGAGAAACCGCTATATTCTGAGGGATCTGGTTCTCCGGATCTACTGGGACGGGGAGGCGGCGCCGTCTGTGGAAAGCCCGTTGGGCGACTTTTTCTGCTGCGGCTTCGGCACCGCCTATCCGGTCAATTCCCTGCCGGTTGTGGTGAATCCCACAAGGGGCTTTAATACCTATTTCCCAATGCCCTTTAGGAAGAGCATGAAAATCACGATCGAGAACCAGTGCGATGAGGATGTGAACGCGTTCTTCTATCAGGTGGACTACTGCCTTGTAACCGAACTTGCGGAAAATACCGGCTATTTCCATGCGCAGTGGAGAAGGCAGCGGCTGACGGAAAAGGTGAAGGATTATGTCATTCTGGACCATGTAAACGGGAAGGGCCAGTATGTAGGGACTTATATGGCGCTGACCGCTCTGGAACGTTACTGGTATGGAGAAGGAGAGGTAAAGTTTTTCCTGGATGGGGACGAACAGTATCCCACCCTGTGCGGAACCGGAACAGAGGATTACTTCGGCGGCGCCTGGAGCTTTGCGGCTCAGGAGAACGGGAAAACAGTGGAGAACACCTACTGCACGCCCTACCTGGGATACCCCTATTACTCCCATCATGACACGGAGCTTCACAACGATTATCATAATGACGATATACTGCCCCAGAGGAGTTTTTACCGGTGGCATATCATGGATCCTGTCCTGTTTGACGAGGATATCCGCGTGACCATTCAGCAGATCGGCGTCTCATACGGGGGCCTGTTTGAACGGCAGGACGATGTAGCTACCGTGGCCTACTGGTATCAGACAGAACCCCATGTCCCCTTCACCACGCTGATGGAAAGAAAGGAGAGATGGCCCCGGTAAGGGGCGGACGCTTCCTGCCAGCTGCCATATGTTCCCTCTGTCTGACGCCATGTTGACAAATTCGGTCTATTTCGGTATAATAGACAGAAGAAAGGCATCTGCGCAGATGGGGCAGGGCAATAATGCTGATGCGTTACGTGTTATTGCGTAAAGGGCTCGGGGATACGGAGGATACCATGCACATTACATTGGAGACGGATTATGCCATTCGAATCGTTTACAGCTTGGCCCGTTCGGGCAGGCGGACGGACGCGAAAAGTCTCTCTCAGCAGACAGGCGTGACCCTGCGCTTTGCATTAAAGATTCTGCGCAAGCTCGTCGCGTCGGGGATTGTCCGCTCCTTTAAGGGCACGCAGGGGGGGTATGAAATCGCCCGTCCGCTTGAGGAAATCACCCTGCGGGATGTAATCGAAACCGTCGAGGGGCCTTACGCCATCAGCCGGTGCGTGGAGCAGAAGGAGGACTTCTGCTGTTCGAACCCAGAGTCCGGCGGATGCGGCTGCCGGTTTCACGACATCTTCGCCGATATTTCCGCCATGGTCAATGAGAAGCTGGAGGCCGTGCGGTTTTCGGATCTGGTGGAGAGGGCGAAGGAAAAGGCAAAAACATAAAAATAAACGGACACGCCGCTGTATGGACGCGTGCCCGTTTTTTGTATCCCGGATATTTTCTCAGAGCTTTCTCTTAGTCCTGCATGATGGCCCTGACCGCCTGGGCGGTATCGGTTTTCGGGATGAGCTCATACCCGATGCAGCCGGTGTAGCCGGCCTCCTCCAGGCAGCGGAAGACGGCGCGGTAATTGATTTCCCCCGTCCCCGGTTCGTGGCGGTCGGGGGCGTCGGCGACATGGATGTGGCCGAACTCGCCGGCAAAGGCGCGGATGGTGTCGCACAGGCTGCCCTCGTTGAGCTGCATGTGATAGACATCGTAGAGCACCCGGAGCTTCGGGGAGCCGATGAGGCGGATCATCTCGGCGGCCATGCGGGTGTGCGCCAGGAAGTTCCCCACATGATCGGTGGTGATGTTGAGCGGCTCGAGGTTCATCAGGATACCGCTCTCCTCGGCGATGCGGGCGCACTCAATGAGCGTGCCGTACATAGAACAGAGCTTGACCGTATCGGAGAGCTCGGGATAGTGATTGACGACGATTCCGCCCTCGCCGAGCGCGTTGGAATGGATAGTGACGCTGCGCGCCCCCACCTTCTTCGCCGCCTCGACGCTTTGGCGCAGGAACTGTAGATACGCGTCGTGGTGCGCGGGATCGATGAGGGAGTAGCCGGCGTCCCCATTGAAGCCGCAGATGCCGATACCCGCTTCCTCCGCGGCACGGCGCACAGCGTCGAGATCCTTGTCGGTCCAGCTCCAGAACTCGACAAAGTCGAAGCCGTCGTCCTTCGCGGCCTTAAAGCGGTCGAGGAAGGGCAGCTCGGCATACATGGGCTCAATACAGGCAGAACGTTTGAACGGAAACATCAGGGAACACCTCCTATTCGTCAGTTTAACTGGTTTTATTATATAGGGTGGGGAGAAAAACGTCAATCATTCCCTTGTGCTTTGAGAGGGCGGATGGTATAGTAAATGTACCGCATGAAACGATGCAAGGGTGGAAAAGGAAGGGATGGGAAAAATGGATTTTGCAGAGAGGGCGAAGGAACTGGTCTCGCAGATGACACTGGCGGAAAAAATGTCGCAGATGCGCTACGACGCGCCGGCAATCGAGCGGTTGGGGATCCCGGCCTATAACTGGTGGAACGAGTGCCTGCACGGCGTCGCGCGCGCGGGGGCGGCCACTGTGTTCCCGCAGGCCATCGCCATGGCGGCTTCGTTCGACGAGGAACTGCTTTTCGAGGTAGCGCGCACGATTTCTGACGAGGCCCGCGCCAAATACAATGAGTACCGCAAGTTCGGCTACACGGAGATCTATCAGGGGCTGACCTTCTGGTCGCCGAACATCAACATTTTCCGTGATCCGCGCTGGGGCCGCGGTCATGAGACCTATGGGGAGGACCCATATCTGACAGCGGTGCTGGGCACGGCGTTTGTACGCGGATTACAGGGGGACGATCCCGTCTACCGCAAGCTCGACGCCACCCTCAAGCACTTTGCTGTCCACAGCGGGCCGGAGGGGCTCAGACACAGCTTCGACGCGCACGTCTCCAAAAAGGATCTGTATGAGACATACCTCTGGGCGTTCCGCTACTGTGTGCGGCACGCGGCCCCGGCGGCAGTGATGGGGGCATACAACCGCGTGGAGGGCGAACCCTGCTGTGCGAGTAAGACACTGCTCGAAAATATCCTGCGCGGGGAGATGGAGTTTAAAGGCTATGTTGTCTCCGACTGCGGGGCCATCTGCGACATCAACCGCAATCATCGCGTTACGGAAAACGAGGCCGAGAGCGCCGCGCTCGCCGTTAAAAACGGGTGCGATCTCAACTGCGGCAGCGCATACCAGTATTTACAGGCCGCGGCGGCACAGGGACTCATCGGCGAGGAGGAGATTACGCGCGCGGTCGAGCGCCTGATGGAGGCGCGCCTGCGCCTAGGGCTATTCGCGGAGGACTGCCCGTTCGACAGTGTGCCCTACAGTGTGGTGGAGTGCCCGGAGCATCTGGCGCTCAGCCGCCGGATGGCGGAAGAGAGCATCGTGCTTTTAAAGAACGACGGTATCCTCCCCTTCGGGAAGGATGTGCGCTCGGTAGCGGTCATCGGGCCGAACGCAGCGGATATCCCCATCCTCTTAGGCAACTATAACGGGACGCCTTCGAAGACTGTCACCCTGCTCGAGGGCATCCAGCAGAGCGGTGTCACGGTTTATTATGCGAAGGGGTGCGATATAGCGGAGGACAGTGTCGGCGAGTGGGCGGAGCATCCGCTGCACGAGGCCCTTCTGGCCGCGCGCCGCAGCGATGCGGTCATCCTGTGCATGGGCCTCAATCCCTCCATGGAGGGAGAGGAGGGAGACGCTTACAACGGTGCGCGCAGCGGCGATAAGGCGGATCTTGAGCTGCCCCTGTCGCAGAAGCGCCTGCTCGAAGCGGTCCTCCAGGAGGGCAAGCCGACAGTGTTTGTCAATGTCAGCGGGAGCGCGGTGAATCTATCGCGGGCGGACGAGGCATGCGGCGCGGTGGTGCAGTGCTTCTATCCGGGGGCCGAGGGCGGCGCGGCGCTTGCGGACATCCTGTTCGGGCGCGTGAGCCCGAGCGGCAGGCTGCCTGTGACCTTCTACCGCTCGGCGGACGATCTGCCCGGCTTCGAGGATTACTCGATGCGGGGGCGGACCTACCGGTACTTTGAGGGGGAGGCGCTTTATCCGTTCGGACACGGGCTCTCCTATGTGCCTATCGAGTACCTCTCCTGCACGGTGGAGCGCGAGGCGGTCCCCGCCGGGGAGGCGCAGCGTGTCTCTGTCCGGCTCCGCAACGCCGGGGAAATGGATGCGCGCGAGGCGGTGCTCCTCTTTATCCGCGACAGGAACGAGCGCGGCGTGTGCCTGCCGCAGCGGCGCCTAGCGGGCTTTAAGAAGGTAGAGATCCCGGCCGGCGGGGAGAAGGAAGTCTGGATTTCCATCCCGCCGGATCTGATGGCCTATACGGATGAGGACGGGCGTGAACGGCTCGAAGAGGGCACCTATGAGGTGGAGACCGGCGCGGCGGCCGGCGGAATTTCGCTCAAGGCGTCGTTCCGCCTCGTGTAAGCGGATATGCGCTTAGACAGATTCTTAAGCGGGGCGACCAGTCTCACGCGATCGGAAATCCGGCGGCGTGTGGCGGCGGGGGAGGTCTGTGTCAACGGCGCGGCAGCCCTCCACCCCGAGATGCAGGTGGACGAAAGGGCGGACACTGTCGCCCTCTCGGGGGTAACGGTATCCGGCGCGCCTCTTTACCTGATGCTCAATAAGCCGCGGGGTGTCGTGAGCGCGACACGGGACGGGCGGGACCGCACGGTGCTCGACCTGGTGCCGCCGGAGTGGCGCCGCAAGAACCTCTTCCCGGCCGGGCGGCTGGACCGGGATACGGAGGGCTTTGTCCTCCTCACGGACGACGGCGCCTTCGCCCACCGCATCCTCTCACCGAAGCGCCATGTGCCGAAAACGTATGAGGCCGAGGCGGAGGGGGCGCTCCTTCCAGATACGGCGGAGCGCTTTAAGGAGGGCGTCGTCCTCTGGGACGGGACACGCTGCCGTCCGGCAGAATACCGGGAGCTGGGGCGCCTGCCGGACGGCGCGGTGAAAGCCGAGGTGGTGCTTACCGAGGGGATGTACCACCAGATTAAGCGGATGTTCGCCGCGTGCGGCGGGCATGTGCGTGCCCTGCGCCGGATGAAGATCGGCGCACTCGAACTCGACCCGCTGCTGGGGGCGGGAGAATGCCGCCTCATTACGCCAAAAGAGCTTGAAAAGATACTGTTTTAAGGCCGCTATTACGAATTATCCCCATTTATTCAATCTTTTTGGGCACAATGACATTTTTGCCGTGAAATTTAATAAACGGTAAATAACAAGTTTGGATAATCGGCAAATTGCACTTTGAACGGCTATTTGGTATGATAATTACATGGAATGAAAGGAAAAATTTCATGCGCCGGCGCTGGCCGGTAATACAAATAACAGGAGGAATTGATCTATGGCAAGTCTGTCTTTGCGTAACATCTATAAGAGATACGCAGGAGGAGTCACCGCGGTTACCGATTTCTGCCTTGAAATTGCAGATAAGGAGTTTATCATTTTGGTTGGTCCGTCCGGTTGCGGTAAGTCCACCACGCTGCGTATGATTGCCGGTCTGGAAGAGATCTCCGAGGGCGAACTGTACATCGGCGACCGCTTGGTCAACGACGTTGCCCCGAAGGACAGAGATATCGCGATGGTGTTCCAGAACTATGCTCTGTATCCGCACATGACCGTTTTTGAAAACATGGCGTTCGGCCTGAAGCTGCGTAAGACCCCGAAGGATGAGATCAAGCGCCGCGTGGAAGAGGCTGCGCGCATCCTCGATATTGAGCACCTCCTCGACCGTAAGCCGAAGGCTCTGTCCGGCGGTCAGCGCCAGCGTGTTGCTTTGGGCCGTGCTATCGTCCGTGAGCCGAAGGTCTTCCTCCTTGACGAACCGCTCTCCAACCTCGACGCGAAGCTGCGCGCGCAGATGCGTACCGAGCTGACGAAGCTGCATCTCCGCCTGGGCACCACGTTCATCTACGTTACGCATGATCAGATCGAGGCTATGACCATGGGCGACCGCATCGTCGTTATGAAGGACGGTCTTGTGCAGCAGGTCGATTCCCCGACCAACCTCTATCAGAAGCCCTGCAACATGTTCGTTGCCGGATTCATTGGTTCCCCGCAGATGAACTTCATTGATGCGAAGCTGACCGAAGAGGGCGGCAAGCTGATGGTTATCTTCGGCGAAGAGGGCAAGAAGTTCAAGGTTATCCTGCCGGAGTCCAAGGCGAACACCCCGGGTATCAAGGGCTTTGTCGGCCGCGACGTTATCCTCGGCATCCGTCCGGAAGACCTGCACGACGAGCAGATGTTCCTTTCGAGCGCCTCTACCGGCATCATAGACGCGAAGGTTGAAGTCACTGAGATGATGGGTGCTGAGACTTATCTGTACCTTACCTGCGCCGGCGTCAGCATGACAGCCCGCGTCGATCCGCGTTCCACCGCGAAGAACGGCGACGACATCAAGGTTGGTATTGACGTCAATAAGATTCATCTCTTCGACAAAGAGACTGAGAAGACGATCTGCAACTGATTGCGGCATATCTGAGAAACAGAACAGCAGAGCGGCGGGCCGGAACGGCTCGCCGCTTTTTTGAGAAAGGAACGGAGGAGACACATGTCGTTTGATAGGCTTTTTGGCGCGATTATTGAAAAGAAGAACCCGAGTGTTGTGGGGCTCGACCCTGCGCCCGGCACCATCCCGCCCGATGTGGTGAATACTTTCGTGCGCGAAGCGGAGGATCCGCTTCTGGGCATGGGGGAGGCGCTCTGCGAGTGGGGAGAGCGGATTGTGGACGCTGTTCACGATATTGTACCGGCCATCAAACCGCAGATGGCGTATTATGAGGCGTACGGCTGGCCGGGACTGCGCGCGCTGGCGCATACTGTGCGGTATGCTCGGCAGAAGGGGCTCTTCGTCATCCTCGACGGCAAGCGTAACGACATCGGCAGCACGATGCAGGCATATGCGGCCGCGTACCTGGGACAGACCGAGGTGGACGGGAAGAGTGTCCGCGCCTTTGAGGGCGACGCGCTGACCGTCAACGGCTATTTGGGCACGGACGGCATCGAGCCGCTGCTGCGGGCGTGCGAAGCGTTTGACCGGGGCGTTTTTGTGCTGGTAAAGACATCGAACCCGTCGTCGGGAGAGCTTCAGGACAGGGATTGCGGCGGAAAGACTGTCTATGGCGCGATGGGGGAGCTCTGCGAAAAGTGGGGCGCCGGATGTGCCGGGCAGTACGGATACAGCAGTGTCGGGGCGGTTGTGGGCGCGACCTATCCGGAGCAGCTTGGGGAGCTGCGCACGGCGCTGCCGCACACGATGTTCCTTGTCCCCGGCTACGGCGCGCAGGGCGGAAGCGCCGCGGACATCGCCGGTGCGTTTGACAGGCGGGGCCTGGGCGCGATAGTCAATTCCTCGAGAGGGATCCTGTGCGCGTGGAAAAAGGATGAAGAAAAGGGCTATGCCGCGGCGGCCAGAGAGGCCGCGCTGCGTATGCGGGAGGACATCACGTCCGTCCTGCCCCCGATTGAGTGTTAGGAGGGGAGACCCGTGAATATTCTGATTATCGGCTGTGAGACAATGGGGGCGCATCTGAGCAACCATCTGGCCCGGCTCGGACACGATGTGGCTGTCGTGGACAGGAACGAGGAGAACTTCGACCGCCTTGACGACGACTTCTCCGGCTATACGGTGGAGGGTGTGCCCATCGATCAGGAAGTACTCAAGCGAGCGGGCATCGCGGGGTGCGACGTCTTGGTGGCGGCCTCGCCGGACGATAACACCAATGTGATGGTATCCCAGCTGGCGAAGGAGATTTTCGAGGTGCCGCGCGTGATCACGCACATCTACGATCCGCAGCGCCGCGAGGCGTTCTCCTCCCATTTCGGCCTCCTCACCGTGTGCCCCACGAGCCTGGCCACGGAGGCTATATCCGCCATGCTCTTCGAGGGGGAAAAGTCGCGCCAGCTCACGCTCGGGGCGGATACCATCGGGTTTGAGACAATGCCCATCCCGAAAAAGAATGTGGGGGATTCGCCGCTGGACATCCCGCTGCCGGAGGGAATGGAGCCCTTCGCGCTCCTGCACTGGGACGGTACGCTTGACCTGGCTCTGACACCGCGTGTACGGGCAGTGTCGGGAGACCGGCTGATTGTCAGCCGGATCGTGGACTGAAGGGGGGCGGAACACGATGAAGATTATCATTGCCGGCGGCGGGAAAATCGGCTTTTACCTCGCGCAGACACTGCTCTCCCACGGACATGATCCACACATTATTGAGAAAAAGAAGGAGCTGTGTGAGGAGCTGGCCAATCTTCTCGACGTGCCGGTCACGCGTGGCGACGCCTCCATGGTGAGCGTGCTCGAGAGCGCGGACGCTCTGAACGCGGACGCGCTTGTGAGCGTGACGGGGCGGGATGAGGATAACCTCATCATCTGCCAGCTCGCTAGGCGGCATTTCGGTGTCGTGCGGACGATTGCGCGTGTCAACAACCCGAAGAACGCCGAGGTGATGAAGCGGCTCGGCGTAGACATCCCGCTTTCCTCCACGGACACGATCGTGCACCTGCTAGAGCGCGAGATCGACACGTCGGCCATCAAGCTCCTCGCCTCCATCAACCAGGGGGAGGCGTCGCTGAGCGAGCTCGAGATCCCCGCCCGCTACAAGAAGGATGGCATTCGTGTCAGCGAGCTGGACATGCCGATGGAATCCATCCTCGTTTCGGTTCTGCGCGACGGACAGCTCATCATCCCGCGCGGCAACACGCAGATTTTTTCCGGCGACCATATTATCATCATGTCCAAAAACACCGCTCTGCACGACATCTCCCGCGCTCTCAGTCTGGGATAGAACCAAAGCCTTTACAGAAAAACGCGCCTCCCAAAGGGGAATCACCCTGGGAGGCGCGTTTTTATCAGACAATACAAAACCGGAGCATTCGGAAAGAATGCTCCGGTTGGAGCGGGTGATGGGAATCGAACCCACAACCTCAGCTTGGGAAGCTGATGTTTTACCACTAAACTACACCCGCATAACATGATTTATTATACACTATCCTTTTCAAAAAGGCAAGGGGTAAAACAAAGAAAATCTGCGGTTCGTAAAACAGCGTTAAAGGAGAAAAAATCCACTGATTTTTGTGCATAAAGTGGAATATAAACAACAAATACAAGACAGACTTTGAACGATTGATTTTTTACTATCCATCAAATCGAATATAATAGATGGGGTATATTCCATTGTAATTCGTGGTGTTCCCCGACCGTCAACTGGGGATTATAATTCAGAAATGCGACAGATCTTCTGTCGCGTTTCCCTTATAAAGGAAGTCCCATACGATTACGTCTATTCGTTTGGTTGTCAGACGACGAGCGAGCCGGGGAATCCGTATGAATGAGTTTTAATAGGAACACTGTAATATCAAGGCTTTTCGGAGCCTACACCCACAAAAAAATATTATTTGAGCTATCACATTACGCAGAAAGC
>CATJVQ010000040.1 GCA_949743955.1 uncultured Oscillospiraceae bacterium | reverse complement strand
GTCGGTCGAGGCTCGATGGCCTCCTCTCACGCCGGAACACGGCTTCCCATCGCTGTCATACAAGGTTCAGGGCGCTCCCCCTCAACCCGCCGCAGATGTGCTGCGGTTCCCGGTTTCATATCCTTTCCAACAAAAGCGCAACAAAAAACAGGGGACATCCGAATACGGATGCCCCCTGAAAAAGTAGCGTTTCCTACAACTTCCTCCGGCGGCATTATCCGCATCAGGTGTAAGGGTCGAAGGTCTGCCTTCCTCTCAGCCTGTCACACAAGCTCCCCCGTTATGTTGTCACTCCCATTCTAATGCAATTTATCTCCGGTGTCAATCTAATCCTTAGTGAATCACAGTCAGATTTTAATACATCAAATTTATCGGCGGCCGCTGCTGCCAATGCAATAATCTTCGCGGTGTATGTATGTCCCCAGTGTCTGTTGCCTATGAAGTGCCAAATTAATATGAGGGGAATGCTTCCTGCCACAATAAAAGGTATCAAGCTCCAAAGCGAGCCTATTCCAATCAGCTTCGCCATAATGGTTGATATGACGGCGACACAAAGCCTCGACAGCTTGCTTTTAGGCAGGGGGATATAAGCCACTCCTTGTTCCAAAATATTACTTTCTTTAAGCGTAAGTGCAAGCACAAATGCAATCTCACCATATCATCGGTCTATTATGATGGCATACAACCAATGAATCTCAAATTATAGAAAAAGCGTTAGAGGTTTACAAAATAGGCTGCAATTTAGAATATAAGCTATCTAATTATTGCTGTAATTTTAGAAAACCAGAAGGATTTTACATGTTATGGGAACCGCCTGAAAAAGAAGAGACAAAAACATCCGACGATTTACACGTTACAGTATAACTCACTGCCCGTAGGTTTAAGCCGGCGGGCAGATATTTTGTACCGATTATAGTTTTGCCATATCGAATAAAAGCCGGACGCCTTTTTGTAAGGCTGTCCGGCTTTGGCTTATGCGGGGGAAGTGTCCACCCGCTCCTCCCGGGGGACGAATATATAGGCGGGATAGGGGGCGGCGGGGCGGTAGCCGAGCTTCTGTGCCAGCGCGAGTGAGGCGGGGTTGGCCGCGTCCCAGCTCGGATAGAGCCCGCAGTCCAGGCACTCAAGGATGAGCCGTGCGGCGCAGGCGGACGCCAGCCCCCGGCGGCGGTGATCCTTCCTCGTGTCAATCTCGATTTCGATCCCCTCCTGGTACACGGTGTACGACGACGCGCCGCAGACGGGTTCGCCCTCCCACAGCGCCGCCCAACCGCGGCCGCGGCAGAGGAAATCGCCGGGGCCGTCGAAGTGGGCGCAGAGGCTCTCCGACCAGCGCTGTCCGCTTAAATCCTCGCAGAGCTCCCGCGTCAGGCGGGCAAGGCGGTACCCCTCCGGCAGTCCCCGCGCCAGTGTATGCAGCCGATCCCGGTCGAACACGGATGGATCCTTCTGCGTCGCGTACCGCGTGATGCGCCGGATCTCTCCCGGGTACCCGCACTCGATGAGCTCGGCCCACCCTTTGTCCGGTGGGACAAGCACGGCCTGTGTTTTGTCCATGGGCAGGGGAGAGACAAAGCGGGCATCCGGCTTCCCGGCGAAGAAACAGAAATCCCCCGTGATGATGCGGCCCGTGGCGGGATGAAGCGCATTGTCGGCCCAGGCGCGGCCCATGCAGCCCTCCAGGCACGACCACACCAGCGTCTCCTCGCTGCCGGCGAACAGATCCCGCAGGGGCGCGCCCTTCACTTCAACCATAAAACAACCCCCTCCTTTCCCCCATTGTACCACAAAATCTGTGCGGTGAATAGACTGGGGGGAGAGGAGGGGGCGCCTTGGATGAGCGGCAGGCCATCATGCTTGCGGCGACAGCGATCGCTATCGGGCTGTGCGAGGGCCGGAGCGAGGAGGACATCCTGGCTCTGTCGGCCCTCTTCGACGTTATAGGCGACCAGATGGCGCTCTATACAGCGATTACGCCAGCCCCATCGCCGAGACCGGATCCACCCATTTCCCGTCCTGCTTAAGGCCGAAGTGCAGGTGGTTTTCGAGGCTGATTTCACACGGGACCTTATCCACCTGCCCGACAATGTCCTTCACCTTCACCTCGTCCCCCTCCTTGCAGGAGACGGAACCCTTCTCCAGCCCGCAGTAGACGGAGGTCAGCCCGCCGGCATGCTCGATTTCCAGGCACGTCCCCCAGAGCGCGTCGTCGTAGATGCGGGAGACGCGGCCGTCGGCGCAGGCCATGACGTCGGTTCCCTTCTCGGCCTTCAGATCGATGCCATCGTGTGTGCGCCAGTCGCCGAGGGTCTTGTTCTTGACAAGCTCCCCATTGGAGTAGGGGTTAAACAGCTCGGAAAGAATCGGCAAGCTGTACGCCAAGGGCTGCTGCGCCGCGGACGGCTCGGACGAGCCCTGCGGTTTGTCGGATTTTTTGAATACCTCTGCGGCAGATTCCGAAAAGGCAGACGGCTTCGATGCCTCGGATGAGGAAGAGGACACGGGGGTTTTCTCCGCCGGTTCCTTCTTTGTCTCTTTTTTGACATCCTCGACCTTGGTTTCGGTCTGCTTGGCGCTGCTCCCGGAGGAGAAGCCCCAGTCCGCCGCGCTCTGCGAGGGGATCTCTGCGCGGGAGACGACGTCCTCGATTTTTTTTTCGGCCTGTGGATCCGGCGCCTCCGAGAGGGAATTCATCGTCGTGTCCACGGCGACCCACGCCGCCGCTCCGGCCCCCACCACACAGGCCGCCAGTGCGATGTAAAAGCCTTTGGAAGAGAGAAACTTGCCCAGCTTGGAATTGTTTAGATTGCTCATGACTACAGTTAGCACCTCCGTTGGTAGTTTGATCCCGCCCGGGGGGGATTATACAGGCATTCGGCGCCCGGGAAGGTTTTTTCACTTTTGGGGTCGGAACGCCCCCCACAGTTCGCGCAGCCCAATGGCGGCGAGCAGCCCGGCGAAGAGCCTGCGCAGGAGTTCGTCCGGCAGCTTCCCGGCGAGCGACGCGCCGAGAAACACCCCGGCGATCCCTGCGGGAATAAGCAGCAGCCCCAGCCGCCAGTCCACGAGTTTTCCGCGGATGTGCAGTGCCAGCGATACCGCCGCGATGGGGAGGAAAAAAATCAGGTTGACGCCCTGCGCCATGAACTGCTCCATTCCCTGAAAAGCTGTCAGGTAGATGAGCAGGACACCGCCTCCGCCCATCCCGAGCGCGGAGAGCGCCGCCCCGAAAAAGGCGGGCAGGAAAGCCTGTATCCATGTGTCCATGATATCCCCCCTTACCGGTTCCAGAGCCGCCAGGCCGAAAACAGCACCACACCGGAAAAGATCAGGCGCAGCCACCGCAGCGGGAGGCGGCGCAGGAGTAGCGCCCCCGCCGCCGCGCCGATCACCCCGCCCGGCAGATAGGCGGCCGCGTCCGACAGCCGCACGCCGCCCCCGCGCAGATACATCCCGATGGAAAAGAGCGAGAGCACCGCGATGACCAGAAGGGAAGTCGCGTGCGCTTTACGGTCATCGGCCCCCAGCGCCTTGAGAAGGGGGACTGCCGCCAGCCCGCCGCCCGAACCGAAGAGCCCGTTGAGAAAGCCTGCCAGCGCCCCCGCCAGTGCGCTCAGGATTTTTTTCACTGAATCTTCCCCTTCCGCCGACTGAAATCAAGCGCAAAAAAACGCCGCGCTTCGGATCTAGTGTTCCGAAGCGCGGCGTTTTTTATGTATGTGTCTTTGATTCGAGAAGCAGCCGCACGCCCTCGGCGGCGAGCAGGCATCCTGCGGCGGGCGGGACAAAGGGACTGCTGCCCGGCGGATGCCGTCCGGCGGGCGCGGGGTCCGGAGCGTGGGCATGGATGGGCTCCTCCGTGGAGTACACCACATGCAGATGGCCGATCCCTCTCTTCCGCAGCTCCCGGCGCAGAACACGCGCGAGCGGGCAGCCGGAGGTCTCAGCGAGATCGCCCGCTTTAAGCAGCTCGGGATGCAGGCGGTTCCCCGTCCCCAAACAGCTCACGAGCGGGATGCCCCGGTGCGTACACTCCTCGGCGAGGTGGATCTTCGCTGTCACGGTGTCAATGGCGTCGAGCACGAGGTCGGGCGAAAAATCATATAAAAAGCCGGATTCCTCCGGCAGATAGAAGCGTTCCTCGAGCTTCAGCACAATATCGGGGTTGATGTCCCGCAGGCGCCTGGCCATGACGGATGTCTTTTTCTCCCCGAGTGTCGAGCGCGCGGCGGCGGCCTGCCGGTTGAGGTTGGTCTCCTCCACCTTGTCGCTATCACAGAGCAGCAGTGTCCCGATACCTGCGCGGCACAGTGCCTCCGCGCACGATCCGCCGACACCCCCCAGCCCCAGCAGCGCCACCCGCGCGCCGGCGAGAAGGCGCAGTCCGTCCTCCCCTATCACGCCCCGCGAGCGGGACAGCCAAAGCGGTATCTGCATGGTTCGCGCCCCTTCCTTGCAAAAAATAAAAGCAGGGACAAAAAACAAAAACCCCGCTTTGCCGGTGACAGGCCTTAATGAAACCCGTTCGAAAACAGGTGGGTGCCCTCCGGCCGTTTTCACGCTCCCTTCATCCATTCCATACAAGGTACAGAACGGGAGGTCTGCAATCCGCCGGCCGAGAAAAAGCTCCCAAATCAAAAAGTGTTGGATTAAATAACTGCCTGTCTGCCGCACAAAGCAGGGATTTTTTCTTTTTTGCAGAGGATTACTCTTCGTCCTCAGGGTAGATGATATCGTAATCCTCGCCCAGGCGTTCAGTGAAAATGGAGGATATGGCGTTAAACTCCGCTTCCTCCTCAATCGCCTCGAGGTATTCGCCCTCATTGTCGGTAAAGACCTTCATGATAACGAGCTCCGTATCGTTTTCCAGAGCGGTCTGCGCATCCTCATAATGCGGGACCAGCGCCAGATACCGGCCGGTTTCCGTTTCGATGGCGTCCAGCACCTCGAACATGTGCTCATCACCGTCGTCGTCCACCAAGGTCATAAAATCGGTGGAGAGATCCATCTCTTCATTTTCCGGAATATCCGCCACTGCGCGCACCCGCCTTCATCATTAGTATAACCTTAGTATAACCGAAAAATGCACAGAATGCAAGGGCAAATCGTATACATTTACCTCGAACCGGCGCGGCATGAAACGACACAAATTTGCAGAGTTCCCCAAAGCATGATAAAATAGTTCTGCTGACAATTCTCAAGAATATTTCCATTACTGTGCCGCAGAAAGCCCACATGTATGGTTTTCTGCGGCGCTTTTTATCGGTAATATTTTTAAGAATTGTCAACGGCAGATAAGCCTAAAATGACATCCCGGGGAGTAGCCTCTCCCCGGGATGTCTACTTTTGCGTGAACTTATGAAACAATCAGCTTCTTGTTGTTTATATACTATCACGCTGTCTTGATTTATGCAGGCGTTCTTCTTCCGATCCCGCGCTCACATCTGCGGCAGGCCGTCGAAGCCCTTCTGGAGGTCGGCGTCGGTGGGGATGTAGTCTTTCATCGTGCCGTCGTGGAAGGCGGTGTAGGCGGTCATGTCGAAATAACCGGTGCCGGTCAGGCCGAAGAGGATGGTCTTCGCTTCCCCTGTTTCTTTGCAGCGCAGGGCCTCGTCAATCGCGGCGCGGATGGCGTGAGAGGACTCCGGCGCGGGCAGGATGGTCTCCTTCTTCGCAAAGTAGACGGCGGCCTCAAACACCTTTGTCTGCTCGTAGGACACGGCCTCCATGCGGCCGTCGTGATAGAGCTTGGAGAGGATGGGGGACATCCCGTGGTACCGCAGCCCGCCGGCGTGGTTGGCGCTGGGCATGAAGCCGCTGCCGAGGGTATACATGCGCGCAAGCGGGGTGACATGGCCGGTGTCGCAGAAATCGTAGGCGTATTTGCCGCGCGTGAAAGACGGGCAGGACGCGGGTTCAACGGCGATGATGCGCGGGTCGTGCTTGCCGAGGATCTTGTCGCGCATGAAGGGGGCGATGAGGCCGCCGAGGTTCGAGCCGCCGCCCGCGCAGCCGATGATGACATCCGGATAATCGCCAATCATCTCGAACGCCGCCTCGCACTCGAGCCCGATGACGGACTGATGCAGCAGCACCTGATTGAGCACACTCCCGAGCACATACCGGCAGCCCTCACTCGTGACAGCCTTCTCGACCGCCTCGGAGATGGCGCAGCCAAGGCTTCCGCCGGTCTCGGGGTTCTCGGCGAGGATGCGGCGCCCGGCTTCAGTAGTGTCGCTCGGGCTGGGGATGACGTCCGCGCCGAAGGTCTGCATGACCGCCTTGCGGTACGGCTTCTGTTGGAAGCTGACCTTGACCATATACACGGTGAGGGCAAGGTCGAAGTAGGAGCATGCCTCGGAGAGGGCGGTGCCCCACTGGCCGGCGCCGGTCTCGGTGGTCAGGCACCGAAGCCCCTGTTCTCTGGCGTAGTATGCCTGCGCGATGGCGGAATTGAGCTTATGGCTGCCGGAGGTGTTGTTCCCCTCAAACTTGTAGTAGATTTTTGCGGGAGTATCCAGTGCGCGCTCGAGGCTGTATGCGCGAATGAGCGGCGAGGGGCGGTACATCTTGTAGATCTCCTGCACCGGCTCGGGGATATCGAACCAGCGGGTCGTGGAGTCCATCTCCTGTTTGGCGAGCTTCTCGCAGAAGACGGGGTAGAGCTCCTCGAGCTTGGCGGGCTGGTGCGTGGCGGGATTTAAGAGCGGATCCGGCTGCTCGGGCATATCTGCCCGCAGGTTATACCACGCCTTCGGAAGCTGCTCCTCGCTGAGATACAGTCTGTGCGGAACTTTCATGATTGATTCTCTCCTTTTGGGTAAAATGAAAAAGGCCCCATCCCGACACTCCGCCGGGACAGAAGCCTTGCTTCTGCGGTACCACCCGAATTGACATGCGCATCAATACGTCACGCCCTCTTGCTCCACGGACATAACATCCATGCTCCCTGGATAACGGGCGGAGTTCCCGTCAGGCGCTACTGAGCGTGAAACACGCTGTTCGTCCTGCCCTCATAAGTCCATTCAGCCCGGTTTCGCCTGCCGCCTCGCACCACCCGGCGGCTCTCTGTCAGGCAAAGCTCCCGACCTACTCCTCTTAATCAACAGTTTACCTGCATTATATATAGCACATTTTCTCCGCTTTGTCAAATGTTTTTTCGAAGGCGGCGGAAGGTCTTGCAATTTAAAGTGAAAAAGTATAATATCGAAACAGAAATTCAAGTCTATGCTGTTTTCCTTTTTGGAGCGGCGAATGGAGGAATGTCATCATGCAGGCATCACAGAAAACAAAGGATCTGACCAAGGCAGCGCTGCTCGTCGCCCTCATTATTGTACTCGCGCTGACCCCGCTCGGCTATCTCCCGGTCGGACCTATCCGCGCCACAACCATCCATATCCCCGTGATCATCGGCGCCATCCTGCTCGGGCCCCGGTGGGGCGCCTTCCTCGGCGGTGTGTTCGGACTGACGAGCTTTTTAACGAACACCCTCTCGCCCACGCCCTTCTCGTTCGTCTTCTCCCCCCTCGCCCCCGCCGCCGACGGGATGGGCAGTCCGCTCGCCCTGATCGTCGCGTTCGTCCCGCGGATCCTCATTGGCGTTGTGGCCGGGCTGGTATTCCGCCTCTTCAGGAACCGCGAACGCCTGCGTATCCCCGGTCTTTTGCTCTCCGGCTTCCTTGGCTCCATGACGAACACCATCCTCGTCATGTTCGGCATCTACGCCTTTTTCGGCCGTGCCTACGCTGCGGCGAAGAATATGCCGTATGAGGCGTTCCTCGGTTTTGTGGCCGGGATGATCGGCGTCAACGGCGTGATTGAGGCGATCGTCGCCGCCGTGCTCGCCGCCGCTGTATGCGTGCCGCTTCTGCGGATCCTGAAAGGGCGGAAGTAGTGGCGGAAATCCATCTCGACTCTGTCCGCTTCAGTCTGAAAAGCGCCCGCGATTTCGGGTGGCTCAAACGGTACGGCCGCGCGTTTCACTGCATCGACCGGACCGGATCCGGCTGCGTCTGCATCGGGATGGAGGGGGCGGGGAAGCGGTATTTCTGCAAGATAGCGGGCGCCGATACCGTGGAGGCGGAGGTTTCGCCGGAGGAATCCGTCCGCCTGCTGCAAAACGCTCTCCCCTTGTATGAGGAGCTGCGCCATCCGAACCTAGTGAAGCTCATTGAGGCGTACGCACACGGTTCGCTCTACGCCGCTGTCTTTGAATGGGCGGACGGCGAATGCCTGTTTGACCACTGGAATTTTGAGCGGTATAAAAACGATCGCACGCTGAAAAGTCCGAAGGAACGTTTCCGGGCCCTCCCCGCCGTGGAAAAGCTGCGCGCGGTCGGCGTGCTGTTCTCGTTTTTGCAGAACACCGCTCGGAAAGGATATGCCGCTGTCGATTTTTATGACGGGAGTATCCTGTACGATTTCCTGTCCGGCCGCGTCACCCTCTGCGACATCGACCTGTTCCGGAAGGCTCCCGCTGTCAATGACAGGGGCGACGGATGGTACGGGACAAAACGCTTGAAAGCTCCGGAGGAATACCGGGTGGGAGGCATCATCGACGAGAGGACCAACCTCTACACGCTGGGCGCGCTGATCTTCGATTTCTTCGGGGAGTTTTCTGCGGAGGATATCCGGCAGCGGTATTTGCAGCGCCGGTTTCTTCCGTGTCCGCTCTCCCGGTGGGAACTCGGCGAGGAGAGCTATCGGGCTGCGGAGAAGGCTGTCTGCCCTAGCAGGGACGAGCGCTGGCGAACGATTGAGGAATTTTCCGCCGCATGGGAAAAGGCTGTGCGCCCATATTTTGTCCGGTCGGGCGAGTAAAAAAGAGGCTGCCGCTTTGCGGCAGCCTCTTTTTTCTGTTTCACACCGGTCAGACAATGAGGAAGAACTTGACAAGGAAAAGTGCGGAGATGACATAGGTGAGGACAGAGACCTCCTTCGCCCTGCCGCTGAAGATCTTGATGACGGTATAGGAGATAAGCCCGAGGCCGATGGCGTGCCCAATGGAGCTGGAGACCGGCATCCCGATAAGCATGATGGCCACGGGAACCATCTGATCCAAATCATCGAACCTGACGTTCTTGAGGCCCATAAGCATGAGGACGCCCACATAAATGAGCGCGGCGGATGTCGCGGCGGCCGGGATAATGGCGGCGATCGGCGCGATGAAGATGCAGGCGAGGAAGAGGACACCCGTTGTCAGAGCGGTCAGCCCGGTCCGGCCGCCGGCCTCGACGCCGGAAGCGGATTCCACGAACGTCGTGATCGTGGAGGTGCCCGTGCAGGCGCCCGCCACGGTGCCGACAGCATCGGAAAGGAGGGCTTCCTTCATGTTGGGCATGTTGCCGTCTTTATCCACCATGCCCGCGCGGGAAGCGGTTCCCACAAGGGTGCCGATGGTGTCGAACATATCGATCATGCAGAAAGTGATGATGAGCGTGATAACCGTGAACCAGCCCACATCCACGAGGCCGGCGAAATTAAATTTAAAGAGCGTGGTCGACGCCATATCGGCGAAGGGCGGGAGAAAAGAAGCTGTCGCCAGCGAAGCGAACGGGTTCACACCCAGGAACAGAGCGGAGCCGATCCAGTAGATGACGGAGGCGGCGAGCATCCCTAAAAGGACAGCCGCTTTCACACCCTTCTTGGCCAGGATGACGATGACAAACAGACCGATAAACATCGTTACCACTTGGAGCACCATGGAGGAATAACCGGAGCCCATCGTGGTCTGCGCCACGGCGGGGGTGAGAGCGCCGAAGAAATCGCGCATCACAAAGAAGGGGCCGCCGGTCTCGGAATAGACGCCCGCGTTCGAGCCCAGGCCGATGTTCATGAGCATCAGGCCGATGGCGGGTGCGATACCGAGCCGCACCCCGAGCGGGATAGCGTCGACAATCTTTTCCCGGATATTGAGCACGGAAAGGACAATGAAGACAATGCCCTCCACCAGAATGATGACCAGAGCGGCCTGGAAGCTGGCCACGTAGGACATGCCGGTGAGCCCGGCGATATTGGCCACGACGATGGCAAAGAAGCTGTTGAGGCCCATGCCGGGTGCGAGCGCGAACGGCTTGTTGGCCAGGAACGCCATGCAGAACATAGCGAAAGCGGAGGCCAGGCATGTCGCGAGGAACACGCCGTTCCACAGGGCGGAGCCCACATCGAAGCCGGTGAGCAGGTTCGGGTTCAGGGCGATGATGTAGGCCATCGTCATGAACGTGGTGAGCCCGGCGACCAGCTCGGTGCGCACCGTGGTGCCGTTCTCCTGGAGCTTGAACAGTTTTTCCATACTTACCCTCCTGTTTTTCTGGGGACACGCACTGGACGAAGGTGCGAATCCCCTGTGTGAAAGCCGGTACGAACAGAAAACGAGCTCCCAAAGAAAAACAGAAACGGGTTGGGGGAGAAAGCCCCGCAAAGCCGTTTTGCTTTTCGATAGCTGGCGGATAGGCCGCCGGTAGAAACTCGAGGCCCGTTTCGCCCCGACTATATCGAAAAAGAAAAACAACAAAGAAATAGTACCACAAATACCGGGAAAAATCTACTGGTTTGGGAAAGAAAAAGAAAAAAGGCGAATAAAATCATCTAAAAGTCTTCTGAATCAGTCATTTTATCTCACCGGACCTCCATAGGACCCGGTGTCGGTTACCATTCTCACGCAGACATCTTTCTCCGTTCGGAAAACCGCAGCTTGACCGGATGCGGGAGGACAGGGATTTTTTTCTGCGAAAGGGCTGGACAAGATCGATTTCCTGTGCTATAATAAACCACAGTTTTGGAGGCATAGCTCAGCTGGTCAGAGTGCCTGCTTCACACGCAGGAGGTCCACGGTTCGAGCCCGTGTGTCTCCACCAGAAAAGGTTCGGATCCGATAGGGTTCGGATCTTTTTTATTTTTGCGCGTGCGGAGAAGCGGGACAGTGGGATGTGAAGCAATACTGGGTTTCAGTGCTTTTCCTGTGCTGCCGGACAGGATCAGGAAGGGAGAGTGACTTCCTAAATCCTGTTGTTTTTTGCCCGTTTTTGGATGAAAATTATTGCAGAATCATGGGCTAAGTGATATAATATGGCGTAAATAGAGGACTGAACCCCATGGGATACGGTCAAAAAATCAACTTTTCCGGCTGGGGATTTACGGCGGTTCCTTATCGTCTGTGTCACCGCCTGTATGGCTGCGTGAATCCCTGCTTCTGCTGTCCGGACGGCGGCTGTCCATTCAGTCCATAAGGAGTGTGAGAAAATGCAAGTGGAACAGATCGAAATCGGGACCTGTGTCCCGGGGCATATGGCCCGGCAGTGGCTGCCTCATGTGCTGGAGCTGGGGTTTGAGTGCGTAGCCCTCAACTTTCATATGTCCCTACACGATGTCCGCCTGCCGGAGCTGGCCAAAGAGGTGATGCCTGTCATCCGAAACGCGGGGGCGCGCGTGGCGTCGGTGGGGTTTTACTGCAACCCGGTTGAGGACGATGAAGCCCGCAGGACGCTTGAATCCGTCATTGACGCCGCCCCGCTTTTTGACGCCCCTATGGTCTCCACCTTCGCCGGTGCGTTTGAGGGGCAGCCTGTAGAAAAGGCGGTGCCGCGCTTCGGCGAGGTGTTCCGGGGGCTCGGAAAGCGCGCGGCGGACAGAGGGCTCAAAATCGCTATCGAGAACTGCCCGATGGGCGGGAGCTGGCAGCGCGCGACATGCAATATCGCCTTCAATCCGCGCGCGTGGGAGATGATGTTTGAGGAGGTCCCGGATAAAAACGTGGGACTGGAATGGGAGCCGGGACACCAGAGCATCCAGCTCATCGACCCGGTGGCGCAGCTGCGCGAGTGGGCCCCGACAGGGCGCATCCTGCATATGCACGGGAAGGACTGCACCGTCGACCGCACGGCTGTCGCGCGGTACGGCGTCTTCGGCGCGGTGGATTTTGCCCTTCAGCGGACCCCTGGCTTCGGAGAGACCGACTGGCGCGATATCTTCACCATCCTGCACCAGGCGGGCTACGCCTCGGATGTCTGTGTGGAGGGCTATCACGATCCAGTCTACCGGGGCGAATGGGAGATGACCGCGCAGAAGCACGCCCTCGAGTACCTCAGATGGTGCCGCGGCGGCGATTTCATCCCGAATCCGTGGAAGGACTGAGCAATATCGCGGCAATGTAAAAACAGACCCGGCGCGTGAGGCGCCCGGTCTGCGGCTGTAGGAGTAAAAAATTCAGTTTTTCTGTTTCATGTACTGTGAAAGCTGGCGCGCGATCTCACGGGCCGCCTCGTCTGTCAGCGGGGTGGGCTTCTGGGGGGAGGCGATCGGCCGCGGTGTGGCCTTTGGCGCCGGCGCTTCGGGCGCGGGCGGTTTCTTCCGCCGGAACAATCCCATTGAAAATGCTCCTTTCTTTCCATTCGTCTCTGTTTTTTATTATAGCACGAGTTTTTAAAGGACACAAGCTATAGGATGGCGGACATGCCGTGCGGTCCAATGGAGGGACGCAGGGTGGTTGAGTCTGAAAATGAAAGGGTGGGTGAACTTGAATGAAAATCACAGAGGCCGAGATGCTTCAGCGAAAGGACAGAATCATTTTCTCGGCATTCCGCCTGTTCTGTCAGAGGGGGATAGAACGTGTCAGCGTGGAGGACATCGCGAAGCGGGCCAAGGTCTCGGAGAAGTCCGTGTACCGGTATTTTAATACCAAGCCCGCGCTGGTCCTGGAAGTCACCCACATGCTGTGGAAAAGGATTGCCTGCGAGCTGCGTTCAACGGTGGAAAAAGATTTCCCGCACGGGACAGGTGCACAGCAGCTGGAAACTCTTCTCAAGGCGTTCCAGTACCTGTATGAAAAATACGCCGACGATATCCTGTTTTCCTATGAATACAAGCTCTATTTTATCCGCCGTTCCACGAAAGTCCAGCAGAAAGCTACCGACGATGTTCTCGCTCCTGTGAAGCTGCTCTATCTGCGGGCGCTGCAAAAGGGGCAGAACGACGGAACAGTCACCCGCGCGCTCACGCCGGAGAAGCTGTATACGATCATCTGGGGGTTTATGCGGGGGTATGTGCTGAAAATCGTGATGTATGACAGGATGTATGAGGGGGAAAATTTCTGGAAGGAGAACTTTGACTCCGCCTGTTCCGTCATCCTCGCCGGACTGCGTCCGCAGACCGGAAGTATCCTGCAGATGCGCGCAGATTTGGAAGAATTGACCTCGGCGCCCATTTTTCAGGGAATTTATTATTGACGTAGCGCCCTTCCTACCTTATAGTAAAGAGGAGAGAAATATGTCGGGGAGGGGATCAGGTTGAACAGCACGTCTTTACGCCCGGATATTGATATGGTATTCTGCCAGGAGGATTTGGAGAGCGCATGGAGCCGGGGAGTCCGTGCGGTCTATCTGGTGGGTGGTCCGTTCGCGATTCCGCTCGAGCGGCGCGGCGTGGATTATCTGCCCGTGGAGGGGCCGTCTGTCACGTGGCTGGCGCCGCGCGCGCCAGCGCCTGTGATGCCGGTGCAGGAGGACAGGCTCCCCTGGCGGGGCCGCGGGCGCATCCGGAGCCGGACGCCCGGCTGCATGCCCGGCTCAGGCTCAGGATCGGGTTCCGGTTCAGGTTCAGGATCAGGTTCGGGGTCCGGATCGGGTGCGGGCGGGCTGTGCGGCTACGGCCTGGACCTGGTCTGACGGGGTGAATGTTGTGGACGCTTTTCATTCTGTCTGGAGCGCTCCCTCCCTCTCGCCGCACGCGCATCCGGCCGCGGCGTGCTTTACGATGGAGGATTTCGAGCTGCTGACCATGCTTCTTTCCGCGCTCGAGTGGCGCAGACATAACGGCCGCATCCGCCTGGTGACCGATCGGGCGGGCGCGGCCTTTTTTGCCGCGCTTGGGCTGGGGCATGTGTGGGATCTGGGCGTCTCCCCGCTGCCCGAACCGGAGGTGGATCCCTTCCTGTTTTGGGCGGCGGGAAAGCTTGCGGCGCTGCGGGCGCAGAAGGCGCCTGTCGTGATGATCGACACGGACTTCATCGTCTGGGAGGCGCTGCCCGCGTTTGAGGAGCCCATCGCCGCCATCCACCGCGAGGCGCTCGAGCCGAGCGTCTATCCGCCCCTGTCCGTCTTCCGGATGGAGGAGGGATATACCCCTGACCCCCAGTGGGATTACCAGGAGGAGGCGTGCAACACGGCGCTCTGCATCATCCGGAACGAAGCGTTTAAGGACGCTTACACCGCCGCCGCGTTCGATTTCATGCGCAATCTCCGGGAGGGGGCCAACCGCGTCACCGGCATGGTATACGCGGAACAGCGCATCATCAGCATGTGCGCGAGGGCAAGGGGGTTCCCCATTCGGGCGCTCAGTACACTGGACGGGCTCCGCCCGGGGCGGCAGACGCGCTTCACCCATTTGTGGGGATACAAGGACGTGCTGCGGCGGGACACGGCCGAACGCGAAGTATTCTGCCGCCGGTGCGCTGCGCGGATCGTCCGCGATTTCCCGCAGGAGCGGGATACGCTCTGGCGTATCCCAGCTCTGGCGCGATACTGCCCTTGAAAGCGGCGGTATCCGCCTGCACAGGCGGAATTTGAACTTGAAGGAGGCAGAGGACGATGAAAGCCGCGTTCATCAACGCCGGGCCGCTCATGACAGGCGGCGCGCAGCAGGACGCTTTACGCGAGGTTCATGATCTGCTCGGAGCGGATATCGAGGCGGTATGGCTGACCATGTGCCACAGCAGTATCGACGGGGAACAGCTCGCCGAGATTTCCGGCTGCGATGTGTGGCTCTTCGCCTTTGAGGCCCCTGGCGGGGAGGCGCCAGAAAACCTGACAGCCTGTTTGCAGGTGCTCGGGCGCTTCTTCAGCTTCTGCCCCCACCGGAAGACGGCGGTCTATGTCCTTGCGCTGGATGCGGACGGTGAGCGCGAAAAGGGTGGACAGGCCGCCATTGAGAGCCTCCGGGCCTGGTGCGGGGAGGCGACACTCTCCTGGGGCGGCGGCGTGGGCCTCAGTGAGACAGCCCTTCTCTATGGTCCCCGGGCACTGTCCCCGTCCATGCGGCGCAGCGCCCGGCGCGCGCTCGAGACACTGGGGGCGAGCATCGAGGGGAGGGTCCCTGTCCCCTTGGCGGATCAGTTTGCCGCCCCCGATCTGCCGCGTTTCCTGCGCCGCCTGATGCGCGCGGGCCGGGAAAAGGCGGAGGCACAGGTTCCCGCCGAACCCCCGAAGGATACGGGGGATGCTGAAGATCCCGGCCTGCCGGATGAACAGGAGGAAAACCGTTGAAAAACACAACGCTGTGTTATCTTGAGCAGGACGGATGCTGGCTGATGCTGTACCGCCCTCCCAGAGAGGACGACGCCAATCAGGAGAAGTGGCTGGGTGTCGGGGGCAAGTGCGAGGAGGGGGAAAGCCCGGAGGACTGTATCCTGCGGGAGGTCCTTGAGGAGACCGGACTGCGCCTTCTCCGCTACCGGTACCGGGGACTGGTGACATTCGTCTCCGACCGCTGGCCCACGGAGTATATGCACCTCTTCACGTCTGATGCGTTTGCCGGCAGCATCCGTCCATGCGACGAGGGAGAGCTGCGGTGGGTGCAGAAGGGGAATGTCCCCCTTCTGCCCATCTGGGAGGGGGACCGCATCTTCCTGCGCCTCCTGGAGGAGAACGCACCGTTCTTCTCCCTCAAGCTGGTCTATGCCGGGAACCGCCTGACCCAGGCGGTCCTGGATGGCGCCCCGCTCCCCGGCACGGGTGGACACAGTTAAAAAATCCCTCCGGCGTCCCGGAGGGATTTCGGACTGCCGAAAAAGCCCTTAGAACAAGAAATCTGTTCCGAAGGCGGGCGTGTACCGCCGGAGGAACACCCTTAGAGCAAAGCGGCGGTGAGGAAGCCCAGTGGGCTTCCGGAGCCGGTTTGCGACCTCGAAGGGGTCCATGGGGGAACGGACAGAGCGAGGCGCAGCCGACGCGATTGGCGGTTCCTCCCATGCAGCTTGTCGACTTTGTCGACAAGCTGAAATCCCTCCGGCGTTCCGGAGGGATTTTCGTCTGAATTGTCTGGAGCTTTACAGCCCGAGCACGATGCCGACAACGGCCGCTCCGGCAATATACAGAATTGGGTGCCCGCCGAGCTTGCGCATGAGCACAAAGATGACGATGAACAGCAGCAGCGCCGGCAGGCTCACGAGCGAAGTGAGGTCGCGGGTGAGGGCGAAGCGTTCGAGGGTGAAGATGCTCACGCGGAACACCTGCCAGCCCGCCGCGGCGATGAGCCCGGCCACCGCCGGACGCAGGGACGCGAACACCGACTGGACGACCGGCTTCTCGTTAAACCTAGCAAGGAATTTGGAGATGCAGATGATAACGAGGACCGACGGTGTCACCAGTGCGACAGTGGCAGTCAGGCTGCCGGCGACACCCGCCGCGTTGAAGCCCGCATACGTGGCCATATTGACGCCGATGGGGCCGGGTGTCGATTCCGAGACGGCGATCATGTCCGGAAGCACCGCGGCGGAGAGCCAGTCGTAGCGCGCGGCGATGTCGTAAAGGAACGGGAGAGTCGCCAGCCCTCCGCCCACGGCGAACAGCCCGGCCTTGAAGAATTCATAGAACAGAAGGACAAAGACCATCCACTCCATCACTTCTTCCCCCCTTCCTTTTTCCAGCGCACGACGCCCACGAGCCCGGCGGCGATCACCGTCCACACAGGGGAGAGGCCGAGGATGGCCGTGGCGAGGAAGGCGGCGGCAAAGAGGATGACCCCCACCGTGTTTTTGACCCCGCTCTTCCACAGCTTGATGACTGCTCCGAGCACGAGCGCACACACCGCCACCCGGATGCCCGCGAACGCGTGCTGCACGGCCGGGATGTCCGCAAAATTCTGGATGAACGCGGCGATCACCGTGATGATCACCAGCGAGGGGAAGATGACGCCCGCTGTCGCGCACATGGCGCCCGCCAGGCCCCGCCGCTTATAGCCGATAAACGTGGCCGTGTTCACCGCGATGACGCCGGGCGTACACTGGCCAATGGCGTAGTAATCCATCAGCTCCTCCTCTGTCGCCCAGCCCTGGCGTTCCACGACCTCCTTCTGCAGCATCGGCAGCATGGCGTAGCCGCCGCCGAACGTGAGCCCGCCGATACGGCAGAAAGTCAGAAACATGTCCCAGAGTTCTTTCATGTTTGTTTCGTTCCTTTCTCTTTTCGGAATATGTCTCAGTGTACCACACCTTGTGAAAAAAAGAAATCCTTTCCTGAACTTTCTCCGCTCTTCCGGTTTTCCCGTTTCTCTCCGAATTTTTTTCGCCTCCCGCTTTTGCGAAATCTGCAATTTCTTCCGGATGAACAGAAAAAAGCGATTGACGAACGGCCGAAAACATGGTATGCTTATACTGTACTAATACATATAATACGCTTAATACGGTATAAGCCGTCTGCCCGGAAATCCACCGTGAAAAGGGGTGTCTGTTTGATAACGATTGATCCATATAGCCGCGCGCCCATTTATGAGCAGGTATTCCGCCGCATCTCCGAACTCATTATGGTGGGGGATCTGAAAAACGGCGATAAGCTGCCCTCCGTGCGCAATCTTGCCAGAGAGCTGGGGGTCAACCCCAACACGGTGCAGAAGGCATATGCGGAGCTTGAGCGGAACAAAATTATCTATACCGTATCCGGGAAGGGGAACTTTGTGGGCGAGGAGGCGGTCGTGTCGCGGCAGGTGAGCGAACGGCTGCTCGAAAACCTGCGCGAGGTGGCTGATACCGCGTACAAGAACCGCATCCCGTTTGCCGACGTCTCGCGCGTGGTGCGGGAGGCGTACAGGCAGGAAGGAGAGGAGGAGCACTGTGATTAAAGCCGAGCATCTCACCAAACATTTTGACACGCCGCCTGACACTGTCCTTGCGCTCGATGATTTTTCCACCGAAATCGGCTCCGGATCCATCTATGGGCTCATCGGCCCGAACGGCTCGGGCAAGTCCACGCTTCTGCGCCTCATCGCGGGGGTCTACCGGCCCGACGGCGGAAGCCTCGAGGTAGACGGGCAGAGCGTGTTCGAAAACGAGCACATCAAGGAGCGCATCTTTTTCGTGAGCGACGATTTCTTCTATTTCCCCGGCGCCACCGTGGACGAGATGGCTGCGCTCTACGCCGGATTCTACCCGAACTGGTCGTGGGAGCGGTACGCGGAGTTGAGCGGGAAGTTCCCGCTCGAGAGAAAGCGGAAGCTCCAGACCTTCTCGAAGGGAATGGCGCGCCAGGCGGCGCTGCTGTTGGGCCTTTCGGCGCAGACCCCCTTCCTCCTCCTCGACGAAGCCTTCGACGGACTGGACCCCATCATCCGCACGGCCGTGCGCAAGATCCTCTCCGACGATGTCTCCCGCCGGGACGCGACCGTTATCATCACCTCCCACAATCTTCGGGAACTCGAGGATTTGTGCGATCATGTCGGGCTGGTGCACCGGGGGAACATCCTGTTCCAGAAGGAGCTGGACGAACTCAAGCTCGGTTTCTGCAAGGTGCAGGCGGCGTTCCGGCCCCTGCCGGATCCGGAGGAAATCAAAAAGCGCCTCGATGTGCTCTCGCTCGAGACACACGGAAGCCTTATCCACTTGGTCGCGCGCGGGAACAGCGCGGATGTCCTCGCGCTGCTGGAGGACTACTCGCCTCTCTTCTCCGAGGGGCTGCCCCTCACGCTTGAGGAAGTATTCATCAGTGAAATGGAGGCGATAGGCTATGACTACAGCAACGTCCTTTTCTAGCGGCGTTTTGGGCTCCGATGGGAGAGCCGCGTTCGGCGAAAGCCGCCTGCGGCACTATTTTCGCCATATCCTGCGCAAGAATCTGGGCCTGTGCGTGTTTTCATTCCTCTATGAATTCCTCTGCATGCCGCTGCCGTATATCCTCACCGCCGCGAACATGCGGGCGCAGGAGAATCCGGCCGCGGAGAGCTTTTTCACCGGCACCGGAGGGCTCTTCGCCTCCTATACCGCGCAGTTTCTGTTTAACCTTTCCGTTATTGGCCTGCCGCTTCTCTACTGTACTCTTCAGTATGCCTTCCTCTACCGGCGGCAGTCCACCGATCTTATCCACTCGCTGCCCATCCGGCGGCGGCATATCCTGCTTCTCAACTACGCCGCGGGCGCTCTGCTGATCCTCATGCCGCTGCTCGCCAATTTCCTCATCACCCTCGCCGCCGCGTTCGGCTTCGGCAGCACGGAGTTTTCCCTCCCGGAAGCCTTCCTGTTCCTTGCAACGTGCACGATTTCCGCACTGGCGCTGCTCAGTATCTGCACGCTTGTGTGCGTCCTCTCGGGCACGCTCTTTGATAGCATCGTCTATTCGCTCGGCGTCTATTTCTTCCTGCCTGTGCTGGCAATGGCCGCTATCCAGACAGTGCAGAATATGCTCAGGGGCTTCGTCTCTCCGGACGGCGGCTTTCTCTCCCTCTCCTCTCCCGCTCTGCTGCCCTCCTATCTGCAAAACACCTTCCCCTCCCTCGCGAGGACGCAGGGGCTGCGTGCCGGCGCGTTCGGCCTAGTCGGCGGCAGCGCCCGGATGGACGAAGTGATGCAGACGGCTGTCCCCCTGTTTGCCGCGCTGGGGATCTGGCTCCTGCTCGCCGCGGGACTGCTCTTCCTCGCCCTCTTCTGCTACGATCGCCGCCGCAGCGAGCTCTCCGGGAGGACCGGCTTCAATAACCCCTTGACACTTCTCTTAAAGTTCAGCGCGTCCATCCTGGGAGGACTCCTCTTTTCCGGGCTCTTTATCGCCACTTCCGGCAGTGATGCGGTCTGGCTCCGGCTTTTAGGGAGCGTGTTCGGCAGTGTGCTTATCTACTGCGTGGCCGAGTGCATCCTCGCGCGCGGCTTCTCTACCCTGCGCCGGGCGCTGCCGATGGTCGGCGCGGGTGCGCTCCTGCCAGTCATCTTTCTCGTCGTTCTCTCCTGCGGCGGGCTCGGGTTTGAGGCACGTCTGCCCGCTGCGGAAAATGTTGAAAAGGTGGAGATTGCTTTCGAGGACCGCTACGGCTTTGCGCGCCTCGACCTTACCACAGCCCGCCAGGCGCAGGCGGCCTACGCCGCGAGCGGCGGGCAGTACGCCGGTTACTACGGCTCCACCTATGTGAACACGGTCACGCTTGAGCAGGAGAGCGCGAAAGCGCTTGTCCACGACCTGCACGACGCGCTCATCCGTTCCGATGAGCACGGCGGTGTCGGCATCACACTTGAGTACACGATGAAGAACGGCTCTGTCCTGCGGCGTGAATACGGGAACTGGATGAACCCGGAGGCGATGGAGTTCTACAACCGCCTGAATGCCTTTGAGGAGGTCAAGAGGCAGACACAGCCTGTCTTTTCATTCGATGCGCCGGATATCGAAAGCGTGACGCTCATGAACCGCCTGATGTTCGGCGTCACGCCCGCCATGCTCACCGAGGAGCAGACGCAGACGCTCATTGAGGCCCTGCGCGCGGATATCCTCGCGGAGACCTACGATCAGATGACGGACGCGAAGCCGCTCGGCTATGTGTGCCTGAAACCTCGCTTCTTCAATGTGGACGGCCACAAGATGCTAAGCATGCCGCTCCCGGCCGGGGAGAGCGCGTTCGACGACTGCTATGTGCTGATTACGGACGCATACCAGAACACGCTGCGCCTCCTCACCACCTACGGTTATGCCGGATTCGACAGCATCGACTTTTCCGAAATCGACCACGCCTACGCCTCTATTTCTCAAGCGCAGTCGTCGCTGAACATATTGCAGCTCATGGGCCCCATGTATTTCTCGGCCGATGATTTGGACGCGGAGGCCTCCTACGGGCCCGCTGACTACGAGACCCTTTTTGTCGGCAGCGACCTTGAGGTGCTGCTGGAGAACGCCGAGAACAGCTGCTATGCTTCCCGCGCGGACATCTCCACAGAGCGGATGGCGGCGCTGGAGCCGAGCTTCGCCTCCGATAACCGGGTCACAGTCAATTTGGTACTCTGTCCGGCCGGGCGGGGACGGACCGTCGAGCTTCAGGTGAATCCGGCCTTCCTGCCTCGGGACATCCTCGAGCAGTTCCGGGAGGGGTGGAAAAACGACCACGCCCGGGCAGGCTACGCCGCCGGCCTCGACGAACTCTTCGACGCGCTCGTCGATTCCATCCTCGAATCCGGAGTGGGGGCGGTGGCGCCTTTCCCCCCGGAGGAATCGGAGGACACCCAGTCTGTGCGGATTACAAATCCATCATAAACCGCAGAAAACCCCGCCGGATCCGCCTGGATCCGCGGGGTTTTCTGCATGGTTCGGGCTGTTATCTCGCCAGAAGGAAATGAAGCAGCACAACCGTGCCGAGCACGATGCGATACCACCCGAAGGGGCAGAAATCGTGGCGGCGGACGAAGCCAACCAGGAAGCGGATAGCCGCCACCGATACGGCGAAGGCGAACGCCGTGCCCACGATGAGGACGCTCCACTCCTGCATCGTGTAGTCGAGCCCGAGCTTTAAGAGCTTGACGCCGCTCGCCCCGGCCATCATGGGGATGGCGAGGAAGAACGAGAATTCGGCGGCCACCTCGCGGGAGGTGCCGAGCACCATGGCGCCGAGAATGGTCGAGCCGGAGCGCGATGTGCCGGGGATAAGCGCGAGCGACTGGAACAGGCCGATGCCCAGCGCCGTTTCCGGGCGCAGCTTTTCGATGCTGTCGATACGCAGCTTTCTGCGGCGGTTCCACCGCTCAAGCACGATGAACAGCACACCATAGACAATGAGCGCCGCCGCCACCGGGACAGGCTTATAAAACAGCTCCTCGAGAATATCGTCGAACAAAATGCCCAGAATCCCGCCGGGGATGGCCGCGATAACGACTTTTCCCCACAGGCTCCATGTCTCGCGCTTTTCCCTCGCTGTCTTGCGGGGGGAAAACGGGTTGAGCCGGTGGAAGTACAGCACAGCCACCGCCAGAATCGACCCGAGCTGGATGACCACGAAGAACATCTCTCGGAAGCGCTCGCTCACGGCGAGCTGAATCCACTCGTCCGCGAGAATCATGTGCCCCGTGCTGCTGATGGGCAGCCATTCCGTGATCCCCTGAATGATACCGATAATGGCCGCCTTGGCCAGTTCTATCCAGTTCAATATTCATCACTCCCCGATTAAAAGTTGAGACCTCTATTATAGCAAGATTTTTCCGCGAATTCCAGCAGAACGGCGATTTTTTCTCCCAGTGTCCGGACATTGTCACCAAAGGGCGGGGAGCTCCGTATAATGGAGTGCTATGGATTCTCACTGTAGCGCTGCGGTTCATGCGGATCCCCGGTGAACCGCAGATAAGGTTCAAAACACAAGTCCGGCAATATGGAGGAACGTTTATGACTGTCTATAACTGCAATCCTTTTAATGGGAACTATATCCGCTGCGGCAGCTTCGGTCCTGCGTGCGGCGGCAGTACCTGCTGCGGCTGCGGAAACGGCTGTGGCTGTGGAAACGGCTGTGGCTGTGGAAACGGCTGCGGCTGTGGAAACGGCTGCGGCTGTGGAAACGGCTGCGGCTGCGGAAACGGCTGCGGAAACTGGGGGTGTGGCTGCGGGAGCTGCGGATGCGGCTGCCACTGCGATTCGTTCATCCCGACGCCTGAGGTTCCCTTCCCCTGCGCCTCTTCCTGCTGCGGGGAGAATGACAGCTGCTCTTCCTGCGACAGCTGCTCCACGTGCTCCGCGCTGCGCAGCCAGATCGACAATATCCAGTATACTGTCAACGAGATCTACCGGCTGATGGCGCCTGTCCCGTACAACATGGAAAACTATACCATGTAGCTTTCCCGATATTTTCCATACCCTCCGGGGGCGGCGCAGTTTTTAGGCGCCGCCCCTCTTTTTACAGGCTCGAAAAGGGTCTAAAATATTGCGCAAACCAGTTGAAATTTTAACTGCCTTTGTGCTAAAATAAAAAAAGACCTTATGGGTGTCTATACCAGCCCTGTTTCTATGGTATGGTTCTTCCGCCGGGCGCTGCCGGAGGGCGGAAGTAAATCGATAGAGAGGAAGTTATCATCCATGCAGGGGATTCCACAGGCAGTTCGTGAACTTATCGGGCGTGTGCGCCAAAGCGGCTGCGGTACCAACCTTGTGGAAATGTTTGAACGCTGTATCGTTAATACATGGCAGACAACAGTCGAGCAGAAGGAAGACGGGAGCTGGTTTGTCATCACGGGGGACATTCCCGCCATGTGGCTGCGTGACAGTTCCATGCAGCTCTTTCCTTACCTGCGCGCTGTGGAGGACAGCGGGATTACCGCCATGTTCGAGGGGGTTATCCGCCGCCAGGCTGTATGTATTTTGACCGACGCTTACGCCAACGCTTTCAACGCCGCGCCGGAGGGGAAAAGTTTCAGCCCGTCTGACCGGACGGATAAATTTTCCCCATGGGTCTGGGAGCGCAAATTTGAACTGGATTCTTTGTGCTTCCCGCTCTGGATAGCTGCCCGCTATGCGCGCGCGAAATCTAGGTGGACCGTGTTCGACGACACATGCCGCCGGGCATATGAGCTCATTCTGGATGTGATGGAGACCGAGCAGCACCATATGCAGCGTTCTCCGTACTTTTTCGAGCGCGAGAGCCCGCTGATTACGGAGACGCTTCCGTGTGAAGGGAAGGGCGCCCCGGTGGGATATACAGGAATGGTCTGGTCCGGCTTCCGCCCGAGTGACGATGCGTGTACCTACGGGTATCTGATCCCGTCGAACATGCTGGCGAGTGTGGTGCTCGAGGATCTGCGCGACATCAACCGCCACACATGGCGGGACGAAAACATCGAGCGGCGCGCCGCTATCCTAGGCGCGGGCATCCAGGCGGGGATTGAGCGCTACGGTGTGCAGGAGCACGGCGGACGGCGCATCTACTGCTACGAGACCGACGGCCTCGATCATTTTAATTGGATGGACGACGCGAATTACCCAAGCCTGCTCAGTGCCTCCTTCTTCGGCTACTGCGAGAGGGAGGACGAATTGTATCAGAATACACGCAGCTATGTGCTGAGTGAAGGCAATCCGTATTACTTCGCCGGGGAGGAGTGCAACGGGATCGGCAGCCCGCATACGCCGGACGGCTATATCTGGCCGCTCGGGCTCATCATGCAGGGACTGACCAGCTCCAGCTTCGACCGCCGGTGCGCCATCATCGAAATCCTCTTACGCACCGACGCGGGCACCGGCTACATCCACGAGAGCTTCTCGAAGGACAATGCTTCCCATTATACACGCCCATGGTTTGCGTGGGCGAATTCCATGTTCTGCGAGCTGGTCATGCGCACCTATCTCGACGAAGCCCCCCTTCGCCAGCTCGGACAGATTTAAGGCCCCCTAAAAAGCGGACAGTCGCCTCTCCTTTGTGCGGCGCGTCCGCTTTTTTCTTTGCGACAGCGTTTTGCTTCTGCTTTTCCAGGGAGGAGCGGCGCAGTTATCCCGCCACCGCAGGACTTTTTCCGTTTTACAGAAATTTTCAGGCATCCCATGGTGCTTTCCTCGCTATATATGAGAAACACGGGATTTCTTTTACAGGCTGCGGCGAAAAAAGGAAACCGGATTTTTGCACGAAAGGGAAGGAGGAATGTTGAAAATCAGGGAGAAATCGTGTAAAATAGGGTATATAAATCCGCGCCCGCTTTCCGGGCGGACAGGGGGTCACAGGATGGTTGAAGTGAAGGTATGCGTGGGGAGCTCATGCCACATGAAGGGCTCCTATCAGGTGCTCAAGACATTTCAGGAGCTCATCGCCAAAAACGATCTGAAGGATGAGGTGGCGCTCAAGGCCTCGTTCTGTATGGGCCGGTGCCTGGAGGGGATCTCTGTGATGGTGGACGACACGCCGGTGCAGAATGTCGGCTTCCAGAATGCGCAGGATGTCTTTTATAAGGAAATTTATCCCAAAGTCAAGGCGGGAGGGTCAGCACAGTGAGCAACATCATCAAACTGAATACAAAGAGCTGCCAGAGCTGTTATAAATGTATCCGGGACTGTCCGCTCAAGGCCATCGAATTTCGGGACAACCTCGCCCAGGTCATCCCCGACGAGTGCGTGCTGTGCGGGACATGCGTGCGCTGCTGCCCGCAGAACGCGCGCATCCTTCAGGATGATACGGAGAAGGTCCGGGAGCTGATTTCATCCGGCAAGCCGGTGTATCTGAGCGTGGCCCCGTCGTGGACAGGCTGGTGGAAGGGCAAATCCTTCGCCCAGTTAAGCAAGGCGTTTAAGGAGCTCGGGTTCACGGGCGTGGAGGAGACAGCCATCGGCGCTGCGGCCGCCACGCACGAGTATGCCGCCCTGATGCGCCACAAAAAGATGAAGAATATCATCGCCACGGCCTGTCCCTCGGTGGTGATGCTCGTTGAGCGCCACTATCCGGAGCTTATCAAGATGCTCGCTCCCGTCTCCTCGCCCATGATGGCCCATGCCCGCCTCATGCGCGAGACGTATGGCGACATCAAGGTCGTCTTTGTCGGGCCGTGCCTCTCGAAGATGGAGGAGGCCAGTGATCCCCTCGCCGGGGGAATGGTCAACCATGCCCTCACCTTCGACAGTGTGGACCGCTGGATGGTCCGCGCGGGCGTCGAGTTCGGGGAGGAGGATTCGGAGGTGTGCGGCGTCGCGGAGCCGGTGTCGCGCCTCTACCCGGAGCCGACAGGCATCCTCAAAACGCTCGCCCCCGCCGAGACAGCCGACTACGGCTATACGCCGCTGGCGGTCGACGGACTGGAAAGCTGCATGGATCTTTTGTCCTCCCTGCGCAAAAACGAGCCGGAGGGGCTCTTCATCGAAGCGAACCTCTGCCCCGGCGGGTGCCTGGGCGGCCCCGTCATGCGCATGCACGGAGTGAACGCGACGCTCGCGAGCGGCACCCTTTCCGACACGCCCCGCCCCGAGGACCAGTCCCCCGCCCGGAGCGCCGGCACCACGAGCTCCCATCCGCGCGTGTTCCAGAACCGCCGCCCGGATCTCGGCGAGCCGAGCGAGGAGGATATCCGGCGCGTGCTGCGCTCCATCGGTAAGTTCACCCCCGAGGACGAACTCAACTGTTCCTCCTGCGGATATCCCACCTGCCGGGACAAGGCGATCGCCGTGCTGCGCGGCAAGGCGGATATCAGCATGTGCATGCCGTATCTGAAGGCGCGGGCGGAGAATATCTCCTCCACAGTGATCGAGAACAGCCCGAACGCCATCATCGCCTTTGACGAGGACTTGGGCGTATTGGAGCTCAATCCCCGCGCCGAGGAAATCTATGGGGTCAGCCGCGAGGAGTGCATGGGGCAGATGCTTCCCGCCTTCTACGGCGAAACCGGCTTTGATGAGGCGAAGAATAAGGGTGTTATCGTCGAAGCGAAGGAGACCCTCGCCGATCGCGGGCGGACGGTCGAAAAATCCATCATCTATATCCGCGAGCACCACATGTATCTTGCGTTTGTCAAGGATGTCACCGAGGAGGACAAACAGGAGGAGCAGCTCGCCGAGCTGCGCGGGCACACGATAGAGACCGCGCAGAAGGTCATCGACAAGCAGATGCGCGTCGCCCAGGAGATAGCGAGCCTCTTAGGCGAGACAACCGCGGAAACCAAGGTGGCCTTAAGCAACCTCAAGCATTCGATGGCGCCCGGCGAGGAAGCGGGGGTCCGCTCATGACAAAGCTGTTTGTAGACATCGCCTGGGAAAGCCTCAATCACTACGGCGAGGAGCTGTGCGGGGACAAGGTGGAGATCGTGCGCGGGGACGATTACGTCCTCGCTGTCTTGGCTGATGGGCTCGGCAGCGGCGTGAAGGCGAACATCCTCTCCACGATGACAAGCAAAATCATCTCCACCATGTTCTCCGGGGGAGGCACGCTCGCGGATGTCGTGGATACCATGGCTGAGACACTCCCCGTCTGTGCGGAGCGCGGCGTGGCCTATTCCACGTTCACGATTGTGCGTGTGGCCGACGATGGGGAAATCTATCTCGTCGAGTTCGACAATCCGGATCTCGTCTACTTCCATGCCAACAAGGCGATCCGCATCGAGCGCGAGGAGCGCGAGATGGGCGGGAAGCGCATCTTCGTCTCGCGCTTTAAGGGCGAGCCGGGGGACATGCTTGTCATGTTTTCCGACGGTGTGGTCCACGCGGGGGTCGGGCGCCTGCTCGACCTCGGGTGGCTGTACGAGAGCGTGGTGGACTTCTTGAAGGAGAATGTCACGCCGGAGATTTCGCCGCTCATGCTCACCCGCAAGCTGCTTTCGGCCGTCAACACGCTCTATATGGACCAGCCGGGGGACGACAGCACTGTCTGTTCGCTGCGGCTGAAGCCCTCCCGCCCGGCGACAGTGATGGTCGGCCCGCCCGTCAACAAGGAGATGGACGAGGTCGTCGTCGGCAAGCTGATGCACGCGGACGGGCTGCGCGTTGTCTGCGGGGGGAGCACGTCGCAGATTGTCTCCCGTGTCACGGGGCGCCCGCTCGACGTCTCCATCGACTACGAGAACCCGGCCATCCCGCCCACGGCGAAGATCCCGGGCATCGATCTGGTCACGGAGGGCGTGCTCACCATCGGCAAGACGCTCGACATCATCCGGGCTCTGCTTGAGCAGAGCGATCCGGCGAGCCTGGATACATATACCCTCAATAAAAAGGATGGCGCGACCCTCTTAGCGAAGGTCCTGCTCGAGGACTCCACGGAGATCCACTTCCTTGTGGGGCGCGCGCTCAACCCGGCGCACCAGAACCCCGGCATGCCGGTTTCGCTGGGGCTCAAGCTCAATCTGATAAAGGACCTGGCGGGCGTGCTCGAGAGCGAAGGGAAGCACGTGACCGTGGAATATTTCTGATGCGTGCCGTTCTCTTGGCCGTCCCGCCCCTGCTGGGCGGGGCGGCGCTCCTGTTCCGGGAGGAAATCGCCCGCCTCGCGTCTCGTTTCCCGGCGTGCATCCTGCGGCGGGTGACGGGGCTATGGTGCCCGGCGTGCGGAAACACCCACAGTGTCCTTTTGCTCCTGCACGGAGACATTCCAAGGGCGCTTTGGTATAATCCGGCCCCGCCCATCCTCGCGCTGCTGCTCCTGGCGCTCTATCTGGAAGCGGTCCTCGCGGCGTGCGGACATCCGAAAAGGATACTGCCTCGCAGCGGATGGGTCTGGTTCCCGCTGCTCGGGGCTGTGCTCCTGTTCTATGGGGTGCGCAACTTCGTCCCGGGCCTGCTGCCGGAGTAGGAGGCACCGGCAGTGCCCCGAGGGTTCCGGACAAATTCGGAATCCGGCTTGATTTTTTTGTGTTTCCAACTATAATGAAAAGAGCAGAAACTATCCGATCATAAGAGGAGGAACTTCCATGAACAAAACCATCACCGCCGCGAACGCTCCCGCCGCCGTGGGGCCGTACTGCCACGCCAAGCTGGCCGGATCGACACTGTATACCTCGGGGCAGCTGGGGCTGAACCCCGCAACGGGCAAATTGCCCGGCGGTGTAGAGGCGCAGGCCACCCAGGCGCTCGAGAATCTGAAGGCCGTTCTGGCCGCCGCCGGCATGAGCTGCGCCGACGTTGTGAAGACCACTGTATTCTTAGCGGACATCGGTGATTTCGCCGCTATCAACGCCATCTATGCGGACTACTTCCCCGGGGAAGCGCCCGCCCGTTCCTGCGTTCAGGTGGCCGCACTGCCCAAGGGCGCGCTCTTCGAGATTGAAGCCGTCGCCGTAAAATAATCCCGCTCTGTGTTTCGCCTCCGGAAATTTCTCCTTGACAAGGCGGGATTTCCGTTGTATGATAAAATGCGTAATTAGGGGCAATGAGGTGAACTCTTTGGGTAACGGATACAGCAGCCGCTTTTACTTTACCATGGACCTGGGCTATTTCTTTAGCGCGGGTTCTTTTTGCTGCGATGTTTCCGAACCAGAGACGGAGAGGTGCCCCGGATAAAAAGCGGGGAAGCATCCTCGTATTTCGCCAAAAACAGGCGGGCGTCTTTGGGACGTCCGCCTTTTCTTTTGGCCGCGGGACGCATAAAAACCCATAAAAAGGAGAAGTTTGCATGGTTGTTATCCTCAAGGAAAATGTCTCTCAGAATCAGCTCGATACATTTGTCGGCTGGCTGCACGATCAAGACATCAATGCGAAAATCACACACGGCGTACACACCACCATCCTCGGCCTCGTGGGCGATACCGCCTCGCTGGATATCGACATCATCCGCTCGGTCTCCATCGTCGAGGAGGTCATGCGCGTACAGGAACCGTATAAGAAAGCCAACCGCAAGTTTCATCCGCTCGATTCCGCCATCAATGTGGCCGGGCTGACCATTGGCGGCGGGACATTCCATGTCATCGCCGGGCCCTGCTCGGTCGAGAGCGAGGGGCAGATCACCGGTATCGCCCGGCGTGTGCGCGCGGCGGGGGCGACGCTCCTGCGCGGCGGCGCCTTTAAGCCCCGCACCTCTCCCTATGCGTTCCAGGGCATGCGCGCGCAGGGACTCGAGCTCCTGCGGGAGGCGAGAGCCGCCACCGGCATGCCCATCGTGACGGAAATCATGTCCGTCGCCCACCTCGATCTCTTCGAGGATGTCGACCTCATCCAGGTCGGCGCGCGCAATATGCAGAATTTCGAGCTGCTCAAGGAGCTCGGGCATGTTCAGACACCCATCCTTTTAAAGCGCGGGCTGGCCAACACCATTGAGGAACTCCTGATGAGCGCCGAATACATTATGGCCGGAGGAAACGAAAACGTCATCCTCTGCGAGCGCGGCGTCCGCACGTTCGAGACCTCCACGCGCAATACGCTCGATGTCTCCGCCGTGCCAATGCTCAAGAAGCTCTCGCACCTGCCGGTCGTCATCGACCCGAGCCACGCGTCGGGCTTAAGCTGGATGGTGGAGCCGCTCTCGCTCGCGGCTGTCGCCGCCGGGGCGGACGGGCTCATCATCGAGGTTCACAACGATCCCGAGCACGCTTTGTCCGACGGACCGCAGTCCCTCACCCCCGACCAGTTCGACACGCTGATGCCCCGCCTGCGGGCGATGGCCGAGTTCATGGGCAAGCGCTTGGAAGCACCGCTGCCGCTGCCGGAAAAAGACGCTTGAAAGGAGAACCCCTATGCCATCCATCACCGTTCATACCGCCCCGGCCTATGATATCCACATCGGCGCCGGACTGCTCCCCTCTACTGGCGAGAGACTGCGCAAGCTCTTCCCGAAGGCAGTGAGCGCCGCTGTGGTTACCGACGATATCGTCCACGGCCTCTACGCCCCCGCCCTGCTCGACTCCCTGCGTGCCGCCGGTTTTAAGACGGCGGAATATGTCTTCCCGAACGGGGAGGAATCCAAGAATCACGAACGCCTCCTTGAAATTTACGGCTTCCTCTCCGCGAACGCCGTCACCCGGTCGGACGTCATCGTCGCGCTGGGCGGCGGGGTCGCGGGGGATCTCGCCGGGTACGCCGCCGCTACGTGGCTGCGCGGCGTGCCCTACGTGCAGATCCCCACGACGTTCCTCGCCGCGGTGGATTCCTCTGTGGGCGGCAAGACGGCGGTCAACATCCCCACGGGGAAGAATCTGGTCGGGGCGTTCTGGCAGCCGCGTTTAGTCGTGTGCGATACGGATACTCTCGCCACCCTGCCGCACGACATCTTCTGCGACGGTGTGGCCGAATCCATCAAATACGGCGTGCTCTTTGACGAAACCCTCTTCGATCTCCTTGCGGACGGAAGGGCAAAGGAGCGCCTGGACGAAATCATCCGCCGCTGCGTGGACTACAAGCGGCAGGTGGTCGAGGAGGACGAGCGCGACACCGGGCGGCGCCAGCTCTTAAACTTCGGGCATACACTCGGGCACGCCATCGAGCGCGAGACGCACTTCGCCATTTCCCACGGCAAGGCGGTGGGGATCGGGATGGTGGAGCTCACCGAGCGCACGGAGCGCCTGGGGATCTCCGCTTCCGGGACAGCGGAGCGCATCGCTTCCGCGCTCCGATCCTACGACATGCAGACCCATTATGAGGGCCGAATACGGGACCTTATCCCCGCCATGCGCGGGGACAAAAAGCGCCACGGCGGGGAGCTTTCGTTTGTCGTGGCCCAGTGCGTGGGCCTCTCGCGGCTGCATCCGGTCAAGGTGGACGCGCTCGAGGACTTCCTGTGCGGGAAGGGGGACTGACATGGACATCCGGATCACGGGGGCACGGCTGTCCGGAAGCGTCCCAGCGCCGCCCTCCAAATCGGCGGGGCACCGCCTCCTGCTCGGCGCGGCCCTGGCGGAGGGGACAAGCGTCCTGCACGGCATGGCCCCCTCGCAGGATATCCTCGCCACCATCGACGCCGCGCGCGCCCTGGGGGCGAAAATCGAAACCGAGGAGTGCCCGGGCGGCTTCACCGCCCGGGTGACGGGGCCGCTGCGCGCGTCCCTAGGGGCGGAATGCCCCTGCCGCGAGAGCGGATCCACGGAGAGGTTCTTCCTGCCTGTGGCGGCGGCGCTCGGCGGGGAGACCACCTTTACCGGCACGGGCCGCCTGCCGGAGCGTCCGCTCGGGCCGCTGGCCGGGGCGCTCCAAACACACGGCGCGCGCCTCTCCCGCTGCGACGGGATGCCCTTCACCGTAGAGGGGCCGGTAACGCCGGGCGTCTACGAGCTGCCGGGGGATGTTTCGTCCCAGTATATCACGGGCCTCCTCTTCGCGCTGCCGCTGCTGGGGGAGGAGAGCGAAATCGCCCTCACGACGCCGCTCCAGTCCGCGGGATATGTGGATCTAACTGTCCGCACGCTCGCGCGCTTCGGCGTCCGTGTCTCGCGGACGGCGCGGGGGTACACTGTCCCGGGCGGGCAGACGTACCGGCCGCTGGAGGCGGATGTCGAGGGCGATTGGAGCGGCGGGGCGTTCTGGCTGGCGGCGGCGTTTCTGGGCGCGCACGTTCGCGTGGCGGGGCTCGACCGCCGCAGCGCGCAGGGCGACCGCGCTGCCGCGGACATCCTGCGCGCATTTGAGGGTGCGGGGGAGGCCCGGGTGGACTGTGCGGATATCCCGGATCTGGTGCCGCCGCTGGCGATAGCCGCCGCCGGACGCAAAGGGGTCACGCGTTTTGTCGGCGCGGGGAGGCTGCGGCTCAAGGAATCGGACCGCATCTCGTCGGTCTGTGCGTGCATCGAGGCGCTCGGCGGCCGCGCGCGCGCGTGGGAGGACGGCTTCGCCGTGAGCGGGAACGGCTCCCTGCGCGGCGGGACAGCCGACGCGCAGGGGGATCACCGCATCGCCATGGCCGCGGCGGTGGCGGCGGTCATCTGTGAGGAGCCGGTCGTCATCCTAGGGGCGCAGGCGGTCGAAAAAAGCTACCCGGACTTCTTTACACGCTTCCGGGAACTGGGAGGGAAATTCGATGTCCTCTAACTGGGGGAATCATTTGAAGCTGTCCGTCTTCGGCGAATCGCACGGCGGCGGCATCGGCGCGGTGCTGGACGGCCTGCCCGCCGGGGAGCCTGTCGACATGGAGGAGCTGTCCCGCTTTCTCGCGCGCCGCGCGCCGGGGAAGGACCGCACGTCCACGCCCCGCAAGGAGGCCGACCTGCCGGAAATCCTCTCCGGGGTCCTCGGCGGCGTCACCTGCGGGACGCCTGTGGGCATCCTCATCCGCAACACGGACACCCGCTCCGGCGACTATGGCGCCATGCAGGCGCTGGCCCGCCCGGGGCACGCCGATTACACCGGCTTCCTGCGCTACGGCGGGTATAACGATGTGCGCGGCGGCGGCCACTTTTCCGGCCGCCTGACCGCTCCCCTCGCCGCGGCGGGTGGGATAGCCAAACAGATTTTAGCGCACCGGGGGATAACGGTCGGGGCGCATCTTTTGCGGGCGGGCGGCGTCAGCGATGTGCCGTTTGATCCGGCCGGGATCGACGAAGAAACCCTTCTCGTCCCCGGAAACAGCCCCTTCCCCGTGCTCGACACCGATGCCGGGGACGCCATGCGCGCCGAAATCGAGCGGGCGAGGCTGGATCTGGACTCTGTCGGCGGGGTTGTCGAGTGCATGGTGATTGGCTTCCCGGCGGGTGTCGGGGATCCGATGTTCGGCGGGGTGGAGAATGTGTTAGCGTCCATACTTTTCGGCATCCCCGCGTGCAAGGGAGTCGAGTTCGGCGCGGGCTTCGCCGCGGCGGAGATGCGCGGCAGCGAAAACAACGACCCCTTCCGGGCCAGGGAGGGGCGGGTGTATACCGAGACCAACAACCACGGCGGCGCTCTGGGCGGCATCTCCTCCGGGATGCCCATCCTTGTGCGGGCCGCGTTTAAGCCTACACCGTCCATCGCCCGCGAACAGCGGACAGTGGACTACCGTACAAACATCGAAGCGGTCCTCGCTGTCAAGGGGCGGCACGATCCGTGCCTGGCTGTGCGCGCGGTGCCGTGTGTGGAGGCGGCTGTCTCGCTGGCACTGCTCGATCTGCTGCTGGGCGCGCCGTCTGGGAAAGGAGCTGACACGTCTTGGAATTAGAGGAACTGCGGGAACAGATTAACGGCATCGACGAAGAGATCCTCTCCCTCTTCACCCGCCGGATGAGCCTGGCCGGGCAGGTCGCCCGCTATAAGCAGGAGCACGGACTGCCCATCTTCCAGCAGGAACGGGAGCGGCAGATCCTCCGGCGCGTGGGAGAGAAGGCCGGGGAATTTTCCGGCAGCGCGCAGGTGCTCTTCACCACGCTCATGGATGTGAGCAAATCCTACCAGCGCCAGATCCTTGCGCATACGGACAGGAGCGAGCTCCGCCGGCGGATAGAAGCGGCCGTCGCGGCCGGGCGGCGTGTGCCGGAGGAAGCGGACGTGGCCTGCGCGGGGGTGCCGGGCGCGTACGCGCACGAGGCGGTGCTCGCGCTGTTTAAGCGCCCGGCGCTCCGCTTCTGCGAGCGGTTTGATGGTGTGTTCGCGGCCGTAGCAGGCGGGGAGGCGGACTTCGGCGTGGTGCCGATCGAAAACTCCATCGCCGGCAGTGTGGACGCGGTATACGATCTCCTGCGCCAATACAAATTGACCATCTGCGGATCCTATAAGCTCCCGGTAGATCACTGCCTGCTCGCCTGCTCCGGCGCGGACGCCGGTGCGATCACGGACGTCTACTCCCACGAACAGGCTATCAGCCAGTGCTCGCAGTTCCTTAGCGGGCATCCGGGGATCCGGGCGCATGTGGACACCACCACCGCCGCTGCGGCCAAACGCGTGGCTGAAATGAACTCCCCCCGTGCCGCCGCCATCGCCTCCCGCGCCTGCGCGGAATATTACGGGCTGCGCATTGTCCGGGAGGGGCTGCAGAACGTCCGCCCGAATTTCACACGCTTCCTCGTGATCTCGAAGGAGCTCATCATCCCGCCGGATGCGAACAAGATCAGCCTGTCCCTGACACTTCCGCACGAGACAGGCTCGCTCGGCCGCATTCTGACGCGCTTCTCCTCGCTTTCTCTAAACCTGACGAAGCTCGAGAGCCGCCCGCGCCCGGACACGGACTTCGAGTTCCGGTTCTATTTCGACTTCGACGGATCCGTGCGTGAGGACGCTGTGCGCGACCTCATCTGCTCGCTTGAGGAGGAGACGGGGCAGTTCGAGTTCCTGGGGAACTATACATGAGCGGCTATCTTTGCCGCGACTGCCCCCGCCGATGCGGCGCGTGGCGGGACGAAGCGGGCGGAAGCGGCGTGTGCGGGATGGGGGCGCTCCCCGTCCTTGCCCGCGCAATGCTCCACCACTGGGAGGAGCCGTGCCTGAGCGGGGCGTGCGGCAGCGGCGCCATCTTCTTCTCCGGCTGCCCGCTCGGGTGCGTCTTCTGCCAGAACGAGGAGCTCAGCGTCCGCCGGAAGGGGGAGGCTGTCTCCGCGGAGCGTCTGCGCGAAATCTGCTTCGAGCTCATCGGGGCGGGCGCGCACAATGTCAATTTTGTCACACCGTCGCACTTTGTGCGCGCGGTGGCGGCGGCGCTCGAAGGAGGGCTGCCTGTGCCCGCTGTCTACAACTGCGGCGGCTACGAAAGTGTGGAGGCTCTGCATCTGCTCGAGGGGAAGATTCAGGTTTACCTCCCCGATTTCAAGTATATGGATGCGGATTTAGCCCGCCGCTGCTGCGGCGCGCCGGATTATCCGGAGGCGGCGAAGGCCGCCATTCGGGAGATGGTCCGGCAGGCGGGACCGTATGTGCTGGACGGGGACGGCCTGCTCCGTTCCGGCGTCCTCATCCGGCATCTGGTGCTGCCAGGGGAGGCGGGCGCAGCGAACGCGCTGGACGTCATCGACTGGGTGCGGGACACTTTCCCGCCCCATACAGTGCTCTTAAGCCTCATGGGGCAGTATGTCCCCTGCGGGCGGGCCAAAACGATGCCGGACCTGAATCGTCCGCTCGCAGAGGCGGAATACCGGCGGGTGGAGGAGTACCTTCTTTGGAGCGGCTTCGAGGACGGCTACCTTCAGGATCTCTCCTCCGCCGACACGGCGTTTATCCCGGACTTTTCCCTACAGGGTGTCCGGAAAAAGGAGGGGGATTGATGGAAGTGACCCACGGCTTCGGCCCGGTGTACGACACCCATTCCCGTGTCCTCATCCTCGGCACGATGCCCTCCCCGAAGTCGCGGGAAGCGGCCTTCTATTATATGCACCCCCGAAACCGGTTCTGGCCCGTACTGGGGGCGGTGCTGGAGTGTCCCGTCCCGGAGGATGTCCCCGGGCGGAGGCGGATGGCGCTTGCATATGGCGTCGCACTCTGGGATGTCCTCAAGCGGTGCGATATCCGTGGCGCGTCCGACGCGAGCATACGCAATCCCGTCCCCAACGACATCCGCCCCATTCTGGACGCTGCGCCCATCCGCGCTGTCTTCACCACGGGGGCCACGGCGGCGAAGCTCTACCGGCGGCTGATCCTGCCTGTGTGCGGGGTGGAGGCGCTGCCCCTGCCCTCCCCGAGCCCCGCCAACTGCGCCCGATCGTTTGAGGAGCTGGTAAAGGCTTATCGTGTCATCGGTACCTGTTTATCCTGAATATCGACAAATTGTACAATTTACTCGATAATCGGGCGGATAATTGGCATAACAATTTGTGAAAAACGCCGGTTTCACCGGTGCTTTTTTGGTACCCAGAAGAACAAAAAAGGCTTGAAAAAATGAAGTTGTATGATACAATTATAGTGGATAAGGTTGAACTTTCGAAGGGGTGTTTTGGGTGGCGAAATATGAGATCCTCGCACAGAAGCTGCGTGACCTGATCCGAACCGGGCAGATCCTTCCCGGCGGGAAACTTCCCTCGGAAAATGAGCTGACCGCGAGCGAGGGCATCAGCCGCCAGACAGTGCGGCAGGCGCTCAGCGTGCTCGAGCAGGAGGGGCTCATCGATCGCCGGCGCGGCAGCGGATCCGTCGTGCGCACTTCGCCGCCCCCCAGGCCCATCAGCGGAAATATCGCTGTTATCACAACGTATATCGGCGAATATATTTTTCCCGACATTCTGCGCGGCATCGAGGAGACGCTCGCGAAGAACGGATGTGTCCCCATGCTTTCGGCCACCCGCAACCGTGTGGACAGTGAGCGCGCCATCCTTGAGGGGCTGCTGCGCCGCCCGGCCGACGGGATCATCGTCGAGGGGACGAAGACCGCTCTGCCCAACCCGAACATTGATTTATACCGCCGCCTGGAGGAGATGGGCACGCCCATCGTCTTCATCAACGGCTTTTATCCCGATTACCGCCCGGCTATCTATGTCGCGGCGGACGACCGCGCCGGCGGCGCGCTGGCCACCGAATACCTGCTCACGCACGGCCACACGCGCATCTCCGGCGTCTTTAAGAGCGACGATATCCAGGGTCACCGGCGCTATGCCGGGTTCATTGAAGCGCTCCGGCGGGCGGGGAGCCCGGTGGCGGATGATCACATCCTCTGGTACACCACTGAGACACGCCGCGCTCTGCTCGGGGAGAATCTTGCGGGCGTCCTCGGCGGATGCACAGGGGTTGTCTGCTATAACGACGAGACCGCGCTCGAGGTGCTGCGCTTCCTGCATGACTGGGGCATCCATGTGCCGGAGGAGATGGCCGTCATCGGATTCGACGACAGCGTCTTTGCCTCAATGAGCGTCCCGCAGCTGACAAGCTTGTCTTTAAATGTCCCGCGTGACACAGGCGGATCCGGCAGAGAGGAGATCGGCCGCCTTGCCGCGAAGAAGCTCCTCGGCCTTATCCACGGTATGCCGCAGACCCCTGCGCTTCTTGGCTGGCATATTGCCGAAAGAGCTTCGGTCTAGGCGGTCGGTTTTGTGAAGTGAGCCTATTGCAAATTTCCGCCGAATACGATACACTGAATTTAAAATGTACGTACAAGTGAAAGGCTTTTATTAAAGATATAGAAAGGGGGCCGGGGAGATGGCGGCGTATACAATCGGCATTGATTTCGGGACACTGTCCGGCCGGGCGGTCCTAGTGGACGTTCATTCCGGGGAGGAGAAGGCGTCGAGCGCGTTTGACTATCCGCATGCGGTTATGGACCGTGCGCTCCCGCCCGCGTGCGGCTCCGTGCCGCTTCCGATGGACTGGGCGCTCGAGCACCCGCAGGACTATCTGGACGTGCTCACCCACACTATCCCCGATGTGCTCCGCCAAAGCGGGGTGAAAGCAGAGGAGGTCATCGGCGTAGCGGTGGACTTCACGGCGTCGACACTTCTGCCGGTCCGGCGCGACGGGACACCGCTGTGCTTCCTGCCGGAATACCGGGAAAACCCGCACGCGTGGGTGAAGCTCTGGAAGCACCACGCCGCGCAGCATTTGGCGAACCGCCTGACCGAGGCGGCACAGCAGAGGGGGGAGCCCTGGCTGCGGCAGTACGGCGGGCGTGTCTCGAGTGAATGGCAGACGCCGAAAATCTGGCAGGTCATCGAAGAGGCTCCCGAAATCTACGCGGCGGCCGACGCTTTCATCGAAGCCACGGACTGGATTGTGTTACAGCTCACCGGCGTCTGGAGCCGGGCGGCGGGGGCGGCCGGGTATAAGGGCCTCTGGCAGGGCGGGAAATATCCGAGCGAGGACTTCTTTGCCTCCCTCGATCCGCGCCTGGCCCGCTATACGGAGGAGAAATTCGCCTATCCGCTCGTGCAGCTCGGGGAGCGCGTGGGCGGCGTCACCGAAGCGATGGCGGCTGCGACGGGCCTCCTGCCCGGGACGGCTGTCGCCGCGGGGAACGTGGACGCGCATGTCACTGTCCCCGCGCTCGGGATTGAGCGCACGGGGGCGATGCTCGCCATCATGGGCACAAGTACGTGCCATGTCCTGTTCGATAGGGAGGAGCACGCTGTCCGGGGGATGTGCGGTGTCGTGGACGGCGGTGTGTACCCCGGCTACTATGGGTACGAAGCCGGACAGAGCTGTGTGGGAGACCACTTCGCATGGTTCATCGAAAACTGCCTGCCCGCGTCCTATGTGGAGGACGCGAAACGGCAGGGGAAGAATATCTATGCGTATCTGCGCGAAAAGGCCGACAGGCTCTTCCCCGGGGAGAGCGGGCTCCTGGCGCTCGACTGGTGGAACGGCAACCGGAGCGTGCTGGTCGACGTGGACCTTTGCGGGATGATGCTGGGCATGACGCTCCAGACGCGCCCGGAGGAAATCTACCGCGCACTCATCGAGGCCACGGCCTACGGGACACGCCGCATCGTCGAGGCGTTCCGGGAGGGGGGTGTCCGGGTGGGCGAGTTCTACGCCTCCGGCGGCATCAGCCAGAAGGATCCGATGACAATGCAGATTTACGCCGACGTGCTCGGCATGCCCGTGCGCATCGCCGGCACCGCGCAGGGCCCGGCGCTCGGGAGCGCCATCTTCGCCGCTGTCGCCGCCGGAAAGGAAGCGGGCGGGTATGACGACATCTTCGCCGCCGCGCGCGCGATGGGCAAGGTGCAGGATACGGTTTACACCCCCATCCCGGAGAGGGCGGCTGTCTATGAGCGGCTGTATAAAGAATACCTCACGCTCCACGACTACTTCGGCCGCGGCGAAAACGACGTGATGAAGCACCTGCGGCAGATCCGGCGTGAGACGCTGGATACCAAAGCATAAGGTCACTTTCGGCAAAATTTATTATAAAGGAGAAATGCCCTATGAAGCCCATGAAAGAGTACACGTTCTGGTTCGTCGTCGGCTCGCAGCACCTCTATGGACCCGAGGTTCTCGAGACCGTCGCCGCCCGCGCAGAGGAGATGGCCAAGGCGCTCGACGCGTCCCCGAACATCCCCTGCCGCGTCGTTTATAAGGATACGGTCAAGACACCGGATGAGATCACCCGCGTGATGAAGGAAGCCAATTACGATGATAACTGCGCCGGCGTCATCACCTGGATGCACACCTTCAGCCCGAGCAAGATGTGGATCCGCGGCTTCGATCTCCTCCAGAAGCCCTACTGCCATTTCCACACCCAGTATAACCGCAACATCCCCAACGAAGAAATCGACATGGATTTCATGAACCTCAACCAGGCTGCGCACGGCGACCGTGAGCACGGCTTTATCGGCGCCCGCCTGCGGATGGCTAGGAAAATTGTTGTCGGCTACTGGCAGGACGCCGACGTGCAGGAGCAGCTCGGCAGCTGGATGCGCTCCGCCGTTGCCGCCGCTGTCAGCCGTAATCTGCGCGTTGTCCGTTTTGGGGACAATATGCGGCAGGTCGCTGTCACCGAGGGCGATAAGGTGGAAGTGCAGCACAAGCTCGGCTGGCAGGTCAACACCTGGCCCGTGGGGCAGCTTGTCGACGAGATTAACAAGGTCACCGAGGCCGAGGTCGACGCGCTCATGAAGGAGTACGAGGAGAAGTACACCATCGCCACCGACAATATCGAGGCTGTCCGCTATCAGGCGAAAGAGGAGATCGCGATGGAGCGCATCCTTGAGCGCGAGGGCGCGGGCGCATACAGCAACACGTTTGAGGATCTCTACGGCATGGAGCAGCTTCCGGGTCTGGCCAGCCAGCGCCTGATGGAGAAGGGCTACGGCTACGGCGGCGAGGGCGACTGGAAGGTCTCCGCCATGACGCATATCGTCAAGGCCATGACCGAGGGCCCGCCTGGCGGCACCGCCTTCATGGAGGACTACACCTACGATCTCGAGCCCGGGAAAGAGCTCTCCCTCGGCGCGCATATGCTTGAGGTGTGCCCGAGCGTCGCGGCCGATAAGCCCCGCATCGAAGTGCATCCGCTCGGCATCGGCAACCGCAAGGATCCGGCCCGCCTCGTGTTCGAGGGGCATCCCGGGAAAGCCATCGTCGTTTCCCTCATCGACATGGGCGGCCGGCTGCGCATGATCGTGCAGGATGTCGAGGCCGTGAAGCCGATTTACGAGATGCCCAACCTCCCTGTCGCGCGCATCATGTGGAAGGCCATGCCGGATCTGCGCACCGGCGCACATGCGTGGATCCTCGCGGGCGGCGCGCACCACACGGTCTTCTCCTACGCCGCCACCGCCCAGATGATGGAGGACTTCGCGGAGATCATGGGCATTGAGTTCGTGCACATCACCAAGGACACCACCATCGAGGGGCTCAAGAAGGAACTCTTCCTTTCCGACCTCGCCTGGAAGCTCAAGTAAGGAGGAGTATCCATGCTCGAAGCGCTCAAGGAACAGGTATATGAAGCCAATATGCTCCTGCCCAAACACGGGCTCATCACGTTCACGTGGGGCAATGTCTCCGCTGTGGACCGGGAGAAGGGCGTACTCGTGATTAAGCCCTCGGGTGTCGAGTACGACATGATGAAGCCGGAGGACATGGTCGTCGTGGACATCGAGACCGGAAAGACGGTGGAGGGGAAGCTCAACCCCTCCTCCGACACCCCAACCCACGCCGAGCTCTACAAGGCGTTTGGCAGCATCGGCGCGGTGGTGCATACGCACAGCCGCTGGGCGACCATCTTCGCCCAGTCCGGGCGCGGTATCCCCGCTCTGGGCACCACCCACGGGGATTACTTTTACGGCGAAATCCCCTGCACGCGCAAGATGATCCCCGCTGAAATTGCGGGCGAATATGAGAAGGAGACCGGCACCGTCATCATCGAGCGGTTTAAGGGGCTGAACCCCGCCGACATCCCGGCGGTGCTTGTGCACAGCCACGGCCCCTTCACCTGGGGAACCAGCGCGAAGAACGCCGTCCATAACGCGGTCGTGCTTGAGGAGGTCGCCATGATGGCGTGGCACAATCTGATGATGAACCCCTCCCTGCCCGCCATGCAGCAGGAGCTGCTCGACAAGCACTACCTGCGCAAGCACGGTGCGAACGCCTACTACGGCCAGAGGGGGTAAGCGGATGCACATTGATTTAAGCGCTTTCACCGGCGCCTGCCCGTGCGGGCACGAGCATCCGATAGTCGTCAAGGATATTGTGATCGAGAGCGGCGCTATCCGTTCGCTGCCGGAAAAGGTGAAGCCGTGGGACGCACCGTGCATCGTGTGCGACGAGAACACCTTCACCGCGGCGGGGAAGGCTGTCTCGGCGCTGCTGCCGGAGGCGGATGTCGTGTGCGTATCGCCCCAGGGCCTGCACGCGGACGAGCACGGTGTCGCGGCGGTGCGGGAGAAGCTGCCGGAAACGGCGGACGTCCTCTTAGCCGTCGGGTCGGGGACCATTCACGACATCTCGCGTTTTCTCGCGCATGAAAAGGAGATCCCGTTTATCTCTGTCCCCACGGCCGCGAGCGTGGATGGGTTTGTCTCCACTGTCGCGGCCATGACGTGGCAGGGCTGCAAAAAGACGATGCCCGCCGTCGCCCCGCTCTACGTGGTGGCGGACAGCGATATCTTCTCCGCCGCGCCGCAGAGGCTCAACGCCTCGGGCTTCGGCGACCTGCTCGGCAAGTATACGGCGCTCGCCGACTGGAAGATCAGTAAAGCGGTGACAGGGGAGTACTACTGTGACCGTGTGGCCGGGCTGATGAGCCGGGCTGTGGAGGATGTACGCGCGGCAGTGGACGAAATCGCCGCCGGCGGGAGGGACGGCTGTGAAAAGCTGATGTACGGCCTCCTCCTCTCGGGGCTCGCGATGCAGATGGTCGGCAATTCGCGTCCGGCGTCGGGCGCGGAGCACCATGTCTCGCACCTGTGGGAGATGGGCGTCCTCGCCCCGCCACCCGACGCGCTGCACGGTGAAAAGGTGGGTATCGGGCTCGCGCTGTGCGCAGAGCAGTACCACGCATTTGCTGCGGCGCTGCGGAGCGGAACGCTTCGCCCCGGCCCCCGTCCGGACACGCGGGCGGAAATTGAGCGGTATTTCCCGGACGCAGGGATGCGGGAACTCATCCTCGAAGAGAATGTGCCCGATCCGCTCGACGACGTCACGGCCGAAAAAGCGCTGGGCGCTCGGGACGAGATCCTCGCCGCGATTGACGAGATCCCGTCTGCGGAGGAGCTGCGGGCTCTGCTCCGAAAGGCGGGCGGTGTCGCGGAGCCGGGAGAAATCGGCGTGCGGGAGGACATTGTACCGCTGACGCTCCGGATTTCCCCCTATGTCCGCCGCCGCCTGACATTGATGCGGCTGCGGAAGGTGTTTGAAAATATCTAAAATATCCGAAAGGAGTGGAGCGTAAACGATGACAAAGGCAGAAAAAAAGGCCCTGTCGATTACGGCGTGCAAGGTGCGCAAGGGTATCATCGAGAGCACGCACGCCGCGAAGGCGGGTCATCCGGGAGGCAGTCTGTCGTCTGCCGACCTGTTCACATACCTCTATTTTAAGGAGATGCGCATTGATCCGAAGAACCCGAGGGATCCGGCGCGCGACCGGTTCGTTCTCAGCAAGGGCCACACGGCTCCCGGGCTCTACGCCGCTCTCGCCGAGCGCGGCTACTTCCCGGTAGAGGATCTTCTGACGCTGCGGAAGATCGACAGCTATCTCCAGGGGCATCCGAACATGAACACTGTGCCGGGCGTGGATATGTCCACGGGCAGCCTCGGGCAGGGTGTCAGCGCGGCCGCGGGCATGGCCCTCGCTGCGAAGAGCAAAAAAGAGGATGTCAATGTCTATACCCTTTTAGGCGATGGCGAGATCGAGGAGGGCCAGGTCTGGGAGGCGTTCATGCTTTCCGCGCACTATAAGCTGGACAATCTGTGCGTGATCATCGACCTCAACGGCCTGCAGATCGACGGCGCGACCAAGGATGTCATGAACAGCGCGCCGGTGGACGAAAAGATGAAGGCGTTCGGCTTTGCCGTGACCACCATCGACGGGCATAATCTGGACGAAATCGAGCAGGCGTTCTCCGCATTCCACGCGGAGAAGGGAAAACCCACCTGCATCCTGATGAATACGCACAAGGGTAAGGGTGTCTCGTTCATGACGGACAGCGTCGATTGGCATGGCAAGGCGCCGAACGACGCGGAATACGAGCAGGCAATGGCAGAGCTGAACGCCGCTCAGAAGGAAATGGAGGCACAGGCGGATGAGTGAGGTAAAAAAGATCGCCACCCGTGAGAGTTACGGCAACGCGCTCAAGGAGCTGGGCGCGGAACACGAAAACCTGGTCGTGCTCGATGCGGACCTGGCCGCCGCCACGAAGACGGGTATCTTTAAAAAGGCGTTCCCGGAGCGCCATTTCGACTGCGGCATCGCGGAGGCCAACATGGTCTGCGTCGCCGCGGGCATGAGCACGATGGGTCTGGTCCCGTTCGTGTCCACGTTCGCCATGTTCGCCGCCGGACGCGCCTTCGAGCAGGTGCGCAATACGGTGGGATATCCCCGCTGCAATGTCAAGATCGGCGCGACGCATGGCGGCATCTCTGTGGGGGAGGACGGCGCGAGCCATCAGTGCTGCGAGGACTTCGCCCTCATGCGCGCCATTCCCGGCATGACGGTCATCAGTCCCTCGGACGATGTGGAGGCCCGCGCCGCGGTGAAGGCCGCATACGCTTACGAAGGGCCTGTATACCTGCGCTTCGGCCGCCTGGCCGTGCCGGTGTTCCATGACGAAGGCAGCTTCCATTTTGAAATCGGCAAGGGTGAACAGCTCACCGAGGGAAGCGACATCGCCATCGTCGCCACGGGCCTGATGGTCAATGAGGCGATTGAGGCTGCCCGGCAGCTTTCCGACGCAGGCATCCATGCACGCGTTATCAACATCGCCACCATCAAGCCTATTGACGAGGACATCATCCTCGCCGCCGCGAAGGATTGCGGGAAAATCATTACGTGCGAGGAACACAGCGTCATCGGCGGGCTCGGGGAGGCTGTGTGCAGCCTGCTCAGTGAAAAATGCCCCACCCCTGTGCGCCGCATCGGCGTTAACGATACGTTCGGCCATTCCGGCCCGGCTGCCGCGCTGCTGGGGCAGTTCGGCCTCTCGGCAGAGCATATTGCCGAGACCGCCCGCGAAATGGTCAAATAACGTTTTTTCATGGATTGCACAGGGACGGGCCGTCTGGATGGACGGTCCGTCCCTTTTTGTCAAAAGTCATCCAGTTCCTGTAAAATCCATGTCGATGTGCTGCAAAAAGAAGGGAAAAACGACTATATCTTTATTAAATGCTTATTTTTTGCTCGTTTTTTTAGATTTTGTTGACAATCTCTTGCTTTTTGTGTATGATTAACTTGTTCGTAAAAAGTCAATGATGACCTCTTTTCTTGGTGTTCTACGATTTTATGTGTTTTTTTTGAGAACAATGGCGCAAAATATAATCTTATCTCAAAGGAAGATGCAACATGAAATACGACAGGCTTCAGGAAATTCGTCGTCTTCTTCTCCGCAACAGAAAGGTGACTACGGCGGAGCTTTGTACACAGTTTTCCGTGTCGCTGGAAACCGTGAGGCGGGATCTCAACACGCTTGAGCGCGAGGGAATCCTGCAAAAGGTATATGGCGGCGCTATCCTGACCGACAACAGCGATTCCCCCCACATGATGTCCACCCGCGATACCCGCTCCTTCGTGTGCGATGATGAGAAGCGGCGGATTGCGGCGCGGGCCATCGACCTTATCCCCGATAATGCCATCATTGCGCTTGATTCCGGCACGACTGTCTTCCGCCTTGCCCAGCTCCTTTCGCGGCGCAAGGGCCTCACCGTGCTGACCAATTCGCTGGACATCGCCGCGGAAGTGACGCGGCGCACCTCCCATATGGTTTACTGCATCGGCGGGGTGATTAAGCGTGCGGAGATGATCACGACCGGCTTCCTTGCGGACGATTTCCTCAACCGCTTTTCGAGCATCGACATGGCCATTTTCAGTGCGGACGGCGTTAGCCCTTCGGGCGGCATTTCCGATTACAGTGTCGAGATGGGGACAATTAAGCAGAAGATCCTCGCCAAGAGCGAGCGGTGCATCTGCTTAATCGATCACACCAAATATGGTGTGGACACCTTCTATAAGGTCTGCGATCTGCACCAGTTCGACACCTTTATCATGGACGACGGCCTGCCCCCGGGAGCGCGGCAGGAGATCGAAAACATGGGCGTGGAGACAATTATCGCCTGAAAAGGAGGGGCCGAATATGTCCAAGGTCATTCTTGTGCTGATCGACGGCTTGGGTTATGAGGAGGCCAAAGCCGCGGCCGGATATCTGGAGCACCTGGCGGAATGGGAGCTCGCGGCGAAATACCGGGTCGAGGGCGAGCTGCCGAGCCTGTCGCGCCCGATGTATGAAACGCTCCTCACCGGGCTCCCGGCCTCGGAGCACGGCATCGCGACCAATCTCTTCACGCGGCCGAGCCGGTGTGAAAACCTGTTTTCCCTTGTCAAGAACACTGGCCTTACCGGCGCGGCGGCGGCCTATCACTGGATATCCGAATTGTATCAGCGCGGTGTTCCGCGTGAGCCGCGCCTGGAGCGCTATCAGTTCGACAGTCCCGGCCTCATCCGGCACGGCATCTTCTATGCAGCCGACAATTACCCCGATCTGTGCCTCTATAACGACGCGGACTACCTGCGCCGGACATACCATCCTGATTTCCTGCTTGTCCATCCGTCGGGGTGTGATTATCACGGCCATCTCTATGGCAGAGGGAGCCGGGAATACCGCACCGCGGCTGCCGGATCGTTTGACCGGCTGAGCGCGCTCCTGTCTGTGTGGCAGGAGGACGGCTACGATGTCGTCGTCACCGCGGATCATGGGATGGATGAGCTTGGCGTCCATGCCGGGAACCTGCCCGAACAGCGGGAGGTTCCGCTCTACATCCTCTCGAAAAAAGTCGAATGCGGGGATTTTACCGATTCGATGGTTTCCCCTCTCCAGACAGCGCCGCTCTGCTGCGCGCTCCTCGGCATTTCCCCCGCCGCCGGGATGCGTCCGCTGACGCTGCGGATGAAAGAAAATTAGGCGAATGCCTTTGCTGCTATACGCTCATTATACAGAACGGTCCGCATCCGGAGAGGATGCGGACCGTTTTAGCACGGCGGTTTATTTCCCGCAGCATTTCTTATATTTTTTTCCGGAGCCGCAGGGGCAGAGATCGTTGCGGCCGACCTTCTGTGTCTTGCGCACGGGGGTGCGGGCGATCGGCTCGTCGCTGCCGCCGGAGGCAACCATCTCCTCCTCCTTGGCCACAGCCTCCCGCTTGGGCGGCTCCTCGCGGCGGATCTGCACCGTGTACAGTGCGCGTACCGTGTTTTCGCGGATGGAGTTGATCATGGCGTCGAACATTTCGAAGCCCTCCATGCGGTATTCCACGACCGGATCCTTCTGCGCATACGAGCGCAGGTAGATGCCCTTCTTGAGCTCCTCCATATTGTCGATGTGATCCATCCACTGCGCGTCCACGTTCTTTAGGAGGATGACGCGTTCGAGCTCGCGCATGATGTTGGGCGTGAACATCTGCTCACGCGCGGCATAGATCTTGTGCGCCCGCTCACGCAGCATGTTTTCGATCTGCGGGGCTTCAGCGTCGCCAAGCTTCTGCACGTCGTTCTCATATTCGGTGAAATCGTTCGGCGCAGTCATCCAGCCGAGGAAGTGGCGCCGCAGGCCCGCGAAATCCCACGTGTCGTGCGCTGTGTCCTCGGGCAGGTACAGGGCGACCGCGTTGTGGACGGTATCGTCGACCATCTTGCGGATGAATTCGCTCAGGTCCTCGCCGTTTAAGACCTTCGCACGCTGTCCGTAAATGATTTCGCGCTGCTTGTTCATGACATCGTCGAACTGGAGGACGTTTTTGCGGGTGCCGAAGTTGCGCGCCTCCACCTTCTGCTGCGCGCCCTCGATCGTGTTCGAGAGAAGCTTCGCCTCAATCGGGGTGTCCTCGTCGATATTGAGCCTGTCCATCATGCCGGCGGTCCGCTCGCCGCCGAACAGGCGCATCAGATCGTCCTCGAGCGAGAGGAAGAAGCACGTTTCGCCCGGGTCGCCCTGGCGGCCGGCGCGCCCGCGGAGCTGATTGTCGATACGCCGCGACTCATGCCGCTCTGTGCCGACGATAAACAGCCCGCCCGCTTTGCGCACCTTCTCCGCCTCGGCGCCGACAACCTGCTTGTGCTCGGCCAGCTTCTCCCGGTAGAATTCACGCGCGGCGAGGATGTCGGCATCATCGGTATCAAAGAAAGCGGTGGCGGCGCTGATCATCTCCTCGTCGTATCCGGCGCGGACGAGATCGTCTGTCGCCATATTCTCCTCGTTGCCGCCGAGCTTGATGTCGGTGCCGCGTCCGGCCATGTTCGTGGCGATGGTCACGGCCCCGAGCTTGCCCGCCTGCGCGACGATATGCGCCTCGCGCTCATGGTACTTGGCGTTGAGGACCTCGTGGCGGATGCCGCGGGCCTTGAGCATCTTCGAGAGGCGCTCGCTCTTCTCGATGGAGATGGTGCCCACGAGCACCGGCTGCCCCTTCTGGTGGCACTCGACGATCTGCTCGATGACAGCGCGGAACTTGCCATTCTCGGTCTTGTAAACGAGGTCGTTGTGATCGATACGCTGTACCGGGCGGTTGGTCGGGATTTCAACGACGTCGAGCCCGTAGATCTCGCGGAACTCAGCGTCCTCGGTGAGGGCGGTGCCGGTCATGCCGGAGAGCTTCGCATACATGCGGAAGTAGTTCTGGAACGTGATGGTGGCAAGGGTCTTGCTTTCGCGGTTGACCACGACCCCTTCCTTGGCCTCAATGGCCTGGTGGAGGCCCTCGTTATAGCGGCGGCCGATCATCAGGCGGCCGGTGAACTCGTCGACAATGATGATTTCTCCGTCCTTGATGACGTAGTCAATGTCGCGCTGCATAATGCCGTGCGCCTTGATAGCCTGGTTGATGTGGTGCTGAAGCGTGGTGTTCTCCGGATCCATCAGGTTCTGAATGCCGAAATACTGCTCCGCCTTTTTAACACCGCGCTGGGTAAGCGTCGCGCTCTTGGCCTTCTCGTCCACGATGTAGTCAGCGTCGACATCGTCGTTATCCTGCTTGGTGTCGACCTCCTTGACACGGATGGCCGTGAGCGTGCGGGCGAAGCGGTCCGCCACCTTGTAGAGGTCGGTGGACTTGTCGCCGCTGCCTGAGATGATGAGAGGGGTGCGGGCTTCGTCGATAAGGATGGAGTCCACCTCGTCGACAACAGCGAAGTTGAAGCCGCGCTGGACCATGCGCTCCTTGTAAATCTGCATGTTGTCGCGCAGGTAGTCGAAGCCGAACTCGTTGTTCGTGCCGTAGGTGATGTCGCACTCATACATGCTGCGGCGCGTATCAGGCGCTATATCGTGGATGATGAGCCCGACCTTAAGACCCAAGAAGCGGAAGACCTTGCCCATCCACTCGCTGTCGCGCTTGGCGAGGTAGTCGTTGACCGTGACGATATGCACGCCCTTTCCGCTCAGAGCGTTCAGGTAGGCCGGGAGCGTGGCGACAAGGGTCTTGCCCTCGCCCGTGCGCATCTCGGCGATACGCCCCTGATGCAGGATGATGCCGCCGAGGATCTGCACGGGGAAATGGCGCATGCCCAGCACACGGTCGGCGGCCTCCCGGCATGTGGCGAACGCCTCGGGCAGAATATCGTCGAGCGTCGCGCCCTGCCCGAGCTTTTCGCGCAGCGCCGCTGTCATGCCCTGGAGCTCTTTGTCTGTCTTTCTGCGGAATTCGCCCTCAAGAGCGACCACCTTGTCCGCAAGGGGCTGAATCTTCTTGATCTCCCTCTGCGAATAGGTGCCGAAAATTTTATCCACTAAACCCATCTGGAAGCCACCTCTAAACTTTCCGTTTCTGTTGCACGATTCCTTAAAGCATACAGTTTTTATTTTACTCTCTTTTACTCTTAATTGTCAAACGAAAATGGGAATAAAATGAGGCGAAACCCTGAACATTTGCCTTTTACCGCTATTGTGCCACATTTCATCCCCGTTTTTCACGGGATTTGCCTCTCCAAACGCGCCTTTTTCATGCGCTCATTGACAAAACAAGGGGATTTTTGTAGAATAAAAACGGCGCCATGGTAAAACGGCAGGCGGTCGGCCGCACCACCCGAAAGGGAGGGATACAAATCTTCGATTTGTATCCGGCCATATGCGAATTACGTTACATATTGGGGATCTTTACGGTCACAATCATCGTAAAACGCAGAAACCGCCACCCCGGCAGGTGACGGTTTCTCTCTAAAAAATTGTAAACTTCTGGACTGACCGCTTGCTACGGCGCCCTTTATATTGAATTATACAGGATGCGGCGCCGGATTGTCAACGGGCCGATCCGAAAATATATGGGAGAAACTGAAAAAGGGAATGACAAACGCCGGAAAATGCGGTAAAATAGAAAAGAGTTTTCCGCAGGGGACAGAGACCCTCAAAATTCGCCAAAATCTCTCTAAAGACCCCGGTTGCGTCTATAAGAGAGACATAGTATAATCAGAATATCTTCTTGAACGGGACGGATTAGAACATGGTTTTTTCCAGCCTGCTTTTTCTTTATCTTTTTCTTCCGGCAAATCTTCTGTTATATTACGTGAGGAAGAACGCCCGCTGGCGCAATCTGACGCTGGTGGCTTTCAGTCTCTTTTTTTATGCCTGGGGCGAACCGCTGTGGGTGTTTGTGCTGATGATGGGGGTCTCTGTCAATTTCCTGTGCGGGCGCCTTGTCGAGGTCAGCCGCAGGAAGGGGCTGCGGTCCATGGCGCGCCTGGGGGTGGTCATCTCGGTGGGGATGAACCTGGGGCTGCTGATCGTGTTTAAATACACGGGCTGGCTCATTGATACGCTCAACCTGTTCCTGCCGCAGGCGGTGCGTCTGGAGGCGCCGCCCATCCTGCTGCCCATTGGGATCTCGTTCTATACGTTTCAGGCCGTCTCCTATGTTGTGGACGTCTACCGCGGACAGGCCAAGGCGCAGGAGAGCTATTATAAGCTGCTCCTCTATATTTCGCTCTATCCGCAGCTAGTGGCGGGCCCCATCGTGCGTTACTCCGACATCGCCGGGCAGATTGACCGCCGCTGTACAACGGCGCAGGATCTCTCGGCGGGGCTGACACGCCTTCTCTGCGGACTGACGAAAAAGGTGCTCGTGGCCAACACGGCCGGGAAGCTCCTGACAGGCTTTACCGCGGGCGAGTCCGTAGCGGGCGCGTGGTTCGGGATGCTCCTCTTCACCCTGCAGATCTATTACGATTTCTCCGGCTATTCCGACATGGCCATCGGCCTCGGGCGCATGTTCGGCTTTACGTATCTGGAAAACTTCGATTACCCCTATATCTCGCGGAGCGTCACGGAATTCTGGCGGCGCTGGCACATCTCCCTCTCGACCTTTTTCCGCGACTATGTCTATATCCCGCTGGGCGGCGGACGCCGCCATGCCTGGAGGAATCTGTTCATCGTCTGGTTTCTGACCGGCCTCTGGCACGGGGCAAGCTGGAATTTTGTCGTGTGGGGGCTCTATTACGGCGTGCTTATCGCGCTCGAACGCCTTTTTGGGGACCGTATGCGTGCGCCGCGGGTGCTCTCACACCTGTATCTGGTGTTCGTGACACTCGTGGGCTGGACGCTCTTTTATTTCACGGATCCCGCCATGCTTCTCCATCAGCTCGGCGTTATGTTCGGACTCTCCGGCGCGCCGCTGTGGGATGCGCGCGTGGGGCTGGTTGTGATGAACAATGCCTTCTGGCTGCTGGGGAGCCTCCTCTTCTGCATGCCGGTGGTGCCGTGCCTCAAGCGCTGCCTGGCCCGCCTGCCCGAGGGAGGGATAGCGCTTGTGCGCTTCGGGGAGACAGCGCTCAATCTCGGGATGCTCGCGCTGTGCACCTGCCTCCTGGCCGGGCAGAGCTATAACCCGTTCCTCTATTTCCGGTTTTAATCTGATCGATAATTATGGGAGGGAGACGCCTGATGAAAGAAGAGAGGCCGAAGGAGACCCGGCCCGCGCTGGTACGGGCCGACGAGGAGCTGCGCCGCAGCGACCGGACATGGAAGATTACAGCCCCCATCCAGGTTATCCTCGTGGTGGGGATGCTGGTGGTGGGCGGAGTGCTTTCGGTGGTGGCGAAGAAGCCGACAGAATCCGTGATGGAAAAGCGGGAGCTGGCGAGTATGCCGGAATTTTCCGCCCTTTCGCTGGCGGACGGCAGCTATACCCGCCAGGTGGAGAACCATTACACGGATACCTTTCCCCTGCGCGATCAGCTCGTGCGCGCGGCGGCGGATGTCTCCGAGCACTATGGCGTGCGCGCGGACGAAGGGCGCATCCACACCGTGGCCGATGCGGGCGGCGGGCAGCCTGTCGCGCCTGTCGAGCCGGATGTATCGGTCACGCCGCCCCCCGCTGCGGACCCGCCCCCGGCGTCTTCCGCCCCGGAAAGTACGGACCTGCCGCCGGATCCCGCGCCTTCGCCCTCTTCCGAGCCGGACGGGGATGAGCAGGTGACATTCAACCAGTCGAATACCGTTTTCGTCTACCGGGGGGACGCGCTCTCCCTCTTCGGCACGGGGAGCGACGCTCCAGCGGAGTACTACGCCTCCCAGCTCAACCAGTGGCAGGAGGTCATGGGCCCGGAGACAACGATCTATAACCTCGTTGCGCCCACGCACATCGAGTTTGTGACACTGCCTGAACGCCTTGAGAGCCTTTCCTCCCCGCAGAAGCCGAATATTGATACGATTAACGCCAATCTTGCTCCATCCATCAAGGCGGTCGACGCGTGGTCGAAGCTCAATGAGCACAGGGACGAATACCTCTATTTCCATACCGACCATCATTGGACGGGCCTCGGCGCTTACTATGCCTATACCGCCTTCTGTGAACAGGCGGGCTTCACCCCCGTGCCCCTCAGCAGGATGGAACAGCGCACGATTCCCGACTATATCGGCTCCCTCTATGCTCAGACACAGGACTCCTCCCTGCTCGGCAACCCCGACCACATCGACTACTGGATCCAGCCGACGGCCGCCGAGGTGACACAGTACCGGCGCGGCAGCCCGTTTTACGGCTTCCCCTCGGCGCTGCTGGCCGAGAGTGCGAAGAGTTATTCTGTCTTCCTGTGCGGGGACTATCCTCTGACCAAAATTGTCACCCAGGCGCCCGGAAACAGGAAGCTCGCCGTTATCAAGGAGTCCTTTGGGAACGCGATTGTGCCGTTCCTTGTCAACCACTATGCGGAGATCTATGTCATTGATCAGCGGTATTTTGAACTGAACCTGCCTGCTTTCTTAAAGGAAAACGGTGTGAACGAGATTCTGTTCATCAACAATATCTTCGCCGCGAATACGTATATACGCATGAACGAGCTGGCCCGCCTGCGCACGCAGGTGTGGGCACCGCCCGCGCCCGTGGAGCCGGAGCCCGAAGAGGAGCCGCCCTCCTCGAGCGAGAGCTCTGCCTCCGATGGTAAGCCTCATGCGCGCAAGCGGCAGGTGGAGTCCCGCCCCGAACGGAAAAACGAGTTTGAAAAGGAAATCAAATGAGGCGCGCAGGGGAGAGGAGGCATGCCGGCGCGGGATTTGCCGCCGCAGCGCTTGCCGCCTCTCTGTGCTTTGGCGGGTGCGCGGACAGACTGCCCGCGCGCGAGGGGACAATGTCCCTCCTGCTGACACTGGAGAAGAGCTGTCCGGACGCGGTGGTGGAGGTGCTTGAGACACTGTGCGACGATGCGAACACCCTCTCGGGCGGGACACTGCATATGGGACTCCAGTTCCGGGAAAATGTTCTGGAGGCGGACGGGGAGCTGGCCTTTGTCCTGCTCGACGAGGCGGCCGGGATTTCGGAGGAGCTGCATGTACCGTCCTCCCCGTTTCTGTTTTCCACAGCGGAGGAGGCGCGCATGGTGATGAATGCCTCCGACATACTTGCGCGGCTGGGCGATGCGCTGGGGACAAAGGAAGCGTCGCATACCGTGCAGAGCGTGTTCTTCTGCGGACAGTCCTTCCTCCTCACCGGAGATCCGGCGCTCACCGGCTTTTTTGAGGGGGACGGGGAGGCGGCGGCCGAGCTGCTGGTGCCCGGGGAGCGGCCGTTGGCGGCAGATTTTGGCGCCGCGCCGGAGGAAGGGGCCCTGTACAGCGCCCGAACGGAAGAGCTTTATACCCTGCCGGGCGGTATTCCCCATGCGTATACGCTCATTGATATGCCCTACCGCATGCACTTCGGCCTGCTGCTGGCCAGTGAGGGGCTCCGGGAACGGCTGGGGCCTGTCCGGTGGGCGGCCGTGGAGGAGGCGGCGGCTTTTGCCGCGCCTGCCTGCGCGGAGAGCTATGCGCACCGGGCCGAGAGGGTAATCCGCTCTGCCCCGCGGGTTGTTGTGCCCTCGGGCCGCCTGCGCCGGGTTGTGCGTGCGCAGTCTTCATCTCCGTCTGAAGACGATATTCCGCTTTATCGGATGATCGCTGACTATACTTTATAGGGAGGATGTTTTCCTATGGGACTTAAAGCAGAGGATAAGCGCAAATTCATCGAATTCATGCTTGAGGCGCAGGCGCTGCGCTTCGGCGATTTTACCACCAAATCGGGCCGGCGCACGCCGTATTTCATCAACACGGCCAATTACCGCATGGGCGCGCAGATAGCGGCGCTCGGCTCGTTCTATGCCTCCCTTGTCCACGAGGAGTGCTCGGGCGCGTTCGACGCCATGTTCGGCCCGGCCTATAAGGGGATCCCGCTCGTGACAGTGACCTCCGCCGCCCTCGCCAGGGAGCACGGCATCGACAAGCCCTTCTTCTTCAACCGCAAGGAGGCGAAGGATCACGGCGAGGGCGGGACACTCGTGGGCTACCAGCCCAAGGAGGGCGATCGCGTCATCATCATCGAGGATGTTATCACCGCGGGTACCGCCGTGCGCGAGACAGTGCCCCTGCTCACAGCAGCGGGCGCGAAGGCGGAAAACATGTTCATCTCCGTGGACCGGTGCGAGGTGGGGCGGGACGGTGAGCGCACCGCTGTACGCGAGGTGTTCGAGACATTCGGCATCTGCGTCCACGCGCTCATCACCGTGCGCGACATCTACGACTACCTGAACGCCCACGGCGAGGATCCCGCCCTGCTCGGCGCGATGCGCGCCTATATGGACAAGTACTGCCGCTTCGACATGTCCGATGCGGAATAAAGGAGGTATTCCTGTGCAGGAACCCATCATACTGCCAGTCGGCCCGATTGCGGCCAACTGCTATATCGTCCCGGGCGAGGGGGGCGGGTGCGCCGTCGTCGATCCGGGCGGGGAGGCCGCCAGAATCCGCCGCCTGCTGGAGGAACAGGGACTGACGCCGAAAATCATCCTTCTCACGCACGGCCACTTTGATCACACCGGCGCGGTGAAGGAGTTACAGGAATGGTACAGCTGCCCCCTCGCTGTCGGGGCAGAGGATGAGGAGCTTCTGGAAAACCCGCCGCTCTCGCTCGGGCAGGGCGATCGCTTTTGCATGAAGGCGGACCGCCTGCTCAGGGAGGGGGACACGGTGGAGTGCGCGGGGCTCTCGTTCACAGTGCTGGAGACACCGGGACACACGCGCGGCGGCGTCTGCTACCTGTGCAGCGGTGTGCTTTACAGCGGGGATACCCTGTTTCGCGGCGACTGCGGGCGCACGGACCTCTATGGCGGAGACTGGGATACGCTCCGCCGTTCGCTGCGGCGTCTCGCGGAGCTGCCGGACGAGACGCGCGTCTATCCGGGGCACGGACCGTCGAGCGACATGGGCACGGAGAAGCGCACGAACCCGACCCTTTCCGATCCCGCCGTATGACGCTGTATATCGACGGGCACAGCGAGCGGTATGAGCTCCAGGCGCTGTGCCTGCTCTTTTTCGCAGGCGAGGGGGCAGCGCTCCGGGAGGGAGCGCCGCCGGACGGGGACGAACGTTTTGTCCATACGCGGCTGCATGAGGAGGCGGAGGGGCTCCGCCTTTTCGTGCGTGTATGCCTTTCGGGGGAATGCCGGGAGGCCGGGGGAAGTCTGCCGCATACGGAGGATCACATCCGGATTACGCATGCTTTCGCGCGGCTTCTCTATCCGATACTCTGTAACCTGACAGGCATCACGCCGCCGTGGGGGATGCTCACGGGGGTGCGGCCGGTAAAGCTCTTTCTGCGCCGCCTGGAGGCGGGAATGAGCCCGGAGGCGGTGGAAAATTACTTCTGCACGGAGCAGGCTGTCAGCCGGGAGAAGGCGCGCCTCGCGTGCGAGACAGCGCTTGTGCAGCGTTCCCTGCCGGAACTGGACGAAAAACGGGTCGCGCTCTATGTCTCTATCCCCTTCTGCCCGACACGCTGCCGCTACTGTTCCTTCGTCTCGCAGACGATTGAGCGTGCGGGGCACCTGCTCCGCCCCTACGCGGAGAAGCTGGAGCGGGAGCTTCAGCTTCTCGGGGAGCGCGCCGGCCGGGCCGGGCTCATACTCGAGAGCGCTTATGTCGGCGGCGGGACGCCCACCACGCTGGACACCCCTCTCCTTGGCCGGATCCTGGCTGCCGTGCGGAAAAATTTCACGTTTGTCCCGGGCGCGGAGTTTACCGTCGAGGCCGGGCGCCCGGACACGTTCACGCCGGAAAAGTGCGGGGTGATGAAGGAAGCGGGTGTCACGCGCGTGAGTGTCAACCCGCAGTCGCTGTGCGAGGAGGTGCTGCGCCGGGCGGGGCGTCCGCACACGGCCAGGCAGGCCGAGGACGCGCTGCGCATGGCCAGGGAGGCGGGATTCGGGACTCTCAACATGGATCTCATCGCCGGGCTCGAGGGGGACACGCCCGAGACATTCGCCGCATCGCTGCGGCAGGTGATGGAGTGGGGGCCGGAAAACATCACGGTGCACGCGCTCTCTGTCAAGCGCAGCGCGTGGCTGGCTGAGGAGCGCGGGACTGTGCTCGCGCACGACACCGCCCGCGAGAGTGTGGCCCTCTCCTGCCGAATGCTCATGGAGGCGTACCGGCCGTACTACCTCTACCGGCAGAAGAACACTGTCGGGAATCTGGAGAATACGGGGTGGAGCCTGCCGGGACATGAGAGCCTTTATAACGTGCGCATTATGGACGAAAATCAGACCATCCTCTCCGCCGGGGCGGGGGGCGTGACAAAGCTGGCGGCGCCGGACGCGGCGGAGCGGAAAATCCAGAGGATATTTCACTGTAAATATCCATATGAATATATCAGCCGCTTTGAAGGGGAGTGTGCAAAACTTTCCGAAGTGGAAAAATTCTATGGTATTTGCCCGGCGAATGTGCTATAATGATTGCAAGTGACCGATAGTCAATTTACATCAGAGACAGATCCAACGCGGACAAAAACGACAAGGAAAGCGGGGAAAGAACATGAGCATACTGGACAGCATTATCAGCCAGGCGCGCGACGTGGCGACGGATGTGGGCAAACGCGCGGGGGACGTGGTGGAGGTTTCCAAGCTCAAGCTTCAGGCAATATCGCTGGGCAGCGATATTGACAAGGTGTATGAGAAGCTGGGGCTGATGGTGTACGAGATGGTCAAGGCGGGCACCGCCAATCAGGGACTGGTGGACGAATGCGTGGCGGAGATCGACACCCTCAAGGCCGAGCTGGATGTCATCCGCGGTAAGCTCGACGAGCTGCACAATGTCCACCGCTGCGACAGCTGCGGCAATGCCGTGGACATCAAGGCGCAGTTCTGCCCGAACTGCGGAGCGCTCCTGCATAAGCCCGACCCGACCGCGGACGCCTCCGACCCGAATCCGGATCCGGAGGAGGAAGAGTCCGCGCCGGCGGAGGAAGCGGCGGAAGAGCCCGCAGAGGAGGAAGAGGCTCCGCAGGAGGAACCCGCGGCGGCTGAGGCGGAGAGCCAGGACGAGTAAGAATCGTGTTTTCACGAAAGGAACTGTTGCAAAGGTTTTTGCGGCAGTTCCTTTTATTTTTCCGGAGGAGGGGTGCGCTTGAAGGAACGGGGCGCATACAGGCAGAGCTTTTTGCAGGGGGCGGCGATTCTGGCGGGGGCGACAGTGGCTGTCAAGCTGGTGGGGGCGTGCTTCAAAATTCCGCTGGCGAACCTCCTGGGCGGCATGGGTATGGGGGACTTCACCATTGCTTACGACATCTTTCGCCCGGTCAGCGCCCTGGCGGTGGCGGGGCTCCCTGTGGCGGTATCAAAGATGGTCAGCGAAAACGCAGCGCTCGGGCGCTGGCGCGATGCGAGGCGGATCCTGCGCCTAGCCGCGGCGCTTTTCTTTGTCAGCGGACTCGCGGGCAGCGCGGTGATGTTCCTCGGTGCGGAACGCTTCGCCGGGCTTTTGGGCAGCCCGCAGAGCGGGGCGGCCATCGCGGCGCTTTCGCCCGCTGTCCTCTTCTGCTGCCTGATGAGCGCGTGGCGCGGCTACTACCAAGGGCTTGGCAATATGCTCCCCACCGCTGTCAGCCAGGTAACGGAGGCGGGGGTCAAGCTCGTGTGCGGCATACTGCTGTGTGCGGCGTTTATGCAGCCCGCCATGGAAAACTGGCCGCCGCTCGCCGGGCTTCCCGCTCCGGCACGCGGCGCGGTAGGCGCGGTGCTGGGGGTCGCGGCGTCCACCGCGGCGGGGACACTGTTCCTTTCGATACGCCACCTCCTCCGCGGCGACGGCCTCACCCGCCGGCAGCTCTCCGACTCCCCGCCGCCTGCGCGGTGCGGTGCGCTCCTGCGGCGCATGGGGCGCATCGCCGTGCCGGTGTGCCTCGGATCCGTGGTGGCGCACCTGACGGGAATGATCGACCTCGCCTCCATCCTCACCCGGCTGGACGCCGCCCTCGGGCGGGATGCTCCCGCCTTTCTTGGGCAGTACGCCGGGCTCATTCCCGCGGACTATCCGGTGCGGGACATCCCAAAGTTTCTGTACGGCTCCTATTCGGGGATTGCGCTCAATATTTTTAACCTTGTCCCGTCTCTGACAGCGGCGCTGGGCGTCTCGGTGCTGCCGGCGCTTTCGGGAGCTTGGGCGGTGGGGGACCGGCGGCTGACCGGGCGCCACATCAACACGATGCTGCGTGTCACAATGCTCCTGGCGGCCCCGGCCGGACTGGGCCTGACAGTGCTGGCCGGGCCGCTGTGCCAGCTTCTGTACGGCAGGAAGCCGGTGGAGGCGGCGCTGGCGGCGGGCCTTTTGCGCATGCTGGGGCCGGCGGCCATCCTTGTCGCTCTGACAGCACCCCTGAACGCGGCCTTGCAGGCCGTGGGCCGGACATCGGCCCCGGTGAAGCTCATGGCGCTGGGCGGCGCGCTTAAGTTTGCCGCGAACTATCTGCTCATTGGCCTGCCGCAGGTGAACATCGCGGGCGCGCCGGCGGGGACACTGCTGTGCTATGCGCTCATCGTGCCGTGGAGCCTTCGGCTGCTCGTGCATGAGGCGAAGGTCCGCATCAATTACGGGCGGGCGGTTCTCCGTCCGCTGGCGGCGGGCATTCTGTGCGCGGCGGGGGCGTGGAGCGCGCATGGGCTGCTTGCGCGCATCCTTCCGCCCGGAACAGCCGCGCTGCTGGCAGTGGGGATCGGGGCGGGTGTCTATCTGGCGGCGGCCCTGTTATTGCAGGCTGTCACGAAGGATGACGTTTTAATGCTCCCAAAAGGGGAAAAAATCGCAAAAATACTTGAAAAACATGCCCTGATAAGGTAATATAAAGGATGTCCATCGAACGGGAGACCGTCATGCAGGGGGAAGACAGAGTGTCGGATGTGAAATTTGAGCAGAAAACGCAGTACACGGTGGAGGATCTCATCGAGATTGTCCGGATTCTCCGCTCGCCGGGGGGCTGTCCGTGGGACAGGGAACAGACCCATCGCTCCATCCGCAAAAACCTGATTGAGGAAACCTATGAGGTCGCCGAGGCCATTGATTTGGAGGACGCCGCGCTCTTGCGCGAAGAGCTGGGGGACCTGCTGCTCCAGGTGGTGCTGCATGCCCGCATGGAGGAAGAGGAGGGCCGCCCGGGTTTCGACGGGGTGTGCGACGGAATCTGCAAAAAGCTGATTGAACGGCATCCGCATGTCTTTGGCGGCGTGCAGGTGAATTCTACCGGCGATGTGCTCGGTAACTGGGAGCGGATCAAGCAGCGCAGCAAGGGGCAGACCACTGTCTCCGAGACGCTGCGCAGTGTCCCGGGTACACTTCCTGCCCTGATGCGGGCGCAGAAGGTCCAGCAGCGGACGGCAAGGGTCGGGCTGACCCCGTCGGACGCCGAGTGGGCCATGGGAGATCTGCGCGCCGAGATGGCCGAGCTTCAGGAGGCGGTCGAATCTGGAAAGCGCGAAGCCGTGCTCGACGAAATGGGCGACGTGTTTTTTGCGGCGGTTCAGGTGGCGCGTTCCCTGAATACGGATGCGGAAGAAATCCTGAATGCGGCGACGAACAAGATTGTCGGCCGTTTTGAGCGGGCGGAGGCAATCGCCGCTCAGAAGGGATTTGATCTGAAAAACTGTCCGTCTGGGGAATTCAATGTATGTTGGCGGGCCGCGAAGGCAAACTAGGCCGTAGATGGATAGCGAAAAACTGCGTTCCGGATCCGGCGGGCTGTCCTTCCGGGTGCGGTATGTCTGTGATTCAAGGAAAATACAAATCAAGAAGTATGCGGGGGTAATGAAAAAATGACAAAGACGGATATGATCAATGCAATCGCCGAGAAATCCGGGTTCACAAAGAAAGATAGCGAAGCGGCTCTGGAAGCTGTCGTTGGAGCGATTACGGACGCGCTCGTCGCGGGGGAAAAGGTGTCGCTCATCGGCTTCGGGACATTTGAAGTAAAGAACCGCGCCGCCCGCACGGGCATCAATCCGCGCACGGGCGCACAGATTGAGATCGCCGCCTCCAAGCTCCCTGTCTTCAAAGCGGGCAAGGCCCTCAAGGACGCTGTCTCTGCATAAGGCAGGCTTCAGGCGGAGGGCGGGCGTGCCTTTTTTTGAGGTCCGTCCTCCGTTTTTTCGTTTAACTCTTGACTTCTCTTTCGGTTGGCGTTATAATAAATACTGTTGAGTTTTGCCGGATTTGCTAGTGTAGCACAGTCGGTAGTGCAGCTGATTCGTAATCAGCAGGTCGTGTGTTCGAGTCACATCACTAGCTCCAAAAACCCGTTCTTCCCAAAGGAAGAACGGGTTTTTTGTCTCCGGTTCAGTCCGTGAACAGTGGGGTGGAGAGGTAGCGGTCGCCGGTATCGGGCAGCAGAACGACAATGTTTTTCCCCCGGTTTTCCGGGCGTTTCCCCAGCTGGATGGCCGCCCAGAGCGCCGCGCCGGACGAAATGCCGACGAGGACGCCCTCCGCCCGGCCCATCAGCCTGCCGGCGGTGAAAGCATTTTCATTTTCGACGGGGATGACTTCGTCATAGATGCCGGTATCGAGCACGTCCGGGATGAAGCCCGCGCCGATGCCCTGAATCTTGTGAGCGCCCGGTGCTCCGCCGCTGAGGACGGGCGAGGAGGCGGGCTCCACAGCGACAATTCGGACATTCGGGTTCTGCTCCCGAAGGTATTCGCCCACGCCGGTGAGCGTTCCGCCGGTGCCGACGCCTGCGACAAAGATATCCACTCCGCCATCGGTATCCTCCCAGATTTCCGGGCCTGTCGCGGCCCTGTGGGCGGCGGGATTGGCGGGATTGACAAACTTCCCGGGGATGAAAATCGCAGGGAACTCCCTGGCCAGTTCACTGGCCTTGTCGATGGCGCCCTGCATCCCCTTGGCCCCCTCGGTGAGGACAAGCTCGGCGCCGTAGGCCTTCATGATCTGGCGGCGTTCCACGCTCATGGTCTCGGGCATGACGATAATGATCCGGTAGCCTCTCGCGGCGGCTACGGAGGCGAGCCCGATGCCTGTGTTGCCCGAGGTGGGCTCGATGATGACGGATCCGGGCTTTAAAAGGCCCTTTTCCTCCGCATCGTCGATCATGGCCCGGGCGATGCGGTCCTTTACGCTGCCGGCGGGGTTCAAATACTCCAGTTTCGCGAGGATGCGGGCCTCCAGCTTCTCCTTTTTTTCGATACGGGTCAGTTCCAGAAGCGGTGTTTTACCGATCAACTGGTCTGCGGATGTATAAATATGGCTCATCACTCAGTTCCTCCTTCGAATGATTTATACCAACTTATCATATAGGTGAATATGAATTATAAAACGGGACACAGTATTTGTCAAGGGAAAATTCAGAAATTTTTCATTGATTTTCCTATTAACCATATTGTATAATAGGTTTATTGCCGGACGGAGGATTGTCTTATGCTGATTTCAACAAAGGGCCGTTATGCGCTGCGCGTCATGATCGATCTGAGCGAGCACGCGGAGGATGGATTCATCCCTTTAAAGGTGATCGCGCGGCGCCAAGAGATTTCGGAGAAGTATCTGGAGAGCATTATCAGGCTCCTGGTGAAAGCCCGCCTCTTAAACGGCCTGCGCGGCAAGGGCGGCGGATACAGGCTGACAAAGGCGCCGGATGCGTATACCGTGGGGGCCATTCTGCGCCTGACAGAGGAATCTCTGGCGCCGGTCGCCTGTCTGGAGAAGGATGCCGCCGCCTGTCCGCGGGCGTCGTCGTGCCGGACGCTCCCCATGTGGCGGGGACTGGACGAGGTTATCGGCCGGTATCTGGACGGGATTACACTCGCGGATCTTGTGGGGCAGGAAATGGGCGGTAATTACGTCATCTGAGCCGGACAGGCTTCGGGTGTCCGCTGAAAAGGTGAAAAAATCCGAAAAATCCCTTGACAAACGGAAATTATATGCTATAATAAAACCTGTTCTCCGTTCATTGTCAAGTGAATGATGGTTACTGCCCGATTGTGTAATGGTAGCACGACAGACTCTGACTCTGTTTGTCTGGGTTCGAATCCTAGTCGGGCAACCAACTCGGGGTATAGCGCAGTTTGGTAGCGCGCTTGGTTCGGGACCAAGAGGCCGGGAGTTCAAGTCTCCCTACTCCGACCACGGAAAATCTCCTATGAGCGGCCTTTTTGCTGTTTATGGGAGCTTTTTTCAGTTCTACATTTTTTTGACACTTGCTGGCTGCTTTTAGCGGACGGAATCGGAAAACTGAATCTTTGCCGGTGTGATGGAATTGGCAGACGTGACGGACTCAAAATCCGTTGGGCTAATCACCCGTGTGGGTTCGAGTCCCACCACCGGCACCAT
>CATJVQ010000039.1 GCA_949743955.1 uncultured Oscillospiraceae bacterium | reverse complement strand
GCGCAGCAGGCGGTTGGCCTTCTCGCAGATGCCCTCCGGCTTGTGCTCCAGGCGCTCCACGGTGGCGAACAGGCTTTTCGGGCAGGGGAAGAGGACCCTCTCCTCCTCAAGCAGCATGCGCAGCCCGAAGTGGACGACATCCACCGCCGCGCGCATGCGCAGGAACAGATCGTTTTTCGACATGTCCCAGAAATAGTTCATACTGAAATTCATAGCGCTGTAAAACGAGAGGAGCTTTTCCTCGCGCTCCTGCTCCTGAAAGACGGGGATGCGCGCGACAATCTCCGCGATCCGTTCCTGGCGCGTGAAGAGGCACTTCGAGCAGAGGAAAGCGTTTCGCGCCGGTTCGCTGCCGTTCGCCGCGGCCGCCTCCAGGAACTCCACGGTGTAATATTTGACATCGAAGTACCCGCCCTCATATGTACATTCTCCGCTGATGCACTCGCCCAAACGCCCCTCTTCAGCAAGCTGGGCATAGTATTCGGGTGTGACGACGACGCCCGCGTCCAGATCGGAATCCGGCCGGGCGAGGCCCTTCGCTACGGATCCTCCCAGGAAAAGGGCAAGGACATTGGGGTCGTCTTTAAAGTGGTCGATGAGCCGGGGGATGGACTGGCGGTGGTGTTCGTACATAAAAAACATCCTTTCTTTTGTCGGATACAGATATACAGGTATTTTAGCGTGCATCCTCTGCTAAAGCAAGCCTTCACAGGCGCAGCAGAGCGAGCAGGATGAGCAGCGCGCCGCCCAGCCACGACAGATCCACCGTTTCGGCCGTCCGGTTGCCGAGCCATCCGCCGGAGACGACGGCAAAGAGCCCCATGAACAGGGAGAGTACGAGTGTCAGCGGCAGGCTGACACTTGCCAATCCTGCGCCGAAGCCGGCGGCCAGCCCGTCCAGCGAGAGGGCCACGGCCAGAGACGCGGCTTCCGCGGGAGAGAGCGTGTGGGAGAGGTCGCGGTCGGCCTCCTCCGGATCGGCGTAGACGTTTAAGATAAAGCGCAGCCGAGAGACAGAAAAGCGGATATCCTTGCGGATGCCGCCCGTGCGGCGGATGAGCGTTTTGACAGAGCTGTCAAAGAGCTTGAGGAGGCCGAGGATCAGGAGGATGGAGAAGCATACAGCGCGGGTCAGAGGCTCCGGCAGCAGCGGGCGCAGGGCATTTCCGGCGAACAGGGACGCGGCCAGCAGGAGGCTGCACAGCGCGCTGAGGATGCCGGCGGAGGAGAGCGGTATGCGGATGCGTCCGGCGCCGTAGGCGAAGCTGGCGGCGAAGGCGTCCAGAGAGACAGCCGCGCACAGCAGGAGGGCCTCCAGAGCGGGGGGGAGGTTTGGCAGGAAAGAGATCAAAGGGATGCACCGCCTTTGCGACGTTTTGCCTTTATCCTATTCCCGCCGGAAAGATTTGGTGCCAAAATGCACAGGCGGCTTGACAAACACACAGATTGATTCTACTATGAGAGAGAAGAAATGACCACAGAGGAGGGAGTCCAGTGGCTGACAGGATCAGAAAATTACCGGAGGATGAGACAAAGCAGGAAAGCCTTCTCTATCGGCTCTGGTCCCGCGCGACTGCTCGGGAAAAAAATGCACCGCCCCCTGCGGCAGAGCAGGATGAGACCGAAACGCTCGAATATGAGGAATTATATGAGGAATTGTTCGGTAAAAAAGCGGCGCAGAAGGAGGAGCCGAAGAGCGACGATCCGATTGCCGAACTGCGCCGGCGCAGCGGGAGAGCGCCTGCCCGTGTGCCGGAATTGCAGAGCGCTAAGGAAGAGGCGCAGGTTCTTCTGGTGAGGGAGGAGCTCCAGCAGAAGGCGAATGAAATCATCGCGCGGCTGGATGCTGCCGGAGAAACGGAGGACGCCGCTGTCTGGATAAAAATTGCCGACGACGGGATGACCGCCTGGCTCTACATTTTTTCTCCGCAGAACGGCGGAGTGGACATCACAGAGGAGGGGCTTCTCAGCGCTGTCCGTGAGGCCGGTGTGCACTACGGCTTTGATCCGCAGGAGATCAGGGAGATCGGGCGGCAGAAGCGGTACTTTCAGCTTTTTCTGCTGGCGCGCGGCAAGGCGGCGGTCAACGGGAAGAACGGGGAGCTGGTCGAGTGTGTTGCGCGCGAATCTACGATCACGGTCAACCGGAGCGACGATGGGACTGTCAACTATGAAAATGTGACCGCTTACCGCAATGTAAAGCAGGGGGACATCATCGGCAATATCACCCCTCCTACCGAAGGGGAGGACGGGATCAATGTCCGGGGGGAGAAGGTCAGGGCGCGCCACGGGCGTCCGGCAGATCTGCCGCTGGGCGGGAACTTTTCCCTCTCTGCGGACGGTAAATCCCTCATCGCCGCTATTGACGGACAGGTCTCCTTCCGCAACAACAAGTTTATTCTTGAACAGCTCCTGGTGATCGACGGGGATGTCGATCTCTCCGTGGGAGATCTGAGTTTCGATGGGGATATCGTGATTGAAGGCGATGTGCGTGACGGATATCATGTCCAGGCCACGGGAAATGTGACCATCCGCGGCATGGTAGAGGACGCGGTCGTTTCCGCCGGCGGAGATATCGTGCTCGAAAAGGGGATGAACGGCAACGGCAGCGGATCGCTCGACGCTCAGGGGGAGATCCGCAGCAAGTTCTTAGAAAACTGTGTCGTGCGCGCGTCGGGCAACGTCTATGCGGGGAGCATCATCTGGTGTACAGTGAGCTGCGACGACAGCGTGATCGTTACCAGCGAAAAGGGCGCCATCATCGGCGGCACCTGCACGGCGGGCAACTGTGTGGAGGCCAACAGCATCGGCAGCCGGTCGAACCGGCCGACAGCGATCGTCATCGGCAACACGCCGAACATGGTGGAGCAGCGCCGGACGCTGGAGGAGAAGCTGGAGAAGCTGGAGGCCGAGCACGAGGAGGTCGAGAAAAATATCGCATATCTCGAGCGGTGCTACGATTCCCTCCCGGAGGATCGCCGGGCCCTGCTCGGCCAGCTGCGGCTGCGGAACCCTGTGATCCAGATGAAAATGACCCGCCTGCGGAAGAAGCTGGACTCCCTCTGCCAGAGCATGATGGATGTCAGCCAGGGGCGTATCATCTGCGGTACGCTCTATCCGTTCACGAAAATTGAGTTCGGCGCCGTGATCATGATGATAGAGGAAATCTACGAGAACTGCACTGTGCGCGCGGATAAGGATAAAATCTATATTTTACAGTGAAAAAAGCGGCGGCCCGGCTTCCATACACGCCTTCAATTCAGAAGTATATGGAAACCGGGCCGCCGTTAAACCACTTGTCCTCAGGAAAGCACCTTTTCGAGCGCGTCCAGAATCTGCTGGATATCGAAGGGCTTAAAGATGAAGTCACAGGCGCCGGCCGCGTTGGCCTCGTCCATAGTATCGTCGTAGGCTAGGGAGCTGATCATGATGATCTTGGCGTCCGGCCATTTGGAGCGGATCTGCTTGGCGGTGTCGATACCGTCGATACCTGGGAGAACGATATCAAGCGTGACAGCGTCGGGCTGGAGCTTTTCATAGAGTTCAATCGCTTCCTCACCCGATTTGGCGTAGCCGACGATCTCATATTCCGTTTCACCAAGGATGTACTGCAGCTCTTCCCAGATAAAACTGGAATCGTCCACAACCATGATTCTCTTGCTCATTTTACGACTAATCTCCTTTACAGTTCAGTCAAAAGGCAGTTCCCGCGGCTCTGGAACGGCTTCCGGCATTTTGTCAATACAGCCCGATATGCGGGACGAATATGTGAATACCCATTCCCCCAACTGTATACGGCCCGGGGGCCGCTGATTCTCCTGTATCTGTATCATATACTAAACTTTGGCATGCTGTCAATGCTTTCTTGACAGGAATTTGGAATTTGAAAGGAAAAATGAAAAAAGATGAAAGACTCTATGTCCCGGACGATGGCCCCGGCCGGCCGGCTTCTGCTCGTGGAGGACGATGCGGCCATCACGCAGATCCTCACCCGGCAGCTCTCCGGCTGGGGGTACGATGTTTTTACACCCGCGGATCTTTCCGATGTAATGGAGACATTCCGCCGAGTGCATCCGTACCTGGTGCTGATGGATATTTCCCTGCCGTTCCGCAGCGGGTTTTACTGGTGCGCGCGCATCCGGGAGGAGAGCGACGTGCCGGTGCTCTTCCTCTCCTGCGCGGGGGACAACATGAATCAGGTGACAGCGCTCAACATGGGGGCGGATGACTTCATCGTCAAGCCCTTCGATCTGGACGTGCTTGTCGCCAAGGTGCGGGCGGTGCTGCGCCGGGCGTATGCGCCGGAGAAGAGGGCGGAGCTGGAATGCAGGGGAGCGGTGCTCGATCTGGGCAGCGCGGCGCTGATGACCGGCGGAAAGCGGCTGGAGCTCTCGAAAAACGAGTTCCGGATTCTGGAGGTGCTGATGGAGAATAAGGGGCGTCCCGTCGGGCGCGACACGCTGATGCAGCGCCTCTGGGAGAACGACAGCTTTGTGGATGACAACACGCTCACTGTCAATGTGACGCGTCTGCGCCGCCGGCTGGAGGAAGCCGGGCTGGAGGGATTCATCAGGACAAGGAAGGGGCTGGGGTATTTTGTCGCGGATTAGCGTGGCTCTGCGGGATCTTTTCGCTTATCTGCGGGATCGCCGCCGGATGCTGGCGGCGTCCGCCGGGCTGTGGATACTCTGCGCGGCGGTTCTGCTGTTTGCGCGCGTCCCGGGGCGGGATGTGCGCTATGCGATCCTACTGCCGGTGTGTATCGAATGCGTGCTGCTCCTGCCGGACTTCTTCCGGGAGCGCGCCCGGCTGGAGGCGGTGCGCGCGTTCCGCCCCGGAGCGGGGCAGAGCCTGCCCGCCCCTGTGTCGGCGCTGGAGGCGGAATACGGGCGGCTGGTGAAACGTCTGGAAGAGGCGGTGCGGGAGGAGGAACGCCTCCGGGCGCAGCGGGAACGGGAGGACGCGCACTACTATACTCTGTGGGCCCACCAGATCAAGACACCGCTCGCCGCGATGCGCCTTTTAGCGCAGGAGGGGGGCTCCTCCCTGCGGGACCCTCTGCTCGCGGAGCTCTTTAAGGCGGAGCAGTATGTGGGCATGGCGCTCGAGTACTTGCATCTGGGCGAAGGGGGGAACGATCTCGTGCTGGCGCGGGTGGATCTGGCGGACGCTGTCAAATGCGCGGTGCGCCGGACGTCGGCGCTCTTTATCCATCAGCGGCACACGGTGCTGCGGCTGGGGAGATTGGAGGGGAGCGCTGTCACAGACAAAAAGTGGCTTGTTTTCGTGCTCGAGCAGATCCTCACCAACGCGGTGAAGTATACGCCGCAGGGCAGTGTGAGCGTAGCGGCGGAGGGGGAGACGATCGTCGTATCCGACACCGGAATCGGCATCGCGGAGGAGGATCTGCCGCGCGTCTTCGAGTGGGGCTATACCGGCCAGAGCGGCCGGTCGGACGAGCGATCCACCGGGGTGGGGCTGTACCTGAGCCGCCGGGTGCTCGGCCTGCTCGGGCACACGATCGCCATCAAGAGCGAACCCGGGCAGGGGACATGCGTCCGGTTGGGGCTCGGGAGGGGGGCACTGGTTGTCGACTGATTCTGCGGCCGGGGAGGAACCTTACAAAACTGTAAGGTATCTGTAAGCAGAAGCTATGGTGGGAGCGCCCGTTTTTTCCTATACTGAGAGTCAGGAAAGGAAGGATGCCGGTTATGCCTATGCTCACAGCCAATAAGCTGAAAAAAGTTTATACGACGCGCTTCGGCGGCCACATGGTGCAAGCGCTCACGGATGTCACGTTCACGGTGGAAGAGGGGGAATTTGTGGCGATCATGGGGGAGAGCGGCAGCGGAAAGACGACGCTGCTCAACATTCTCGCCACACTCGATCGCCCCACGGAGGGGCAGGTCCTCCTGGACGGAATGGATCTGACCGCGGTTGGAGAGGGGGAGCTCGCGGTATTCCGGCGAGAGAATCTGGGCTTCGTGTTCCAGGATTTTAACCTTCTGGACACCTTTTCTCTCGAGGACAATATCCTCCTGCCGCTGGTGCTCTCGCACTGCCCGTATGAGGAGATGTACGCCCGCCTCTCGCCGCTGGCGCGGGATCTCTCCCTGACGCCGCTCTTAAAAAAGTTCCCCTACGAGGTCTCGGGCGGGCAGAAGCAGCGCGCGGCGGTGGCGCGTGCGCTGATTACAGGGCCGAAGCTGATCCTCGCGGACGAGCCGACCGGCGCGCTCGATTCCCGCGCGACGGCACAGCTTCTGATGCTCTTCGAGGAGATCGGCGCGCGCGGACAGACCATCCTCATGGTGACGCATTCCGCCCGTGCGGCGAGCCATGCGGGGCGGGTGCTCTTCATCCGGGACGGCTGTGTCTTCCACCAGCTCTATCGGGGCCGGATGAGCGGGGAAGACTTTTACCAGAAAATTGCGGACACGCTGGCTGTCCTCTGCTCGGGGGAGGGTGCGTAAGATGCGGAAGCTGTTTTATCTTCGTCTGGCGCTGACAAACCTGCGCAAGGGCCGGAACACGTATTTCCCGTACCTGCTCTCGTGCTCCACCATCATCGGCCTGTTTTACATGCTGCACGCCGTCACGATGACTACGCTCACCGCGGATTTCGCGGGATCGGGGCCGGTGGCGTACATTCTTCTGATGGGCACGGTGATAGCGGGGATGTTTTCCGCCGTCATCATCTTTTACACCAACAGCTTCCTCATGAAGCAGCGGGGGAAGGAGCTCGGCCTTTACAGCATCCTCGGCATGGAGAAGCGGCATATTGCCCGCGTCCTGCTGTGCGAGACAGCGCTGACCGGCGCCCTGAGCCTTTTAGCCGGGATGCTCGGCGGTATGCTGTTGGGAAGACTTGTCTTTCTGGTGATGCTGGATCTGCTGCGTCTGCCGGCGATGCTCGAATTCTCTGTCCCGCTCTCGTCCGTGGGGACGACGGTGCTGCTCTTCACCGTGAATTTTCTGGCCGTGATGCTCCATAACCTCTGGCGGCTCCGGCGGATGAATCCCATCGCACTCCTGCGGGAGGGCGCGGCGGGGGAGCGTGAGCCGCGGGCGAGGTGGATTCTGGCGGCGCTGGGCGTCGTGACGCTCGGGGCCGGGTACATCCTCGCGCTGACAGTCCGCACGCCGAGCGAGGCGATAGGCGTCTTCTTTTTCGCGGTGGTGCTCGTCATCGCCGGGACATACCTGCTCTTTACGGCGGGGAGCATCGCGCTCTTAAAGCTCCTGCGCCGAAACCGCCGCTTTTATTACGGCCGCCCGGAAAACTTCATCTCCGTTTCCGGCATGATATACCGCATGAAGCAGAACGCGGTGGGGCTGGGGAACATCTGCATTTTAAGCACCTGCGTGCTGGTGACGCTCGCGTCTACAGTGTCCCTCTATGTTGGAGAGGAGGAACAGCTGCGCACATCGTTCTACCGCGATATCGAGTTCCACTGCGACGCGGGGGAGGACATCGACAGCCGGGTGGCCGCGCTGGTGGATGAGCACGCGGAGATGCACCATGTCGCCCCGAAGGAGGTGTCCCAATACTGTTCCCTGGAATTCCCCGCCATCCGGATGAGGGAGACCGCATTTTCCAGCCGTAAGGAGGATTACGAGTCGGGCGCTGTTTATCAGGTCGTTGTCCTGCCGCTGTCCGACTATAACCGGGAGGCAGAGGAGGAGCGGAGCCTGTCCGAAGGGGAGGCGCTCTGGGCGTCAAGCTACACCGACTTTTCGTCGTGGGAGACGCTGACGATGGATGAGGAAATCGTGATCCGGCTCTCCGACCGCGTCGATCCGCCGGCGTTCTTAGCCGGTGCCGACGTGGTGGATTCCATCTGCCTCGTGGTGCCGGACAGGGAGTTCATCCCTTTTCGGGAGGGGCTGGCGTCCGAGCGGGATATCAGCTACTCCTTCGACTTCCACCTTGAGGGAGACGAGGAGGATAAGGCCGTGTTCGGTGATACGCTTGGGGCCGCCGGAAAAGAGGCGGGGATCGAGGGCGTGTGGGTACGCAGCATCTTTTCCTCCCGTCAGGACTTTTACATGCTCTATGGCTCCCTCCTGTTTCTGGGGATCTTCTTTGTCATTCTTTTCGCCGTCGCCACGGTGCTGATCATCTACTACAAGCAGATATCCGAGGGGTACGGCGATCGCGGGCGGTTTGTCATCATGCAGAAGGTGGGCATGAGCAGAAAGGAAGTGCGGAGCGTCATCGGCGGGCAGGTGCTCACGGTGTTCTTCCTGCCGCTGTCGGCCGCGGTGCTGCATGTCGCGGTGGCGTTCCCCGTGCTGTGCAAGGTGCTGCGTGTCTTCTCCATGCGCAATACATCCCTGTTCCTCCTCTGCACGCTCGCAGTCATCCTCGCTTTTACTGTTCTTTACCTCTTCGTCTACCGCGCGACGGCGAAAACGTATTACTCCATCGTCCAGTTTGAGAGGACATGAAAACCGGCCCCGGAGGCTTTCCCTCCGGGGCCGGACTGCGTCAGCAAAGGATCAGATAAGCGGTTTCTCGAGAATGAATCGCTGCGGTGTCATGCCCAAGCGCTCATAGAACAGGGCAGCGTCCCGGTTAAAGGACCAGACCATCAGCTCCAGCCGCTTCGCGCCCCGCTCGCGGGCCAAATCCTCCACCCGCTCAAAGAGCAGGCGCCCGACACCGGCGCGGCGGAAATCCGGATGCACGCACAAATCCTCCACATAGGCGATGCGCTCCGGAACCATCGCCGGGCTTTTGGACGACAGGCGCAGCATGGCGATGCACAGTCCGGCGAAGTGTCCGCCAACCTCGGCGGCGAGGGACAGGGTTTCAGCGTCCGCGACAAGATACCGGAACTCCTCCGCGCTGTACGGGTGCATGGCGGGGCGGTAGAGATCCGGCCGCGCCTCGGCGTGGAGGCGGTGCAGCTCGCACAGCAGCACGTCAGCAGCCGGGTAGTCACCCTCCCTAAGGGGACGGATGGACACGTCCTTCGAGGAAGGACGTGTCACATGCGCTTCCATTTGACCCCCTGCGGGGTGTCCTCAAGCAGGATGCCCTGCGCCTTGAGTTCATCCCGGATGCGGTCGGCCGTGGCGAAGTCGCGCGCCTTCCGCGCCGCTTGGCGCTCCTCGATCAGCCGCTCGATCTCGGCGTCCACATCCCCCTTGCCCGTGCGGTCGTAGAGCAGGCCGAGCACGCCGCACAGTTCGTCGAACAGCGCGGCGGCAGCTTCGACGTCCGCTCTCGGGCGCACGGCGGCGAGATAGGAGTTTACGTCGCGCGAGAGCTCGAACAGGGCGGCGATAGCGTCGGCGGTATTGAGATCGTCGTCCATAGCGTCGATAAACTGCTGCCGGCGCGCTTCGAGCTGGGCACGGAAGGCTTTGGACGCATCGCCCGCCTCCCCGGCGGCGTTCCGAAGCGCGAAGTCGATGTTATCCCGGCAGTTGTGAAGCCGTTCGAGCGACGCTTTGCACTGCTGGATAACCTCGAGCGAATAGTTGATGGGGGAGCGGTAGTGCGCCTGGAGCATCAGGAATTTAATGGGCTCATACCCGAAGCGGTCGGCCACTTCGCGCACGGTGAAGAAATTCCCCAGCGATTTGGACATCTTGTGGTTATCAACGTTAATGTAGCCGTTGTGCATCCAGTAGTGGACATAGTCGCGCCCGGTGCAGCACTCGGCCTGGGCAATCTCGTTTTCATGGTGCGGGAAAATCAGATCCTGCCCGCCGCAGTGGATGTCAATGGTCTCGCCGAGGTAGCGCAGAATCATGGCCGTGCACTCGATGTGCCAGCCCGGGCGGCCGAGCCCCCAGGGGGATTCGTAGCTCGGCTCGCCAGGCTTGGCGGATTTCCAGAGCGCGAAGTCGAGCGCGTCCTCCTTCTGTGTGGAGACATCCACCCGGCTCCCCGCCTCGAGCGCGTCGAGCGGCTGGTGGGAGAGCTTGCCATAGCCGGAATAGCGGCGCGCGCGGAAATAGACATCCCCGTCCACGCAGTAGGCATAGCCCTTCTCCTCGAGCGTGCGGACGATTTCGATGATTTTGTCGACGTTCTCCGTCGCCTTGGGGTGGATGTCCGCCTCTCTGACGCCGAGCCCCTTCGCATCGGTCTTATACTCCTCAATGTAGCGTGCGGCCAGCGCGGGGACAGTGGTGTCCTCCTCGGCGGCGCGGTTGATGAGCTTATCGTCGATGTCGGTGAAGTTCTGCACGAAGGTGACATCGTATCCGCGGTACTCGAGGTAGCGGCGCAGCACATCGAACACGCAGATGGGCCGCGCGTTGCCGATGTGGATGAAGTTATAGACTGTTGGGCCGCAGGCGTACATCTTCACCTTCCCCGGTTCGATGGGGATAAACTCCTCCTTCTTCATGGTCAGCGTGTTGAACATTTTCATAGAGGCAGCAACCTTTCCTGATAGTTTACCTTTTATTTTCCAGTTCGGCCAGGCGCTTTTCCAGCACCTTGATTTTGACCAGCATCCGGCACATTTCCTGCGAGACAGGGTCCGGCAGGTGGACCTGATCCAGCAGGGAATTGTCGATTTTCTTTCCGTCCACGCGCACGACATGCGCCGGCACGCCCACGGCGGTGGAATTTTCCTCGAGCGGTTCAAGCAGGACAGCGTTGGCGGCGATTTTGCAGTTATCCGCCACGGTGAAGGGGCCGAGGATACGCGCGCCCGCGCCGACGAGCACGTTTTTCCCCAGCGTGGGGTGGCGCTTCCCCTTTTCCTTCCCGGTGCCCCCGAGGGTGACACCCTGGTAGATGGTGCATCCGTCTCCGACGACGGTGGTCTCGCCGATGACGACACCCGCTCCGTGGTCGATGAGGATGCCGCGCCCCATCTGCGCGCCGGGATGGATTTCGATATTTGTCAGAAAACGCGCGAGCTGAGAAATCAGCCGGGCGAAGAAGAAACAACGGTGGCGGTAAAGCCAGTGCGCGGGGCGGTGGAGCATCAGCGCGTGTAAGCCCGAATAGAGCAGCAGTACCTCCAGCGAATTGCGCGCGGCGGGATCCCGCTCACGGATAGCGGCAATATCCTGCCGCAGACCCTGAAAAAACAAGGAAGAACACCTCCATTTACAGCATTTGCAGGGCATTTTTATTTTTGGGATATTTACTGGGGATTGCTATAAAAGGCGGCTGGACTCCAAATCAAAAAAGCCTCTGTCCGAAAAACGGACAGAGGCGCCCACACGGGCACGGTTCCACTCTGCATTTATCACTCAAAAAGCCTTAACGCGGCCGGACGCACCATCCTAGCGGGAAATCCGTTCGGACAGCAAGCTCGCGGGTGCACTTCACACACCGCGCTTCGGCAGGGGCGGTCTCAGCAGTTTCCGCCCCTTCTCTGTATGCCGCGCCCATGCGTTACTCTTCCCGGTCAAAGCAGGTTGTTCCGTATTTGATTTTTATGGAAATTCTCAAAAATATTTCCATCACCGCACCGCAGAAAGCCTGCGATGATGGGTTTATGCGGCGCATCAATCCGTTTATTTTTGAGAACGGCCATGACTTCCAGCGCCGTAAAGCACTTGCGGACTATGGGGAGGGTGTGCTATAATATCCCCGTATTATCTGTATGATACGATAGCACAATTTGTTCCGCATTGCAAGTCCTATATTTATTCCCGCAGAGGAAGGGAATAAATGGATATTAACGCCTGCGCGGCGCTTGGGCAGATTGTCCGGACACGGCGGGGTGTGGCAGAGAGGGTGGAAAGATGGAGATTTCCCCGAATGGAATCGGCCCCGGAAGCACCGGAGGGAAAAAGTGGAAGCTGACGGACGCCATGAAGGAAAAAATCGCAAAAACAGCAAAGGAGGACGCCCGAAGCCATATCTATATGAGCGATCGCTTTAACCGTCTGCGAAAGGCGGAGGTTTCGAAGGCGGCGCCCGATAAGGCGGCTCTGATGGGGCAGATTAGCCGGTCTCTGGCGGAGAGTACGGAGAACCAGAAGGAGATACGGGAAGCGGACGAGAGATGGCTGCGCATATTTTTCGGCGCTCCTTATAAGGCGAAGATCCAGTCGGAGGGCTTCGGTTCGGCTGCCCATATATACGATGAAAACGGAGACGAAATCCTGACATATACGGGTGGTGTCGGCTGGCACACAAAGGAATCCAAGGCCGAGTCCGCCATCCAGAGGGCGATGAAGTCCGCCTACTACGAGGCGTATCAGGCCGCGGCGGCGGATGCGCCGGCCGGAATGGATGCTCCCGCCTTTCAGGCAAGAGCATGAACCGGTGGGATAAAATTTTTTGAGAGGTGTTCCATTTGAAGAAGTTTCTGCTCTCCGTCCTCCTTGTAGTGGCGGTGACGCTTTCGGTTGTACCCGCGGCGGCGTCTTCGAATACGGCAAAGCCCTACGCGACGCTTTCGAGCACGTCCGTCGACCCTGGCGAGACCCTCTGCGTCAAGCTGCGCGGTACGGAGGATGCTTCCGGCGTGAGAGTGGAAAATCCTTTCGGGTTTAACGTCCGCTTCACAAAGGCGGGGAAGAACCTGCTCATCGGCTTCCTGCCGGTGAGCTACCATACGGCGGCCGGGACCTATACGGTAAGCGTCCTCGGAGACCGCCTGCGTGATGGCGGGGCCGTGTTTACGGTGCAGGTGTCGGACAAGCAGTTCGATCTCCAGGAGCTCATTGTGGACGAGCAGGTCGCCGGCAGCACCATCTTTAACGACGCGGCGTCGAAGGAATTCCGCCAGAAGATTTGGCCCCTCAAGGAAATCTACGACGATGAAAAATATTTCGACGGCCCCTTCCGCCGCCCGATGGACGGGGAATATACCGTTACAACACCGTTCGGTTTCCTGCGCACGGTCAATGGCAAACCCAATCCGCGGCATGACGGCATCGACTGGAGCGCCGGCACCGGCACGCCGGTGTACGCGGCGCAGAACGGGCGTGTCCTGTTCGCCGATTTTGTGCAGCTCACGGGCAACACGATCGTGGTGGAACACGGCTGCGGGCTCAAGTCATGGTATGAGCATCTCTCCGAAATCAACGTGGAGGCGGGCGCGATGGTAAAGACGGGGGATCTCATCGGCAAGGTCGGCGCGACGGGCTTCGCCACCGGCCCGCACCTGCACTTTTCCGCCTCCATAAACGGGGTGTATATCAATCCGCTCACGCTTACAGATTCGTCGTTTTTGGCTTTCGGTTCTGCCGCGAAAACGAGCAGGAAGGAGCAGCCCGTCACGTCGCCCCGGCCGTGACGGGCATTTATCCGTTCCCGCAGTATATGGAAATTCTCAAAAATATAACTAAACGATGCCTCGCAGAAAGCCATTACCGCAAGTTTTCTGTGGAGCAGCACTGGAAATATTTCTAAGAATTTCCATAGAATGGGAAGGGAGGTGCCGGATGTGATTTGCAGAATGTACGACCTGCGTTATAAGGACGTTATCAATCTTCATGACGGGCGGCGTCTGGGCTATGTGTGCGACGTGGATATTGACACGGCGAATGCCTGCGTGCTTGCGCTGGTGATTTACGGGCGGCCGCGCTTCTTCGGCCTGTTCGGCCGTGAGGACGATATTATCATTCAGTGGTGTAACATCCGCAGCATTGGAGACGATATTATTATCGTGGACTGCAATCTGGGCCAGAAGGGGCCCTGTCCGCCGCCCCGGCGCTTCTGGGGGCGGCGCTGAAAGGGTCTTTCGGCAGGAAAGAGAGGAATGTATGGAAAAAAGGGAAAATGTGGTGATTGTCGGTGCGGGCCCCGCGGGGCTGACGGCGGCCGTCTATCTCATCCGGGCCGGGTACGGCGCGCTGGTGCTCGAGGAGGGCATGTACGGCGGGCAGGTCGCCTCAACGCCCACGATTGAAAACTATCCGGGGATCATACAGATTACGGGAGTCGATTTTTCGGTGGGGCTGTATCAGCAGGCGTCCGAGCTGGGGGCAGAGGTGCTCTTCCAGAAGCTCACCGGCTGCTCGCTCGCCGGGGAGGTCAAAACGCTGACCACCTCGGAGGGAACGCTGCAGACTCGCGCGCTCATCATCGCCAACGGCGCGCGCCGGGCAAAGCTCGGGTGCGGAGGGGAGGAGCGCCTGGCGGGGCGCGGTGTCAGCTACTGCGCCACGTGCGACGGGGCGCTCTACCGGGGGAAGGAGACCGCCGTCGTGGGCGGCGGCAATACGGCGCTTGAGGATGCGCTGTTCCTTGCGAACACCTGCTCGACCGTACACCTCATCCACCGGCGCGATGCGTTTCGCGCCTCCCCGATTTTGCAGGCGGCTGTGTGCGCGAAGGAGAATATCCGGATCCATTATGACACGGTTGTGGAGGAGATCCGTGGGGAGAAGGCTGTGGAGGAGCTTGCTCTGCTTGACAAAGCGGGGAAGAGGGAGAGGCTGGCGGTATCCGGGGTGTTCATCGCCATCGGAACACGGCCAGACAACGGGCTTTTCGCGTCCTCCCTCCCGTTGACAGAGGATGGCTACTTCGATGCCGGGGAGGACTGCGCGACACCGGTTCCCGGCGTATTCGTGGCGGGGGACAGCCGGAAAAAGCCGCTGCGGCAGATTGTCACCGCCGCGGCGGACGGCGCTGTCGCTGCAACGATGGCGGCAAACTATCTGAACACATTGGGTGCACGTGTATGACAGAATGGTCTGTCATAGAAACGGTCTATCAAGGGAATGGGAAAGGAAGGGAACAGTTGAACAGAATTTTCAGTCCGGCGGATATCCTCATCCCCAGGGAGGAGCTGCGCGAACAGTTTGCCGTGGTGGCCTGCGACCAGTATACGAGCCAGCCGGAATACTGGAAGGAAGTGGAGCGGATTGTCGGGGACGCGCCGAGCGCGTACCGGATGATACTGCCGGAGAGTGCTCTGGAGGAGCGCGGCGTCGAGGAGCGCATTGAACGGACGGGCCGCTTCATGCGGCAGTACCTGCGTTCCGGCGTGTTCGATAAAATCCCGGACAGTTATGTTTACGTGGAGCGCACCCTGCGCTCCGGCGCGATCCGGCGCGGGCTGGTGGGGAAAATCGACCTGACGGCCTACGATTTCTCAAAGCATTCCGCCTCCCCCGTGCGCGCGACAGAGGCGACAGTGCTCGAGCGCATCCCGCCGCGCGTGCAGGTGCGCGAGGCGGCGGCGCTTGAGATGCCGCACGTGATGCTGCTTATCGACGACCGGGAGGATAGTGTCATCGGCCCGGTGCGCGCTCGGCGAGGCAGCTTCACCCCGCTCTACGATTTCCCGCTCATGATGGACAGCGGCCGTGTGGCGGGCTGGCGTGTGGACGCCTTTGGCACGGCGGACATCGACCGTGCGCTCGCGGCGCTGGCGGACCCGGAGGCGTTCCATGAACGCTGTGGTGCGAAGGCGGCTCCGCTCGTGTTCGCCGTCGGAGACGGGAACCACTCCTTAGCAAGCGCAAAGGAGCACTACCGCCGCCTGTGCGAGGAGGCCGGGGAGCCGCTCCCTGATCATCCGGCGCGGTATGCGCTGGTAGAGGTTGTCAATCTCTACGATGAATCGCTCGAGTTCGAGCCCATCCACCGTGTTGTCTACGATGTGGACCGGCGGCATCTGGAGGGGCGGCTGCACGACATCCTGTGTGTCGGGGAAGAGGGGAAGCAGTATTTCGAATTCGTGCGCGACGGGATAAGAGAGAAGATGGTGATCGGCGCACCCACGTCGGCCATGACAGTCGGCACCCTTCAGGAATTCCTCGACGAATATACGGCGGAGTTCGGCGGGCACTGCGACTACATACACGGGGAGGACGTTGTGGAGAAGCTCTCTAAACAGCCGAATACGCTCGGCTTCCTCCTGCCGCCGGTGGATAAGGAGGAGCTGTTCCGCGCCGTTATTCAGGATAGTGTGCTCACGCGCAAAACCTTCTCCATGGGCAATGCGTGGGATAAACGCTTTTATCTGGAGTGCCGCTCGATTCAGAGATGATTTCAGTCCCGCCGCCGGAAAGGGCAGCGGGATTTTGAATTTATAAATACCTATTGACATACTGGGTAAATAGTAGTATAATCCAGACAGTCATTATTTTGGAATAAGCAGAAAGAGGTCGTTTATCATGAGCAATCGTTCGTATAAGTTCGAGACTCTTCAGCTGCATGTGGGGCAGGAGCAGCCGGATCCGGCGACGGACGCCCGCGCTGTTCCGATTTACCAGACCACCTCCTATGTGTTTAAGAATTCCGCGCATGCCGCCGCCCGTTTCGATCTCAGTGATGCCGGCAATATCTATGGGCGCCTGACCAACTCCACGCAGGATGTGTTTGAGAGGCGCATCGCCGCGCTGGAGGGAGGCGCGGCCGGACTGGCGGTGGCCTCCGGGGCGGCCGCGATTACATACACCATCCAAGCATTAGCGCGCGCGGGGGATCACATCGTGGCGCAGAAGACCATTTACGGCGGTACCTATAACCTCCTTGCGCACACGCTGCCGCAGTACGGTGTCACAACCACGTTTGTGGACGCGCACAACCTCCGCGAGGTGGAGGACGCTATCCGCCCGAACACGACGGCTGTCTATCTGGAGACGCTCGGCAACCCGAACAGCGATATCCCGGATATTGATGCCATCGCCGGTATAGCGCACCGCCGCGGTCTGCCGCTGGTGATCGACAACACGTTCGGCACCCCTTATCTCATCCGGCCCATCGAGCACGGGGCCGACATCGTCGTCCATTCCGCAACAAAGTTCATCGGCGGCCACGGGACGACGCTCGGCGGCGTCATCGTGGATTCCGGGAAGTTCGACTGGAAGGCCAGCGGGAAGTATGCCCCCATCGCCGAGGCGAACCCCAGCTACCACGGCGTCTCCTTTGTGGACGCCGCCGGTCCCGCCGCCTTTGCGGCCTATGTGCGCGCCATCCTGCTCCGGGATATGGGCGCGGCGATCTCCCCCTTCAACGCCTTCCTGCTCCTGCAGGGCACCGAGACGCTCTCCCTGCGCCTGGAGCGCCACGCGGAGAACACGAAAAAGGTTGTGGAATATCTCTCGAAGCATCCCCAGGTGGAGAAGGTCAACCATCCGAGCCTGCCGGATCACCCCGATCACGCGCTGTATGAGAAGTATTTCCCGCACGGCGGCGCGTCCATCTTCACGTTCGAGATAAAGGGCGGGCAGAAGGAGGCGCATGCGTTCATCGACCATTTGGAGATTTTCTCACTCTTAGCGAACGTGGCCGATGTGAAGAGCCTCGTCATCCACCCCGCCACGACGACGCATTCTCAGCTCTCCCCAAAGGAGCTTCTGGATCAGGGCATCAAGCCCAACACGATCCGCCTCTCCATCGGCACGGAGCATATCGACGATCTCATCGCCGATCTGGGTAAGGCCTTCGCCGCTGTCCGGGGATAGGCCGTTATTCCGTATTCATCCTCCCCTTTCAGTTTATCAGCTTATCAGCAGCCGGCGCCGTCTTCGGACGGCGTCCGGCTGTTGTGTCTTTTGCACAGGCAGTTGAACATTTTCCGGCTTTGGTGTACAATGGGTGCGAAAGGGGGAGCAGTATGCCGGAAAAGACATTGTACGTGACGGACTTGGACGGGACGCTTCTGAACCGGAAGGACCGTGTCTCCGCATGGAGCCTAGAGACGTTGAACCGCCTTGTCCGCGAAGGGCTGCCGCTGACCTACGCCACAGCCCGTTCACAGCATTCGGCGAGCGTTGTGACAGCGGGGCTGGAACTGGCGATGCCTGTCGTTGTGTATAACGGCTCGTTCCTCGCGAAAGGGAGCCTCAAAGACCGGGAGATCCTTTCGCTCAACCGATTTACCCCTGAGCAGACGGGGATCGTTGCACAGGTTATGCGGGCATGCGGGGTCTCCCCGCTGGTGTATGCGTTTACCGGCTCCCCCGTTGAGACAGTGTCCTGGGTGGCGGGGACAGAGAACGACGGCCTGCGCTACTATTTCAGCCAGCGGCCGGGGGATCCGCGGTTTGTATGTCTCCCGTCGGCCGAGCGCCTCTATGAGGGGGACATTTTTTACTACACCTGCATCGGCCCCAGGGAGGAGCTCGAGCCTGTATATGAGGCGATGCGGGGGAGGAAGGGTTTCCGCTGCACGCTTCAGCAAGAGCTGTACCGGCCGGAATATTTCTGCGAAATCATGCCGGCGGAGACAAGCAAGGCCGGCGCCATACAGAAGCTGTGCCGGATGATGGGGTTTACCCGGATCGTATCGTTCGGCGACGCTGTCAACGACGAGCCGATGTTCAGCATCTCGGACGTGAGCTGCGCGGTGGAAAATGCGGTGCCGTCGCTGCGGGCGATGGCGACGCACATCATTCCCTCCAATGAGGAGGACGGTGTGGCGCGGTGGCTTGCCGAAAACGCGGGGAAGGAGCTGTAAAAGATGCTTTTACAGAATGCGCGTGTCTTTCTGCCGGACGGATCGTTCGCGCAGGCGGATATCCTGTCCGAGGGCGACGTGATTGCGGAGGTCGGCCCCCACCTTCCGGGGGACGGCGAGGATCTGGCGGGGCTGACGGTGATCCCCGGCCTGTGCGACATCCACACCCACGGCTGCGTGGGCGGGGACTGGTCGCGCGGCGGCGCGGAGGATTACCGCCGGATGCTGCGCTACTATGCGGCAAACGGTGTCACAAGCGTCTGCGCGGCGACAATGTCGCTGCCGGAAACGCCTCTGCGGGAGGCGATGGCGCGCTTGGGCGCGTTCATCGGGGCGGAGCGGGATAGTTTGTCCGGCGCGGCGATGTGCGGGATCAATATGGAGGGTCCGTTCTTTTCGGGAGAGAAGTGCGGCGCGCAGGATCCGGAAAATCTGCGGGAGCCGTCGGCAACGTTCTTTGAGGAGATGCAGGCGGCGGCGGGCGGGCACATCCTGCTCTGCGACTTCGCCCCCGAGCTGCCCGGCGCGGACGCGTTCCTCGCGGCGGAGCGCGGGAAGGTAGTGCTCTCGCTGGCGCATACCGCCGCCGATTATGAGACAGCGCGCCGGGCGATCGAGGCGGGCGCCGGACATGTCACCCACCTCTATAACGCGATGACGCCGTTCACACACCGTGCCCCCGGCGTGGTAGGGGCGGCGTTCGATTCCCCGGTGACGGCGGAGCTGATTGCGGACGGCGTACACGTAGATCCAGCCGCGGTGCGCGTCACGTTCCGTATGCTGGGGGGGCGGGCCGTGCTCATCTCCGACAGCATGGAGGCCTGCGGGATGCCTGATGGGGTGTACGAGCTGGGCGGGCAGGAGGTCTTTGTCCGGGGTGGGCGCGCCTTGCTGCGGGACGGAACCATCGCCGGGAGCTGTACGAATCTGTTTACGTGCATGGTGCGCGCCATCCGTTTCGGCGTCCCCGAGTGTGACGCCGTCATGGCCGCGACCGGCACGCCCGCGCGCGTTATCGGGCTGGAAAAGCACATCGGATCCATTGCGCCGGGGCGGAAAGCAGATTTGGTCGTGGTGGACGGAGATTATCACATCCGGCGGGTCTATACCGGCGGCCGGGAGTTTGGAGGATAAGGATGGATTTGGAGATTACACAGGTAAAACGAATCGTCGTCAAGGTGGGGACCTCGACGCTGACATATCCGAACGGGCTGCTCAATCTGCGGCGCATCGAGCGGTTTGTGCGCGTGCTCTCGGATCTTAAAAATATGGGGAAGGAGATTGTGCTGGTCACGTCGGGCGCCATCGGCGTGGGGGTGGGAAAAATCGGCCTGCCCGAGCGGCCGCGCGACATCCAGTCCAAGCAGGCGCTCGCCGCGGTCGGCCAGGTGGAGCTGATGGACATGTATGATCGGCAGTTCTCCCAGTATAACCACACCATCGCCCAAGTGCTGCTGACGCGGGACATCATGGAGAACGAGAGCCGCTGCGCGCACTGCCGCAACACGTTTTCGCGCTTGCTGGAGTATGGCGTGGTGCCGGTTGTCAATGAGAACGATACCGTAGCGGTGGAGGAAATCGAGTTCGGCGACAACGACACGCTCTCCGCTGTGGTGGCCGGACTGTGCGGGGCACAGCTCCTGGTGATCCTCACGGATATCGACGGGCTGTATACCGCCAATCCTCGCACCGAGCCGCGGGCAGAACTCGTCCGGGAGGTGCGCGTTATCGACGATGCGCTCCTCTCCTGCGCGCAGGGGGCCGGAAGCGCCCGGGGAACCGGCGGCATGGTGACAAAGCTGCACGCGGCGCAGATAGCGTCCAAAGCGGGGATCGACACGGTTGTTATGTCGGGCGAACAGCCGGACAGACTCTATGATTTAATGGAGGGCCGCCCCATCGGGACACGGTTCTATGCGGAAGAGGAGGCGCCCAGATGACGGATCTGACCGGACTTGGCAAACGGCTGAAGGCGGCTTCGCACACCCTTGCGCTCTCGGGCGCCGGGCAGAGAAACGCGGCTCTGACAGCGGCGGCGCGCTTGCTGCGGGAGCGGCGGGCGGAGGTGATCGCGGCGAACGGGGAGGATGTCCGCGCGGCCCGGGAGGCGGGCGTGCGGGAGGCGATGATCGATCGCCTTCGTCTGGACGAGGGGCGTATCGAGAGCATGGCGTCGGCCGTGGAGGACATCGTGCGGCTCGAGGATCCCGTGGGCGTCATGGACGGCGGGCGCACGCTGGAAAACGGCGTGCGAATGTATCAGACACGTGTCCCCTTCGGCGTGGTGGGGATGATCTGTGAGGCGCGGCCGAATGTCACCGTCGACGCGGCGGCGCTGTGCTTAAAATCCGCGAACGCCTGCATGCTGCGCGGCTCGAAGGAGGCGCTGCGCTCCAACCGGGCGCTGTGCGCTGTCCTGCACGCGGCGCTCAAAGAGAGCGGCCTGCCTGAAGACTGTGTCGGGCTCGTGGAGGACACCTCGCGCGAGGGCGCAAAGGCGATGATGACGCTCGAGGGATATCTGGACCTCCTCATCCCGCGCGGCGGGGCGGGGCTCATCCGGGCGGTTGTGCGGGAGGCGACGGTGCCCGTCATCGAGACGGGGGCAGGGGTGTGCCACACGTATGTGGATGCGAAAGCGGATGTGGAGATGTCTGTGCGGATTCTTGAGAATGCCAAGACATCCCGCCCGTCCGTCTGCAACGCCTGCGAGACGGTGCTCGTCCATAAGGATATCGCGCCGGTATTCCTGCCAAAAGCGAAGGCGGCGCTGGATAAGCACAATGTCGAGTGGCGGGGCTGCGGGCGGACGAGGGAGATTCTCCCCGGCGTTCTTCCCGCCGCGGAAGAGGACTACGCCACGGAGTATAACGACTATATCCTGAACGCGCGCGTCGTGGACAGTCTGGAGGAGGCGGCAGCGCATATCGCGCGATTTTCGACAGGGCATTCGGAGTGCATCGTGACCGAGAGCTATCCCGCCGCCATGCGCTTCACCGCCCTCGTGGACGCTGCGGCTGTCTATGTCAACGCGTCCACACGCTTTACGGACGGCGGTGTCTTCGGGCTGGGGGCGGAGATCGGCATCTCCACGCAGAAGCTGCATGTGCGCGGCCCGATGGGGCTGCGCGAATTGACAGCGCAGAAGTACCTTCTCTTCGGCGAGGGGCAGATCCGGGAATGAAGAAAGATGAATTCATCTTCTGCCGCTCTTGAAAGCATGGGCGGGGATGTGGTATACTTATAAAATCGAAATGCGAAAGGACGGACTCAATGGAATATCAATCCCTGCACGACCTGCACCGGCACCGCCGGAACCGTGCGGCTGCGCCGGTGGGCGCGCTGGTGCTGGCGCTGGCGGCGGCGGGAATTGCGGCGCTCATCTGGGTGGGTATCAATCTCACGCAGCAGATTTACGATAATTCCCGCGAGAAGGAGCGTTTTGCCCAGATTGTGCAGCCGATGCTCATGTTTGATCCGCCGTCGTTCCAGGATGTCACCATGCTCGATAACCGGGTGCTGCTTGAGTCGGCCCTGTGGGCGACCATGCTCGGCGAAAAGCGGGAGACGTATCCGTTTGACGCGCAGAGCAACCTGATGGTTCCCGCCTCCGACGTGGACGTGGCGGCGGCACGCTTTTTCGGGCCGCAGGTGACACTGGAACACATGTCGTTCCCGTCCGACTTCGGCATCAGCTACACATACAACGAGCCGACCAAGACGTATCTGGTGCCCGTGGCGAGCGCGACGGCGCTGTATACGCCGCGTGTGGATGAGATCGAGCGCAATGGCGACGAATATGACCTCCTCGTCGGCTACATCCCGCCGGGGACTGTGTGGACCTCCACCGGCGCGGACGGCGCGACTCCGGATCCGCATAAGTACATGGTATACCGCCTGCGGAAGGTGGGGGCGTACTATCAGCTGATTGCGATTGAGGAGCCGCCGCCGGAGAAGCAGGTCCGCTATGGCGCACAGACCGCGGAGGGGCAGATAGCGAGTGTGGCCGAGAGCGTGCCCGAGGAGGAGGCGGAGGACTCACCCGAGGAGGAACAGGATTAAAAAACAGAAAAGGGTATGACGCAGTATATAAAATGCGGGGACGGTTTTGACCGTTCCTGCATTTTTTTTATAAAGGCGAAAAAAGTCCTTGACAATATAAAATGGCTGCGATATAATATTATCTGTCGCTGAAAGGCGAAGGATGGCCCGGTAGTTCAGTTGGTTAGAACGCTAGCCTGTCACGCTAGAGGTCGTGGGTTCGAGCCCCATCCGGGTCG
>CATJVQ010000038.1 GCA_949743955.1 uncultured Oscillospiraceae bacterium | reverse complement strand
TTCTTTTCAAAATTTTACAGGAGATGGGCGCGAGTGTGCGCATGCTCGACAGAACCACCGTCTCCATAGATACCTCCCACCTGATTTCCCCCTCCGTGCCGTATGAGCTGGCTCGGCAGATGCGCGGCAGCTACTACTTCCTCGGCGCCCTGCTCGGGCGGACGATGTGCGCAAGCGTCTCCATGCCCGGTGGCTGCGATTTCGGCGCGCGCCCCATCGATCAGCATATCAAGGGGTTCGAGGCGCTCGGGTGCGGGGTGTCGATTGATCACGGCGTTGTGAACGCCCGGGCGCGCGAGATGTACGGCGCGCATGTCTATTTCGACGTTGTCTCCGTCGGAGCGACAATCAACCTTATGCTCGCCTCCGTGCGTGCCAGAGGGCTGACAGTGCTTGAAAATGTCGCCAAGGAGCCGCACATCGTGGATCTCGCCAACTTCCTCAACTCCATGGGCGCAGACATCCACGGCGCGGGTACCGATGTCATTAAAATTCATGGCGTGGATTTCATGCACGGGACCAACTACTCCATCATTCCGGATCAGATCGAGGCCGGGACCTATATGGTCGCCGCCGCGGCCACCGGCGGGGATGTGATGATCCACAACGTCATCCCCAAGCACCTTGAGGCTATCACGCAGAAGCTCCTGCGCGCAGGCGCGAATGTGGAGGAGTACGATGACTGCATCCGTGTCTCCCGCACCGGCCCCATCTGCAAGGTCAATGTCAAGACCCTGCCGCACCCCGGCTTCCCCACGGATATGCAGCCGCAGATGACTGTCCTGCTTTCGATGGCGCAGGGGACAAGCATCGTGACCGAGGGCGTGTGGGACAACCGCTTCCGCTATGCGGACGAGCTGGCCCGGATGGGGGCGAACATCCAGGTGGACGGCAAGGTCGCCGTCATAGAGGGGGTGCCGGAGCTCAAGGGAGCGCCAGTCAAGGCGACCGATCTGCGCGCCGGAGCCGCGCTGCTCATCGCTGCGCTCTGCGCAAGCGGCGTCACTGAGATCGAGGACATTTACCACATCGAGCGCGGCTATGAAAACATCGTGCAGAAACTGCAGGGCTTGGGGGCCGATATTAAGAAAATCTATACCCCTGATTCCGCCCTGCCCAAAGCATTGTAAATTCATCCCCCGCTTTTCGACGGGGGATTTGTCTTGTTTGTAAACGTGTCCAACCGTGTTCACCCGATAAAAAGGAGGTCCCCCGTGTCCGAACTGTCCCCGGTACGCCTGTTTACCCTCTTCTCTTCCAGCGCGGGCAACTGCTCCTGTCTCTCCACTGCGGACACCACCGTGCTCATTGATGCCGGCGGATCCTGCCGCCGGATCCTGACAGCGCTCGTCAATCACGGTATCTCCCCGCAGTCCATCGACGCTATTGTGCTCACCCACGAGCACAGCGACCATATTTCGGCGCTGCGGGTGCTGCTGCGGCGCTGTCCTGTCCCTGTCTTCGGTACATACGCGACAGTTAACTACCTCGCCGATCACGATCTTGTTCCGCCCGGCGCACAGCTCTGCCCGCTCGCGGGCGGCGGTATGGCGGGCGGCCTTGCCTTCGACATCTTCCCCACCCAGCACGACGCAGGCGATGCCTGCGGCTATGTCTTTTCTCTGCCCGACGGACGCCGCGCCGGCTTCGCCACCGACCTCGGCTGTTTTACGGACACGGTCTATGACAGTCTGTCCGGCTGTGAGGCCGTGGTGCTCGAATCGAACTACGATGCGCAGATGCTGGAGCACTCAAGCTATCCGCGCACGCTGATCCGGCGGATCCAGGGCGCATGGGGCCACCTCTCCAACGACGACTGCGCCGCCGCGGCTGTCCGGCTCGCACAGAGCGGGGTGCGGCGGATGGTGCTCGCCCACACGAGCAAGCAGAACAACCTCGAGGATCTGGCCCTGTACACGACACGGGAGGCCCTGCGCCTAGCCGGGCTGGAGGAATGCGTGGTTGAGGTGGCGCCCAAGTTTTCCCCCTCCCCTGTGGTGGTGTTCTGATGTTCGGCGTCACGGTGCTGGCTGTGGGCCGGCTGGGCGAAAAATACCTTGCCGACGGCTGCGCGGAATACCTGAAACGGCTGGGCGCGTACTGCAAGGTGCAGGTGATCGAGATCCCGGAATTCCGGTTGCCGGACCGTCCGTCAGAGGCGGACATAGAGCGAGGGCTCCGGCAGGAGGGCGAAGCGATACTGGCGCGCCTGCCCCGCGGTTATACGGCGGCGGCGCTGTGCATAGAGGGGCGGCAGCTCACCTCCCCGGTGCTGGCCCGGACACTGGATTGCTGGATGCTCGAGAGCAGCGGCGCAGCCTTCATCATCGGCGGATCGTGGGGCCTCAGCAGCGAGGTGAAGCGCCGCTCTCAGCTTCGCCTGTCGCTCTCGGAGATGACCTTTCCGCACCAGCTCGCCCGCCTGATGCTCCTCGAACAGCTCTACCGCGCCTTCAACATCAGCCGCGGCGGAAAATATCACAAGTGAGGGGGCGTTCCCGGTTCAGGGGGCGCCCTTCCCGGTTTCCGTGCTCCCGATGGTAACGTCCCCGGCCGATGCAGGGAATGTCTGAAAGCTGCCGGCCGCCTCCGCGGCCCCGTAGAACGAAGCCGTCACAGCGCGCAGGGAGCCGGGCAGAAAGACTGTCATCTTCTGTAAAAGCGGCTCCAGGTTTTCATATGCCTCCCAGTCGATCGTGAACTGCGCGTTGACGATTCTGACCGTGGTCTCCCGCCCCGTGTTCTGGACCTCCGTGAGCGTGCGGCTGTCCGCCAGGCCGGTCTGGCGGGCGTGGTGATTGACATAGACCAGCCCCAGCATCAGCAGGATGGGGCACAGGGAAGCGAAAAATCCTGCCAGCACCAGCCGGAGATCCAGAGGACCCGGTTTTCTTTTTTTCCTTTTTTTCATGTTCCGTCTCCATTTGATATGATGAGATGCGTTTACTGCAATTCATGCAGAACCGCCGCTATCGACTTCCCCACAAGCGAAGCCGTATACTCGCACTCCTCGAGCGTGTTGCCGTGGGAGCCGAATTCCAGAAGCAGCGAGGCGGGCGTCTTATCCAGATTGTACTTGCGGTAGCAGAAGAAAACCGGCCGCATCAGGCGGGCGAAGTCCTGCTCCGCCCGGCTCTGGATGGCCGCCGCAAAGCGCAGATTCTCCCGCCAGTTCGGGATGTCCATGGTCCCATCGTCGCAGGGGGCGATGATCATCAGCTGGGCCGCCTTTTTCCCGTCGATGGTTGTAACCGGCCGCACGAGTGTCCCGTCGCGGTCAATGGCGTCGCGGTGAACGTCCAGAAGGACCTGAAGGGTCGGGTACTGCTCCCGGTATCCCGCGATGGTCTGGGCGCTGCGTTCGTAGGCGCCGTTGTAGGAGGGGTAGTCATGCTGGGTCGTGTCGTGCAGGACGTTGATCCCGTTCTCCTCCAGCGATTTGGCCAGTGCGTTTCCAACTGCTACCATATTCATATTGTTGTCCGTGCTGCGCCAGTTATTCCGTGTGTCGTAGGTATCGGAGTCATAGCGCTCAAAGGCTTCTGTCGCGTGGGTGTGGTAGATCAGCACCTGCGGCTGCGTGTTATCCCCGACTGAAACCGCACACGGTGTCTGCAGCACCTCTTCAATATCTTCGAAGCTCAGCTTCGTATAGTTGCGCAAATACCCCGCCGGAGAGAGGGAGAGATAGTTCTTGGACGGTATCCCGGAAAGATCCTCCTCGAGCATCGGGCCTCGGTAGGCGGCGGGAATCTCCGGCGGCGCCGGCTTTTCCTTTTCATCGGACAATGATTCCGTCGGCGGCTCCGCAGAGGATTCGGGCGGCGCGGGCGGCTCCTCGGGCGCACTGGAGGACACCGCTTCCGGCTTGGCCGAAGGCGGATCCGGTGCGGCGGGCAGATCAGCCGCCTCCGGCGCGGACGGAATCGCCGCGCCGGAAAAACGAACCTCCAGCAGATCGGCCGCGGTATCCGGCAGTTCGGAAAGAGCGGACAGCAGCGCAAGGCGCTCCCCTGCCGCTGTCAGGAGAGGCTTCATCCGGCCGGCATTGGAGCGTGCCGCCGGATAGACTGCCAGGATCAGTGCCAGAAGGCCGAAGGAAATAATCCATTTTTTGGGGCTCTGCTTGATTCTTTTCAACTGCTCACAACCAGCTTCTCTCCAGAATGATGCGATCTCTGCTCCATATATATTCGGACAAGACCCGCCGTATGCCCGCAGAAGCTGCCCCGCGGATTTGACATTTTCCGCACAGACTGATAAAATGGCAGAGAGGGAGGGAAGTGCATGAGAAGGAAAAAGCCCGCGCCGCTTTGGAGTGAAATCTTCATCTGGTGCAAATACATAGCCTCCGCCCTCGCTGTCGCGCTGTTTATCAATAACGCGGTGATCGTCAACGCGGTTGTCCCCTCCGGATCGATGGCGGACACCATCTCCGTCGGCGACCGGATCATCGGCAGCCGCTTGGCCTACGTCTTCTCCCCGCCGGCGAGGGGGGACGTTATCCTCTTCTCCTTTCCCGATGACGAATCCGAACAGTACATCAAGCGGATCATCGGTCTGCCGGGCGAGACAATCTGTATCGTCGAGGGCCGCGTCTATGTCGATGAGGCGGAGCTACCGCTCGATGAACCCTACCTCATGGAACCGCCCTTGGGCAGCTTCGGCCCCTTCTCTGTCCCGGACGAGTGCTACTTCGTCCTTGGCGACAACCGCAACGACTCTTACGATTCCCGCTTCTGGGAACACCCCTATGTCCGGCGGGATCAGATCCGCGCCAAAGCAGATTTCTGTTATTATCCCCACCCCTATTCCTTCGATAATGACTGAGGGCGGCCAAAGCCATCCTCAGTATTTTATTGATGGGTCATATGGAGCAGGAGAACAGGCGTATACTGTTTTACCGTGTTTTTCAGATATAAAGGGGGAATACTATGAACAATCTGCTGGATTCATTCTTCACCTGGGAGATGCTCGGATCCCTAGCGGGCGCGGCTGCGGCAACCGGGCTCGTGACAGCGTTTATCGACGCGTTCTTTAACAGCCGCGGGCAGATTCCCACCCAGGTGATCTCCTATTTCTCCGCATTCGGCATCCTGCTGCTCTCCCTCTCCTTCACGGGGACACTGTCTCTGGGCGCCGGCGTTCTGTGCATTCTGAACGCGCTGGTGGTCTCCTCGACCGCGTCCGGCACGATTGCGGGAGCAAGACGTCTGATGCGCGGAAAGGAGGACAGCCGCGCCGTGCAGAGGAGTCCTCGCACTATATCCTGACGGCCACGATTTCGAAAGCACGGAAAAGGATCCGGCGCGGAATCCGCCGTATTTCGCGCCGGATTGGGAAAAAATGCGTAATTTTTTCTTGACATCGGAGATAGATCGCAGTATACTAGTCGACGTGAGAAATCACATTCTTTTTTTGCACCGGTGCTTTTATAACAAAAAGCGATAAAGCTTTAAACCACGAAAATTGGAGGAATTCTAAATGAAGAAAACATTGAAACCACTGACACTGCTGGCGCTGGCTGCGGCAGTTTCGCTGGGAGCCTGCTCGGGCGGCGGACAGCCGGCCGAGTCCTCGTCTGCGGACAGTACGTCCCTGTCTTCAAGCGAAGCGTCCTCATCCGCGCCGGAAGCGGAGAAGGTCACATATGAGGTGGGCATCTCGCAGCTGGTGACACATCCCGCTCTGGACGCAGCTACGGAAGGCTTCCAGGACGCGCTGAACGAGCTGCTCCCCGGCCAGGTGCGCTTTGACCTTCAGAACGCAGCCAACGATCCCGCCACCTGCGCAACAATCGCCAACTCCTTTGTCTCGAAAAACGTGGATCTGATCATGGCGAACGCGACCCCCGCTCTGCAGGCCGCCGCGACAGCGACAGCGGACATCCCGATTCTGGGCACCTCGGTCACGGAATACGGCGTCGCGTTCGGCATCACGGACTTTTCCGGCACGGTCGGCGGTAATGTCTCCGGCACCTCCGATCTGGCGCCGCTGGATCAGCAGGCCGCAATGATCAAGGAGTGGTATCCGGACGCAAAGACTGTCGGCTTGATTTACTGCTCCAACGAGGCGAACAGCCAGTATCAGGTGGATACGGTCCAGAGTCACTTGGAGGGGATGGGATATACCTGCACCCAGTACCCCTTCTCGGATTCAAACGATATCGCCGCTGTCGCACAGACTGCGGCGGACAGCAGCGATGTGCTCTACATCCCGACCGACAATACCGCCGCTTCCAACACCCCGATCATCGACAATATCTGCCACGGTAAGGTGCCGGTGTTTGCCGGTGAGGAGGGCATTGCCTCCGGCTGCGCCGTTGCGACCCTCTCCATCAGCTATTACGATATCGGCTACAAGACCGGCGAGATGGCCGCACAGATTCTGACCGGCAAGGCGGATATCTCCACTATGCCGATTGAATATGCTCCGGAGTTTGTGAAAAAGTATAATCCGCCGATGTGCGAGGCGTTGGGCGTCACGGTGCCGGAGGGGTATGACGCCATCGAGCCTGCCGCTTAATCCGGGAGGATGGACCGCATGAAAATTGCCGGCCAGAAGCGGAAGAGGGATTTCCCTTTTCCGCTTCTGCGGTATGGTGAACGCCCGTTGTCTCCTGGCCGGAATATAAAATCCATTTGGGATATCAACAACAGAGGAGGAAATCGCAGATGATGGCTTTTATCGGTACACTGCCGGGCGCCATTTCGCAGGGATTGATTTGGGGGATTATGGCCATCGGCGTGTACATCACCTACCGGATTCTGGATATCGCGGACCTGACAGTGGACGGATCCTTCTGCACCGGCGGCGCGGTCTTCGTCGTCCTGTTCGGGACGGGTGTAAATATCTGGGCGGCACTTCTGGCCGCTCTGATCGCGGGTATGGCAGCCGGACTGGCAACCGGACTCCTGCACACGGCCTGCGGCATCCCCGCGATTCTGGCAGGGATCCTGACCCAGCTCGGCCTGTGGTCCATCAATCTGGCCATCATGGGGATGAAGGCCAATGTCGCTGTCAACGTAACGAATCCGGAAAACTTAAACCGGCTGCTGGTCTCCCTGCGCTTTGTGCAGGACGTCGCCAAAGGGACACGCCCCATCACCCGCCACCCGGTCTTTGTGGTGGGATTGTTTACGGCCGCGCTGATCGCCGTTTTGTACTGGTTCTTCGGCACCGAGCTGGGCGCTTCGCTGCGCGCGACAGGCGCCAACCAGAACATGGCCCGCGCGCAGGGGATCAACACGGAATTCGGCAAGGTCCTCGGGCTGATGCTTTCGAATGGGCTGGTCGCCCTCTCCGGCGCTCTGCTGGCTCAGTATCAGAGCTTTGCCGACGCGAGCATGGGCAGGGGCGCCATCGTCATCGGTCTGGCGGCAGTCATCATCGGGCAGGTCCTCTTTTCCAGGGTGTTCCGCAACTTCGCTCTGAAGCTTTTGGCAGTCTCCATTGGTTCCATCATTTATTATGTCGTCATGCAGGCGGTTGTGAGTCTGAGCGGGATCGACACCAACTATCTAAAGCTGATTTCCGCGGTGATTGTGGCCGTCTTCCTGGCGATCCCCTATTGGAAATCCCATTACTTTTCCAAATCTGTGCGGAAGGGTGGGAAGCTCCATGCTTGATATCCGGAATATCTTCAAAACGTTCAATGCGGGCACCGTCAATGAAAAAACGGCTCTGCAGGATGTCTCCCTGTGCCTGAAGGACGGGGATTTTGTCACCGTCATCGGCGGAAACGGCGCCGGCAAATCCACGCTGCTCAACGCGGTCGCGGGGGTATGGCCGGTGGATTCCGGCAGCATCTTTATCGGGGACACCGATGTGACCGGCCTGCCCGAGCATCAGCGCGCCCGGTACATCGGCCGTGTGTTTCAGGATCCGATGATGGGAACAGCCGCCACCATGCAGATCGAAGAAAATCTGGCTCTGGCCGCGCGCCGCGGAAAGCGGCGGACCCTGCGCCCCGGCATCGCCGGAAAGGAGCGGGACGAATACCGCGAGCTGTTAAAAATCCTGGACCTGGGCCTGGAGGATCGGCTGACCTCCAAGGTCGGGCTGCTCTCCGGCGGACAGCGCCAGGCCCTGACACTCCTAATGGCCACCCTGCAAAAGCCGCGCCTGCTCCTGCTGGACGAGCATACCGCCGCGCTGGACCCGAAAACCGCGGCAAAGGTGCTCGACGCGACCGAACGCATCGTGCAGAAGGATCGCCTCACGACGCTGATGATCACACACAATATGCGGGACGCTATTGTCCACGGTAACCGGCTTATCATGATGCACGAGGGAAAAATCGCGCTGGATATTGCCGGTGAAGCGAAGAAGAAGCTCACCGTGGAGGATCTGCTCGCCAGGTTCGGGCAGGCAACCGGTTCGGACGAGGCGGACGATAAGCTCCTTCTGGGCTGAGAAAAACGTAAACAGAAATAACCCGCATGAACACGACGTTCATGCGGGTTTTTCCTTATGATGAGCGGAACCGGTTTATTTATTCAAATCCATCCCGTCAATGGCCACGATCGCCTGCACATAGGTGGAGATCAGCGCTAGAATACTGCCGATATGGACACATTCGTCCGGTCCGTGCGCGCCGCCGTGTCCCGGAGGGAGGAATGTGTCCGGCCGTTTCAGACCGATGCCGGGGCCGTATCCCAGAGCGTTCGGCAGCTTCCCGGCATAGCAGCCTCCGGACAGTACAAACGGCTCCGCCCCAACGGGATTGTCCACCGACTCCAGATAATTCCGGCAGAGTTCCTGCACGACCGAATCGTCCCTCCTCCGATGGAGCCGGGGCGGACTGCTCTTTAAAACGGAAAACCGGAATCCCTGCTCCTGCGCCGCATTTTTCAATGTGTCCAGCAGAACGGCCTCCTCAATGATCCGGGGATCCTCCACCGGAGCCCCCGCAGGATATCGGAGATTCAGATCGATCCCCAAGCGTCCCTCCTCGATACGCAGCGCGGTCGGGATGCAGTACAGCGGGGCGGGGAAACCGTCGTCCTCAGAGATTTTCAGAGGTTTACCGCGGAAGTCCCCCGCCAGATCCCCGAGGAAACGGAAGAGCGAGCGGGATTCCTCCGCAAGCAGCCCGTTCTTTAACAGGTATTCCGCCAGAACGCCGATGGCGTTCCGGCTCCCCTGCGGGAAAGCGGTATGTCCCGTTTTTCCTCCGGCCTCTATCCAGAGCGCGCCCTCCCGCCGCAGGGAGGCAATATCCGGCGCAGACGGCGGCGCCTCCACGGTTTCCAGCGCGATGACCGCTTTTGCGGGCACGATGTTGTGCGCGATCCCGGCCTCCAGAAACCGGATCTGCTTCGGCAAAGCGGCATCAGATATCAGGCGGATATCCAGGCAGCCGCTCTCCCCATAGCAGACAGGGAACCCCGAATCGGCTACAAGGGAAAACGCCGGGGGCTTTTCATGCGAGAGGAAATAACGGATGTCGTCCATCCCTGTCTCCTCGCTGCATCCGAAATATACACCGGTTTTGTACCGGAGATCCCCGCACAGCTCCCGCAGGCATAAAACCGTGTAGAGGCCGGCGATGACCGCCGCCTTATTATCAGCGGATCCCCGCCCGATGAGGAAACCGTCGTGAATCACTCCCTCGTAGGGGGATAAATCCAGCCGTCCCCTTCCTCCACAACGTCCAGGTGACCCCAGATGCCGATATCCGCCTCCGCAGGGCCGGCCATCCCGGCATGATAGCCGAAATTCTGAATGGGAAGCCCGTGCTCCGCGCTGATGCGGAACATTTCATCCATGACCTCCCGACAGCCCCTGCCGTAAGGAGCAATCGCGCTGCCCGGACTGGAAACGCTTTTTATGCGCACAAGCCGGACGATATCGCGCACAATATCGTCCCGCCGGGACAGCACCCACTCGTCCGTCCGCTCGCGCAGGGGGGATCTTTTCCTCATTTTACCGTACCTCCTCAGATTTTATCACGGCTGTTCCAACCCATTTCTTTTTCATCCATAGCCCCATCGTACACAGGCCGCGGAGCCACTCGTCCGCTGTCTGGGCCAGCCACAGGCCGGTGATGCCGAATCCCCATGTGACCGTCATCATATAGCCAAAGCCGACGCTGACCAGCCAAATCGAGCTGTTGGCGATAATCATCGGCCAGAAGACATATCCGGCGCTGCGCAGGCCGTAATTAAAGGAGTGGTTGAACGAACGGCCGGCACAGGTAAACATGTCGATGAAAAACAGTGTCCGCACGATGGAGAAAATCTCCTCCGATGAGGTGAAAATTCCGATCATCTGCCGGGAGAAAAGGAAAAAGCAGGCACTGAACAGCATGTTGCAGCCCAGCACGCCGAACCAGCTCCGGCGGATAAAGCGGTATGCTTTTTCTGTCTCACCCGCGCCGATCAGGTGGCCGGCCAGAATCTGCGCTGCCTGCCCGACCGCCATCCCCGCCATATAGGCATAGTTATTGACTGTCTGCGTATACACCTTGGCGGAAAGTACAGCGGACGGCAGCGCCGTAATAAAGCTGGTGGTGAGCACCTGCGCCACCGTGAAGGAGATCCCCTCCATTCCGCTCATAAAGCCGAGGCCAGTGATCTGCTTAAAATACACCCCCCGGATCCGCATCAGATCGCCCGGATGAAGATCCCACTTTTCCCGTGCAAACAGAAGGATGATGAGCAGCAGTCCCAGAAATTCGCTCACCAGGCGGACGGACGCGATTCCGGATACACCGTGTATGGGCAGATATTCCCGAATCACGAGGAAGGATCCGGTGAGATTCACCACATTATTAAAGACGATGACCAGCATCGCTGTCTGCGCCTTTCCTCGGCAGCGGAAATGGGTCGCAATCATGGTGGATACAAACTGAATGACACAGGAGGCGCCCACAATACGCAGATAGACAGCCGCATCCCCGACGAGCTTCTCCTCCAGTCCCATCAGCTCCACCAAAGGGGCGGCGAAGAGAACTGTCACGACACTGAGCGCCGCGCCGGCCAGCGCGCTGATGGTAATGCTGTTCATCGTGATATGGGCGGCCTCCCGGTTCTTCCCCGCCCCCAGATTCTGGTTGACGACGACAGCCGTCCCGGAGGCCAGCATCGTGGCTGCAATGATGACGACGTTTAAAATCTGATTGGCCACTCCCACCGCCGCCGACGCATCGTCTGAAAATCGGCTGAGCATGAATGTATTCACGGTTCCCATCAGAGAACGCAGGATCTGTTCAATCAAGATGGGAACCGCCAGAGAGAGCAGAGTTATTTTTTTGGAACAGCCGCCTGCATCTGCCATCGACTAAAACCTCCCGGAAAATCGAACGCTGCTCAGCGGGAACTGATAGTAAGCCGCTGTCTTTCATCCATTATACTCCGTTGTTCTGCCCCAGATCAAGCCGGTGATGAGTGAAAGACACGCCGCTTTCACTCGACCGCAGCGGCAAAGTGAAGAAACCAATCTGGAATTTAGAGGGAGGATCCTCCTCGCCGCCTGCATGGAAAGCGCCGGAATCGTTCATATTATAAGAAACACCCGAATAAAGGGGCCTGTAACATGAAAAAACTGCAAAAGCGGATGCTCACGCTGTACTGCCTGCTGCTTTCGGCGGCGGCTGGGCTGTTCTTCCGCCTGTACTACCTCACCTCCGGCGACGCGCTCTCCACCGCTGCCAAAACCCAGTCGAGCTACACGCTGCACATCCCTGATGAACGCGGCACTATCTACGACCGCGCCATGCGGCGGATGACAAACGTGGAGGAACGCTACATCGCGGCGGTGATGCCCTGCCCGGAGGCGCTCACGGAGCTCTCCGAAACGCTCAGCGGCCCGGAACGGCTCGAGATGATCGAGCGCTTTCAAGATAACCGCCCGTTCCTGCTCGAGGTGGATACCCCCTTCCTCTACGCCTACGGCGTGGACGTGTTCCGCACGACGGAACGCTATCAGGACCCCCAGCCCGCGGCGCACATCGTCGGCCATTTGCAGGACGGGAAGGGCGCTTACGGCATCGAAAAAGCCTATGACAGCATCCTCGCCTCCTGCGGTTCGAAGGCGCAGGTCAGCTATACGGTGGATCTGCGCGGCTCCCCGCTCTTAAACGTCCCGCCGGACATCCGGCAGGATCTGTCGGCACAGGGGGTTGTGCTCACCATCGACGAGGAAATCCAGCGGATGGCGGAGGAGGTCGCGTCCTACTACATCCGCCGGGGGGCCATCGTGGTGATGGACGTGCAGAACGGGGACATTCTCGCCTCTGTCAGCCTGCCGTCGTTCTCCCCGTCGGACGTACAGTCCGCGCTGGAGGCGGAGGGGCAGCCGTTTGTCAACCGGGTGATGAGCGCCTATAATGTCGGTTCCACGTTTAAGCTCGCTGTCGCGGCCTGCGCACTCGAGAGCGGGATTACGCCCGGCTTCGGTTATGAGTGCCGCGGCGCCGTCGAAATCGACGGCGTCGAGTTTCACTGCCACAATCTGGCCGGTCACGGCTGGCTCACGATGCAGCGGGCCATCGAGCAGTCCTGCAACCCGTACTTTATCAATCTCGGCCAGCGGCTGGATCCGGATCGCCTGTATACGCTCTGCCAGGCGATAGGCTTCTCCCGCCAGACACGCCTGGCTCCGCAGATGCTGACCGCCGCGGGGACAATGCCGTCCGCAGAGGATCTGCAGAACCGCCCGACCCGGGCCAATTTCTCCTTCGGCCAAGGGTCACTGACGGCGACTCCCTTACAGATAGCGCAGCTTGTCAGCATGATAGCCAATGGCGGCCGGGCTGTCACCCCGCGGCTGGTGATGGGCTCCACTCTGGACGGGGAGACCATCGATCAGGAGAACCCGAACCTGGACGCTGTCCCCATCATCTCCCCCGCTACGGCGGCGGCACTGCGTGAAATGATGATTTCCACTGTCGAACAGGGAAGCGGCTGGGGCGCGAGGCCGAGCTTCGGATCCGCGGGCGGAAAGACCGCCTCCGCCCAGACCTGGACCTACCGGGAGGACGGGAGTGAAATCGTCCTCTCCTGGTTTTCGGGCTTCTACCCGGCCCAGTCCCCCAAGTATGCCATCGTGGTGCTCAACGAGGAGGGTGGATCTGGCGGCATCGCGGCGGCGCCGGTCTTCAGAGGGGTGGCGAATGGCATCGCAGAGCTCGCAAAGTGATGGATTTATCTCCGTCCTCCTTAAATTACAGCTAAGTATTACTTGAAAGAAAAGGGGATTTTTGTTATACTGTTCGCAGACCATAGAGGAAAGGGAATGGGGGGAGCATCATGTCCGAAAACAGATATGTCATCATCACTGACAACACTGCCGACCTGCCCGGAGAATTCATCCGCCGCAACGCTCTGCCGATTGTTTCGCTCGAATACTCCATCGCGGGAAAGGATTACGACGACAGAACCGAAAAGCTCGATCCCGCCGAGTTTTACCGCCTGATGCGTGCCGGGGAAATGACCCGGACCAATCAGGCCAACCCCGATCAGATCCGGGACATTTTTGAGATTTACCTCCGGGAGGGGTATGATATCCTCTTTATCGCCTTTTCCTCCGGGCTCAGCGGCACCTGCGGCAATGGGTACATTGCGGCGGAGGAGATGCGCGAAAAGTATCCGGAGCGGAGTATTGAGGTGGTGGACACGCTGGCGGCTTCCCTCGGAGAGGGGATGCTTGTCTATAAGGCGCTCAAGAAGAAGAGCGAGGGCGCCTCGCTGGACGAGGTGCATTCGTGGCTGATGGAAAACCGGCTGCATCTGTGCCACTATTTCACTGTGGACGATCTGCACTTTTTGCACCGCGGCGGCCGCGTATCGAAGACAGCGGCCGTCGTAGGGACAATGCTCGGCATCAAGCCTGTCCTGCATGTGGATAATGAGGGCCATCTCATCCCCTTAACCAAGGTGCGCGGGAGGAAGCAGTCGCTCTTAAAGCTCGTGGACTACATGGAGGAAACCGTTGGGGACTACAAGAACGACATCATCTTCATCAGCCACGGCGACTGTTTGCAGGACGCGCAGTTCGTGGCGGACGAGGTGAAAAAACGCTTCGGCATTGAGAATTTTGTCATGAACTATGTCGGCCCCACCATTGGCGCACACTCGGGCCCGGGAACAGTAGCGCTCTTTTTCCTAGGCAAAAAGCGATAGAAAGGAAGAATCAGGTTGAATACAGCATTTTATCCAAAGGACAAAACGGCACTCACGCCCCCCATGGGCTGGAACAGCTGGGACTGCTACGCCGCCGCGGTGACAGAGGAACAGCTTCTGGCCAATGCGCGGTATATGCGGGATCACCTCAAAAAACACGGCTGGGAATACGTGGTCTGCGACATCCAGTGGTCGGAGCCGCTCGCCGGAACGGAGGAGGGCGAGTACCGCGCCTTCGCACCCTTACATATGGACGAATTCGGCCGCCTTATCCCGGCGGAAAACCGCTTTCCGAGCGCCGCGGGCGGAAAGGGCTTCGCCCCCATCGCGGATATGATACATGAGATGGGGCTCAAGTTCGGCATCCACATCATGCGCGGCATTCCGAGGCAGGCGGTGCATGCGCGTGTGCCGGTCAAGGGTACGTCGTATACAGCCGATAAGGTCGCCAATCCCTTCTCCATCAGCAAATGGAACGGCGATATGTACGGCGTGCGCGCCGATCATCCGGGCGGGCAGGCGTACTATGATTCGCTATTCGAGCTGTACGCCCAGTGGCATGTGGACTTTATCAAGGTGGACGATATCTGCAACACAAACATGTATTCGCATAACCCCTATTCCGCGCGCGGGGAGATCGAGTGCATCCGCCGTGCCATCGACCGCTGCGGCAGGCCGATGGTCTTGAGCCTCTCCCCCGGTCCGGCTGTGATCGGCGAGGCATGGCACATGGAAAAGTATGCAAACATGTGGCGCATTACGGATGATTTCTGGGACCGGTGGGATCTCTTAAAGGATATGTTCCACCGGTGCGAAGTCTGGCAGAAGCATGTCGGGCCGGGGTGCTGGCCGGACTGCGACATGCTCCCGCTCGGGCACATCGGCATGGGCTTCCACAACGGCCGGACCACCAACTTTACCCGCGACGAGCAGCGCACAATGATGACACTCTGGAGCATCTTCCGCTCCCCCTTAATGATGGGCGGCGAAATGAACGACAACGACGAATGGACCCTCTCCCTCTTAACGAACGACGATGTCCTGCGTGTCCAGCGCCGGGGCGGAGAGCCCCGCCAGCTCGAGCACGATGACGATCAGGCTGTCTGGTACAACCGGACGGAAGACGGCGAGGAGTATGTCGCGCTTTTCAACCTCTCGGACGAGGAGCGCGAGGTCGCCTGCCCGCTCAGCGTCCTGCGCATGGAGACTGCGTCCTTAAAGGACGCCTGGGAGGGGAAGACGGAACAGGTGTCCGGGCGGATCGCCCGCCGCCTGGCCCCCCACGCGTGCGCCATGTATATTGTGACGCCGGCTGAATAAAAAATCGACAGGAAGCTCCCCGCGGATCGAATCCGCGGGGAGCGTTTTCTCTGTTCGGCCGGCGAATCAGAAGGACTTCGCCTTTTCTAAATGATTTCCACCAGTTCCCGGCACAGCATGACCAGATTGTACCGGATCCCTTCCCGGCTGCGCCAGCTTCGCTCCGACCATTCCTCTCCCGAAACATCATCCCCGCCGTAGATCAGGGCACCGTAGGCAAAGCCCCTGAACTGCGCGACAGCGATGCACCCGGCCTGTTCCATCTCCACGATCTTCGCGCCCTCCTCCTTCCTTCTGCGGATCCGCTCGGCCGTCTCCCGGAAGATCGCGTCCGTGGTCCAGGTCAGCCCGCAGAGGTGGGGGACTGCATGATCCTCCAGATATCGGACGATTTTATCCCTTACCGCCGGATTGGTATGAATCACTCTGGAGGGCGCTATGTACTGATAAGAGAAGCCTTCGTCCCGGATGGCACCGTCCACCACCAATATCCGCCCCACCTCGATGTCCCGGTCAAGGACGCCGCCTCCGCCGCAGAACATCACCTTCGTGATACCCATTGCGTTAAACAGGTCGAGATTCCCCGCACACGCGGGGCATCCGACCTGCCCGAGCGTGAGCAGTACGCTGGGCCTGTCCGTGAAATGGTAGACCTGAACCGGGTTTTCACCGGGGATTGTCCGTTCTTCCGCAATCTGCCCGTCTCTGGCTAATTTGTCCACGACCTCCGGAAAGAACGTGATCACCATCCTGTCCGTTTTAAACTTCTCCCCTGCAAAATGCAGCGGGTTCAGCTTCGCAGTCGGGCTGTCGTCGAATTCCAATACCGGAAAGACATTTTCGTGAAGCATATTCATCCCCCCTTAAATTAGTATAACAAACCGTCCGCCGAAAAGCAAATGCTTTCCGGCGGACGGTTTACCTATGGGATACGCTGTTCTATCTGCTTGTCTTATTTCGCAATCTCAAAAATGCGCGCGGTATTCCGCTCCGGCAGGCGCACGCACAGCCTGCCCGACGCCGGGTTCCACTGTGCGGGTACGCTGCGATCCATCGGATAAGCGCAGCGGACCGAACGCGCCTGCCCCTGCATGGCGGGCAGCGGGATAGTAAGGCAGTCGCTCTCACTCTCCAAGCGCCACACGGCGATATACGCCTTCTCCCCAGCGTCCAGACCGAAGCAACACCACTGATCCGCGAACGTCGGTACGCCGACGGGCCAAATAGGCAGCGCACGGGCAATGTCCGATCGGATGCTCTTATAGTAGGTGATGCCCTCCTGCACGTAGGCGAAGCGCTCCGGCGAAAGGTTGGCCAGATGCCCGCTCTGGTGGATGCGCAGCAGCAGGGCGTTGACCATATTGAAGATGGTCTCCTCCTCGTCGCCGTCGGTGAGCGGATAGCTCCACACCGCCGACTGCTCCGGCGTTACAGCGCTCGCGCTCGCTCCGGCAATGGAGGCGTAGCGGTGGTAGTCCGTCTGGTCGCTCGTGGACTGGATGCTCTGGATATCCAGAAGCCCATAGCACATGCGCATGCCGCCGCTCGAGCAGTTCTCAATCACAACCCCCGGATGGCGCACAAACTGCCGCTCCAGCCACACCTTGTAGGCGCGGGTATGCTCGAGGAGCCCATCGCCGGCACTGTCTGCACCCAGCTCCGTCCCGACACCGGCGTTGATGTTGTAGTCCATTTTGATGTAGCCCGCGCCGTACTCATCGACCAAGCGGTCGATGATGCCGTCGGCATGCTCGCGGACAGCGGGGTTACGGAAATCGAGCTGGTAGCGCCCGTGATCGATGACACGCTTGCCGTGGCGGACGAAGAACCAGTCGTCGGGCAGCTTATCCGCCAGCGGGCAGTTGATGCCCATAACCTCGATCTCCATCCACAGCCCCGGGATCATGCCGCGCTCGCGGATACGGTCGAGCGGCTCGCGGATACCGCCGGGGAAGCGCGCCTTCGAGGGCAGCCACTCGCCGACACCGTCCCACCAGAAGCCGTCGGCATACCAGCCGGCGTCGATGACAAAGTATTCGCACCCCGCCTTGGCCGCCGCGTCGATAAGCGGGAACAGCTTTTCCGTCGTGGGCTGACCGTAGAGGCAGTTCATGTAGTCGTTGAAGATGACCGGCAGCTTCTCATTGTCCTCGTTCGGGCGGCGGATCAGGCGGCGGTATTTCGTCAGCTCCTGCATGGCGCGCTCAAAACCGCCCTCCACCGCCGTGACCGCGGCCTTCACTGTAACAAAGCTCTCGCCGGGGCGCAGCGTCTTGCTCCAGTGGTTATCCGTCTCGTTCGGGCCGCTCAGGCGCAGGTAAATCTGCCCGCCCGCTTCGCCCAGCTCGGTATACCACGCGCCGTGGGTCTCCGTCTGCCAGGCAAGAGACGTGCCGGTCTCCGTGTCGGTCAGGCAGCCCATGGGCAGATACTCCGACGTGCTCCATGTCCCGTTGGACGCGAGCACAAAACGGCGCAGCGAAGCGTTCTGCTCGCCCGACGGATCCGGCGCTGTCGAACGGCTGAGGACGGAATAGAGCCCTCTCTCTGGCAGGCTGCTTTCGTGCCACTGGCACTCGCCGCCCCAGGAGTTATCCGGCACATACAGCACCGCTCTCTCCTCCCAGGAACAAATACCACTGAAGCAGATCCCCGTAAGCGCGAACGAAGTCACGGATTCGAGCGTAACGTCCTCCTTCGATCCGTTTGTGATCTCCGTCCACACGCGCGCGGCGGCGGCGCCGTCATAGAACTGCGCGTGCCAGACAGCGCGGAGGCCGCCATCCTCGAGTGTAATCTCCAGCTTGCGTCCGAAATCATTGCGGGCATCCGTGTGGGAGACATATTTCATGCGCCCCGCGGGCAGCGTGCCGATGGTCTTGCTGCCGTGATGCGCGTCCGTATCCTCCCCGGCACACTGGAGCTCCAGCAGCCGTCGCTGCTTGCGCACCTTCTCCGGCAGAGCATCGGCCGAAAACGGCAGCGGGGAAAAGTGCAGCAGCCGCACGTCTTTTTCATCCGTGACCTCGACCGCCACCCGGATGCCGCTTTCCTTCCATTCAAGCATTTGTCCCATTTTCATGACCTCCCAGTCTATTCGTCTTCCATCAGGCTCTCAAAGAGCCTGCGGGTTTCCTCTCTGCGGCGCTGTGTCTGCGCGTGGTCGATATAGAACGCGCCGTCCCCGGCCCGGCGGATAACGTCGCCCTCTCTGGCGCCCTGGGGCAGTTCTACGCGGGCAAAATCGTGTGTTTTACCCTCCTCATCCTCACAGACAGCGTACTCCCCCTCGAATCGGTCCACGATATATAACACGCTTTCCATGCTTGCAAACCAGATTTCCTTCTCCATGGCCTCTTACTCCTTCTCCGTACTCACACGAATGTTTTCACCGTCCGTATAAAAGACAACTGTCCCCTGCAAATCGGTGCGCAGGGCTGTGAGGCCGAGCTCGGCGATTTTCTCCAGTGTCTCCCGGTGCGGATGCCCATAAGAATTATCCAGCCCGCAGGAGATCCCCAGATATTTCGGCCGCACCTCGCGCAGAAAATCCAACGACGAGCTGGTCGACGATCCGTGGTGCCCGGCGATGAGCACGTCAGCGCGCAGCTCCCGCCCCGAACGGAGGATGTCCGCCTCTGAATCGGTCTCCGCATCCCCCGGCACGATGAATGCCGTCTCCCCGTATGTAACCCGGCTGACGACCGACGTATTATTTAAATCCTCGTATTCCGTCACCGGCCCGAGGACGGTAAGCAGCGCGTCCCCCAGCGGGTACCGGCTGCCGGGGGAGGCTGGAGTAATCTTCTCCCCCCGGTCAGCGATGGCCTGCAAAAGGTTTGTGTAGGATTTTGTCGTGGGCTGCATGTCTGCGGGAAGGTAGGTCATGATAATCTTTTCCGCCGGGAAATCCTTTGCCACCTGCGCCATCCCGCCGATGTGATCCGCGTGCGCATGGGTGGCGATGAGCAGGTCGAGCTCCTCCACGCCCTCTTCCCGCAGATAGTCGGACACCCGCTCCCCATCGTCCCGGTCGCCCGCGTCGATAAGCGCGCATTCCCCGTCCGGAGCGCGCAGGAAAATGGATAACCCCTGCCCGACGTCGATCATATGCAGTTCAAATTCCCCGTCCCCAATCGGAGCGATCTGGGAACTGCTTTCGCCGCCCGCGATCTGCGGGAGATCGATGTTTGCAATACTGTCCGTATCCTCCGGCAGCATCTGGGAGACGCCGTAAAGAATCAGGGCTACTGCCAGTGTGAAGACCAGTCCGCGATACTTTTTCCAGATCCGGCGCAGAAAAACTTTCCCGCTCTCAGGCTTTCTTCTTTTTGCCGCCATGGCCCCTTCTCCTTTCTTCTCCGCGATCCTTTGTCCGCGTGACACGGTTCTGCGTGACGCGGTTCTGTGTCCGTAAATACGCCGCGTCGGGCGTGACAAGGCACTGCGGTCCCCGGCCGATTAAATCTGTTCGCCCGCACCGCTCGAGCGCTTCGATGACCAGCCGCCGGTTCTCCGGCTTAAAGTACTGTAAGAGCGCCCGCTGCATCCGTTTTTCCTGCGGTGTATCGGGCACATAGACAGGCTTCCCTGTCATCGGATCCAGATGGGTATAGTACATGCACGTCGAGTTGGTGCCCGGCGTGGGGTAGAAGTCCTGAACCTGCTCAGGGTGGAGGTTCCGCTTCTTGAGGAAGATCGCCAGCTCCACCGCGTCCTCCAGCCGGCTTCCCGGATGCGAGGACATCAGATACGGCACCAGATACTGCTCCTTCCCGGCCCGGCGTGTCGTGCGGTAAAACGCGCGCTCAAACTGTTCATAGACATGGTGGTGCGGCTTGCCCATGCAGTCGAGCACCCGATCCGAGCAGTGCTCGGGCGCGACCTTGAGCTGCCCGGAAACGTGATATTTTACAAGCTCCTCCAGAAACTGGCTGTCCTCATCATACAGCATATAGTCAAAGCGCAGACCGCTGCGCACGAACACACGCCGTATCCCCGGCAGCACCCGGATTTCGCGCAGCAGGCGCAGATAATCGCTCTGATCCGCTTTCATCTCCGGGCAGGGCGACGGCGCGAGGCAGCTTCTGCCGGGGCACACGCCCTTCTGGATCTGCCGGGCGCAGGAGGGGCGGCGGAAGTTCGCCGTCGGACCGCCGACATCGGAGACAATGCCCTTAAACCGCGGGTTCCGGGTAAACGCTTTCGCCTCCTCAAGCACGGACTGATGGCTGCGCACCGCTACCCTCCGCCCCTGATGGAGCGTGATGGCACAGAAATTGCACCCGCCGAAGCAGCCGCGATTGTGGATGATCGAAAACTCGACCTCTTCAATCGCCTTCACCCCGCCCATGCTCTCATAGGACGGGTGGTACGCCCGCATATATGGCAGAGCGAAAACGGCGTCGAGCTCAGGGGTAGACAGGATTTTCTGCGGCGGGTTCTGCACCAGGAAGCGCCCGCCATGCTTCTGCACCACCGTGCGGCCGGTCACAGCGTCCTGCTCGAGCATCTCGAGCCGGTGGGCGCGGGCATAGGCGGCCTTGTCCGACGCGACCTTCTCGAAGGACGCGACCGAAACATGCTCCCCCTCCACTTCGCCTGTCTCGCTCATCCAGCACACACCGCGCACGCCGGAGAGCGCTTCTCCCCTCTCCAGGCACTCTGCCGCCTCCACGATGCTGCGCTCGCCCATGCCGTAGAGCAGCGCGTCCGCGCCGCTGGAAAAGAGGATGGACGGGCGCACGGCATTGTCCCAGTAATCGTAGTGCGCGAAACGCCGCAGAGACGCTTCGATCCCCCCGATGAGGATGACGCTTTCCGGCGCCGCCCGGCGGATCAGCCCGCAGTAGACCTCCACCGCCCGGTCGGGGCGGCGGCCGGCTTTGCCGCCGGGAGTATAGGCGTCGCCGCTACGGCGGCGCTTGGCGGCGGTATAGTGTGCGACCATTGAGTCGATATTCCCCGCGTTGACAAGGAACGCCAGCCGTGGCTTCCCGAGGGAGAGCACCGAACGCGGATCATGCCAGTCCGGCTGGGAGAGGACACCCACCCGGTACCCCTTACTCTCGAGCACCCTTGAGATGACCGCCGTGCCGAAGCTCGGGTGATCAACATATGCGTCGCCGGTGACGATCACAAAGTCACACTGCTCCCACCCGCGCTCGCGCATATCCTCGCGGCTGACCGGCAAAAACGGCATCGGCCTCAATCCTCCTGACTCTCAAGCGTTGTCTGCCCGACATCCTGCGCCCTCGGCAGCGCGCCCGACGCGGGCAGGCTCTTCGGGCGGTACCGGTGCTCCGCCGGAAGAAGCGAACCGGCCTCATACGGCTGTACGCTCACGAGCTTCCCCCCGCGCGGCAGTGTCAGTACAGTGACGCCCTGCGTCGTCTTCGTCGTCTTCTCGGGGATGAGCGCCGTGTTTAAAATGAGCTTTCTCCCCTTGCTGGTCGTGAGAAGAAACTCGCCGTCCTCCCGGACGCAGTAAATCGCCGCAACAGGGAATTTACCGCAGAACGCCCCGAGGAGCTTTCTGCGCCGTGTCTTGGTCTGGTAGGCCGAAAGCGGTACCTTCGCGGCGCGCCCGTTCTCGAAGAAGAAGAGCATATATCCCGCGTAATCCGCCGTGACAGCCAGATACAGCGGCGCTTCCCCCTCCGAAAAGCCCAGCCGCGCCGGGATATAATCGCCGAGCACGCTCGCCTTTGTCCCGTCGAACTCGCTGCATGCGCTCTTATACACCTGCGCCGCGCTCGTAAAGAAGAGCAGATCGCTCCGGTTGGTCGCTTCGCACGTCAGGCACAGCGCGTCGCCCTCCTTGAGCGCCTGCTCGCCCGACATCCGCAGGGACTGCGGGGTGATCTTCTTGAAATACCCCTGCTCCGTAAAGAACACATGAACCGGATAGTCCGGCGTCTCGTCATCCCCGCCGGCCTCCTCGCTTTCATCCGGCTCAATGATGAGGCTCCGGCGCGGCTGGCCGTATTTCTTCACTATTCCCCGCAGCTCGGAAATGATGATGGCCTGAATCTTCTTTTTGCTCTGGAGTGTCTCCTCCATACCCGCTATTTCTTCCTGGAGCGCGTCGACCTCCTCGGTGCGCCGGAGGATAAATTCCCGGTTGAGGTGCCGCAGCTGGATGTTTGCTACGTACTCGGCCTGTACCTCGTCGATACCGAAGCCGATCATCAGGTTCGGGACAACCTGTGTCTCCTGCGCCGTCTCCCGCACGATTTTGACCGCCTTGTCGATATCCAAGAGGATTTTGCGCAGGCCCAAGAGCAGGTGCAGCTTTTCCTTCTTCCGCGCGAGATCGAACCCGATGCGCCGTGTCACGCACTCCTGCCGGAACGCCAGCCACTCCTCGAAGATCTCCCGCACGCCCATGACCTTCGGCACGCCGCCGATGAGGATATTGAAGTTACAGGAAAACGTGTCCTGCGCAGGGGTGAGGCGGAAGAGCTTCTGCATGAGCTTATCCGGATCCACGCCACGCTTGCAGTCGATGGTGAGCTTGAGCCCCTTCAGATCCGTCTCGTCGCGCATGTCGCTGATTTCGCGGATCTTGCCCTGCTTGATTAAATCGACCACCTTGTCCATAATGGCTTCGACAGTCGTCGAGGGGGGGATCTCTGTAATCTCGATGCAGTTGTTCGCCCGGTCATAGGTGTAGCGCGAACGGACGCTGACGCCTCCCCGCCCTGTGCGGTAGATGCGCTCGAAGCCTTCCTTATCATAAATAATGCTACCCCCGCCAGGGAAGTCCGGCCCGCCGAGTGTCAGGGAGATGTCGTGCGACGGGTTTTTTAACAGCTCAATCGCTGTCGCGCAGACCTCGCTGAGGTTAAACGGGCAGATGCTCGAGGCCATCCCCACCGCGATGCCCACGTTGGAATTGACGAGCACCGACGGAAACTTCACCGGCAGAAGGACGGGCTCCTTCATACGTCCGTCATAATTATCGACCATATCGACCGTATCGCGGTCAATCTCCTCGAAAAGCTCCGCTGCGATGGGCGCGAGCTTCGCCTCCGTATACCGCGGGGCGGCGCACATCATGTCGCGCGAATACGCCTTGCCGAAGTTCCCCTTCGAATCCACATACGGATGAAGCAGCGCCTCGTATCCGCGCGAGAGGCGCACCATCGTGTCATAGATGGCCTGGTCGCCGTGGGGGTTGAGCTTCATTGTCTCCCCCACGATGTTCGAGGACTTGGTTCTCGCCCCTGTCAGGAGTCCGATTTTATACATCGTATAGAGCAGCTTGCGGTGGGCGGGCTTAAAGCCGTCGATCTCCGGTATAGCGCGCGAGATGATGACGCTCATCGCATAGGGCATGTAGTTTTTTTCGAGCGTCTCCACAATCGGCTGCTCCAGCATCACCCCCGCGTTTTCAATCACCGCACTGCCAAGCTCCCCCGCATGGCGGGCCTCGCGCTCCTTCTTTGCTTTTGCCATTGCTTTCCTTCCGTTTCCTTCGTTATCCCGGGCTTTGATAAACCGCCTGCCGTTCTATTCGGAAGAGGCAGTTTAACTGACGTCAATTTCATCAAGATACTTCGCCCCGCTGCGGGCGATGAACTCCTTGCGCCCCTCCAGATCGTTCCCGAGCAGGACGTCGAACATCTGCTTTGTGCTCTCGGCGTCCGCCGGGGAAACCTTGATAAGGCGGCGTGTTTTCGGATTCATTGTCGTCAGCCACATCATCTCCGGGTCGTTTTCGCCGAGGCCCTTTGAGCGCTGGATCTTATATTTCTGCTTGCCGATCTGGGCGAGGGCGCGTGTCTTCTCGCTCTCCGTGTAGGCGAAATATGTCTTGTCCTTCGCCGTGATCTCATACAGCGGCGATTCCGCGATATACACAACCCCCTCCTCGATCAGCGTGGGGGCGAGGGTGTAGATCATCGTGAGGATGAGGGTGCGGATCTGGAAGCCGTCGACGTCCGCGTCGGTGCAGATGACGATCTTATTCCACCGCAGTCCCGCCATATCGAACGACGAAAGCTCCCCCGCAGCCTTATGCCGCAGCTCCACGCCGCACCCGAGCACCTTGAAGATGTCGGTGATAATTTCGCTCTTAAAAATCTTATTGACGTCCGCCTTTAAGCAGTTGAGGATCTTGCCGCGCACGGGGATAATCGCCTGGAACTGCGCGTCCCGGCTGAGCTTGCACGCGCCGAGCGCCGAGTCGCCCTCCACGATGTAGATTTCGCGCTCGCTCGCATCCCTCGAGCGGCAGTCAACAAACTTCTGCACCCGGTTCGAGAGATCGATGCTCCCCGCCAGCTTCTTCTTGAGGTTGAGCCGTGTCTTCTCCGCGTTCTCGCGGCTGCGCTTGTTCACGAGCACCTGCTCCGCTATCCGGTTCGCATCGTCCGGGTTTTCGATGAAGTAAATTTGCAGGTTTGACTTGAGGAAGTCCACCATCGCCTCATAGATGAACTTATTGGTAATAGCTTTCTTCGTCTGGTTCTCATAGCTTGTCTGGGTGGAGAAGGAGCTGGAAACCAGCAGGAGGCAGTCCTCCACGTCGGCGAACGTGATTTTCCCCTCGTTTTTTAAGTACTTCCCACCCTGGCGCAGGTACGCATCGATCTGGCTGACGAACGCGGTGCGCACAGCGCGCTCAGGCGATCCGCCGTGTTCGAGAAAGCTCGAATTGTGGTAGTATTCCGTCCGTGCCTGGCTGTTCGAGAAGCACACCGCCACCGAGAGCTTCACCTTATATTCCTCTTTATCCTCGCGGTCGCGCCCGCGGCGTTCGGCCTCGAAATACTGCACAGGCGTGATGGCTTCTCCGCCCGCCAGCTCGCTGACATAGTCGACGATGCCCTTCTCATAGAAGAACTCCTCTGTCTCGAACCCGCCGCTTTCGTTCTCATCCCGCAGGACGAACGTCACCCCGGGGTTCACCACCGCCTGGCGCTTGATCACGTCCTCATAGTGGGCGAGCGGGATGTCAATGTCGGTGAAGACCTCCAGATCCGGCTTCCAGCGAATGCGCGTGCCGCTCTTCTTCCGGCTCGACTCCTCCTTATGGAGCCCCCCGACATTCTCCCCCCGTTCAAATCGCAATGTATAGCGGTATGTTCCGTCGTGGATTTCCACATCCATCCACTCGCTCGCATACTGTGTTGCGCAGGCGCCCAGGCCGTTGAGGCCGAGGGAGTATTCGTAGCTGCCCGAGCCGAGGTTGTTGTACTTCCCGCCGGCATACAGCTCGCAGAAGACCAACTCCCAGTTATAGCGCCGCTCCTTTTCATTGTAATCCACCGGACAGCCGCGCCCGAAGTCCTCGATTTCTATCGATCCGTCACGATAACGGGCGACGGCTATCCGGTTCCCATACCCCTCGCGCGCCTCGTCGATGGCGTTGGAGAGGATCTCGAACATCGAGTGCTCGCACCCTTCAATGCCGTCCGACCCGAAGATGACAGCCGGACGCTTACGCACCCGGTCCGCGCCCTTTAAGGACGATATACTCTGATTGTCGTACTGCTTTGCCACTAAATTTTTGCCTCCGAATGAATGCCGCCTTTTTGAGGAGTAACCCTCAAAAGCACCGGCATTTCGCGTTTATTTCTGAAAGTCACGGCGGACACAACAATAGACCGGCCGGAAGGTATATCGCTACCATCCGGCCGGTTCAAAGGTTCGGAAGACTGTAAGCCCTGTGAGCCGCAAACGCAATGTCTCTCGCGAACCTCTCTTATTATGTGCCGCCGCCGACGGTTTATACAAAAAAGATGATCCAGATTCTTCCGCTTATCCTGATATTGAGTTAAAATTGTACAATTTACTCAATATCAGGATCACTCCACGGAAACGATGAAATAATAGACCGGCTGCCCGCCGCTGATGAACGAAAGCTCGATATCGCCGCTCAGCTTCTCCCGCAGGGCGCTCTCCGCCTGCTCGGCCTGCTCCTCGTCGATATCCTCGCCGTAGAGCACGGTGATGAAGCTCGTCTCCTTGCCGGTCATCGAGCGCACCAAGCGCACGAGCGTTTTTTCCACGTTTGTCTCGGTGAAAAGGAGCTTCCCGCCCTCGAGCGCGAGCAGCTCGCCCTGCTTGATGTGATGCCCGTCAAAATCGCTGTCGCGGGCGGCGAATGTGACCAGTCCGGTCGAGACACGCTCGGCCGCCTGGGTCATGGCCGCGCTGTTCGCAGCGACATCCGCTTCCGGATTGTAGTTGAGCATCGCCGCCATCCCCTGCGGGATGGTGAGCGTCTGGAGTACGCGCACGTCCCTGTCCGCCAAGCGCGCCGCCTGCTCCGCCGCCATGATGATGTTCTTGTTATTGGGCAGGACAAACACTGTCTTCGCGGGTGTCGCCTGGATAGCGGAGAGGATATCGTCGGTCGAGGGGTTCATCGTCTGCCCGCCGCTGACGACATGATCGGCGCCCAAATCCTGGAACAGGCTGCACACACCGTCTCCCGCAGCGATCACGACGAAGCCGGCCTTTCTCTCTGGATCGACGGGCACATACGGCAGCGTGTCCGACACCTTTTCTGCCGCGGCCAGCCCGGCCTGCGCGAACTGCTCGCGCATATTTTCGATCTTCACCTTCGTGAGGCTGCCGTAACCGAGCGCCTCTTCAATCGCCTTGCCCGGATTGTCCGTATGCACGTGTACCTTGACGATCTCCTCATCATCCACCACGACCACGCAGTCGCCGATGGATTCCAGATACGCGCGCAGCGAGACAGAATCCTTCTGCGAATCGCGGTCGATGAGGAACTCTGTGCAGTAGGTGAAGGTGATCTGTCCGTCGAAGCCGCCGGTTGTATCGAACTCGACGAGTGTCGGCCCCGCCTGGGCCTGCGGGGGAACGGATTCGGCCACGCTCTCCAAGCTCCCGCCTTGGAAGATGTGGTTCATCCCCTCGAGCACAATGAGGAAGCCCTTGCCGCCCGCATCCACAACGCCCGCCTTTTTTAAGACAGGCAGCAGCTCCGGCGTTGTCTCCAGCGCGGCGGACGCCGCTTCCACAACGCCCGACCAGAACGCCCCGTCCTCCACGCCGGCTTCGGCCAGCTCGGAAGCCCTCTGCGCCGCCAGACGCGCGACAGTCAGGATGGTGCCCTCTGTCGGCTTCATGACCGCCTTATATGCCGCCTTCACGCCTCTCTCGAGCGCGGCGGCAAAATCGGCGGGAGAGGCCTCCTGCTTTTCATGAAGCTCCTTGGAAAAACCGCGGAACAAAAGCGAAAGGATGACACCCGAATTCCCCCTCGCTCCCCTCAAGAGAGCCGACGCCGCCACAGCCGATGCCTGCGCGACGCTCGCCGAATCCGGCAGCTTCTCCAGCTCTCTGACCGTGTTGCCGATGGTCATCGACATATTGGTCCCTGTATCCCCATCCGGCACGGGGAAGACATTTAACGCATCCACCGTCTGCCGCTCGGACTGTATCCTGCCGGCCGCGCAGAGAAACGCGTCCCGCAGCTGTTTGCCACTTACCAATCTCGACACTCCTTCTCCGGGGGTTATGTCTTTGTATCAGTACGCCTTTTGAATGTCACAGCGTTTTCATCGCGTCCACAAAGACATTGACCCTGCTCACCTCAAACCCGGTCGCTTCCTCCACCGTATACCGCACTTTATTAACGATACTCTTGACAATCGCCGCGATATTCACGCCGTACGTTACTGCGATATGCAAATCAATATACAGGCTCCCGCCGCCTACGCGCACATGCACGCCCTTGTCCGGAACGTCTTTCTGCGAGAGGACCGAGCGGATGCCCTGAGAGGGAGTGCTGAACACCATGCCCGAGACGCCGAAGCACTCGCTCGCCGCATGGCCCACCAGTTTTGCGAAATAGTTCTGTGAAATCTCAATGGCGCCAAGATGGTTCTCGATTTTTATCATGGTCAAAATGTCACTCCTTTACCGGTAGCCAGCCCGTGTCTGCCACTGCTCTGCCACTATTTTATTATATCAACTTTGCCTGCGCTTTACAATCATCATTTTTTGAATTTTACACGCACCCGCGCCGCAGCGCATTCTTCTGCCGAACTTTTTAAGAATTGCTGCCGGCCGGTATCAGTCCACATGCCGGAAGCCCTTGCCGAGCACATCGCCCGCGCTGCACCCGACGATGAACGCCTGCGGATCCACAGCGACGGAAATATCCCGCACCTTCATAAACTGCCCCTTCGAAACGACACAGAAAATCACGTTTTTCTCCGAATGGCGGTATCCGCCCTCGCCCTTGAGGATTGTGACGCCGCGGTTCAGATCCCGCAGGATGTGCTCCTCAATATCCCGGCTGCGATCGGAAATGATGAACAGCAGGCGGTTGGTATTGAGGCCGTATACGAGCTTATCCATCATCATGGTGGACATGATGATGGAAAGCGTGGCAAACAGGCCCGTGTCAATATTGCGGTAGACGAACACCGAAAGGACGACTACCATCAGGTTCGCGCCGGAGAGGAGTTTGCTGAAGGATACCCCCGGCAGCCTCTTCTGCATCAGCGCACCGACAATAGCGGTTCCGCCGGTGGTAGACTTCGAAAAGTAGACGAGCGCATTCCCCACGCCCATGAGCGCGCCGCCGAAGAGAGCCGCCATCAGCGGCGCGAGCGGGGAATCGCTCATATAGCACGACGTGGCCTCAACCAGCGCGCCGACCACGTCGGTACAGAGGCTGAAAAGGAAGGTGGAAACGAGCGTGCGCAGGGTGAATTCACGAGAGACATGCTTCCATGCGAGGAGAAGCAGCGGGATGTTTAAGACAAATGTCATCGTACCGATGGGCAGGCCCCACAGGTAGCTGCTCATCGTTGCCAGTCCCGCTACGCCGCCCGGGGCGATGTTGTGCGGCGCCGTGAAGTACTGCACCCCAAAGGCGGACGCGCACGATCCCGCCAGATTGAACGCCAGAAAGGACAGCACGTTTTTTGTCCGCTGTGCGCTCCACTTCATTGTCCCCACTCCCCCTTCTCCAGGAGATTCAGCAGCTCCGCAAGCGCTCCATCCATACACGGGCGCCCGAGCACCCGATCTGCCGCGGCGCGCGCCTCGGGCTGCGCATCCCCCGGCACGGCGGAAAAGTCCGCCGCCCGCAGCATCGGCACATCGTTGCCGTTGTCCCCGATAGCGGCGATTACATCCGTTCCGAGCATCCGGCCCACTTCACGCATTCCGCTCGCCTTGTCCACGCCGCGCTCCATAATTTCCACCAGCCGTTCCCCGCTGATGACGATATCGTATTCCTCCCCGTACCGCTCGCGGAGCCAGTCCCGAATCTTCGGGGTTTTCTCCGGCACGCGCGCAAACACTGCCACCTTATGTAACGGCTCGGGGATGTCCGCGAGCGGACTGTGCACCGGCGGCATCATCGCCATACGCTTGCACAGCTCCACGCTCTCACGGGACTGGGAGATGATATAGTAGGTCTCCCGCCCCACTGCATAGACACCGTCCGTCCCCTCAAAGTGCGCGCGCACGCCGTCCGCCATCTCCAGGGCGGAGGGCGGCATCGGGTGATCGAGGAGGATAGTCTCCCCGTCGGGCGAGGCGATGAGGGAACCGTTGAGGGCGATGAGCGGCGCGTTGACTGCGAACGGCTTCGCCCCCATGCGCAGGGTCTGCAGGCTCCTTCCCGAGGCGAAGGTGAAATGTCCGCCCTTCTCTGTAAAGCGCCGCACCGCCTCAATATTCTGCTCCGGCACCCCCTTTGACGCGATAAGCGCCGTACCGTCCATATCGCTGACGACCAGAAGGCGGGAAATATCGGTCATCCTTCTCCATCCCCTCTCCGTTTGGAAGTCCTGTCCAAAAATGCGGTAAAATAGTCCGGCAGCGCACTCTCGAAGAACATGTCCTCCCCCGTTTCCGGATGCACGAAGCCGATGCTCCGCGCGTGCAGGCACTGCCCGCGGAGGGACGTGATCACCTTCCGCGGCCCATAGACGGGATCCCCTGCCACCGGGTGCCCAATAGACGCCAGATGCACCCGGATCTGGTGGGTGCGCCCTGTCTCGAGCCGGCAGCGGAGATGGGTGAAGTCCCCGAAGCGTTCGATCACCTCATAGTGTGTTACGGCCTCGCGCCCGCTCAGAGGCGGACGAACCACCGCCATCCGCTTGCGGTCCGCCGGGTGCCGCCCGATGGGCGCGTCCACGGTGCCCGTGTCCTGCGGCAGGTTGCCGTAAACCACTGTCTCATATGCGCGCAGAAAGCTGTGCGCGGCGATCTGTTCGGCCAGCGCATGGTGGGCGGCGTCCGTCTTCGCCACGATGAGCAGGCCGCTTGTGTCCTTGTCGATGCGGTGTACAATTCCCGGCCGCTGCACCCCGCCGATGCCGGAAAGCTCCCCCCCGCAGTGCCACAGCAACGCCGCGACAAGTGTCCCCGTCTCGTTCCCGGGCGCGGGATGCACCACCATCCCCTTAGGTTTGTTGACAACGAGAAGCGCCCCGTCCTCATAGACGATGTCCAGCGGGATATTTTCCGGCCGGACATCGCAGGGAACCGCCTCGGGCAGCGTAAGGGAGATCTCGTCCCCCTCATGCACGCGGAAGCTCTTCGCGGGCAGCTTCCCGCCGATTCGTACTGCTCCGGCCTCGATGAGCTTCTGCGCGTACGATCGGGTGACGGACGAATCCAGCTTTGCGATCGCCGCGTCCAGGCGGAGATCGTTTTCCTCCGCCGAGGCCGTATAGACATTATCCACCGGTCTGCTCCTTCTGGGCGCGCGGCTCAATCACGAGCACATACAGCACGATAAGCGCTGTCCCGACGACGACGCAGCAGTCGGCAAGATTAAAGACGGGGAAATCAATCGGCACAAAATAGATATAATCAACAACGAATCCTCTCGAGACACGGTCGATCAGATTCCCGATCCCTCCGGCAATAACGAGTGAAAAAGCTGTCACAAGCAGCGGCGGACGCACCCGGCCGGTGACGAGCAGGATGAGCAGCGCGAGGAGCACGACACCCGTTACCGACACGAGCAGCACAGTCTGGTTTTGCAGGATACTGAACGCCGCGCCGTAATTCTCGCGGTACATCAGGTGCAGGACATCGGGGATAATGCGGATATCCCCGTTTTCCCGCAGTATGCCGAACGCCCAGGCTTTCACCGCCTGATCCAGCGCGATGAGCAGGACCGCCCCCGCGAGGCACCACCACAGCAGACGGCGGTTTTTCTTGTCTGTTTGCATAGGTTCCCCCTGCCAGCAAGGCGCAAAAACGCGGCGCGCCGCTCTTCCGGCCGCGCCGCGTTCCGGTTTTGTTATTCTTTCTCGAGTACAGATGCACACCGTGCGCACAATGTCGGATGTGCGGAGTGAGAACCCACGCTCTCGCTGTAAATCCAGCATCGCTCGCACTTCTCGCCCTTCGCGCGCTCCACGGTAATCGACAGGCCTTCCACGTCCCCCGTAAAGGCTCCCACCTCTCCGCGCAACACGGTGACGCCCGAAACGATGAGCAGCTCCTCCCAATTCGGCTGCGCAGCGATAAAGTCCGCTGCCTCTCCCTCGCAGCAGAGGATCACACGCGCCTCCAGGCTCTTGCCGATCTGCTTCTGGGCGCGGGCCAGTTCGAGAGCCTTGTTCACATCGTCGCGCACTGCGTGCAGGCGGTCCCACTTCTCCATGAAGTCCGCGCTCTTGTGGAAGCGGCCCGGCTCGGGCAGGATGCTGAACATCACCGATCCCGCGTCATAGGCGCTGTCCTCGGGGAGGAAGCTCCAGACCTCCTCCGCCGTGAAGCAGAGCACCGGGGCGATAAGCATTGTCAGCACACGCGCTGTCTCATAGAGCACTGTCTGTGCCGATCGGCGCGCCTGCCCCTTCGCCGTCTCGACGTAGAGCCTGTCCTTGACCACGTCCAGATAGAAGCTCGAGAGGTCAATCGTGCAGAAATTGTGTACCGCGTGATATACGATATGGAAATCAAAGGCGTCATATGCCGAAATGGATTTTTGCAGTACATCATCCAGTCGGGCGAGAGCCCACTGATCCAGTTCCGGCATCTCCTCAAACGGGACCTTATCCCGCTCGGGGACAAAGCCATCGAGATTGCCGAGGAGGAAGCGCAGCGTGTTGCGGATCTTGCGGTAGGACTCGCTGAGCTGCTTGAGGATCTCGTTCGAGACGCGGATGTCCGCGTGATAGTCGCTCGAAGCGACCCACAGGCGCAGGATGTCCGCGCCGTACTTCTCAATAACGTCGCTCGGGTCGATGCCGTTGTCTAGGGATTTGGACATCTTACGCCCTTCCCCGTCGACCACCCAGCCGTGGGTGACGGTGGTGCGGTAGGGGGCCTCGCCCTTGCCCATGGCGACCGCTGTCAGGAGCGAGGGCTGGAACCAGCCGCGGTACTGATCCGCGCCCTCCAGATACAGGTCCGCCGGACAGCGGAGGTTCTCGCGCCCCTCAAGCACGGCCACGTGCGAGCAGCCGGAGTCAAACCACACGTCCATGATGTCCTTCTCTTTGGTGAACGCGGTCCCGCCGCACTTTTCGCAGACTGTCCCTGCGGGCAGGATATTGGCGGCGTCCGTATCAAACCAAGCGTCGCTCCCCTCCCGGCGGAACAGGTCCGCCACGGCGCGGATGCTCTCGGGCGTGATGTGCTCATGCCCGCACTTCTCGCAGTAGAAAATCGGGATCGGCACGCCCCACACGCGCTGGCGCGAGATGCACCAGTCGCTGCGATCGCGCACCATGTTCGTGATGCGGTCGCGCCCCCACTCCGGAATCCACTTCACCCGGTTGATAGCCTCAATGGCCTTATCCTTAAACGCCTCGACCGAGCAGAACCACTGCTCCGTTGCCCGGTAGAGGATCGGCTCGTGGCAGCGCCAGCAGTGCGGGTACTGGTGAATGATGGGCTCGAGGGCAAAGAGCGCGCCTGTCTCTTTAAGATGCGCGGCGATCTTCCTGTTGGCCTCCACTGTCTTAAGGCCCGCGAACTCGCCCGCGTCGGCGGTCAGGATACCCTTCGCGTCCACAGGCACGACCATTCCGATCTCCGGATATCCCGCGCAGACCTCGTAGTCCTCCACGCCGTGTCCGGGCGCGGTATGGACACAGCCCGTGCCGGAATCGAGCGTGACATGGTCCCCCACGATCACCAGTGACTCGCGCTCGAGGAACGGGTGGCGGCACTTCATATATTCGCACTCTTTGCCGGTGAACTCCGCGATCACCTCATAGTCCGCGATGCCCGCGGCCTTCATCGTGCCGTCCATCAATTCGCGTGCGACGATATAGTTTTCGTCCTTCTCCTTCGCGTGGACAGCCACATAGTCATACCGCGGGCCGAGACAGATGGCCAGGTTCCCCGGCAGTGTCCAGGTGGTGGTGGTCCAGATGACGAAGAACGTCTTCGCCGGGTCCACGCCCTTCGCGGTGAGAAGGCCCCGGTCGTCGCACACGGCGAACTTGACGTAAATGGAGTCGCACGGATCCTCGGCGTACTCAATCTCGGCCTCGGCGAGCGCGGTCCCGCACTCCGAGCACCAGTAGACAGGCTTTAACCCCTTATAGATGTACCCCTTTTCGGCCATCGTGCCAAAGACCTCGATCTGGCGCGCCTCGAATTCGGGGGCCAGTGTCAGGTATGGGTGATCAAAATCCCCCAATACACCCAGGCGCTTAAACTGGCGGCGGTGATTGTCCACAAAGCGCAGCGCGAATTTGCGGCAGCTCTCCCGGAGCTGGACCGGCGAGACCTGCGAACGGTCCACCCCCAGTTCCTGCAGGGCGCGCCGCTCGATGGGCAGGCCGTGCGTATCCCAGCCGGGGACATAGTCCGCCCTAAAGCCGCGCAGGCTCTTATAGCGCGTTACGATGTCCTTGAGCACCTTGTTGAGCGCCGTGCCCATGTGGATATCCCCGCTCGCGTAGGGGGGGCCGTCGTGCAGGATGTACTGCGCCTTTCCCTCCCGGCGGCGGAGGATCTCTCCGTACCGGTCCTCCTTCTCCCACTGTTCGACCTGCCCCGGCTCCCGCTGCGGGAGGGATGCCCGCATCGGGAATTCTGTCTTCGGGAGGTTTAGGGTCTTGTTGTAGTCCTGTTTGTCCACCTTACTCACTCTCTTCTCGCTGTATTCGTAATACCCGTACCTCTGGTGCGGGCTCAGTTGTCGCGGTGTAAATCGTACCCCTCGCCAAAGCGCAGTTCACCGAAGCGGCTCTCACGCACCGGCTGCTCAGGCGCCGCTTCCGGCATTGGCGCCGGCTCCGGCACAGCCGCCATCGGCTGCTCCGGAATGGGTTCCGGCATCGGTGCCGGCTCGGGCGCCGGCTCCGGCACAGCCGGGCGCGGATTCTGCGCATTCTCAATGATGCTCTGCGCGTCGACCTGCACATCCTGCCCGGGGATGGAGCTGATGAGCTCCAGATGCTGCTTATACAGGATGATTAGGCGGCTCTTGAAGTTCGAGACCTCCTTCTGCAGGCGCGTGAGCGTCCCCTGCTCGCGGTCGATGCGGCGGCGTGCGTCCGAAACGAGCTTGTCCGCCTCGGCGCGGGCGGCGGCGACCATGCTCTCCCCCTTCTGCTTCGATTCGCGGATGATGCTGTCCCCGAGCTTCTGCGCGCCGAGAAGCGCCGCGCGAAGCGACTCCTCGTCGGCCCGGTACTCCTCCACCTTTTCCGCGAGCGCCATGAGCTTCTGCTCCAGATCCGCCTTCTCCTGCTCAAGGCGCTGATAATCTGAAGCCAGGCGCATGGTAAACTTTTCGACATCCTCAGGGCGGTAGCCGCCTCCGAAGCCCGCTTTCTCAAATTTGTAGTTGATAATGTCATTATATGACAGCATTTTGGGCCCCCCTTAGAGATAGCGTTTGACACGCACGACCAGCCGGCCCTTGCGGGTGGCGGAACCGTCGGCCTCGATCCGAAACTTTCCTCTGCCCCGTACAGACAGCTTGTCCCCGTCCTGCACAGTAACCGCCGCTTTCTGCCTCACCTCACCGTTTACGGCGACAAGCCCCATCCCGACAAGGCGCGCAGCCTCTTGGCGCGAAAGATGCGCCGCGGCGGAGAGGACAGCGTCCAGCCGCATGGACGCGACCGACGCACTTCGCTCCTCGAACTTCTGCCGGATACCCGCCGCCTCGATCTCCTCTGCCCCGCATGTCCGCACCGATACGCCGACCCTCCCCACCAATCCCAGTTCTGTTTCTACAAGGGGGGCCGCCGCGTCAAGCACGAAGAAGTACGCATTTTCTTCTTCAATGAGAATATCGCCCACAACCTCCCGCTTTATGCCGAGCGCAAGCAGAGCGCCGAGAAAATCGCGGTGGGTGAGCGTAAAACCATGGGGAATAGCGGCATGAAAAGCAGTGAACGGAAAGAGAACCCTGTCCGGCTCGTCCCCAGGCGGAAAGACACCCAGAACACACCGCTCTGCCTGTGCAGTCCCTCCCCACAAAAGCGGCGTACAGCCGCAGCGGGTACACAGTGCGGGGAGCCCCGCCTGCTCCCCCTCGCTCAGGAAGGAAGTAAAACGCGCAGCGCCGCTCTTCTGTGCGATGCGCGCCAGGTCCTGTACGTGTTCGGCGAGTCCCATCAGAACACGACACCGCTGCTTTCGAGCTCGTCGAGCAGGTCTCCCATAATGTCCACATTGTAGGGCGTGATGATATACGTGCTGTTGGCTACACGCTTAATCTGCCCGTTGTTGGCGTACGCCACACCGGACAGGAAGTCGATAAGCCGGCGCGATACCTCACGATTGGCTGACTCCAGATTGAGTACCACCGTCCGTTTCTGATTGAGGTGATCCGCGATGGAGGAAGCGTCGTCAAATCTCTCGGGCTTGACGAGAACCACTTTTAACTGTGTCGTGGCGTGGATATTGACCACCTTGTTTCCCCGCTTGCCTTCCACCGGAAGCTGGGTTGCATCTACCACCGGAGGCGGCGTTCCCGCCGCTCCTGTCTGCCGGCCGGCTGTACCATTCGGTACATCCAGCCCGTCGTCCTCATAATAGTCCTCTTCCTCGACCCCGATAAATCCTCGGATCTTATCCATTAAACTCATTTATAGCTTTCCCCCCCGTTACCCCCGTTAGTCCGCGCCGGCCCGATTCCGGCGCCGCCCTTCCGGCCGGCTGGAGTGCTCCTATCATTCAAAAAGCACCGTACCCAACCGCACCATGGTGGCCCCATAGCGGACGGCGAGTTTATAATCCCCGCTCATACCCATGCTCAGGCAGTCCATGGTTACTTTCTCATTATCTCTATTTTTCTCCCGAATGTCAACATATAGCGCGTGCATTCGTGAAAAATACTCCTCTGTCTGTGCCTGTGTGATGCCTAAAGGCAGAATTGTCATCAGTCCGCGTACCCGCAGATTCGACAGAATAGATAATTTTTCCACAAATGTCCGTGTCTCCTCCGGGCGGATACCACTCTTGTTCGGATCATTTCCAATATTGACCTGCACGAGTACAGAGAGCTCTTTTTTGCAGATTTCTGCCTGCCGGTTCAGCTCCGCTGCGAGCGCCTCGGAGTCGAGCGACTGCACGCAATCCGCCATGCGCACCACCTTCGCGGCCTTATTGCGCTGCAGGTGACCGATGAAGTGGATCTCCAGATCCTCCCCCCGGATATACTCATATTTCTGCGCGAGGGACTGCTCCCGGTTCTCTCCGATAAGGCGCACGCCTGCCTTTGCCGCGCGCAGTACCGCCTCATGCCCGACATATTTTGTCACCGCCATGATGCGTACCGCCTGCGGATCGTGTCCGCCGCTGAGGGCGGCCGTGCGCACGTTTTCCCGGATGATATGCAGCCGCTGCTCGAGAAGCTCGAGCGGGACGTCATTGTTTAAGTACTTTGCCATCTACTAACCCATTCCCTCCGATGATAACCTGGTCGTATGGATCGAGCCCCATGAGGCGGGCGTCCTTTCCCTCACCCCAGAGCACCTTATAGTTCTGGCTTAAAACGACATAGCCGTCGTGTTCATTTTCATAAAGAATATTGACCGGCTTAAACTGGATGTACGTGGTCTCGAGCACATACACCCCCGGCTGGGTGCCGATATACCGCACACAGCTCAGGGGGAACTTATAGCCCGTCATCTCGCTTAAGCCGATTTCCACTTTGTGCGCGCGCAGGTTGATGAGCGCCTCGCTCATCACATCGCACCGGAACACCACAATCACCCGCGCGCCGCTTTCCTCCGTGACCACACTGTCCACCCGGGCGATGAACGGCTTCTGCCCGGCCAGGCCGAAATCCAGTTCGACCCGGCGCCCCTCGCGGAAATTCTCCGCCTCCTTCGCGGGCACAACCGCTGCAAAATACCAGATGTGGCTTGTCACAAGCCGCCCCACACCCTCAGTATCCGGCGGCGTGGGATCGTTGACATAACCGATAAACTCCTCCACCGACATGTCTTCGATGCTCTCCGGGGTCAATACACTTTCCAGCCCGTCCGTCGTTTTAGAAAAGTAGCCCGGCTCGGGGGCTACTACTGCGTCCTGCATTTCCTCCGTCTCGCCGAAGGCCTCTACACGCGAGCGCAGTGTCTCGATGCGGGCGGAAAAATCCGTGTTCGGATCAGAAATCAGGCTGCGCCGGTTGAGCTGGGTGAGGATGTCGAAGTGGAGATCCTGTGCCGGGGCCAGCTCCCCAACCGCAGCGTTCTCTGTAATCTGATCGATATTATCATAGATGTGCTGTACAAGGGCCTCTGTCTGCAATACGCTCACTTCGGCCGCCGCAGCGAGCGCCTCGAGATTTTCCAGTTCCGTCTCGAGCGCGTCCCGTTTCATGCGGTCTGTTATCTGCCCGGGATCCGACACCCTCTGCGCCACCGCCATATCCTTCGAGACGTGCGTACCGTCCGCGAGCAGGTAGCTTATATCGCCCCCGGCATGTCCGGAGAGGAGCTGCTCCTCCCGGATGGCGATCCCCTTGGCCGAGACTGTCTCTCCGACCACATACTCCACCGCCGGCATTGTCTCATATTCAGCCGTGGCCGCCAGCCAGATCTGATACCCCGTGTACGCCGCTACGCACAGCACCACGATCAGCATCATCATCCCTCCGAGGATACGGTTCACGCGTCACCTTCCGGCGCCTCTCCATCCATAATCGGAATGGGGCGCTGGGGTGTGATTGTCGAGATGGCATGCTTATAGACCAGATTCTGCTTGCCGTCGCAGTCCAAGACGACGGTGAAATTATCAAACCCCCGCACGCGCCCTTTAAACTGGAAGCCGTTCGTGAGATAGATGGTCACCGTCACCTTGTCCTTCCTCGCCTGATTGAGAAATACATCCTGTAAATTGATTCCCTGCCGGTTATTGTTCACCGTTTTTAACCCCCTGTCCGTTTGCCGATCCTTCCTCATTACAATTATACCACAAAAGCGAAGCGGCTGTGGTATAATCGGCCATGCCCTTAGGGCAGCCAAATGGATTGGCGTATAACAGCCGCCTTTTCAGTTATTATACCACGCCCTGCCCTTCCGGGCGACAAAAATTTGTAGATAAATGGATTTTTCCGGCTTCGCTCTCCCGAATAAGCCGCTCTGCCTCGTCCGCGAGCGCCGAAAAGGACGTAAATTCGTCCACCCACAGCCAGTGATAGCGCTTATCCCGCCGCAGCCATGTGAGCTGCCGCTTGGCATACTGCCGGGTGCGCAGCTTGATGAGCGACACCGCCTCCTCCAGCGTGCACTCCCCCCGCAGGTACGGCAGCAGCTCCTTATAACCGATGGCCGCCGCCGCAGTACGTCCCGCCCCCCGTTCATAGACAGCGCGCGCTTCCTCGACGAGCCCCGCCTCGAGCATGGCGTCCACCCGCCGGTCAATGCGCCGCCACATCGCGGCCCTGTCCCGGAAGCCGAGCGCCAATGCACAGACAGCATAGCCCCCGTCCCCCGCCGAGGCCCGGCGCTGATGTTCGCTCATGGGCATCCCGGTCAAGAGCGTCACCTCCAGCGCACGGATAACGCGCCCCACATTGTTCGGGTGCAGCCGCTCTGCCAGAACCGGATCCAGCCGCCGGAGGTCCTCATGCAGCGCCGCGCTTCCCTCCTCACGCGCCCGGCGCTCGAGCTCACCGCGCAGCGCCGTATCGCCCGGGAACGATTCAAAATCCGTGCCGTCCATGAGGGCGGAGAGGTAGAGGCCTGTCCCACCCGCGGCAATGGGGAGTATGCCCCCTTCATGCAGCTTCAACACGCACTCGCGCGCGAGCGCCGCCCAGTCGGCGACAGAGAAGGTCTCCCCCACCTCCAGAATGCCCGCCAGATGGTGCCTCGCCGCCGCCAGCTCCTCGGGGGACGGCGCCGCTGTCGCGATGGGCATGCCCCGATAGATCTGCATCGAATCGGCGGAGACAATCTCCCCGCCCAGACGGCGGCAGAGCTCGACGGCGAGCGCCGTCTTGCCCGACGCTGTCGCTCCCCCGACAACGGCCAGCGGCTTTTTCTGCATCTTCTCCCCTCCTATGTAATCCGGCCGAACAGCTTCTCCACCTGCGCCCGCGTGAGTACGACCGCGATGGGCCTCCCGTGCGGGCAGAAACGCACGTCCTCGTGCTCGTCGAGCAAACGGATGAGCGCGCTGAGTTCCTCGGGGGAGGTCTCGTCGTGCGCACGGACGGCCGCTTTGCAGGCTATCGTGTGCAGCAGATCGTCGATAGCGTCCACCCCTGGCACTCCCTCGCCCGCCGCCAGACGCTCACAGAGCTGCATGACGCTCTCCGCCGCTGCGGACAGTGTCAGCATAGTGGGGATTTCACGCACCGCTACGCACCCTTCCCCGAAGTCCTCCACACCGAAGCCTAGGCGCGCAAGCGTCTCCCGGTTCCCCAGCGCGGCGGCGTATTCGCTGCCGGGGAGGTGTATTGTCAGCGGTTCGAGGAGAGCCTGACGGCGCACCTCATTCTTCGCGCGCAGCTCCTCGTAGAGCAGGCGTTCATGCGCGGCGTGCTTATCAATGAGGATGAGCTTCTCCCCGCACTCCAGAAGGATATATGTGCGCAGCCATTCCCCGATGAGGCGCGCGCCCGCATAGCGCGAGGACGGAGATGTCTGCGGCGGCGGGGCGGGTTCCAGCTCCATCGGTGCGGGAGCCTGCCGCAGCTCCGGCGGCGTTTTCTGCACCCATTCCGGCACGGACGCGGGCACCGCAGGCCGCGGCGGCAGGGGCCGCGGTAGGGCGGGCTGCACAGGGACAGGCGCTGCCCGAACCGGCTCCGGCGGCGGGGCGGGCGCTTCCCGCGCCGGGGCGGACGCAGTCTCCCCGGGGAGGCGGACGCTCACCCCCTGCTGCTCAAGCCCGGTAAAGGCGGAGAGCACCGCGTAATAGACCGCGTCGAAGACAGCCTTTTCCTCCGCGAAGCGCACCTCCAGCTTGGCCGGGTGCACGTTCACGTCACAGACACCCGGCGGCATGCGCAGATCCAGCACACACGCGGGGAAGCGCCCCTTCATGATGCGCGTGCGGTAGGCCTCCTCAAGCGCAGCCATACAGAGGCGCGAACGGATGGGGCGCCCGTTGAGGAAAAAGTGCTGCATGGATCGGCTGCCGCGGTCATGCCCGGGCTTCGAGACAAAGCCCCGCACACGGATGCCACGCCCCTCGAACCGGACGGGTGTGAGCGTCTGATAAAACTCCCGCCCCCAGACCGCATAGACCGCGTCCTCCGGGCGGTTGTTTCCGGGGGTCTGCAGGACGCACTTCCCCTCTCGGAGAAACCGCACCGACACACGCGGGTTGATGACCGCCAGCCTCTCGACGGCTTCCTCCACCGCACCCCCCTCGGCGGTGTCCTTCTTGAGGAACTTCATCCGGGCCGGGGTGTTGTAGAAGATGTCCCGCACGACGATGGTCGTCCCCTCCGGGCAGCCCGCGGGGGAGCATTCTGTCTCCGCCCCGCCCTCGATGCAGTAGCGGACGCCCTCCTCCTGTCCCGGCACGCGAGAGAGGACCTCCACCCGGCACATCGCCGCGATGGACGCAAGCGCCTCACCGCGGAAGCCCAACGACATGAGATTCCCCAGATCCGCTGCAGAACGCAGCTTGCTCGTGGCGTGGCGCAGGAAAGCGGTGCGGATATCCTCGGGCTCGATGCCTGAGCCGTTGTCCGTCACGCGCATGAACGTCACGCCGCCGCGCTGGATTTCCACTGTGAGCTGAGTCGTGCCCGCGTCCAGCGCGTTTTCGCACAGCTCCTTGATGACCGACGCCGGCCGGTCGATGACCTCCCCCGCCGCGATGAGCTCCGCTGTCACCTTATCGAGAAGCTGTATTTTTCCCGTTGTCCTCACCTCCCGCGTGGGCCGTATTTTCACTCTCCTCCGGGCCGTTTTCATCGTAGTATTGATTGAGCGCCCGGTCCAGTTCCTCCTTATCGCCGCTGTAATAGGCGGCCTCCTGCTGGAAGCGCACCTCGTCCTCGGTCACAAACGATTCGGTCACCTCCGTGTCCGGCAGCGTCTCAGCTTCCACATCCCGCTTCACAACGTCCGGGCCGGTGATCACGACACTGTAACTGAGCCCGTCCGACGAATTGCCAATAGTGAAATCCATCGTCTCAAGCATTTCCTCCCGGATCAGCGTTTTCAGCGACTCCGCCGCCGATTCCGGCAGGCGGTAGCAGCGGTGGCGCCACTCGATCTCATCGTCATAGGAGACATAAAGGATATCGGGACTTTTCTCCGTATCCGGGAAATAAAACATCAGCATATAGGCGGACAATTCATCCAGACTGTTACGCGGCAGCGGGAACAGGAACGCGCGGTTGATGATCTCCCGCACCTCTTCCGCCTCCTCCTCTGTCAGATCGAAGCTGCCCGCGTGGGAGGAGTCGCGCGTTTCCATGAGGGATACCCCCACTCGGACACTCGTGTCCGCCGGGATGATGGGCCGGTAAAAATACCCTGCCAGCAGCAGAAGGACAAGCGCCGCCCACACCGCCTTCCGCAGCGGATTATGCTTCCTCATAGCAGGCTTCTGAGCTCCATGAGGACACTGAGCGCGGCGATAGGCGTCAGATTATTCGGATCGATTTCGCGCAGGCGGCGCACGAGCTCGCTCTCCTTCTCTTGGCGGATGACGATCTGCCCCGTCTCCTCCGGCTCCTTTTTCTGCTGCGGCACGGGGACGCGCCCGGCCTCAAACTCCTTTAAGAGGGCCTGCGCCCGGCGGACGACCGGATCGGGCACCCCGGCCAGGCGCGAAACATAGATGCCGTAGCTCTCGTCCGCCCCGCCGCGCACGATGCGCCGCAGGAAAATAACATCCTCCCCCTGCTTGCGCACGGAGACGTTATAGTTCTTCACCCCGTCCAGCTCATCCTCCAGGCAGGTCAATTCGTGGTAGTGGGTGGCGAACATCGCTTTCGCCCCCAGTGTCCGGCGCGAGGCGATGTACTCCACCACCGCGCGCGCGATGGCCATACCGTCAAACGTGGAGGTGCCGCGGCCGATTTCGTCGAGGATAATGAGGCTGTTGGCCGTCGCGTTTTTTAAGATGTCCGCCACCTCGCTCATCTCCACCATGAACGTGGACTGCCCCGTGGCCAGATCGTCCGCCGCGCCGACACGGGTATAAATCCCGTCGACGATAGAGAGGTCTGCGCTGTCAGCGGGCACATAGCAGCCGATCTGCGCCATGAGCACGATGAGCGCCGTCATGCGCATATAGGTCGATTTGCCCGACATGTTCGGCCCTGTGATCACCGCGATGCGGTCCTTCTCCATATCCAGATATACGTCGTTGCAGACAAAGGGCGCCTCCCGATTCATCGCCTCGATGACCGGATGGCGTCCGCCCCGGATGGAGAGGGCGCCGGAGAGATTCATCTGCGGGCGGCAGTATCCCCCGCGCATGCCCGCCTGCGCAAAGGAGGCGAACACGTCGAGCCGGGCGACAGCGGCGGCTGTCGACTGGATGCGGGCGATGTTTTCCACCACCTTCTCCCGCACCTCGCTGTAGAGCTTCGCCTCGAGCTTCCCGATTTGATCCCCGGCCGAGGTGATGCGCTCCTCGAGCGTTTTGAGCTCCTCGGTGATGAAGCGCTCGCTGCCGGTAAGCGTCTGCTTGCGGATGTACTCGGGCGGCACCATGCCGAGGTTCGACTTCGTGACCTCGAGGTAGTAGCCGAAGACACGGTTATACCCCACCCGCAGGTTTTTAATCCCCGTGCGCACGCGCTCGGAGGCCTCGATGCGGGCGATATGTTCCTTCGCGCCGCTCACCAGCGAACGCAGCTCGTCCAATTCCCGGCTGTACCCCTCTCGGATGACGCCGCCGTCCGAAAGGGCGATGGGGGGATCATCCTCAATGGCGCGCCCGATGAGGCTGCAAAGATCCGTGAGCGGATCAATTTTATCGTAGATTTCCCGCAGATACTGCGAGGTGCAGTTCCGCAGAAGCTCCCGAAGCGCCGGCAGACGCCGCGCCGCCTGCTCGAGGCTCCTCAACTCTCTGGGGGAAGCGCTGCCGTAAGCGATGCGCGTGAGCAGGCGCTCGAGATCGAAAATACCGTTGAGCCCGGCGCGCACCTCCCCGAGCAGGACCGCCGAATCCATTAGTTCCCCTACGGTATTGTGCCGCCGTGTAATGCGCGGAAGCGAGAGGAGCGGTTTTTCCACCCACATGCGCAGAAGCCGCTTGCCCATGGCCGTGCATGTCTCATCGAGCACCCACAGGAGTGTCCCGCGCTTCTCCCCGGCGCGCATGGTGCGCACCAGCTCCAGGTTGCGCCGGGCAGAGGCGTCGAGTGTCATATATTCCTCTGCCGCGTAGATCTCAAGCATGCGCAGGCACTCCATGCCGCGCTTCTGTGTTTGTGCGAGATACCCCATGAGCGCGCCGAGCGCGACAACGAGCGCCGGCTTTTTATCCAGCCCTAGTATCGCCAGATCTCTCGCGCCGAACTGAGCGGGCAGCGCCCGGGCGCACCAGCCAGGATCCACGGAGGAAAAAGGGTATTCGCTCACCGCGCACCGGAGCTCCGCGCGCAGGAATACCCGCAGCGGCGCGCTTTCATGCACCGCTCCGCCGAGCAGTACTTCCCGGGGCGCGAAACGGCTCATCTCGTTCTGGAGCAGCGGGAGGCCGGCCGGGATCTGGCAGGCGCGCACCTCGCCGGTCGAAATGTCGGCAAAGGCGCAGCCGTACTGTCCGTCCTGCTCGAAGACAACGGCGATGTAGTTGTTCCGCCCCTCCTCGAGCATGCCGCTCTCGAGCACTGTCCCCGGTGTGATGACACGCACCACCTCCCTGTCGACAAGCCCCTTCGCTTCCTTCGGGTCCTCCACCTGCTCGCAGATGGCCACTTTGTATCCCCGGTCAATCAGCCGGGCGACATACGCCTCATACGCATGATAGGGCACGCCGCACATGGCGGCCCGCTGATCGCCGGGCAGGCCGCATTCACGGGAGGTCAGAGTCAGTTCCAGCTCCCTGGACGCGGTGACAGCATCCTCGAAAAACATTTCATAGAAGTCTCCGAGCCGGTAGAAGAGAAGCGCATCCGGGTGCTGCGCCTTGATCCCAGCAAAATGCTGCATCATGGGCGAGAGCTGCGGCAGCAGCTCCGGGG
>CATJVQ010000037.1 GCA_949743955.1 uncultured Oscillospiraceae bacterium | reverse complement strand
CTGTCCCCTTCTTGCCTTTCCTGCCTCTCGGCCGTGGCCTCACCGGACAGCTTAGTTATAATACCATACCTTCACCCTCCCTGTCAATACCTTTTTCGAAAAAATTCGAAAAAAATGGTTCTAAAATCGGAATTTCCCGGAAAAGCGCATAATAGAACGCTTTTCCGGGAAACATAATTCAGTCTGTCCGGGTGGATTCCTTAAATAACAGGGAAATGGCCCAGATTCCTGCCAGCGCGACAAGCGTGTAGACAATGCGGCTGATGACCGCCCCCTGTCCGCCAAAAAGCCAGGCGACGAAGTCAAACTGGAATATGCCGACGCTTCCCCAGCACAGCGCGCCGATAATGACAAGGATCAGCGCAATTTTGTCCAGCATCAGTAAATCACTCCCTTCTTTCTCTAGTATGGGCCGCCTTTTTCTTATTATACAACTATACAATTCCCTGCCATGCACTTCTTCTTATCCCGTGCCCCCGCGCGCACATCTTCTAATTATATAGGTAGAATGCCGGGAACGGCCGCCTTTCCGGCGCATGGTTTCTCGCCGAAAAGGCTTGACACTCAGCGGGAATTCCTATATACTCTTACCTTGTAAGGTTTTACCTCGAAGGGAGGGGAAAAGATGCTCAGAACCTACCAGCCGAAAAAAATCCAGCGCAAAAAAGAGCACGGCTTCCGCAAGAGAATGTCTACCAGAAGCGGACGTAAAGTGCTTGCCCGCCGCCGTGCGAAGGGCAGAGTCCGTTTAAGCCACTAACCCGCGTATGCTGCCCAAGCTGACCACAGCTCTTGTGGTCTTTCTTTTATGTGGCCGAAATGAGGCGCGCCTTTTTTATGGGCGGGACAGGCCCGGACAAATGGGAGGCGTCCACTATGCAGACATCCCGGGTGACAACCATCACCAGAAACAACGATTTTAAACGCATCTATGCCAGGGGGAAAAGCAGAGTTCATTCTCTGCTTGTTACCTATGCCTTAAAAAACCGTACCGGGGAGGCAAGGGTCGCTTTCGTTTCCTCCAAGAAGATCGGCGGGGCGGTCGAGCGCAACCGCGCCCGGCGTGTTGTCCGTGCCGCGCTGCGCATGAGCGGGGCGGCGCCCGTTCCGGGGTGGGATGTTGTCTTCGTCTGCCGCACGCGCACGGCCGCCGCTAAATCGACGGCCGTTGCGCCTGTGCTTCGCCGCCATCTGGCTGAACTCATTCCCGCAGCGGCGGCCGACGCCGGGGGTGTGGCCGAATCGTGAAGCGCCTCTTTATCGCCCTCATCCGGTTCTATCAGCGCCATATCTCCCGCTATACGCCCGCCTGCTGCCGCTTCTATCCGACCTGTTCGGCCTACGCTGTACAGGCTCTCGAACGCTTCGGCGTCCTGCGCGGAAGCGTTCTCGCTCTTTGGCGCATCCTGCGGTGCAATCCGCTGTGCCGGGGAGGTATCGACCCCGTGCCCGAGCGCTTCTCTTTCTGCCGCAAGCCTCCCGCATGAAAACGTAAGAATGCAGAATTATGTCCTGGCGCGCCCCGCTCTTAATTCTGTATTCTTATGGCTTCATGCGGGAATGCCGTCCCATCTGCCTAATATTTTTCAGGAGGGGTTCCATTGCAGTTTATCAATGCCATCTTTGGCTATCCGCTCGGCTGGATTATGTGGCTCATCTATAAGGTGATCCCGGTCTATGGCGTGGCGCTTATTCTCTTCACCCTCACCACCAAGTTTCTGCTGCTCCCGCTCATGATTAAGCAGCAGAAATCCATGGCCAAGCAGCAGGCCTTCCAGCCCCGCATCCAGGAATTACAGAATAAGTATAAGAATAATAAAGAAAAACTCAATGAGGAAATGATGAAGCTCTATGAGGAGGAGCATTTCAACCCCATGTCCGGGTGTCTGCCGATGCTCATTCAGTTCCCCATCCTCTTTGGCCTCATCGACGTTATCTATAACCCCTTAAAACACCTTCTGCGCTTCTCTTCGAGCCTAGTGGATCAGGGCATGGCCATCGTGGAGCAGATGGGCATCACAGGTAATCTGTACAGCCGCGAAATTACACTTATCAACGCCGTCAAATCCAGCCCGGACGCGTTTTCTGTCCTCGGGGCAGACTCTGTCCAGAAGATTCTGGATCTCAATTTTAACTTTCTGGGCATCGATCTGACACTTGTCCCCCCCATGGCGTTTACACTCGATCCGCTGCTGCTCGTGCCCATCCTCTCCGGAATCACGAGTTTGCTCATCTCCTTCCAGTCGATGTGGCAGCAGAAGAGGAACTACGGCGAACAGGCCGGAGCCGGCATGATGAAGGGCATGATGCTCTTCATGCCGATTATGTCCCTGATGATAGCGTTCCAGGTGCCCGCAGGCGTGGGTATGTACTGGATTCTCACCAACCTCTTCTCCCTCGTGCAGACTGCGTGGCTCAATAAGAAATATAACCCCAAGAAGCTCGCAGAGCAGGCCGCCGCGGAGGCCGAAGCGCGCCGGGAGGAGATCCGGAAAAAGAAGATAGAGGCCAAGGCGCAGCTGCGCGCAAGCCTCTCCGAGGCGGAACGGCAGAAGCTCGACGCGCTCGAAAACGCGAAGAAGCAGAAGGGAAAAGCGCGCTTGGAGGCTGAAGCCGCCGCAGAGGAGGCCGGCCCGGAAATCGACAAAGCGATTCTCGAGCAGGCGCTTTCACAGAAGGAAAAGAACCGCCGCAAGCTTGCTGAAGCGCGCCGCCGGGATGCAGAGCGCTACGGCGAGGAATACGTGGAGGTTACGGACGACGATCTGAGATAGAGAACGGCAGCCGGAACGCTCCGGCTGCCTGAAAGGATGAGCATAAAGATGCAAAGACAGAAAGAAGTCATTGCCACCGGAAAAAGTGTCGAGGAGGCCATCGCGAACGCAAAAGCTCAGCTCGGCGTCACCACGGAAGAAACCGGCTTTGAAATTCTGGATCTGCCTAAGCGCGGATTCTTAGGGTTCGGGCGCGCCCCCGCCAAGGTTCGCGTGTATATCGAAGTCGAGGAGGAGCCCATCGCGCCTCCCCCTCCCCGCAGGCCGGAGCGTCCGGCTCAGAAAACGCCGGCGGATCGGCCGAAGGCCGAGCGCCCCGCACCGAAGCCGGAAGCGCCCCGCAGAAACACCGAAAAGCCGGAGCGTCCAGCCCAGAAGGCACAGCACCCCGAGCATCCCGTGCCGAAGCCGGAAGCGCCCCGCAAGGCGGCTGAGAAGCCAGAACGCCCGGCCGCTGATGTCCCGGCCGAAAAGGCCGAGCCCAAGCCTCCGCGCCGGAAACCTGCGGAGGAAAACGCCCTCCCCTACACGGATCCCGTGTCGCTTTCGGAGAAGACACAGGCTGCAGCGGCCTACCTCACTGAAATCCTGACCGCAATGGGCGCCGGGAATGTCCGGATTCTCGCCCGAGAGGATGAGAGCCGGATCGAGCTGTCCCTGGAGGGGGCCGATCTGGGGGTCGTCATCGGCCGGCGTGGCGAAACGCTCGATGCGTTACAGTATCTGACCTCCCTTGTCGCCAACCGGGTGGACGGCAACTATATCCGCATCTCCATCGACAGCGGCGATTACCGCAAGAAACGCGCCGAAACACTGGAGCGCCTGGCCTATAAGCTCGCGCGCAACGCCGTGCGGACAGGGCGCCCAACCCGGCTGGAGCCGATGAATCCATATGAGCGGCGCATCATTCATGCCGCTGTGTCCCATGTGGAGGGCGCCACCAGCGCCTCCTACGGCGAGGAGCCCAACCGGCGGGTGCTCATCTCCCCGAAGAACCCGCGCCGGCGCGACGATGCTCCCCTCCGCGAAAACCGGGACAGCCGCGAGGGCGTCCGCCGCGGCGGACGGGTCCCCCGTGAGGGCGACCGTTATGAGCACGCAGGTGAACATGACCGCCGCCGAAATGGCGGACGGTCGGGGAACCGGCCGCATCCGGCTGTGCCGCCGGTCCGCGTCAACGATGCCGATATCGAAATTCCTGCCGATCTCGCGCCCCGCGAGGTCCCGCCGCCGGAGCCTGTGCAGCGCTCCGTCTCCGAGGCACATACACCCACGGAAGAGGAACGCAGCGCGCTTCCGCTCTACGGCAAGATCGACGCGGAAGAGGACGATGAATAAGATGGTTTCGTTGTCATGAAGTCATCTTTACGTTTTTAATCCTTATGTTAAGGTCCCGCAGGAAGCTCCTGCGGGACCTTATGCTGATTATTGTCTGATAGAATTGTTCAGGAGGTGCTGATTTGGAAACAATCGCCGCCATCGCCACCCCGCTCGGAACCTCCGGCGTGGGGATGGTGCGTCTCTCCGGGCCGCAGTCTGTCCCTATTGCGGCCCGGATGGTCCGCACGGGACGCGACATCGAAACGATGAAGGGATATACCGGCTGCTACGGCCGTGTCTTTGACGGGGAAGGCGATATCGACGAAGCCGTCGTCTTCGTCTACCGCGCCCCGCACAGCTACACCGGCGAGGATGCCGTCGAATTCTGCTGTCACGGCGGGCCCTATCTCCTGCGACACGTCCTGCGGCGGTGCCTGGAACTGGGGGCGTCCCCGGCGGGGCCCGGCGAGTTCACCCGGCGGGCGTTCCTCGCGGGGAAGCTGAGCCTCACACAGGCCGAGGCGGTCATGGACCTCATCTCCTCCACCGGACGCCAGTCCGCCGCCGCCGCCCTCGCCGCCCGGGACGGCAGCGTCTACCGCGCCATTCATGAACTGTGCGGGACACTTGTCCACGCCGCGGCCGAGCTCGCCGCGTGGGTGGACTATCCCGAAGAGGATCACGAGGCTGTCTTCACAGCGGAGCTGTGCGGAACGCTCCGGACCGTGCGGGAACAGTTGGCCGAACTGCTGCGCACGGCTGAGCGCGGCGCTCTGGTGCGGGACGGTGTGCTGACCGCTATCGTCGGGCGGCCGAATGTGGGCAAATCGACACTGATGAACCGCCTCACCGGGGAAGAGACAAGCATCGTTACCGACGAGGCCGGCACAACGCGCGACGTCGTGGAGTGCCGGGTGGATGTGGGCGGCGTCCCGCTGTGCCTGTGGGATACCGCCGGCCTGCGTGAGGCGTGCGGCAAGGTGGAGGCGGCGGGCGTGGCCCGTGCCCGGCAGCGTCTGGAGCGGGCGCAGCTCGTTTTAGCCGTGTTTGACGGCAGTGCCCCGCTCGAAGAGGAGGATCTCTCCCTCCTGCGGGCGCTGGCCGGCCGCCCGGCGGTCGGCGTCCTCAACAAGGCGGATTTAGGCGGCGGGATGGGAGAAACGGTGCGCGCGCATCTTCCCGAGACAGTCTGCCTCTCCGCCCTAACGGGTGAGGGCATGGAACAACTGGAGGAGAGCCTTCTGCGCGTGCTGGCGCTCGACTCGCTCGAGACAGGCGCAGCCGTCCTAGCCGGGGAGCGCCAGTGTGCCTGTGCAGGGCGGGCGAGGGATCTGCTGGGCGAGGCCATAGGGGCGCTGGAGGCGGGCGTCACGTTCGACGCAGTGGGTGTCCTGCTCGATGATGCCATCGATGCGCTCCTCTCCCTGACCGGTGAACGCGCGGGGGAGGCTGTCGTGGACGAGGTGTTCTCCCACTTCTGCGTGGGGAAGTAGCCGTGGCGGGGTTATATGTTCATGTCCCCTTCTGCCGCCGGAAGTGCGCGTACTGCGCCTTTTATTCCCTCCCCGCCTCAGAGGAAGCGCGGCAGCGGTATGCGGCGCGGCTGTGCGCGATGCTCACCTGTCTCCCCCGGCCGTTCCCAGCGGTGGAGAGTGTCTACTTCGGCGGCGGGACGCCCCCGCTCCTGGGCGCGGACGCCATCGCCTCCATTCTCGATGCTGCCCGCCGTCATCCGGGCGTGCGGAATGGGGCAGAGATCACCGTGGAGTGCAACCCGGAATCGACGGACGCCGCTTTCATCGACCGGATCGCGGCGGCGGGGGTGAACCGGCTCTCGTTCGGGCTCCAGTCCGTCCACCCGGAACAGCTCCGGCGCCTCGGGCGGGAGCATACGCCGGAGGATGCCGCGCGTGTCCTCTGTGAAGCTAGGCGGGCAGGCATTCATAATCTCTCGCTCGATGTGATGCTCGCCCTCCCCGGGCAGACAGAAACGTCGCTGGAAGAGACACTCGCGTGGTGCCTTGGGCAGGATGTACCGCATCTTTCCGCGTATCTCTTAAGTATCGAGGAGGGGACACGCTTTGCCGCAGAGGGGGTGTGCCCGCTCCCGGAGGACTCCCAGGCAGCGCTGTACCTCTATGCGGCGGATCGTCTCGAGCGGGCCGGACTGTTTCAGTACGAGATCTCGAACTTTGCCCGGCCGGGATATGAGAGCCGCCACAACCGCTGTTATTGGACACTCGAGGAATACCTCGGGCTGGGCCCGGCTGCGCATTCATTCTGGGGCGGGCGGCGTCTGGCATTCCCAGCGGAGCTGGAGGCGTTTCTGGAGGCTCCGGATCCGTGGGCACTCCTCAGCGACATGGGGGCGGGCGGCGATCTGGCCGAGACAGTTATGCTGCGCCTGCGTCTGCGGGAGGGGCTGCCCGTGGAGGAGGCGGCCCATCCGGGCCTGGCGGCGGAGACACTTTTACTCCGGGCCCGGCCGCTCCTGGAAGCCGGACTGCTCCGCCATACAGGCGGCGCTCTCTCCCTGACTCCGAGAGGGGCTCTGGTGTCCAATTCGATTGTTGGTCTTTTGCTCGGTTTCTGACCATATTTCCTCTTGCGTGCACGCGGGGGGTGGGCTATAATAAACATATTATTTTGAATCGTGGGGGCCACAGGACTGTGTCGAAAATCAATGCCTGCTTTTGTTATCCGTTTGTCAAGCCGAAGGAGCCGTCGAACCTAGTGCTTTTCTGTGAGGCGCATGACTCCATCCCCGAAGCGGAGGCGCGCGATTACCTTTCCCGGTGCCGCCAGTACGCCAAAACCTATCATGTCTATCTGACCGCGGGGCCCTTTATCATACAGAACCGGCTGTGCCTGTGCCTTTTGGATCCCGACGGACATCCGCTGGCTATCCAGAAGGCGACCTATCTCAATCTTCTCCACCACGCCGCGCTCGATCCGGCCGATCGTATTCAGGTTATTAAGACAGAGCTGGGCAGCCTCTCCCTGCTCCCGGGGGTGGATGTTTTCCATCCCGAGGTCTCCCGTGCCGCCGTATTACAGGGCGCGGAGGTGCTGCTAAGCGTCGCGTTCCTCGATGCGTATGACCTCAACCCCATCCGCAGCATGAGCGGCTGCTGGGCCGCCGCGCAGGCCAATCAGGTCCCCGTGCTCGGGGTGAGCAATGTCGACTGTTGTGTGGCTGCCCCCTGCTCGCTGACCAATAATTCCAGCGGCTTCATCCTCGCTCCGCAGACCGCCTTCCCCGCGCTGGCCACTGTCTACCCTCACAAGACCAACAGGCTCCGAGAAGAGGAGAGCCTGCCCGCCCGCCTGAACCCCGCCTTCATCGACCGTTACCGCGCTCAGCTGAGCCTGTAATCAAATAAGGAGGAAATCCGTTGTCCATTAAACTGACCCTCGCCTCCTATAAACTGGCGGGCAAGCTCGAAAAGCTCGACTCCATCCTCTCCGGACTGAATATCAAACGCAGCACCCTTCTCGACTATGTCTACCCCAACAATGTGAAGATTGCCGCTGTCCACATGAAGCTCGCGCCCTGCCCTGATCTGCGCTCCCTCGTGCAGACATGCTCCTCACTGGTGGACAATGCTGTCCGTTCCGGAGCGCACGTCGTGCTCTTTCCGCATCTGTTCGGCCTGCTGCCCCTGTGCGCGCACAAGGGAGCGGCCGCCATCGTGCAGAAGATGGCCGCGGATCTGCGGGCGGGAAACGTCAGCCGGGCGCGCTTTTCCCTGGTGATGGATAAATTTTCCGACTTCGTCTTCGACTGCTACTACACGCTCTTTCTGCGCCTGGCGCAGCGGTACAACATCTACATTGCCGCGGGGAGCACCTATGTCTCCACCCCGAAGGGCATCCGCTGCCGCAGCTACCTCTTCAGTCCCGACCATACGGACGCGTTTTTTCAGGACAAGCTCCACCTGACCCCGACTGAAACAAAGCTGGGGATTCAGGCAGGGGACGAGATGCACATCCTCGATCTGAAAATCGGGCGTGCCGCCCTCCTCGCGGGGATGGACGCCGCCTTCTGTGAGTGCTACAAGGTCGCGCGCGGACTAGGCGCGCAGATTGTGCTCTCCCCGTCCTCTCTGCGGGAAGAGAATTCGTATACGGCGCGCTATAACGCCTCCCTCATCGCCGCACAGCAGTACAGCCTCTATACAGCGCGCGCATCGTTTGTCTCCTCCGAGGTGAGCGGCGCCAGCGGTGTCTATGCTCCGCAGCTCCTGACCCGCAATCTGGACGGGATCATCGTCCACACCAACGAGGCCGGGGAAGAAAGCCAGGTACTGTGCGCGCGCATCGATCCGCCCAAGCTCATCGACAATGTGGATGTTTATGCCTCCTCCACCAATCCGGACTTTTCCCAGGTGCTCGCGAGCGAAATCTATCCTGCATACTTGCGATCCCTCGCGCCGGAGGATAAGTAATCCTCATGGCAGGTCATCAGTTCGGCATCATGGAACGGCGCCCCGCCCCCGGCGAGCGGTACGATACGTATGAGCCGGAAAAAATCCGCCTCATCCGGGTGGACGACCGGTGGATAGAGCCCCTCATGCCGGCGCTCGGCGCCGTCCCCTGCTTCTGCCACACACTGGACATCCCCTGTCCGGGGCTGGTGTATGCGGGGATTACGCTCATCCCGCCCTCATCCATGGAGAGAATGCTCGAGATCCTCGGCGATACCCCGGCCTTCGAGGAACTGAGGGCACTGCTTCTGCGGGCAAAGCGGGAGGGGAAATTCGTCATCCATTACGGACTGTAAGCTTCCGTACAGATAAACCAAGAAAGGCAGGGACAGTTTATGTATGACCTCCGTCCGTATCTGAAAACCATCGGCGAGGTGATCGCCCAGGGGCCCTATCAGGATTCGTGGGAGTCCCTCTCCCACTACCAGACACCCCGGTGGTACCAGAACGCAAAATTCGGTATCTTTATCCACTGGGGGGCATACAGCGTGCCCGCCTTCGGAAGCGAATGGTACCCGCGCAACATGTACATGCAGGGTTCGCCGGAGTACGAACACCACCTGAAGACCTACGGCGCGCACACATCATTCGGCTACAAGGACTTTATTCCCCTGTTCCACGGCGAACGGTTCGATGCGGAACAATGGGCGGACCTTTTCCAGAGGGCCGGGGCGCGGTATGTTGTGCCCGTTGCAGAGCATCACGACGGATTTCAGATGTACCGCAGCGAAATTTCCCACTGGAACGCCGCCGAAATGGGTCCCTGCCGGGATGTGCTGGGCGAACTCACCAAGAGCTGTCACCGGCGCGGGATGGAGATGGGCGCCTCCTCCCACCGGGTGGAGCACTGGTTCTTTATGAGCCATGGCCGGGAATTTGAGAGCGACATTAAGGACCCGATGGAGCGCGGGGATCTCTACTGGCCCGCCATGCCGGAGCCGGACACGCAGGATCTGTTCAGCACCCCCGCCCCGAGCGAGGAATTCATGGAGGACTGGCTGGTGCGCACGTGTGAGCTGGTGGACCGTTACCGCCCGCGGATCCTCTACTTCGACTGGTGGATCCAGCACAGCGCGGTGCGGCCGTACCTGCAAAAATTCGCGGCGTACTACTACAACCGCGCCGCTCAGTGGGGGACAGACGCTGTCATCAACTATAAGCATGACGCATTCCTCTTCGGCTGTGCGGTACCGGACGTGGAACGGGGTCAGTTCGCGGATATGAAGCCGTATTTCTGGCAGACGGATACGGCTATCGCGCTCAACTCGTGGGGGTATACGCAGAACAACCAGTTCCGTCCGGCGGAGGATATCCTGTGCGATCTCGTCGACATCGTGAGCAAGAACGGGTGCCTCCTCTTAAACGTCGGGCCAAAGGCGGATGGATCCATCTCCGCAGAGGACGAAGCTGTGCTGCTCTCCATCGGTGACTGGCTGCGCGTGAACGGCGAGGCTGTCTACGGGACAAAGGTCTGGCGGAAATACGGCGAGGGCCCGACCCAGATCGTTGAGGGACAGTTCTCCGACGGGATAAAAAAGAACTTCACCCCCGCGGATTTCCGCTTCACTACCGCCGGGGACAGCCTCTACGCCACCGCCTTAAAGTGCAGTGAGGACGGTGTCTACCGCATCCGCTCCCTCGCCGAGCAGGACGCATCCCGCCAGGCGAATTTCCACGGCATCATCCGGGACATCAGCGTGCTCGGGTGCGGGGAAACGCCGTCCTGGAGCCGTTCGGAGGAGGCGCTCGAGATTCGGACGTCCATGCGCAGCGAAAAGCCTATTGTGTTTAAGATCACCGTCGGCTGATCGGCGGAGTTTTGGGACGGAAGGAGAAAAAGAATGAAAATCGCAGTCACATTTGAAAACGGAGAGGTCTTTCAGCACTTCGGCCGTACAGAACAGTTTAAGCTCTACGATGTGGAGGACGGAAAGGTCATTTCCTCCGAGGTCGTGGGGACGGGCGGCCAGGGTCACGGCGCGCTCGCGGGCGTACTCCGTGCGTTTGGTGTGGATACGCTTATCTGCGGAGGCATCGGCGGCGGGGCGCAGAACGCTCTGCGGGAGAGCGGCATCCAGTTTTACGGCGGCGTCCAGGGCAGCGCAGATAAGGCTGTCGAGACCCTGCTCGCGGGCCAGCTCGCCTATAACCCCGATATCCGCTGTGACCACCATGGCCACGGCGAAGCGCATCATGAATGCGGCCGTCACGGCTGTCACAACTGAAAAGCAGAAAAAGGGACTGCCTAGGGCAGTCCCTTTTTCTATTATACAGTCAACCGGATTAGTCTTTGCGGACAGGGAAATACGTCGTGTAGGTCTGGTAGCAGATGTTATAGAGCGGAAGGAAGCGGATGTTCTCCTCCTGCCCGACCGTCCGCCAGCCGGTGTTCCACATGCTCCACTGGCGCTCATCGTCGGGGATGAACATGGTTTCCGGATGCTCGACATCCCCTTTCAGCGTCACCTCCCGGTCAATGAGGCCCGCAAGCGTGACAGGGCCGTCGAGGAACGCGACGCAGTCCTTCCGATCGTCGAGCGGATGGACAGTGATTGTCTTCGGGAGCGAGATGCAGAGCGTCTCCTTCCCCCACGTTCTGGTAATGCAGGCATAGCCGTCCTTCACCTCAAACGGGACATCCGCGCCGTCCGCGGTCTTCACCGACATCTTCCCGGCCAGCCACCACGGGCTGCGGATGCGCAGTGTAAACGCCTGACCGGCGCCGTCGACCGTGAGGATGAAGTTCACCGCCCTCGGGCGTGTCTCGCCGCGGTTGTCATGCTCCTGCCGGAGGACAACATCCTTTTCGAGCGACAGATCCGGCGCCGCCATCTTCACCTCGGACGGGAAGTACTGGCACACGGTCGCTTCCTTCTCCGCCGCGTAGTAGATGCCCTGCTGGAGCATCGCCGCGTTGGCTTGCACGAGGGTGCCGTGGCAGCACCAGAAGTGCTCGCGCTTGCCGCCCCAGCGCTTCTTCGCTCCCGCCTCAAGCGGCAGGAAGTAGCAGAGCAGCCCAGTCTCCTTCTCGATATCCTCACTCTGCGAGTATTTGAAGTACGGCTCATAGTACCCCTGCGCGAAGATGCCGTTATACAGATTCCGCTCCCAGTAATCGGCGTACTTGACATCGCCGTCCTGCTGGTAGAGGAAGTCCGCCAGGCGCATCATGTTATAGACAGTGCAGTGCTCCTGGTTCTTGTTGCTGAGCCTAGACGCCTGCCGGTGCATCGGGAGCCAGACCTCACCGCTGGTCTGCCCGCCGGTGGCAAGGATCCCGCGATCATCCACGGCCAGCTTCCAGTATGCCCTCGCGATGTCCAGATACCGCTGCTCCCCTGTGATTTCATACGCCTTGCACACGCCGAGGATCTCAGGGATGGTGGTGTTGGCGTGCTCGTTGGTGAGGATATCCTCCCCGCGCAGGAGCGCCTCGTAGTAGCGCGGACGCTCGTAACGGTGCATCAGCTCCAGGTGCTGGGGATCCTTCGTGAAGCGGTACAGATCCGCCCACGACTCCATGATACCGCCTGTTTCGGTGCGGTCCATCAGGTCGTCCATCTGCTCGCGGGAGATCCCATCGGTATACCGGAGGAACCATTTCGCGGCATTCTTCAGCACGTCCAGCGCCTGGGTGACGCCCGCAAGCTCATACGCGTCGCACAGGCCCATGAGGATCTTATGTACCGTGTAGTGCGGGGCCCAGACCTCCTTGCCGTCCCGGATCCACCAGAGGTACTTTTCCGGAATCGTGAAGCACCACTCGCCGCCGTTCTCCTTCTGGCACTTCGCAATTTCGCTCACCAGATACTCGAGCCGGCCCTTGAAGCGGCTGTCGCCGGTGACATGGTACATCTGGGCCGCGCCGGAGAGCCAGTGGCCGGTGAAGTGACCGCGTAGCTGGCAGGTGGGCGCTTCCCAGCCGTGGTGGAGAATCTTTTCCTCCTCCACGCCCATCATAATGCCCGCTTCCTGCCGGTAGTTGAAGAGCAGGTTCTCGTCGTCCAGCTCCATCAGGTAGTCGCGGTTTGCCATCCGGCGCTTGGGCAGGATGCCGGGGAGAAGGGATACTTTCTCGTATACGGATGTGCAGCGCATGGGGTGACCTTCCTTTCTTCGTTGTCTTGTTTTTTAAAAAGGGACCACGGCTTTGCGCCGTAGTCCCTTTGATACCTATAATCAATGAAGTTACCATTATTGATTATCAAGTATTACTGCCTGTGGAAACGTCAGGTACTTGATTATTTCTTTGCTTTCTTTGTGTCCTCGGGAGCCTCATAGAGTTTCGAGAGGCGCACGAGATGCTCATACTTGGCATTGGCCGCCTCGACAGCCTTGTCGAACAGCACGCCCGCGCGCTCGGGGAAGGTGCGGGTGAGCGAGGAGTAACGGACTTCGCCGCCGATGAACTCCTTGTAATCCGCCTTCGGCGCCTTCGAGTCGAGCTGGAACGGGTTTTCGCCATTGAGCGTCCGGCGCGGATCGAAGCGGAAGGTGTGCCAGTAGCCGGCCTCGACAGCGCGCTTCATCTCGTTCTCCGCCTGGGTCATGCCGCCCTTGATGCCGTGATTGATGCACGGGGCGTAGCAGATGACGAGCGACGGGCCGTGATAGCTCTCCGCCTCAACGAAAGCCTTGATGGTCTGGTTATAGTCGGCGCCCATGGAGACCTGCGCAACATAGACATAGCCGTAGCTCATGGCCATCGCGGCGAGATCCTTGTTCTTGATCTCCTTGCCGGCCGCCGCGAACTGCGCCACAGCACCGACAGGGGTCGCCTTCGAGGACTGGCCGCCAGTGTTGGAGTACACCTCGGTGTCGAAAACGAGGATATTGATGTCCTCACCCGAGGCGAGCACGTGATCGAGACCGCCGTAACCGATGTCGTAGGCCCAGCCGTCGCCGCCGAAAGCCCAGACGGACTTCTTGGAGAGGTAGTCCTTATGCTTGACGATGTCGCGCGCAGTGTCGCAGCAGTCCGCGGCCGCGAGCTTCTCGACAAGCGCGTCGGCAGCCTTCGCATTCGCAGCGCCCTCGTCGACAGTAGAGAGGTACGCCTCGCACGCTTTCTTGATCTCGGCGTCGGACGTCTTCTCGGCAACCTCCCCAACCTTTGCGATCAGGTCACGGCGGAGCGTATCCTGCGCGAGGTACATGCCGTAGCCGTACTCGGCGTTGTCTTCAAACAGGGAGTTCGCCCACGACGGACCCCGGCCCTGCTTGTTGACGGTGTACGGTGTGCTCGGCGCGCTGCCGCCCCAGATAGAGGAGCAGCCCGTGGCGTTGGCAATATACATGCGGTCGCCGAAGAGCTGCGTAACCAGCTTGGCATACGGTGTCTCGCCGCAGCCGGCGCAGGCCCCGGAGAATTCGAGCAGGGGCTGCTTGAACTGGCTGCCCTTGACAGTGGTCTCCTTGAACTTCGCGACAACCTCCTCCTTGTCCGGCAGGGACTGGCCGTAGGCAAAGACCTCCTGCTGGGGCATCTGGCTGTCGAGAGACTGCATGGAGAGGGCTTTTTCTCCCTTCTTGCCCGGGCAGACCGTGGCGCAGACGCCGCAGCCCGTGCAGTCGAGGGCGGAAACGGTCATCACAAACTTCATACCGGGCATACCGGTCATATCGGCGCTCTTCGCGGCGGCCGGAGCGGCTTTCGCCTCCTCGGCGGTCATCGCGACCGGGCGGATGACGGCGTGCGGGCAGACATAGGAGCAGAAGTTGCACTGGATGCAGTTCGCCGGGTTCCAGCACGGAACGTCCACAGCGACGCCGCGCTTCTCATATGCCGACGAGCCCACCGGGAACGTGCCGTCCGCAGCGTCCTTAAAGGCGGAAACCGGCAGATCCACGCCGTGCTGCGCGGTGGAGGGAATGAGGATGTTGTTGACGAAATCGACAAGATCCTTCCGATTCCCGGTCGCGACCTGCGGGGCGCGATCGTTTTCGGCCGTCTTCCAGCTCTCGGGAACCTCCACCTTGTGGAACTCCTTCGCGCCGGCGTCGATAGCGTCGTGATTCATCTTGACAACCTTCTCACCCTTGCGGCCGTAGGTCGCGGTGGCGGCGTCCTTCATGTACTGGACAGCCTTGTCCGCCGGGATGATGTTCGCGAGCGTGAAGAACGCAGACTGCAGGACGGTATTGATGCGCCCGCCCAGACCGATCTTGCGGCCGATGTCGATACCATCAATGGTGTAGAACTGGATGTCGTTGTTGGCGATGAAGTTCTTCATCTTGCCGGGCAGGCGGGTCTCGAGCTCCGCGTCGCTCCAGGGGCAGTTGAGCAGGAACGTGCCGCCGCGCTTGAGATCCTGCACCATGTCGTATTTCTCGACGTAGGCGGGATTGTGGCAGGCCACAAAGTCCGCCTTGTTGATGAGATAGGTGGACTTAATCGGGTTGTTGCCGAAGCGCAGGTGGCTGACTGTCAGGCCGCCGGACTTCTTGGAATCGTAGTCAAAGTACGCCTGCACGTACATATCAGTGTGGTCGCCGATGATCTTGATGGAGTTCTTATTGGCGCCCACGGTTCCGTCCGATCCGAGGCCCCAGAACTTGCACGCGTGCGTGCCCTCGCGCTGGGTATCCGGCACGTCCGAGCCGCGCATGAGGGAAAGGTCGGTGACATCGTCGTTGATGGAAATGGTGAAGCGCTCCTTGCCGTGCGTCTTCGCGTTGTGGTAGGTGGCCATGATGTCGGCGGGGATGGTGTCCTTCGAGCCGAGGCCGTAACGCCCGGAGAAGAGCGGAACGTTCGCGAAGGAGCTGTTGCGCAGCGCGAGCGCAACGTCGAGGAAGAGCGGCTCGCCCAGGGAACCGGGCTCCTTAGTGCGGTCGAGGACAGTGATACTCTCGACAGAGGCCGGAATCGCGTTGAGCAGGTGCGCCGGGGAGAACGGACGGTACAGCCGGACCTTGATGAGGCCGACCTTGTCGCCCTGGCCGTTCATATAGTCGATGGTCTCCTCAATCGTGTCGCAGACAGAGCCCATAGCGATGATGATGTGCTTGGCATCCGGAGCGCCGTAGTAGTTGAAGAGCTCATAAGACGTGCCGATCTTCGCGTTGACCTTGTGCATGTAGTCCTCGACAATGGCGGGCAGCGCGTCGTAATACGGGTTGCAGGCTTCGCGGGCCTGGAAGAAGATGTCCGGGTTCTGGGCGGTGCCGCGCAGGACCGGGCGGTTCGGGTTCAGAGAGCGGTTGCGGAACGCCTCGACCGCGTCCATATCGACGAGGTCGCGCAGGTCGTCGTCTCCCCAGACCTCGATCTTCTGCAGCTCATGGGAGGTGCGGAAACCGTCGAAGAAATGGAGGAACGGGACGCGGCCCTTGATAGCGCTCAGATGCGCCACAGCACCCAGATCCATGACCTCCTGCGGGTTCTGCGAGCAGAGCATGGCGAAGCCAGTCTGGCGGCAGGCGTACACATCGGAATGGTCGCCGTAAATGTTCAGCGCGTGGCTGGCAACGCAGCGGGCCGAAACGTCGATCACCGCGGGGAGCAGCTCGCCGGCCATCTTGTACATGTTCGGGATCATCAGGAGAAGCCCCTGCGACGCGGTGAACGTCGTCGTGAGCGCGCCGGCCTGCAGCGAGCCGTGCACGGTGCCGGAAGCGCCCGCCTCGGACTGCATCTCAATAACGCGCACCTTGCGCCCGAACAGATTCTTTTTGCCGTTGGCGCTCCACTCGTCGGTCGCCTCGGCCATAACGGACGAGGGCGTGATCGGGTAAATAGCGGCTACGTCCGTGAAAGCGTAGGAGACGTGGGCGGCAGCGTGGTTGCCGTCCATTGTTTTCTTTTGTCTTGCCATTTTACGGAATTCCTCCCTTTGGGTATTTTTAACAGGACATTGCAAACATAAAAAATGGCGTTCTTTCTTTATTTTACCACGTTCTCGCTACACTGTAAAGAGAAACCCATCGAAGAAAAGTCGATTTTTCTCCCCCCTTTTTCGGTTTTGGATCTTTGGAATATTTCTTTAGGATACCCCTCCTGTTTTCCGTCATGCGAAAAATTCTCCGTTTTCCGCGAAAGGATCCTCCCTGATCTTGCAGGGGCGGCCGGAAAAAGATATAATCAAATTGAGCGGCGGCAATATTCGGGATGACGGCATCCGGCAACGGTGAGGTGACTGCTGTGCGCACTAAAACACACCTGTTCTGGAAACGGAAAGGCTTCTTTTGAGAAGATTTACTGAGAAGGATACCGGCAGCGTTCTCTCCCTCTTTGGAGACAGGAATATTGGGGCCGGGGCATCGCGCCGGAGGCTTCCGCGGCGCTCATCGGGCGCCTGCGGGAGGCCGGGTTCCCGTTTATCACCGCGACGCACGATGTCCGGAACCCGCGCAGCGGCGGCGTCATGAGGCGGGCCGGGATGATGTACCGCTATTCCTTCCGGGAGCAGTGACAGCCCAATAACATCCCCGTCACCTTCCGGATGTACCAGCTCAGTCTCAACGGTGTGGAGAGAACCTGTACCGGATACTAGGATAAACACTCGTGGTCTGTGGAAAAACTGACGTAAACATCACAGGGCAGCAAAAGATTTGGAACGTGTGAAAAATCATTGCAATGCGGGGCCGGGTTTGGTAAAATAAAAAGAAGGCCGGAGTAAATATGGTTTGGCCGCGCGGCAGAGCCGCAAAATTTTAAATGTATGGATGATAACGCATATGCGCGGGGGGAGTGACTGCTGTGTTCGGCTCGGAAAGCCAGACCTTCGAGGAACTGATGAACGATTTCTTCCAAAACGTGTGGAAAACGGTTGCGTCCATCGGTTTTTTTGACGTCATCGATATCCTGATCATCGCCCTGTTGGTGTACTATGTGGTCAAGCTCGTGCGGGATACGCGCGCGATGCAGTTTGTCAAGGGGATTTTTCTTCTGTTGCTCGTATACATCATTGCACAGGTGCTCCCGTTCCGCGCAATGAACTTCATCATGCGGCAGGTGCTCACCATCGGCGCGACAGCGCTCGTGGTCGTGTTCCAGCCGGAACTTCGCCGCGCGCTCGAGCGTGTGGGGCGCACGAGGCTGCCCGTGAGCCTCTTCGGCAGCCAGCAGAACGCGTCGTCGACCCAGGCGGAGCTTTCGCTGGCCATTGATGAATTCCGCAAGGCCAGCGAGAACCTCTCCCGCACCAGAACCGGCGCGCTGATGGTCTTCGAGATGCAGACCCGGCTCGGGGAGATCATCAAGACAGGGGTCGAGCTCGACTGCCGGCCGGTGTCGGAGCTCATCTGCACCATCTTCTTCCCGAATACCCAGCTTCACGACGGCGCCATGGTCATCCGCGACGGGCGCATCCGCGCGGCGGGCTGCTTCCTGCCCTTAACGGAGACGGACGAACTCTCCAAGCAGCTCGGGACACGGCACCGGGCGTCGGTGGGCATGAGCGAAAATTCGGACGCAATTGTCGTTGTCGTCTCGGAGGAGACAGGGGTCATCTCCATCGCCCGCAACGGCCAGCTTACGCGCGGCTTCACTCCCGACACACTCGGCGAATACCTGCGCAGCGAGCTCCTGCCCGAGGAGACCGCCGCCCAGCGCCGTGAGCGCAAGCTCTCGCTGAGGAGGGCGAAAAAATGAAAAAGTTCAAGGATATGCTCAAACGCCTCGCCACGTCGAATCAGGTCTTAAAAATTTTCTCCCTGATCGCCGCCTTTTTCCTGTGGCTGGTGATTGTCTACGCGACCGACGATTCATACAGCCGCACCATCACGGGCGTGCCCATCCAGTGGGAGCAGCCCGCCTCCCTCACGAGGCAGGAGCTCAACATCATCAGCGTCGAGCCGCAGTCGACAACGCTCACCGTCGTCGGAAAGCGGTATATCGTGATGGATCTCGCCCCGGAGGACTTTTCCCTCACCCTCCAGCTCGGGAATATCATCAACACCGGCACTCAGCGTGTCAACATCCTCAACAACACCGACTCCGGGGACTATCTCATCCAATCCATCAGCCCCGGGCAGGTGTCGGTGCAGGTGGACCATGTCGATACAAAGATTCTCGACATCGAGGCCAATATCACCGGCGTCCGGCTTGCAGAGGGGTATATTAAGGATGAGGAGATCGTCACCCCCGGCACGGTCGAGGTGACCGGCCCTGTGAGCGAACTCAGCCGTGTGGAGAGGGCTGTCGTCAGCGCCGACATCGGGCGCACGCTCTCCGCCGCGGAGAGCGTCTCGGGGGAAATCGTCCTCCTCGACGCCAACGGCAACGACGTACGCAGCGAGAACCTCTCCATGAGCTATGAGACAGCGGATGTCGCCATCTCCGTCCTCAAGCGCCGGCAGGTGCCGGTAGGCATCGAGTTTACGAATACACCCCCGTTCTTCCCGCTCTCGAAGCTGGAGTATACCTTCTCTAACGACACGATTGAGATAGCGGGCCCCGCGATGCTTGTGGACAACTATGAGAGCATCACGCTCGGCTATGTGGATATGAAGACACTCGGTCCCGGCGCGCGCCAGGTATTCGACGTGGCGCTGCCCTCCAATTTTGTCAATGTCAACAACATCCTCTCCGTCTCTGTCTCGTTTGATACGGACGAGTTTGAGACGCGCACGTTCCCCATCCCGGAAGTGTCGCTCGTCAACGTCCCCGGCGGGTATGACGTATCTGTGGGGGCGGGAGGCGTATCGCCGCGTGAGGTGACACTTGTGGGTCCGCGCGAGGTGCTCGAGGGCATGACGAGTGAGGATCTCGTGGCGCAGGTGGACTTCTCCGGCCGCGAGCGGGAGATGGCCGCGGGGCAAATCCGGATGCCCGTGACCATTTTCGCCCCCGCCAGGGGGACAGTCTGGGCCTACGGCGACTATGTCACCATCGTGGACATTGAGGAGGAGTGACCGCAGGCGGATGCGCGGTTCCACTGGAGCAGCGCTTATCCGCTTGTGCCCTTTTCGGGGCTGCCGCAGCTTTGCGACAGCCCCGTCCTTCATTTTGTTTTGATTCATTTTGTTTTGAAAGGAGGCGCCCTGATTGCTGAGTATTCCAAACCTCCGCCTGCCGTTTGAGGCCGGAGAGGAGGCCGCGCTGGAGAAAGCGCGCCGTCTCGCCCATGCGCCGGGAGCGCCGGCGCATATCATCCGCCGCGCTGTGGATGCCCGCCATCCCGATGATATCCGCTTTGTCTATACCGTGGGGCTCTCCCTCTCCCCCGAGCGGGAGAACGCCCTTTGCGGGCGTATCCCGGGGGCGAAGGCGGTGGGGGAGGAGGCGGGCGCGCCAATCCTCCCCGCGGGCACACGGAAGCTCCCGGCGAGGCCCGTCGTCGCGGGCTTCGGCCCGGCGGGGATGTTCTGCGCCCTGCTGCTGGCCGAGAGGGGGTACCGCCCGCTCGTCCTCGAGCGGGGGGCCGCGATGGAGGAGCGTGTTGCGGCGGTGGAACGGTTCTGGGAGAGCGGCTCGTTTGACCCGGACGCGAACGTCCAGTTCGGCGAGGGCGGCGCAGGAACATTTTCCGACGGTAAGCTCACCACCCGCATCTCCGATCCGCGCTGCCGCTGGGTGCTCGAAACGCTCGTCCGCTTCGGCGCGCCGGAGGATATCCTCGTCTCGGCGAAGCCCCACATCGGCACGGATCTGCTGCGGGGCGTGGTGCGGCGCCTGCGGGACACTGTCATCGCGGCGGGGGGAGAGGTGCGCTTCCGGTGCCCGGTCCAGGCGGTTTCTCTCCGGGACGGAGCCGTCCGGTCGGTGACGACGCCGCAGGGGGAGATCCCCTCTCCCCTCCTCGTCTGTGCGCTCGGGCACTCCGCGCGCGACAGCTTCGCGATGCTCCACGCCCTCGGGATCCGGATGGAGGCGAAGCCGTTTTCCGCCGGTGTGCGCATCGAGCACCGGCAGGCGGATGTTGACCGGGCGCTCTACGGGAAGAACGCCGGGCATCCGCTGCTGCCGCCGGGGGAATACCAGCTCTCGTACCGGGAGGGCGAGCGCGGCGTGTACACGTTCTGCATGTGTCCGGGGGGCGTGGTGGTGCCGGCGGCGTCGGCGGACGGGGAGACAGTCGTCAACGGCATGAGCGTCCGCGCCCGGGACGGGAAGAACGCCAACGCGGCGCTGGTTGTGGGCGTGGGGCCCGGCGACTTCGGCGAGGGGCCGCTCGACGGGATGCGCTTCCAGGAGCGCCTGGAAAGAGCGGCCTTCCGAGATGGTTTTTCCGCCCCGGTCCAGACAGCAGGGCGCTTCCTTAAGGGGGAAGCGGGCGCGGTGTTCGGAAATGTCCGCCCTACCTATGCACGTGGCGTCTATGCGGCGGACCTTGAGAGCATCCTGCCGCCGCCGGTGTGCCAGTGGCTCCGGACAGGCCTGCGCCGCTTCGGGCAGCGCCAGCGAGGCTTCGACAGCGAGGACACTGTCCTCACCGGGGTGGAGACACGGACATCCTCGCCGGTGCGCATCCTGCGCGGGGAATCGCTGGAAGCCAGCGTGGCTGGGCTCTATCCGTGCGGCGAGGGCGCGGGATACGCGGGGGGCATCGTGTCCGCGGCGGTGGACGGTGTGCGTGTGGCGGAGCGGATTCTCGCGCAGTACGCACCCTTTTGATTGCATCCCCGGAAAAAAGGTGTTATACTGATCTTTATTAAATTGCTGAGCTAATCAGAAGATCCGAAACCGCGGGGCCTGTGTGCAGGCGCCTTTGCGGGACGGGGACTGACCGTTTTCACTCGAGAAGCATTCCAGAGCAAATTCGGAAGGAGGCGCGCGCATGAAGCCATGGCGTCTGCCGGCGCACAGCGGGGTTATCCCGGCATTTCCCGGCCTGGATCCGCTGTGTGCCGGGATTCTCGTTTCCCGCGGCATCACATCGCCGGAGGCGGCTGCCGCGTTTTTACACGGCGGCATACTCCACGATCCGTCCGCCATGCGCGGCATGGAGCGCGCTGTGGCGGTGATCGAGGAGGCCATGTCGGCCGGGGAGCTCATCGCCGTTTACGGCGACTATGACTGCGACGGTATGACCGCGACAGTGCTCCTCTACCGCTACCTCGAGGAGCGCGGGGCGAAGGTGGCCTACTATATCCCCGACCGCGAAAAGGAGGGGTACGGCCTGAACCGCGAGGCCTGCCGTGCTCTGGCCGAGAGCGGGGTCAAGCTTGTGATCACGGTGGACAACGGCGTGAGCGCCCATGAGGAGGTCGCATACCTCTACGAACTGGGGCTGCGCGTGGTGATAACGGATCACCACCAGCCGCGCGAGACACTGCCCGCCTGCGAGGCGGTGCTTAACCCCCACCGGGCGGACGATGAATACCCCTTTAAGGATCTGGCGGGGGTCGGGGTGGCCTTCAAGCTCGTCTGCGCGCTCGAGGGGGACGATGCCGGCTTCGACACGCTCCGCCGCTTCGCCGACCTTGTCTGTATCGGCACGATTGCCGACGTAGTGCCCCTCACGGGGGAGAACCGCGTCATTGCGGCGGAGGGGCTGCGGTGCCTCTCGGAGAGTGAAAACCCGGGGCTGCGGGCGCTGCTCGCGGTGAGCGGGCTCTCTCCGGAGAAGCTGGGGGCGCAGTCGGTCTCGTTTGGGCTGGCCCCGCGGCTGAACGCGGCGTCGCGCCTAGGGAAGTGCGACCAATCGGTAGAGCTCCTGCTGTGTGAGGACGAAGCGGAGGCCGCCCGCCTCGCGGCGGAGGTGGACACCTGCAACCAGCGCCGCCGGGCGCTGGAGGAGGGGATCCTCCGCGAGATTGCCGCGCAGATCGCTGAGAACCCCGCTCTGGTGCGCGGACGTGTCCTAGTGCTTGCGGGGGCGGGGTGGCATCACGGGGTCATCGGCATCGCGGCGGCGCGCGTGATGCAGCGGTATGGGCGGCCTGTCCTGCTGTTGAGCATTCTGGGGGAGGAGGCGCGCGGGAGTGCTAGGAGCATCCCCGGCTTCTCCATCATCGACGCGGTATCCGCCTGCGCATCGGTTCTGACACGGTACGGCGGGCATCCGCTCGCGGCGGGTGTCTCGCTCGCGGCGAAGGCCATCCCCCGCCTGCGGGTGATGCTGGAAGAGGAAGCGGCCCGGCTGTGCCCGGATATGCCCCGCCCGGAACTCTCTGTCGATGTGGAGATTACCCCCGCGCAGGGGTGCGATCTCCGGCAGGCGGAGGCCCTCATGCAGCTTGAACCGTTCGGCGCGGGCAACGAGCAGCCGGTGCTGCTCTTACGGAATGTCCGTGTCGAGGGGCTGGACGCTATCGGAAACGGGGCGCACCTGCGGGCGCGGCTCTCGGCCGGGGGGAGATTTTTTCAGGCTGTCGGCTTCCGCATGACACCGGAGACATTCCCCATCCCGCAGGGGAGGACGGGGGACCTCTGTGTGACACTCACGGTCAACGAATATAACGGCACGAGGCGCCCGTCCCTCCAGATCCTCGACGCGCACCCGGCCGGTTTCCGGCAGGAGCAGTATCTCGAAGAGATTTACGCTTACGAACGTTTTTCCCGCGGGGAGGCGCTCTCCGCGCAGGAGGCCGGGCGGCTGACCCCGTCGCGCGGGCAGACAGCGCTTGTGTGGCGCGCCGTGCGCGGAGGAGGGGTCAGCGCCGATCCGGACGCGCTCGCTTCGCGCCTGGGTGCGTGGGAGGATTCCCCGCCCATCTCTCCCGGCCAGGTGCGCATCGCGGCCGATGTCCTCATTGAGGCGGGGCTCATTGCGCGCGAGGGGGAAAAATTCCGGATTGTGCCCGCCGAAGGGAAAACTGATTTGACACAGACCGCCATACTCTGCGATCTGTACCGCCGGCAGAAAGGATGTGAGGCCCCATGATAGGGACGTTTGAAGAACTCAGGCAGGAGATCCTCTCTCAGGATCTGAGCTACGACCTCCCGCGGATCGAGGCGGCCTACGCCTTTGCCGAAGAGGCGCACGCCGGGCAGAAGCGTGTCTCGGGGGAAGACTATATCATCCACCCGCTGAATGTGGCGAAGATCCTCGTCACGCTGGGGATGGATACGGAGTCCGTCGTGGCCGGGCTGCTGCACGACGTGGTGGAGGACACCCCCACCACGCTCGACGAGCTGCGCCGCCGCTTCGGCGCCACCGTGGCCGAGCTTGTCGACGGCGAGACGAAGCTCGGGCGCATCCCGTTCTCCTCGCGTGAGGAGCAGCAGGCGGAAAATGTGCGCAAGATGCTGCTGGCCATGGCCAAGGATGTGCGTGTCATCCTCATCAAGCTCGCGGACCGGCTGCACAACCTGCGCACGCTTGGCTTCATGCGTGAGCAGAAGCGCCGGGACAAGGCGCTTGAGACCATGGAGGTCTATGCGCCTATCGCCCACCGGCTGGGCATCACGGCCATCAAGGAGGAGCTGGAGGACCGCTCCTTAAAGTTCCTCGACCCGATCGGATACGCCGAGATTGAGCGCATGCTCGATCTCAAGCGCGAGGCGAGGGAGGCGTTCCTCACCAAAATCGAGCATAAGCTGCGCGATCGCCTGGGGCCGGATCACAAGGATCTGCAGATTTACGGGCGTGTCAAATCCATTTACGGCATCTACCGCAAGGTCTACATGCAGGGGAAGTCGTTTGAGGAGATCTACGACATTTACGCCGTGCGCGTGATTGTGGACACGGTCACCGAGTGCTATAACGTGCTGGGCATCATCCACGACATGTTCCAGCCCCTGCCGAACCGCTTTAAGGACTACATCTCCACACCCAAGCAGAACCTCTATCAGTCCCTGCATACAACGGTGATTGATAAAGAGGGCATCCCGTTCGAGGTGCAGATCCGGACATGGGATATGCACTACACGGCGGAATACGGCATCGCGGCGCACTGGAAGTATAAGGCGGGCATCCAGGGGCACGATCGGCTTGAAGAACGGCTGTCGTGGATCCGCCAGCTTCTCGAGACACAGAAGGACTCCGCCGACGCGCGCGAAATCGTCTCGTCGATCAAGACCGACCTCGCGCCGGAGGAGGCGTTCGTCTTCACCCCGAAGGGGGATGTCATCTCCCTGCCCACAGGCAGCACCGTCATCGATTTCGCCTACGCCATCCACTCCGAGGTGGGCAACCACATGATCGGCGCAAAGATGGACGGAAGAATCGTCTCGCTCGACACAACCGTGGCGACAGGCAATATTGTAGAGATCCTCACCTCGTCCACGCCCGGGCATGGCCCCTCGCGCGACTGGCTCTCCCTCGTGCGCACGGCGGAGGCTAGGAACAAGATCCGCCAGTGGTTTAAGCGCGAGCGCAAGGAAGAGAATATCGCGTCTGGAAAGAGCGAGATCGAGAGGGAGTTTAAGCGCAACTTCATCACCCTCCCGGAGGATCAGATGCGCGACTTCCTCTTGCACATCGCGCAGCGGCAGCATTGCCATTCGCTCGACGAATTTTACGCTGCCATTGGCTACGGCGGCATTTCGCTCTCGCGCATCATGCCGCATATCAAGGACGAATACGGCAAGCTGGACCGCGCGAACGAGAGCCGACGGCTGTATGAGATGATGGAGGCGAAGCCGCGCCGGGAGAAGCACGCGCCGAGCGGGGTCATCGTGGAGGATCTGGAGGGGTGCCTCGTCAAATACGCCCGCTGCTGCAATCCGCTGCCGGGGGACGAAATCGTCGGGTTCATCACGCGCGGGTACGGCGTCTCCATCCACAAGACGGACTGTGTGAATGTAAAGAACGCGTCCGATAGCGAGGAGCGCTGGGTAAAGGCGCGGTGGGCGAATGTCGTGCGGGAAAAGTTCAAGACCACGGTGGACATCCTTGCAGGGGACCGCGAGAGCCTGCTCGCGGATGTATCCATCGCGCTGGCGAATATGCACCTGCAGATCCACGCCTTAAACGCCCGCGAGCTGCGGGATAGGCGCACCTCTATCCAAGTCACGTTCGAGACCTCCGATGTGGAGCAGCTCTCCATGGTGCAGAACACACTCCGGCAGATCCCGGGGGTTATCTCTGTAACTCGCGCCGTACTGTGACGGCTTTGCCGTCACAGTACGAAAAATCCATTTTCGGCTTCAAGGGAAGCCGAATTTTGTCCGCATTCTGCGGCCAAAAACACGGATTTTTTTGCAGGGGATAACGTCTGCGGTTTTTGGCGGCTTTGCCATTACAGTACGGCTGAGGCTGCTGTGAAAGGATAAAAACAAACAGAAACGCTGCCGTAAACTGCGGCAGCGTTTTTCAAAAGATTCCGGCTAAGGGAAAGGACGATAAAAATGAAAGCTTTGCTTCAGCGTGTCAAATGCGCGCGGGTGGATGTGGGAAACGAGACTGTCGGGGAAATAGGCGCGGGACTGCTCGTGCTGCTCGGTGTCGGGGTGAAGGACGGCGAGGCCGAATGCGACGCGCTCGCCCAAAAATGCGCGGAGCTGCGGATCTTTGAGGACGAAAACGGAAAGATGAACCGCTCTGTCTGCGATATCGGCGGCAGGGTGCTCGTCGTGTCGCAGTTTACGCTCTTCGCCGATACCCACCACGGACGCCGTCCGTCGTTTATGGAGGCGGCGCGCCCGGAGACGGCGGAGCCGCTTTACGAGCGCTTCCTTGACAGGATGCGCCGGACGCCGGGCATCGGCGCGGTGGCGCACGGACGCTTCGGCGCGGAGATGGCTGTCTCGCTCGTGAACGACGGCCCCGTCACCATTCTGCTCGATACGGACGAGTGGGCGGCGTTACGGGCACAGAAGCGCCAGTAATGCCTGGCAGCCATCCGTGATGTCCCGGCGGGCGGCCTCGAAATCCCGCGTGTACCACGGATCGACTACGTCTCCCGGGCGGGAGGTATAGTCCATCAGGAGATGGATTTTGTTCTCCGGATCCCCTGCGCAGATGCGCCGCATGTTTCGAAGGTTCTCCCCGTCCATGCCGAGGAGGAGGTCGAAGCGGCCGTAATCGTCCCGCCGGAGCTGGCGCGCCGTCTTGCCCCGGCAGTCGATGCTGTCCCGCTCAAGCAGGCGGAACACGGGCGGATAGACCAGGTTCCCGATTTCCTCCGTGCTCGTGGCCGCGGACTCGATGTGAAACCGCGCCTCCAGCCCCGCCTTTTTTACAATATCCTTCATAATAAATTCCGCCATCGGGCTGCGGCAGATGTTCCCGTGGCAGACGAATAGGATTTTGGTCATACCTTTATATCCCCCCATGAGTCTGTGAAAGCCTGTAATAACAGGGTTTTCTCCGTTTTGACTTTGCACCTGAATTTGTACAGAGTTCTATATATCTACTTTTCGGCAGGCAAGAATATTTTTTAAGCTCTAATCTCTATGCCGGTCACAGGAATAAACGGCACGCCGCATGATGTCCTGAGCTTTTAGTCAGAAACTGGATCCCAAAAGCAAAAACTCACCATATATTCTCTGAAACCTCCCAATAAAATTATCTGTTTTACAGAAAAGGCGAGCTGTCTCTTTACAGTTCCACTTTATTATGATAATATACTAAATCGACAAAACTTTTGAAATAAACGGGAGGAACCGACTATGAAAAGAAAATTGCTCATACTGGCCCTCATGCTGGGCCTTACGCTTTCCCTGTGTGCCTGTGCCGCCAAAGATAAGGCTCCGCAGGACGGCGACACCGCCTATATCCAGGAAAAGGGGACATTGGTCGTCGGTATTACCGATTTTGCGCCGATGGATTATCAGAATGAAAACGGGGAATGGATTGGCTTTGATGCAGACATGGCCAAGGCTTTTGCCGAATCGCTGGGCGTTAAGGTGGAGTTTATCGAAATCAACTGGGATAATAAGATTATGGAGCTGGAGACCAAGGCGATTGACTGTGTCTGGAACGGTATGACCCTTACCGAGGAGGTTACTACCGCGATGGCTACCTCCGAGCCCTACTGCCTCAACGGGCAGGTGGTCGTAATTTCCTCTGACAAAGCGGCCGATTATCAAGATACGGACAGCCTGAAAACGCTGCGCTTCGCCGCCGAAAACGGTTCGGCCGGCGCGGGCGAGCTGGAGTCGCTGGGGCTCGAATATGTTGCCAAGCCCACCCAGGCCGACGCGCTGCTGGAGGTCGCCTCCGGCGCCTCGGACGCCTGCGTCATCGACCTTCTGATGGCGGGCGCCATGATCGGCGAGGGCACCAGCTATCCGGATCTGACCTACACGGTGCAGCTCAACAGTGAGGAATATGGCGTCGGTTTCCGCAAAGGTTCCAATCTGGCGGAGGCGTTCAACACCTTCTGGAAAAAGGCCTATGATGAGGGGACTGTTCTGAAAACCGCGACTGCATATGGCGTTCAGGAATCGATCATCGAAAAATAGCCGCCGGGAAACCGGACGGACAGCCGCTTTGGCTGTTTAAGGGAGGAAAGGCCATGCTTGCCGCCGTTACACTTTCCCTGCTCCGGGGACTGATGACTACACTGGAGCTCTTTTTTCTGACCCTGCTTTTTGCCCTGCCGCTGGGGCTTCTCATCAGCTTCGGCTCGATGAGCCGCCTGACGCCCCTGCGGGGGGTGACAAAGGGCATCGTCTGGGTCATCCGGGGGACGCCGCTCATGCTGCAGATTTTAGTCATCTTCTATGGGCCCGGGCTGCTTTTCGGGCTGCCGCTGCTGCCGCGCTTTACAGCGGCTTTAGTTTCCTTTGTTATCAACTACGCCTGCTATTTTTCAGAAATCTTCCGGGGCGGCATCCAGTCGGTCCCGGCCGGGCAGTATGAAGCCGGGCAGGTGCTGGGAATGACCAGGCCGCAGATTTTTTTCCGCATCACCCTGCTGCAGGTCATTAAGCGGATTGTCCCCCCGATGTCCAATGAATTCATCACACTGGTGAAGGATACCGCTCTGGTGCGCATCATCTCGGTCTATGAAATTATCTGGATGGGTGAATCCTACATCAAAAAGGGCATGATCTGGCCGCTGTTTTATACAGCAGTCTTCTATCTCGCTGTCAACGGCCTGCTGACCCTGCTGTTCGGCCGGTTTGAAAAAAAGCTCAGCTATTTCAGGTAAGGAGGCGCCTGTACCGATGCCCGTATTAGAGGTAAAAAACATTGAAAAGCGCTTTGGGACTACCCATGTGCTGCGGGATATTACCTTTTCGCTCGAGGAGGGACAGGCGCTGGCGATTATCGGTTCCTCCGGATCGGGGAAAACAACGCTGCTGCGCTGCTTGAATTTTCTGGAGCGCCCCGACAAGGGCAGCATCGCTGTTCGAAACGAGCTGCTTTTTGACGCTGCTGACCCCGCCACCCAGCAGGAAGCGCAGGTGCGGCGCAAGCGGCTTCATTTCGGGTTGGTTTTTCAGTCGTTTAACCTCTTCCCGCAGTATACCGCATTGGAAAACGTCACGCTGGCCTGCAAGCTGCTGGCGCAGGAACAGCCGGATTTTCGTACCGGCAAGGCGTGCATCCTGAAGGAAATCAATGAACGCGCCTATACCCTGCTCGAACAGATGGGCCTCTCTGAGCGGGCGGGACACTATCCGCACCAGCTCTCCGGCGGCCAGCAGCAGCGGGTCGCCATCGCCCGCGCGCTGGCGATGAGCCCGGATATTCTCTGCTTCGACGAACCCACCTCAGCGCTCGACCCGGAGCTGACGGGCGAAGTGCTGCGGGTCATCCGTTCGTTGGCCGAACGCCGGACGACGATGATCATCGTCACCCATGAGATGGCCTTTGCCCGGGACGTGGCCGATCAGATACTGTTTATGGATGGCGGTGTCATTATCGAGCAGGGGGAGGCGCGGCAGGTGATCGATTCCCCCCGGCAGGAGCGCACCCGGCAGTTCCTTTCCCGCTACTTTGCCGGCTGAACCGGAATAAAAATCGGATGGTCTTTAGAGATGAGCTGCCCCCCACTTGTTAGATGGTATACCATCTAACAAGTGGGGGGCAGCTCAAGGCTTCCGGCCCCTTTACTCCTATCCTGGTTCAGCTCTTGGAGGGCAGCACAGAGGAGATGGCACTGGCGAAGGAGCTCAGCGGCATGGTCTGGAGCACGATCCGCCCCGGCCCGGTGACGACGGTGTTAAACAGCCCTTCCCCGCCGAGCAGCGCGTTTTTGACACCCTTCACCGCCTGGATGTCAATGGAGCAGCTTTCCTCCATCATGGCGAGGTTGCCGGTATCCACGATCAGCCTTTCCCCCGGAGCCAGATCGTATTCAACAGCAGACCCATCGATCTCCAGAAAGGCCCGGCCGTGTCCGGACAGCTTCTGCATGATAAAGCCCTCACCGCCGAAGAAGCCGGCGCCAAACTTTTTCTGGAAGAATACAGACAGCTCCACCCCCTGCTCCGCAGCTAGGAACGCGGACTTCTGCGCGATTACCGGCCTGTCCGGGGAAATTTCCACCGCACGGATAGCGCCGGGGAAGCTGGAGGCGAACGCAATCATCCCCGGGCCGCCTTTGGCGGTGTAAAAATTCTGGAAGATGGACTCGCCGGAAAACATCCGGCCAAACGCCTTTCCGAGGCCCCCGGCGGAGGTCTGCATCTCCATATTGGGGCTCATCCACACCATGGATCCCTTTTCTGTTATCATCGTCTCCCCGGCGTTCAGGTTACAGATGACCACCGGCATCGGTTCTCCCTTGATTTGATAGTTCATTTACTGTCTCTCCTTCTTACTTACAGTATCTGTTCGAGCTGGAGGCGTTCATGGTTGGGCCCGCGGAACATGATGAACCGCTCTCCCCGTTCGTAGAGGAAGGGGTCGAACAGGATATCCTCCGTCTCAAACACGACGCCCTTCGCCTTTAACTCCGCCCAAGCGGCCTCAATGTCCTCCACAAAGAGGCTGATGTGATTGAGGACTCCGTCCCGCGGCTCGGGATTGCCGGGATCGGCCACCAGTTCGAGTGTAACGCCGCCCTTCCGGATAAAATAGCAGGCACCGCTGCCGCCTGCCTCATGATTATCCGTGACAAGCTCAAATCCCAGCTTTCCGCAGTAGAAATCCAGCGCGGGCCGGATTTCACGGATCATCATCCCCACATGCCCAAGTCCTGTAAACGTCATTCCCTCTCCTCCTTCCGCAATGAAGCCCAGCCCCGGTATCCCACAAAAGCGAAGCGGCTGCGGCATACAGCCGGGGAATCGCCTGTATCATCATTATATCACGATTTTCCCGGCGGGGACAGATGAATGCAAACCGTGCCGGAAAATTTGTCGAAAATCCTCTTTTCATCGGAATTCGGGTGTGCTATAGTAGAAGCCGAAAGGAGCAGCGCTCCTTTAAAACATCATCAAGGAGTCTGGTTTGTTATGAACAACGAGGTTGCGAAGCTGATCAACGAACAGATCACACACGAATTCTATTCCGCCTATCTCTATCTGGATTTCGCCAACTATTACGCGAGCGCCGGGCTGGACGGGTTTGAAAACTGGTACCGGATCCAGGCCAAAGAGGAGCAGGATCACGCGATGCTCTTTTATCAGTACCTGCACAACAACGGCGAGAAGGTCACGCTGGGCGCCATCAAACAGCCGGACAAGGTGTTCGAAAACAATCTGGATCCTCTCAAGGCCGGACTGGAACATGAGAAGCTGGTCACGAGCCTCATCAACACGATTTACAGCCATGCCTTTGAGGCGCACGACTTCCGCACCATGCAGGTGCTGGACTGGTTTGTCAAGGAGCAGGGCGAGGAAGAGAAAAACGCCGCCGACCTCATCACCAAGATGGAGCTCTTCGGCTCCGATGCGAAGGGCCTCTACATGCTCAATCAGGAGCTCGCCGGGCGGGTTTATTCGGCCCCTTCCCTCGTGCTGTAATACTCATAACTGTACAATTTATAGAACAGGGATAAAGAAAAGGAGCGGCATATGGATGCCGTTCCTTTTTTCGTTTTAGAAGCAGGTAAACGCGCCGTCGATGACAAAATCGGCGCCGGTGGTGAAAGCGCTTGTATCGCCCGCGAGGTAGACACAGATTGCCTGCAGCTCCTCGGGCTTGCCCATGCGGCCTATGGGGGAGAGCGCGTTCCACTGGGCGATAAGGGGCTTGAGCGTCTCGGAGGAGAGGGTCAGATCCGTGCCGATATAGCCGGGGCTGATGGAGTTGACCCGCACGCCCTTTTTCGCCCACTCCACGGCCATGGACTTCGTGAGCTGGATCACCCCCGCCTTCGACGCGTTATACGCACACTGCGGCTGCGGGACATTGACAATATGCCCGGACATGGACGCCGTGTTGATGATGGAGCCGTACCCCTGCCGGAGCATGACCTTCCCGGCCGCCTGCGCGGTGAGGAAGACGCCGGTGAGATTGATGTCGATGACCTTCTTCCACTGCTCGAAGCTCATCTCGTCGGCCGGGACATTGATGCAGATACCCGCGTTACAGAAGGCGGCGTCGAGACCACCGTACTTTTCCGTCACGGCGCTGACCATGCTGTCCACCTGCGCCGGATCCGTCACGTCCGTCCCCACGGCCATGGTGTCCGATCCGGTGGTCTCATGGAGCCACGCGGCTGTCTCCTTCGCTGTCTCGAGGTCCACGTCCACGATAGCGACATTCGCCCCCGCCTCGCAGAACGCGGCCGCCACGCTCTTGCCGATCCCTCTCGCGCCCCCGGTGACGAAGATACTTTTTCCGTCCAGCCGCATTTTTTCGATAATGCCTGCCTTGCCCATTACTTTCCCCTCACAATCTGAGATAGATTTCTGTCTCCAGTGTAAACGAGCATCCCCCCGCTGTCAAGACGATTCGTTTAAAATACTCATAATCCAGCCAATCCAGCCGGCAATCGTGGAGGAGCGCCGCTCATATGTATCGTCCGACCCGATATGATAGAGCTCCGACTCCTTCATGATCCGAACGATGGTCCCTCTATCGGGCATCGCGCCGCACCGCAGATACAGCCGGAGTGTCTCCCGAAACGCCCTGTGGCGGAGGATCTGCGCCATCAAGGCGAGCTGGCGCTCCCTGTACCCCATATTTAAAATCCGGCGCCCGAGGGGAGAGAGGCAGAACCGGACCCCATCCGCCCCGCGGACCTTGTCGATGCACTCCAGATAGCGCCCGGCATTCGTATAGTAGTCCGTCTGCCGCCCGTCGAAGGCGTATTCGGCGGTGATCTCCTGGTGGGTCATGGGCCGCCCGTTCAAAAGCTCGAGGAGGTTCGCGACACGGGACATCCGGTTCGCCTGCGGGAACGGGATGTCCGGCTCCCGCAGGGGGGGAACTGTCCGCAGCAGGTTTTCGATATCCTCCAGCCGGATCTCTGCCGCTATCCGATAGCTCTTCCGTTTTATCAGGCGCAGGGAATTGTAATGTTCCGGATCCTCGAACCGGTACTCATAGAGATGGAACACCCCGCCCGAAAAGACGAAGAAAACTGTCCGGACCGGCTTCGTCACCCGGCCGCTCCAGAGGCGGAACGGATAATAGAGCTGGCGGATCAGGAAATCCTCCGCCAGCGTTTCCCGCTTTGCTTCAAAAAGGGCGAGACAGCGTATCCCCTCATACGCAGCGTCGATTTCAATCTGGGAGCCGCTGACCGCTACACGCTTTTCCCCCGATGCGGTATCAATCGTGAAGCCGAATTCGCCCGAACCCATCCGCCCGCTGACAGTCGGCAGCAGCGCGTCGTCCGCCAGGAAATCGCCGAAGATCCCGCAGGCGTTCGCGCAGTTGAGCGCGATAGCCTCGCTGGTGAGGAACTGAGGCAGCAAGCTCTGCATGTGCGAGGGGATGGAGACCTTCTGCGCCGGAGCATCCGCCTCCTCAAAGTCCTGATACGCCGAAAACGAGGAAATCATATAGTCCCCCCGTGTAACAGGCAGGATGGCCAGACCGTTTTCCGCGAAGACCGCGGGGAGGCTGGCCCGGTTGTCGAACTTGGTCATCAGCCGCGGCTCGCGGAACTCCTTGATCTGCGCTGCCGAAATGACAAACTGCCCGTCCTCCCCGACCCTGTCCGGAATCCGGTATTTTTCGAACAGACTCTCCCACGCGGTATCATTCAGCCCCATAGTTGCGGATCAGCACCTCGTCTATCGCGCCGCGCCCCTTCGCATCGGCATTGATGGCCCGCCGGGCCTTGACAATCGTGATGTGGTACTCCCGATACAGATCCTTGATGAAGTCTGTCGCCGAGTTCGAGAGCATAAACTTAATTCCGCGCCGGGTCATCTCGTCGCAGCACTGCTTTAAGCGGATCTGTTCGTCCCGGCCGAAACCGCCCTTATTGTAGCCGGTAAAGCTCGCCGTGTCCGAAACCGGATCGTAGGGCGGATCGAGGTAGGCGAAGCCGCCCTTCTTCACCCGCTCGAGGGTGAGGGCAAAATCCTCGCTGTAAAACGCGATGTCCCCCGCGTTAAAATACCGGCTCACGGCCCGGATCACCGGCTCGTTGACAATGTTGGGGTTTTTATAATACCCGAAGGGGGAATTGAATTCCCCAGCGGAATTTACCCGGAACAGGCCGTTAAAACAGGTCTTGTTGAGGTAGAGCAGCCGCGACGCCCTCTCGACCTTGGACAGCGCCCGATACCGTTCCTTATCCCGGTCGATGTCCCGGATAGCGTAAAAATACTCGGGGGTGTTCTCGTGCTTTTTGAGGGACTCGATGAGCGCGCCGGCATCGTCGCGAATGACCTCGTACACTGTCATCAGATCGGCGTTCAGATCGCCGATAATCGCCCTCCTCGGCTGCACCGAGAACAGCACGGCGCCTCCCCCCAGAAACGGCTCGCAGTAGGACGTTATCCGCCTCGGGAGCAGCGGCGTGATAACCTCGAGAAGCTGACGCTTTCCTCCCACCCACTTGACCACCGGAGAAACCAGTCTGCTCTTCGCCGTACGCCCACCCCCTCGCGTAAAATCGCTTTTATTCTGCGGCATGTCCTCTTCGATCTTTCGGTATCATAAGCGGTTGTGGTATAATCGGCCATGCCTATAGGGCGGCCGAATCAATCAAGGTATAATAACTGCTTGCGGTTATTATACCAGAAAACACTCGTTCGTGCAATCACGGCGTTCTTGATTTATGGCAATGGAACAGGTATAATAAAAACAGTTTTCTTGCTGGATCAGCGCGGCAGAAAGGAAGTGGCAGAAATGGAAAGACCGTGGACTGTGACTGTCCAGGGCGTGCGGGGCTCCATGCCGGCTGTGTCCGGAGAATATCTGGAATATGGGGGAAATACCGCCTGCACGGCAGTGGACTGCGGCGGGCGGCTCATCCTGTTCGACGCAGGCAGCGGGCTGACTGGCCCCTGGGGGCGGCTCCAGGGGAAAAATCGAGCCGATCTCTTTATCGGTCATGTCCATGCGGATCACATCATCGGTCTTTTCGGCTTCGGCGCGCTGCACAACCCCGAGATGGAGATTCACCTCTATGGCGAGGCGCGGGGCGGGGTGAGCTTCCGCCGCCAGCTGGAATTCTTTGTAGGCCCTCCCTACTGGCCGATTGGGTTTAGCGATTTCCGCGCCTCTGTCACCATCCATGAAATTTTGCCCGGCCAGTGTGTCCCGCTCGGGGGCGGTCTCTCCATGCGCGTGATGCGGGGAAACCACCCCAACCAGAGCCTCCTTTACCGGCTGGACGGGGCTGGACACAGTGTTGTCTATACGCTGGACTGTGAGATGAACGATTCGCTTCTTCCGCAGCTGCGTGCGTTCGCGGAGGGAGCGGACCTCCTCATCTGGGACGCCAGCTTCACCGATACAGACCTGGCCCGGCATCCGGGCTGGGGGCACTCCTCCTGGCGGCAGGGTATCGAGATGGGGAAAGCCGCAGGGGTGAAAATGGTGCTGATGACCCATTTTTCCAACGATTATACGGATACGTTCCTGCATGAGCAGGAGAGGCAGGCGCTCGCAGAAGCGCCGGACGGTATTGCCGTCCGCTTTGCCCGGGAAGGAATGGAGGTACGGCTGTGAGAGAAGAAAAGTTTCGGGCGTTCCTGGAGGTGGGCGTTTCCCTCTCGGCGGAGAGAAACTACAACCGCCTCCTGGAGCGCATTCTGCTGTGTGTGATGGAGCTCTCCAACTGCGACGCGGGAACACTGTACCTGCTCGAGGGCGGCGCGCTGCACTTCAAAATCATGCGTAACAACACCATGCACACCTATTCGGGCGGAGACGGTTCGGACTGCGGCCTCCCGCCCGTGGCGCTCAACCGGGAGAGCGTGTGCGCCCTGTCCCTCATCGACGATAAGACCCTGCGCATTGCCGACGTGTGGCACTGCGAGGAATACGACCTCACCGGCCCCATGCGCTACGACGCGATAACCGGCTACCACACCCAGTCGATGATCGTGGTGCCCATGCGCAACCGCGAGGGCGGGAAGGTCGGCGTCCTTCAGCTCATCAACGCCATGGATGATGAGGGCCGTGTCTGCCCGTTTGAGGACGAGGTCGTGCTCGCAGTGGAATCGGTGGCGTCGCAGGCCGCCATTACAGTGCAGAACGTGCGCTACCTCGCCCAAATCAAGGAGCTGTTCCACTCCTTTGTGCGCGCCATGTCCTCCGCGGTCGACGAACGAACCCCCTACAACGGCAGCCATACCCGCCACATGGCCCTGTATGGCGGCCGCTTCCTCGACTTCCTCAACAAGAGGGCCGAAGCGGAGGGAAGGGGTGTCCCTTTCGATCCGGCGCACAAGGAAGAGGTCCTCATGAGCATCTGGCTCCACGACCTCGGCAAGCTCGTGACACCGCTGGAGGTCATGAACAAGATGGCCCGCCTGCTCCCCGAGCAGCGCACCGCCTTCCTCCACCGGATGGAGATCGTCCGGCTGCGGGGAGAAATCGACCTTCTCTCCGGCCGCATCACAAAGGAAGAGCGGGCTGCGCTTATCCGGGACACGGAGGAGGCAGAGAAACTCGTGGAAGCCGTCAACGGGGCCGGTTTCGTCACCGACGAACGCCTCGCCGGGCTCGTCCGCCTGCGGGAGCGGACCTACACGGAGGCGGACGGGGGTTCCCGGCCCTGGCTGTCGGACGAAGAGTACGCCATGCTCTGCATCCGCAAGGGCACCCTCTCGGAGGAGGAGCGTTCCGTCATGGAGGAGCACGTGTCTGTCACGGATAAGCTTCTCTCCCAGATCCAGTTTTCGGAGGATCTCTGCCATGTCCGGGAGTGGGCGGCGTCCCACCACGAGCTCCTAAACGGCAGCGGTTACCCGAAGCACCTCCAGGGAGACGAAATCCCTCCCGAGGTGCGCATCATCACCATCCTTGATATCTTCGACGCCCTGACCGCGGACGATCGCCCCTACAAGCCCGGGATACCTGTGGAACGCGCACTCTCCATCCTACAGATAATGGCCGAAAAGGAGGGCAAGCTCGATCCCGCCCTCACGGCGCTGTTCACCGAGAGCCGCTGCTGGGAAGCGCTCGAGGAGGCGCGGATATAATGCTTATGCAGCCTACACAGAAAAGCCGGCCGGTTCTTCGAACGGTTTTTTATACCGAATGGGGGGAGAAATACTAGTATTCTGTAAAAAATTATGGTATACTTCTCCCATCTCAGTATAGTACGGCACGGCTGTGCCGCAATGGAGGAACAGGACGCATGAAACGGACGCTTACAGGTTTTTGCGCGGCGGCACTGATTCTGCTGAGCTTTCTGCTCTCTGCCTACGCCCAGACCATCGACGTAACATGGACACAGAATGCGGGCCGGTTGGACGTAGTGGTTCAGCTGGATTACCACGAGCCCGCCGCGGCGCTGGCTAGGCGGGAACTCTCTCTGAAACTTTTTGGGGGGAACGAAACCCTGTACACCATCCCCCTCACGGAACCCGGCGAGGCCCTGAAGATTCCCGGCACGGACGCCAGTGTCCGGCTGACTTTGCATAATCCGCAGAATGCTCCGCTCTCCGGCAGCGAGAAGGTGGGCTTCTGCACGCTCGAATTCACCGGCCTGCCCCGGGATGTCCAATACCGGGTGGCGCTGGAGGGCAAGGGATACCAGAGCCTCACGAGCGGCCCGCTCTCGCTGGATGAATATGCGCCGCGGGTCTATATCAGCGCCAAAAGCGGCGGCTTCGCGCTCGGGGACGTGACCGGCGACCGGGTGATCGACGGGCAGGATCTGAACAGAGTAGCCGGTGCGCTGGGCAAAACCCCGGCGGATGCCGACGTCAATCAGGACGGGAAAACTGACATCACGGATCTGGCGCTGGTCCACCACAACATGGGGCAGCGGCGCGCGGAGGAGGTCTATGCGGGCGCGTTGGCGGTGTCCGGCATCCTAGACGCCAGCACCATCGCGGAGGAGATGGAGAAGGCGGGCCTCTCGCTCGAGGGAAAGCTCGAGGACCTGTTTGAGGACAACGGCCGCACTGTCAAGCTGTTCGCTCCGGCCGGCGGGCCCCTGGAAATCCCCATCACGCTCGCCGAGCCCAAGGAAATGAGCGAGGTGCGCATCGTCTCCCCTGGCGCGTCCGGTGCGCTCGAAAGCGGCTTCGTGGTGGTGGAGTATGAGGACGGTTCCTCCGAAACCGTGGAGTACGATCAAACCCCGCCCGAGGGGACCCACGCGACCGAACGGGAGGCGGGGGTCCGCACTGTTGTCATCCCGCTCGAGAAGCGCGTGCCGGTGAAGAAAATCACCATCACCGTCCAGAGAGTGATCGGGGAGGACGGAAAGGCGACATACGCCATCATCGAAAAAATCGAGTTTTTGCAGGATATTGTCCCAGATAATATCGATCTGGGCGCATCCATCCCCAAAAATGTCGTTGTCACGCCGGGCAGCCGGCAGGCGTCGCTCTCGTGGCGCGCTGTCGACAATGTGGACGGCTACATCGTCCAGTACGGCACGTCCGACGGCGCGCTCACCCGGCAGCTCCGTGTTGGCACGAACAGCGCGGTCATCACCGGGCTCAAGAACCTCACCACCTACTATTTCACTGTCTCGGCATACAGCGGCTCCTGGAACGGGGACCCTTCCGCCGCGGTGAGCTGCATTCCGCAGCCGGACAAGGCTCCCCTGCCTCCGGACAATCTCTCCCTCTCTCCAGAGGACAGCGCCATCGTCGTCAGCTGGAAGAAGACCGAGGACGCGGAGTTCTACAATTTATACTATAAGAAATCTTCCGATAAGGAATTCCAGATTGTAAAAGAAGAATATCCTTCCGTCTCCTGTGCGGTGGAGGATCTGGAGAACGGTGTCTCCTATGATTTCTATGTCACAGCAGGAAATCAAAAGGGGATGAGCGGCCCCTCCCTCACCGCGAGCGGGACTCCGGAGCGGGAAGTCATCGACCCCCCCACGCTCCCCACCCGGAACCGGATTCCGAATTCGGCCATTGTTTCGGTGGAGATGGAGAACCCGAAGAACGTCGCCAGCCAGAGCTTCGACGTCCGGCAGGTTTACGATGAGGACTTCGAGACAAGCTGGACCGCAAGAGTCTGGTGGGAGAGCAGCCGCTTCACCTTCGAGTTCGACGAGGAACAGGACATGGATTATCTCATCTATGTCCCGCGGCTCAACCGGGGGTATCCGGAGTCTATCTCCCGCTACTCCATCGCGGCGTGGGATAAGGATGGAAACATGACATGGCTGACCAGCGATAAGGGCGCGCTCACCAACCGGACGGACACCTCCCTGGCCCCCTCGCTGCGCGGCAACCCGAAGGAGACGGGATATGCCATCCTGCCCTTCGAGCGCAACGAGCACATTAAGAAAATTTCCGTCCTCGTGCGCCAGTGGGACGGCGCGCGCAAGCCCTCCTCCCTCTCTGAAATCGCTTTCTATACATACGACGATATCGACAGCAGTGTCGCCGCTCTCTTTGCCGACCGCTCCTATACGTCCCTCGCCTCCGGCGCAACACAGGAGCGGATCGATGAGCTGCGTTCCCGCATCGAGGATACGGACGGATATCTTGTCAATCAGGATGTTCTTCTCGACGAGCTCGACCTCGCCGAGGCGCTCCTGCAGGGAGACAAATCTCAGCTCGGCGCGGTGGTGGAGAATGTCCAGTCCCGCGACGCGTCCGGCGATCCCAAGCGCATCAGCACCCTCCAGCCCATCGGCATGGCGGCGCAGGCGGGGAAGCAGGTTGTCTTCTATGCGCAGATCCCCGAAGGGGAAGATGTCTATGTCGTGCCGACCCAGCACTTCGCCGAGGCGGCGCAGTGGAGCGGGGAGGCTGTCCGGCTTCAGAACGGCCGCAACATCATCACTATCCCGCGGATAAACAACGTCTCACCGCAGAACGGCGGATCCCTCTACCTCAAGTACGCCGGATCCAGAGCCAGTGAAATCAAGATTCACGCCCGCGGCGGGACAAAGATCCCCCTGCTCGAGCTCTCCGACTGGCATGAGCTCTCCGAGAGCGCTGTCCGGGCGCGGATGGACACCTACATCTCAGAGCTCGACCGCTATTGCAGCGAGACACTCTCCGGCGGCAATTTGCAGACGAACATCTTCAATGCGACGGAAATCGCTTTCCCGCATGTCCTGCTCTCGCTCCCGGCAACGGAGGTCCGCAAAGGGCTTTCCGGCGGAACCGATGCGCTCTATAACGACGGCCTCGCCTGGGAGGAGCTCATGCGGCTCATGTACTACACTCACGGCATCGACGAAGCGGCGCTGGAGGGGTCCGCTTCCCGGCACAACATCCGCTATATGCGCATGTTCGGCAACGCTTTCATGTATGCGGGCGGGAATCATATCGGCATCGGCTACGGATCCGCCGCCGGCATGATGAGCGGCCGACCGACCGCTGTGACCGGAAAGGGGAATGCGAACGGCCTGTTCGGCTGGGGCATCCAGCACGAGATCGGCCACGTGATGGATTCCCTCGGCAAGGCGGAAATTACCAACAACATCTATTCCCTCTTCGCCCAGACAAGGGACAGCGGGCAGAACGCACTGCCCTCCCGGCTGGAGAAATCGAACAAGTATGAGTCCATCTTCCAGAAGGTGACCTCGGGCCAGCGGGGCATGTCCAACGATGTCTTTGTGAGCCTCGGGATGTACTGGCAGCTCCACCTCGCCTACGACGGGGCGGACGACAATTTCTACCACCGCTTAAACCAGCTCCCCGGATCCAAAGCGAACGACAACGCCTTCATGGCCGCCGCGAGCGAGATTGCGGGGAAGGATCTGAGCGAATTCTTCCGCGCCTGGGGCTTCACGCCAAACGGACAGAGCGGCCCGCAGGACGAGCGCAAGATCCAGTACCTGACCGACGAATCGAGACGGGAGCGCCTGGCGGGGACACAGAAGCAGTCCGGCACAGTTGGCGTCACCGCTTCCTATAGTGCCGAACAGCGGATGGCCACTGTCTCTGTCTCGCCGGTAACGGGAGCGAAGATGCTCGGCTATGAAATCAGCCGCGAAATGAACGGCGAGACAGAAGTCGTTGGGTTCCTCTCCGCGCAGAGCGGCGAGACGGTATGGACAGATTCCCTAGGCTCGGCCAATAACAAGTCTGTCACCTACTCAGTGAACGCCATCGACATTCTGGGGTATCCGATTGCTCATGCTTCGTCCGATCAGCTCGAAATTTCCCATGATAATCTCCTCTCCCGCGACCTCTATACCTGGTCGACGGACGATGGACTGACCGCGTCCTTTACCGGCGCACCGTCCGTGGCGGGCATCCGCTTTAGCGAGGTCCCGGCCGGGGGAGCCACGCTTGGCCTCTCCGCGGAGGACGGAGCCATCCTCGTGGAGGCGGATGACGGCAGCGGGTTTACCCCCGTTCTGACACTCTCCGCGGACACGGTGGAGGCGAACCGGCTCTACTTCTTCACCCGCGAGGATGCGGACGGCAGCATCTGCCCCTATGACGTACAGGCTGTCCGGATTTCCGGCGTGTCCGGCGAGGCGGCAGAGTTCATCGACTTCGCGGCCTATCCCGGGGACAATATCCAGTTCGGGGAAATCGGAATCCTGGGCGAGAGCTATGAGGATATCCCGGCCGGGACACTCATCGTGACCGGCAGCTTCCGGGGGAATCCGGTGTTTAATACTATCCGTGTCTACGGCAGGGGCCAGAGCGGCGATATGGCGTCCGGCGAACTGACAGAGACGGACCGTGTCCCTCTCGAAGGGGAGATCTACCTCTTCGCCGCCCTGCCCAAGACCGGGGACATGGCGGAGATCGACAACGGCCTGTGGATTTTTGTCCCCCGGCAGCAGGGCGACACCCTCTCCGGCGGGGAGGACAGCGCCTGCACGGGCAGCCTGCTTCCCACGCAGGTGATGGCCGAGCTCATCCGCACCAACGTTCCGGAGGGCGGAGCGGGGCGCATCACCGGCGACACCCGCTGGATCCCCTCACCGACCTATGAATCCATGCCCACAATCAGACTGGAGGACTGAGCGCAGATGAAGCGTTTAAAAACAGCGGCAGGGCTCCGGCTGGCGGTGCTGTGCTGCATGGCTTTGGCCGCCATGGCCCTGGGGACTTTCACGGCGCATGCCGCCGGGAAGCCCGGCGTCACCCTCAGGGCGAGCGGTCTGGAGGGGCAGTATATCCTGCGTCTGGAGGATTTCAGCAGCCGGTTTGAGTCCGTCCAGTTCGACATCGTTCTTGATAAGCAGGTGTCCGCCCCTCAGGTCGCCTGGACGGACAGTTCCCCCGACCATTTCCAGCGCGTTGACACCGCCCACCGGGACGGGAAGACGGTTCTGACCGTATACGTGGATCGCCTGTCTCCGATCGCGGTCAGCGGCAGCGTGGAGCTGGCCGCGCTCACCTTCCCGCAGGCGGTCCCGGCCTCCTCGTTTTCGGTCGAGGCGATGAAGGCTCTTGACGGCAATCAGGAGGAGACCGTGTTCCCCTCCCCTTCCCTCTCGGTCACAGGATCCGCCGGGGGAGATGCCGGCAGCGGATCCGTCTCGGTGAAGGGATCGTCCGATTCAAAGGACGACGATGATTCCGAAACAGACGGGGATTCCCGCCATGTCTTCAGCAGCGGGCGTGTACTGGACTGGGACGATGTCTCCGACGATGCCGGCGGAAAGGAACTGACTGTATCCGTTCCCGCGGGGCAGACCATCGGGCGGGATATCTTTGTCCAAGCCGCGGAGCGGGGGCTCCTGCTCCGCTTGGACTACGGGGACTATATCTGGACCTTTGACACCGCCGGGGGCGTGGATGTCCCCGCGGGCAGGCTCTTTTACGATCTGTCCGTTGAAAAGCTCTCCTCCCGTAGCCTGTCCGTGGCGGTGGACGGAACCGATATTGCACAGTTTGAAATCGTGTACAGCGGCCCCCTGCCCTGTCCGGCGACACTCTCCTGCCGGGTGGGTGAGCTGCACGCCGGGGATACGGTGTATCTGTCGTACTACAACGAGAACGAGGCGTCTCTGGAGTACCGTGGAGAGGCGGAGGTTTCGTCTGCCGGCTGGGCGGACTACCCGTTCACACATGCCTCGCGGTATGTGATCTCCACAGAAAACCTCTGGGGGGCGCCGGAAAAGGAGGCGCTGCCCCCCGAGGGAGGAAGCGCCCCGGCCGCCGCAGAGATTAGCCGCGTCCTAGTTCCCCCGGTGGACGAGGTGGAGGAGATGGACGCTCTGGAAAAGGCCGCGGCCGAGGAGGAGGCGCAGTCCTCTTCCTCCGCACCGGAGGAGGATATCCCGGTGGATACAAGCCCGGAAAAGGAGAGCCCGGAGCCCCGCGAAGGGTGGATCCTTCCGGTGATGATTGCCGCCCTGCTCGCCACCGTGGCCGCGACCCTTCTGATCTATATGCGTTTCCGCACCACGCCTAGGCGGAAAAAGCGCCGCCGGTAAGTCCGGCCAGAATGAACGGCGGCCGAAAAGAATATATGAGTACAGGTTTATTATCAATTTTTATCAATTCAGGAGAGGGTGTTCGCGTTTGAAGCAGTTTTTTGGTATGAGCCGAAAAGGCAGCCTGGACGAAGCGCTCCAGGGCCTGCACAGTCCCCAGCTCATCATGCTTTTTTCCAATTCTAACCAGTTTGAAGACCATGTAACGGCTCTGGAAAAGCGTTTCCCCGGTGTGCCTAGCATCGGCTGTATCGGGATGAGCTATCAGACTGGAATTGTGGAGAACGGCGTGGGCGTTATCGCTTTTATCGGCGGTGTATCCGCTGCCGTAAACGTCCTTGAGGAGGCGTCCACCGCGCCGGTGAAATACATCCAGCGCCTGGAACGGGACGTGCAGGCTGTGGGCGGCTCCGGGCGGGACACCGTGTGCATCGACTTCTGCTCCGGCAACGATGCCTGCGTTCTGACCACCATCAACACTGTCCTGCAGCGCCGGGAGATTTCTTTGGTGGGCGGTACCGGCGATAAGGGCATGGTCTCCGCCAATGGGCGGGTCTATCCGGACGCGGTGGCCTATGCGCTGGTACGCAACCAGAACGGCCGGGTCCGAACATATAAGGAAAACATTTACCATCAGCTGGGCAATTACCGTTTTGTGGCTTCGGACACAAACCGCGCGGATTATGTCCTAGGATCCCTCAACGGCAAGCCCGCCAAGCAGGTGTATAAAAGCATCCTGCACGTGACGGACGAAGAGATCCTCACCCGCACCTTCCAGAACCCTTTTGGCAAAATTAACGGGGACGACACCTGCATCATCTCGATTAAAGCGGTTAACGGCAACGCGCTGACCTGTTTCCGCCAAGTCAACGACTCGGATGTCCTGATCCTTCTGGAGCTCGGGGATTACCGGGCCATCGTGCAGGAGACCATCCGCCAGATTTGCCGGGACTTCCCGCGCCGTTCGGCCATCTTCTCCGTGAACTGCCTGTTCCGCTACAAGCTCTTCTCCGAGCGCGGATACATGCAGACCTATTTACAGGATATGGCCGCTCTGGGCCCTCATGCCGGCTTTGTGGGATACGGGGAGCATTACAATAATCGCTTTGTCAATCAGTCCATGACCTGTGTTGTTTTTGAATAGAGGAGGAGGGAATCTATGCTGGGGTTTACAGAAAAAAAGCGGAAAAAGGCGGTACAGGAGGAAAAGGATCTCTACCCCATCCTGCATATTGCCGCTAGTCTGGAGAATTACCAGAAGGAGCTTGTCAAAAAAGAGGTGGCCTCTCTCTGGGAGTTAAGCCAGGTGGGCGCTTCCTTCTCCGGTGTAATCAAGGAGGGAGACAGGTTTCAGGAGAAGCTGCAGGATCTGGGGCAGTCCTTCGCCAATATCAATGAGACAGCGGAGCAGTTCAGCCACGTGCGCAGCGAAATTGCGCAAACAGTGTCTGAGGCGCAGTGCCAGATGGAGGGGCTGGACCGTACCTCCATGGAGGTGCAGCAGTCCTACAACGAGATGACCGGCACCTTCTCCCAGCTGGAAGCCGCCATCCGGGAAATCCAGCAGTCGATGAGCAAGATTGTCTCCATTGCCGAGCAGACCAACCTTCTGGCCATCAACGCGTCCATTGAGGCAGCCCGGGCCGGCGTTGAGGGGCGGGGATTCGCGGTGGTCGCCGTGCAGGTTAAACAGTTGGCTGAGCAGATTAAGGTGCTGGCCGGGGAAGTGGATACTGGTATCGCCGATGTGGAGGACCGTGCCGGGCAGCTCAGCAGCCGTATTTCCGCGTCCCAGCAGGTGCTGGGGCAGGCAGCCGGTATGATGAAAGAGACCGAGGTCAGCTTTGAGAAAATTACATCGGCCGCGGAGGGCGCCGTATCGGTGCAGACCGGGATTTCCGGTGTAATCGATGCGTCCCAGCAGGAATTGCAGGTGTTGTGCCAGTTTTTTGATCAGATGAAGGATCAGTATCAGGAGGTTATCCGGCATATCCACCAGGCCAGCCTTCTGGGCACGACCAAAAGCGCCATGTTCGAGGATATGGACAATATGATTTCCCAGATTCTTCCCATTGTTCGGGGATAGGGAACGGAACATAACGCGGGATCTGCCGCAGAACTGCGCCGCAACCAGAGGTTGCGGCGCAGTTGGTAGTCTTTCTCTCCGGCGTGTGATACAATAGGCACAGTATCAGGCAAAGGAGTGTCGCAGAGATGGCGCTGGGAGAAGAAATCCGGGAATTGCGCAAAACGAAAGGGCTCTCGCAGGAGGCCCTGGCCGAACGGCTGAATATCTCCCGGCAGGCCGTTTCCAAATGGGAAAACGATCTGGCACTGCCGTCGGCGGAAAATCTGCGGGAGCTGTCACGTCTCTTTGAGATCCCGCCGGAACGCCTGACGAAGACGCCGCCGGAAAAAGCCGCATTCACTGAAAATACCGCGGTTTCTGAAAAGATACTGCATCCAAACCGAATCTGGAAAGCGATCGCGCTTATCGCCTCCTTCACCGCGCTACTGCTCACGGGTGTATGCCTGCGGCTGCGGGCGGATGTGTCCTCGAGCGCTGCGGGAGATCCTGTCTACGAAGTCCTCTCCGAGCACGTTGTCGGGGATGATTTCTCCGAACTGCCGGACGGACGCACCGTCTGTCTGCAGCTGGTGCTGGAGGAGGGGGAGTATTTTACCGACAAATACGAAAACTATCTCCCCAGTGTCGGGATGTACGCGCAGAACTACCGGGGCCGCTACCGGCTGGACGTTGTGCTCCCCTCCGGCGAACGCCTCTCCTCGCGCGAGCTCTGCGAGGACTTCGACAGTGAAGTGCTCAATTTCCCGGGAAAAGTTTCCCTCTCCCTCTTCGACTATAACTGGGACGGATGCCCCGAATTCACTGTCGGGCAGCGGGGCAGCTCGAGCATCATGCTCTACAGCCTCTATACACTCGAAAGTGACGGGAGCCTCCGTAAAAGCTGCCCTGTCCTCATTGCGGACAGCGGCGGCATGGATGCGTTTTCGGTCGTCCTCCCGCGGCGGGCGAAGGACGAGGGGCGCGGGTTCTGCGCTTATCCGTATAACAACGCCATCGGGGAGGCAGTCGAGGAGGTCTACCGCTGGGATGACGCCGCCGGGGCGTTTCTGCCCGTCCAGACATAAAAATTCAAAAACTTTTTCGCGGATTCCCCTTGACCGTTTCCCGCTTCCGGCTGTTATAATAGTGAAAAAGAAACCAAGGAGGTATGTCCCATGAAAGTACTGCTGGTCAACGGAAGCTCCCGGCCGAACGGCTGCACCGGCACAGCGCTTGAGGAGGCGGCCCGTGCGCTCAGGGAAGAGGGAATTGAAACGGAAACGGTCTTTATCGGGAACGAGGCGCTGCCGGACTGCATCGCCTGCCGCAAATGCCGCACGACAGGACGCTGCGTATTTGACGACGCCGTCAACCAATTTGTCGAAAAGGCCCGCGCGGCCGACGGATTCATCTTCGGTTCCCCCGTCTACTACGCGCACCCGTCCGGGCGGCTTCTCTCCTTCATGGACCGCGCTTTCTACTCTGGCGGCAGCTCCTTCCAGTATAAGCCGGCCGCCGCCGTCCTCAGCGCCCGGCGCGCTGGGACGACCGCGTCTTTCGACGTTATCAACAAGCATTTCACCATCGCCTCCATGCCCGTCGTCTCCTCCACCTATTGGAACCATGTCTACGGCAACGAACCCGAGGAGGTCAACGGGGACAAAGAGGGGCTGATGACGATGTACAACCTCGGCAAAAATATGGCGTGGCTGCTCCGGTGTATCGAGCTCGGGAAACAAAACGGGGCGCCCCATCCGGAGAATGAAAAGATCTTCACCAATTTCATCCGCTGACAGCGAACAGAAAGACAGAAAGCCCTCGGCCGTGGAGAGAAGGCCGAGGGCTTTCATAAGAGGCAGAACAGTCAGTGGTTTAAATCGTTAGGCAATCGGGTAAGCGCCGGTGCCCGGGTTCGGCTTGGAAGAAGACTGATTCACATCATCCGGAACCTCAGTGTCGACAGGCTCCTTCACAGGCTCCTTGACAAGGTTGCCGCCCTCGTACTCGACTTCGGTCACGAGGTAGGTGCCGAGGTTCTTGGTCTTGAACTTGAAGCCGTCGGAATTGTAATCATAGTCGGTGATGCGGGTGATGTCGCCGGTCTTCTTGTCGTACTCATACAGGAACGCATCGTTATCCGCGTCGATGAGAACCGTCACCGGGTGCGCAAACTTCGGCGTACCGATGAAGTCATAATAATCTACATCCGCATCCTCAAAGAAGTCCGCGATCTCTTCGATCTCGTCCGTCACAACACGCAGGTTCTCTTTATCCGTGCCGTAGTTGCCGTCGAAGTACAGGTCGACGTACTGGTTCACGGAGATGCGGGTCTCCTCGTCGATGGGCTCGTCAAAATTGAAGATGGAACCGGTCGTCCCCTCCGGGGAGGAGCGGCGCGTCTCTTTGACAGAGTAGCGTCCGTCTGCTTCAACAGTGCGGACATCAGAGTAACCGTACTTACCGGACATGAAGTAGGAGTGGTCGCCGTAATCGAGCTCAACGGTCCAGTCCTCCACGTCGAAGTCGCGGACGCCTGCGTTCGACTTGACGACTACCTTATACAGGTCATACGCCGGGGTCACATCGTCACGCGTGGAAGCGGAGTCGCCGAGCGTGACGTCGAGCTTCTTCGCGGTGAGCTTCGTGCCGACCTTACGCAGCGACGTGGTGATCTTGCCGTCGTTGACATCGGCGCGGACCTTCTCGCCGGTAGCGGTGATGAGGTTGATTTCAACCTTCTCGTCGTCGTAAACCCAGATGGTCTCCGCCACGGAGCCCTCTGTGCCGGGAGCGACATTCGTCAGGTCAAAATAATAGTCACCGCTGTTATTTTTGGCAATCAGCGTCAGAGACGCGGGGCCGGCGGCAAAGGCCGCCGCACTGATGCCGGCCGTCATGGACGCGGCGAGAACTGCTGCAAGTACTTTTTTCATTGATTTTCCTCCTGCTTTGCTTTTTCGTACTGATCTTCATATAGAAATCGCATCTGCTATTTCCCGAAGATTCACATCCTTCGCTCTGGGTGGCTCTCTCCCTGCCGCCCTTCAGCGTGGTCTCAGTATAGCGCAGAACGAAGTGAAAAATCAATGGTTTTTGATACCAGTTTGTAATCTGTTGTTACGAATGGAAAATCCTTTCTTCCCATCAAACAGCTTATTCATGCGGTTTCCCAGTTTAATTTCCAAAATTCAGGCGCTGTATCTGCCTCGCACCGGCTCGATAGACAGATTTTTTCATGAATAATGACAAAAAAATGACAGAGGCCGCACGGCATACCGTGCGGCCTCTGCGGATAGAGTTTACTTAGAACTTAAAATCGATTTTGGACGGGGTATAGCGCCCGAGGGCGGCGTCGTTAAACGTAACGGAAAGCGCGTTCCCCTGCTCGGCGAGCCAAGCGTCGAACTCGTCCTGTGCGATCTCGCGCAGCATCGTGGATTTGAGGGAATCGAGCGCATCGCGGTCCGACATCGGATCCACGCGCATGGCCACATAGAGGGTATTGCCGTTTTCAATCAGGCGGGCTTCCCCTTCCGGCGCGGCGCGCATCTCATCCACAAACGCCTGCGAGGGGGAGGTTGAATCCTCTGTCAGCAGCATGTCGTAGGCGCCGGGCGCCGTATTCTCGGGCGCTTCACCGTTCACAGCTGTCTCATGTTCGATGAGGAGCTTCGCCATCTCTGCCGCGTCCTTTGCGCGTCCAAGATAGGCGTTCGCTTCATCCCGCACCTTCTGAGCGTCCTCCTCCGAAAGGGCCTCGCCCGTCTCGGTATTTAGCAGGGAAAACGGGATGTAGCGCACCCGTGTACGGGTGGAACGGTAGTGGGCCTCATAGTCCGCATCAGAAATCTCACGCTCGCCGCCCTCTCCATACAGATTCTGGAGCAGCAGGTTCTGCTTCATGTAGTTCTGGGCCATCTTCTCCAGCGACTCGCGCGAGACGCCGTTGCGTTCATAGAACGTGCCCGTATAGCTCCAGACCGTGTCGTTATTCCGGCGGATGGAGGCGGCGTCCGCCTCGGTCAGCTCAATGCCCCGCTCGCGGCAGAGCGCTTGCGCAGCGAAGTAATTCCTCGCGCGCTCCATTGCAAGGTCTGTGATATACTGCGCGCCGGTCTTGCCGTCGATATCCCCTTTGAGCACGACCTTTGCGCGGTCGGCAGCGTCCGCAGAAACCTCCATATCGGGGTTGAGCTCGGCGAAACGCTCCTCCGCATCGTAATACGAGTCGATCTCTCCCACGATATACACACCGGCCGGCATGATGTCCTCACCGTTTTTAGCCGCCCAAGTGGTGTCCGCCCCGCAGGACGCAAAACTGGCGGCCGCCGCTCCGGCCAACAGCACAGCCGCTATCCGGCTTTTGCCATTCATCAATATTGGCTCCTCCCATTCGTGTAAATGATACCAAAATATTATACACCCAATCGCGCGGCCTGTCCATATCCCTTTTGCGGATTTCTGGGGAGGAAACCCGTATCGTGGGTAATTTCTGCGGCCGAGCGGGCCTTGTGGGGGATAGCCAAATCGAGGAGAATTCCAATCGGGAGCGCTCTTATGCCGGGCTGTAAATCCCGCGGAGCTGTTCGCGGCTCGTGTCCGAGAGGACGAACGCGCCGTAGGCGGGGATATCTTCCCCCTTCACCTCCACGGCGAAGGCGGCCTCGCCCATCAGTTTGACCAAGAACTGCGCCGCCGGTTTGCGCTGCTGGTAGTCCGCCACCGACAAATCCGTATCCGCCAGCCCCACCAGCTTCTGAAACGTGTCGTCGGCCTCCTCGGTGAGCAGGATGCCGCCGGTCTGGTTAAAGAGCGCAGCGGCCAGCCGTGCCGCGGATGCGGCGCGCCCCTTCTCGCCTTCCCGGTAGCCGGGATAGCGCATCAGTTCCCGCATCAGGTTCCCGGAAAGATGATAGTTCCCCGCCTCAAGCCGCTCTCCCGCCAGTTCGACCGGCTCGCGGAGCTGATACCGCACGCCCCCTAAGAGATCCACTGCCTGCGCCAGCGCCGCGCCGTCCAGCACGATGCGGCGATCGAGTGTGATGCCCAGCGTCTCCTCCACCTTGTCCGCCGCGCTGCCCGGGCCCGCATAGCGGCACAGCGCACCGAGAGGGACAGCGTTCCCCCCCTCTCCCACAAGCGTCCCCGGCGGCAGCACCGCGACTGGGATCTGCCCGCGCAGCGGATCAAAGCGCACGAGCGCGAACAGATCATCCTCCCCCGACTCCTCGAGAACAAAGAACAGGTTGAGCGCGTCGTTGTTGGTGGGGAGATAGGTCCCGCTCACCCGCCCCTCCAGCGTATCGGCCGACGCCATATGCGGCGGGATGAGCAGCACCGCCGTCATCGCCGCGACCGCCAGCACCAGAAACCCCACCGCGAACGACAGCATGAAGTATCTCGCCGCCAGCTGCTTCCCGTGCATGAAAATCCCCCCTCCGACGGTATTCTTCCCGTTCGGAGGGGGGTTCATTCATTCTGCCGGTTCTACGGGTTCTGCCGGTTCTACGGGTTCTACGGGTTCGGCGGGTTCAGCAGGCTCCACGGGCTCGGCAGGATCTACCGGCGCTGCGGGATCCGCCGTATCCGCGGGCCCGGCGGGTACGGACGGAACGGGTTCCTCGTCCGTCTTCTCGGATTCGCCGGCGTCGGGTTCATCACCGGCGTCCGGTACGGGCTCCTCGTCCGATACCTCCGGAAGATTGGATATCTCCTCCAGATACCGCCCGTAAATCTCGTCGAATGTCTCCACCGCGCGGTCGGCCTCTTCCCTGAACCGCTCGCCGCGTTCGGAGTACTCGCTATACTCGCCCATCTCCTCCCACAGGCGGTTCTTGACCCGCTGGCCGCGCATGGTCAGCGCGCTCTGTAAAAGCGAATGGAGCGTCTCCTCGTCGTAGATCTCCGACGCATACGGGAAAATCTGCCCGCTGATCCGCTCATACTGCCGGTCCACGATCCCGTCGATATCGCTTTCGATTTCGTCGAAGTCCAGTCCCCGGGCCAGTCCGGTTGACGCAGCCGTGCTCAGCTCTGTCTCGAATACCTCGATCATCGTCCGGTACCGCTCCAGCATCCGCACGGAACGGTCCGTGTCGATTTTATACGATGCAGCGTTCCCTTCTTGCCAGGTTCCCTCTCGGTATTCATCGGCGTTCGCGAACTGGACGCCCGTGTCCAGCGAGAGCCTCCACGGATTCTCCATTTGGACACGCACCGTCTTCGGCACGCGCAGGACAGTCGCGTGATTGTCCCCATCGTTCAGAGCGCGCAGGAACAGGTAGGAGCGGTTCTCATCCCAGAAAGCGTCGCTGTTGTCCAGCGAGAGGGTGAGTATTTTTCCGTCCTCCCCGCTCTCCTCGGCAGAGACGATGTTGTACCGGTCGGCGAACAGTCCCTCCACCCGGACATAGATCTTCTCGTCCGGCGACTGCTCCACCCGCACGGCGCCGCCGATCTTCACGTTCACCTCCGCACAGTCGCCCGGGAAAGAGAGAATGGGCGTCGTGCGGATAAACTGGCTGACGATACGGTCGCTGTCCCGCACCACGGCGCGTACCGCGCCCGGCAGCAGCGCCATCGCCGCGATGAGGGCGGCCACCAGCAGAGCGGCCGAACCGATCATGATTTTTTTCAGCATCAGAGCATACCTCCCTGTGTTTCATCCTGTGCGCTCCAGCCTCCGTCCCGATCCGGACGCCGCCGCCACGCCTCTCTGGACTTCCCCAGGCAGAAACGGACAAGCCAAGCGGTGCCGCGGAAGAGAAGGATCCCCAGGCACAGCGCAAACACGCCTCCCGCAACCGACGCCACCGTTAAAAGAATCCCCACGGCGACCGCGCTCCCCGGCAGGATGCCCGCAAAGAACGACACCCCCAACGCGCCGCAGAACGCCAGAATGAGGCCAAACAGGAACAGGAGAATCAGTCCGAGCGCCAGCATGGCGAGCGTCAGGGCGATCCCCAGCAGGATGAGCCCCCCGCCGAGGAGTCCCATCGCCGCCAGCGGCAGCAGGAATATCCCGCAGGCGACACCCGCTATCCACTGCCAGAAGGGTCTGCGGGGCGAGGGCGCGCGTTTCACGCGCTTCGCCTTTCCCGGCGGCGGAGGGGGCGGCACGTCTCCGGGCTCCCCGCCCGTGTCCGCCCGCGGGGGCGCTTCCTCCTGCCCATGCAGGAGAATCAGGCGATCCTCCGGCGAAAGCAGTCCGCGGAAGAACGCCGCGATACAGGCCCACGCCTTCTTCCACCAAGCGGAAAGCTTCTCCGCCCAGCCGCGCACGCGCTCCCCCACCTTCACCGGGGCGCTCTTTTCCGCCGTGCGTTCCTCCTCGTTTTCGGAGAGGATCTGCGCCGCCACCACGGAGGGGATCCCCAGCGCTCTTACTATCTCTTCCTCGCTCTTCCCCTCAGCCTTCCCGGCTTCGAAGTATTCGGTATAATCGCGCAGAATATCGCTGATCTCCTTTTTGGAGAGCTTCCCGCTCAGGGAAAACTCCAGCTGGCGGATGTACTCCACCCTCGTCATAACGCCTCGCCCCTTAACAAAATTTCCACAATGCCCGCAAATTCGAACCAGTCTTTTTTGAGCGTCTCAAGAAATTCGCGCCCGGCGGGTGTGATGGAGTAATATTTGCGCGCCGGTCCGCTGGAGGATTCCTTGAGATAGGTTTTGAAATAGTCCTCGCTCGTCAGCCGGCGCAGAATGGGGTACACGGTCCCCTCGGCAATCTCCGTATACTGCGCGATGGACTGCACGATCTCATAACCGTACATATCCCGCCGGGCGATCAGCGCGAGAATACACATTTCAATAACGCCCTTGCGGAACTGCGTATTCAAGCAGCATCCCTCCTCCTGATTTGTATTATAGCACAGTACTGTGTACAACACAATACCTTTTTGAAAAAAATCTGTTTCCGGCTCTCACGAAGCCGGGTGGGCGCATACACTGAAAGGGGGAGAATCGTTGACGCGGTCCGAAACCCGGCGCTGCCGGATTTTGGCTCGTTTACTGAAATACCCATCACAGAAAAGCCAGGAAGCAGGGGTGACACCAAATGCAACCAAGACAGCCATGGCGGCCCGATCCGTCGTACACCGTCCCGCTCACGTCGATTACGTATGCGATCATGGCGCAGAACACGCTGCGCGCGCACGGCGTGCGCTCGAACATCATTCGGGATGAGCGCTACTATACCGGCAAAAGCTGCGGCTACGCGCTCTCGCTGCGTCCGGGCACGAATATGGGCCGGGTGATGGAGATTCTGCGGGAGAGGGGCATTAAGATTGCGGAAGGGGGAGGCCTGTGATCTATTTTGATAACGCCGCCACCACCTTCCCCAAGCCTGTTCTGACCCGCGAAGCGGCCGGTGCCGCCTTTACCCGCTACGGGGCCAATCCCGGCCGCGGCGGCCACACCATGGCCATAGAGACCGCGCAGATGGTCTACCGCGCCCGCGAAGGCGTAGCCCGTCTGCTCCATTTTGATAAACCGGAAAACGTGGTTTTTACTCTCAACTGTACACAGGGCATTAATCAGGCGGTGAAGGGCGTGCTGCGGATGGGGGATCACGTGGTGATTTCCTCGCTCGAGCACAACGCTGTCTATCGCCCGCTCGAGGCGCTGCGCCGGGCGGGAATGATAACGCTCGACATAGCGCCGGTGGACACCGAATGTCCGGAAAACACCGTGCGTGCCTTCGAGGCCTGTATGACCCCGAAGACCCGGCTGGTCTGCTGCATCCACGGCTCGAACGTGTTCGGCACGCTCCAGCCCGCAGAGCGCCTGTGCGCGCTCGCGCATGAACACGGCGCTCTGTTCCTTCTCGACGCCGCGCAGACCGCGGGGCTTGTGGATATCGATATGTCCGGCGCCCTGCCCGCAGACTTCGTGTGCCTCGCGTGCCACAAGGGGCTCTACGCCCCCACAGCGCTCGGCGCGCTGGTCGTGGGCACGGATACGCCCATCTGCACCCTTCTCGAAGGGGGGAGCGGCAGCCTCTCGCTCGAGGCGGAGATGCCGCCGTTTCTGCCGGACCGGCTCGAGGCGGGCACGGTAAACACCACGGGCATCGCGGGGCTTTTGGGAGGCCTGCAGTTCCTGCGCCGCCAGCCCCGGCTCTACGAAAACGAGATGACGCTCACTCATTTCCTCTTCGACAGGCTTGCCCGCATCCCCGATGTGATCCTCTATCGCCGCCCGGCGCTGCCGGTATTTTCCTTCGGCATCCGGGATATGACGGGGGAGGCTGTTGCGGACGCGCTCGCCCGGAGGGGCTTCGCCCTGCGCGGCGGCTTCCACTGCAGCCCGCTCGCCCACCGCGCGATGGGCACCATCGAGACAGGCACCGCCCGCGTCAGCCTCGGGGCGTTCAACACGATGCCGCAGGTGCAGGCGCTCTTACGCGCTGTGGACACTGTGCGGCGGACAGGACAATAGAGAACGGTCGGCGAAGCTGCCTCAGACTGCGGCAGCTTCGCCTTTTCCCCTGACAGGGCATACCACTGTGAAAATATACTTTTCTGTTTTCATTATACCTCTGTTTTTTCTTAACCGCCATCCCCCACAAGTCAATTCTTTGCCGGACAGGCCCTTAGGCACTGTTAAAACACGCCGGTTTGTGCTATGATGAAGGAACAGCGGTGCCCCTTTCGGGGCGCTTTCGGGAGGAAAAAATATGATAAGCGAAGCCCTGCAGCGGGCTCGGGATTACGAGTCCCGCTACGCCCCTCTGATTCCGGACACGGAACGTCCGCTCTTCCATGCCACGCCATCGGTAGGGTGGATGAACGACCCCAACGGCTTTTCCTTCTATAGAGGGGAATGCCACCTTTTCTACCAGTATCATCCCTATTCCTGTGAGTGGGGGCCCATGCACTGGGGGCACCTGAAAACAAAAGATTTTATCCGCTGGGAACGCCTGCCCGTGGTGCTGGCCCCGGACAAATTGTATGACAGCGCCGGGTGCTTCTCCGGCAGCGCGCAGGAGCTCCCCGACGGACGGCATCTCCTCCTGTATACCGGTGTGCGCCGCAAGGGGGAGACGGACGTGCAGACCCAATGTGTCGCGGTTGGAGACGGGGTGAATTACGAGAAATACCCCCTCAACCCCGTCCTGGACGAGACGGATCTGCCGCAGGGCGGTTCCCGGGCGGATTTCCGCGACCCCAAGCTCTGGGCGTCGGACAGCGGCTATGACGCTGTCATCGGCAACCGGACGCCCGACGGCAGCGGCGCGGCGCTCCTGTTCCACAGCCCGGACGGATTCCAATGGACATTCGCCCGCACGCTGGACCGCTCGCAGAACCGGTACGGCCGGATGTGGGAATGTCCGGATTACTTTCCGCTCGGCGGGCGGCAGATCCTTTTCGTGAGCCCTCAGGATATGGCACCCATCGGGCTCGAGTTCCACGCGGGGAACGGCGTTGTCTGCCTTATTGGGGAGGAGGGGAAGAGCGGCTTCGTCCGCCAGGCGGTGCAGGCTGTGGACTACGGCATTGATTTCTATGCGCCCCAGACCCTCCTCACGCCGGACGGGCGGCGTGTCATGATCGGCTGGATGCAGAACTGGAATACCGTCGGGCACCGGCTTCCCGGCTGCCGCTGGTTCGGGCAGATGAGCGTCCCGCGCGAGCTCTCCCTGCGGGACGGGCGTCTTACCCAGGCGCCGGTCCGGGAGCTGGAGCAGTACCGCGGGGAAGCTGTCCGCTACCGCGGCGTTCCGCTCGAAGGGCCGCTGACCCTGCCGGGCGTGCGGGGGCGTGTGCTGGATATGACTGTCTCCGTCCGCCCCGCTGGGGACAGACTTCGCGCCTTCCGCCTGTACATAGCCGAGGGGAAGGGGTACGAAACCGCCCTGCGGTGGGATCCGGAGGAGGGCGTCATGGAGCTGGACCGCTCCGGGAGCGGTATTTGCCAGGATGTCGTGCATGCCCGCCGCTTCCCCGTGCAGGCAGAGGACGGGGGGCTGACACTGCGTGTCGTTCTGGATCGTTTCAGCGTGGAGGTATTCGCCTCCGGCGGCAGGGCGGCGGCAAGCGCTGTACTCTGCACCCCGCAGGAGGCGGACGGCATCCGCTTTGAGGCGGACGGTGCGGCGCTTTTGGATGTGGAAAAATATGAACTGGTCTTTGACGGCCGGGAAGGAGAATCAAGATGACACAATTCGATGTAACCGCTCTGGGGGAGCTGCTTATCGACTTCACGGAAAACGGCCTGAGCGAACAGGGGAACACGCTCTTTGAGGCGAATCCCGGCGGCGCGCCCTGCAATGTGCTGGCCATGCTCGGCAAGCTCGGCCACTCCTGCGCGTTCGTGGGCAAGGTAGGCGAGGACATGTTCGGCCGCCATCTGAAAGCGGTGGCCGAGGGCGCGGGGATCAATATGGAGAGCCTCGCCGTCGGCCCGGACTGCCGCACCACGCTCGCCTTTGTCAAGACAGCGGAAAATGGGGACAGGGATTTCTCCTTCTTCCGCAGCCCCGGCGCGGACATGCTCCTCACAGAGGCGGAGGTCCCCGAGGCTCCTGTCGCCGGATGCCGCATCTTCCATTTCGGCTCCCTCTCCATGACTCACGAGGGCGTGCGCCGGGCGACCCGGAAGGCGCTCGACATCGCCCAATCGGGCGGGGCGCTCCTCTCCTTCGACCCCAACCTGCGCGAGCCGCTGTGGGGGAATCTGGAGGAGGCCCGGGAACAGATCGCCTATGGCCTCTCCCGCTGCGATATCTTAAAAATCGCCGATAATGAGCTTCTCTTTATGACCGGGGAAAAGGATTTCGACAAGGGCGCGGCCATCCTGCAAAAAGAATTCCCGAACATTCGGCTCCTCAACGTGACAGCGGGGCCGGACGGAAGCTATTCGTATTACGGAGGCGAACGGGTCTATCAGCCGTCCTTCCTGCTGGGCGGGACCATCGAGACCACCGGCGCGGGGGATACGTTCTGCGCGTGCGTGCTTCACTTTGTCCTCGAGCACGGTTTGGAAAATCTATCCGCCGGGGATCTGACGGGGATGCTCCGCTTCGCCAACGCCGCCGCCTATCTGGTGACAACCCGCCGGGGCGCCATCCGCTCCATGCCGGAGAGAGCCGAGGTCGAGGCGCTGCTCGCCGGGGCCAAATAAGCGCCGCGCGTTTTTCAGGCGGTGGAGATCCAATACTTGAAAATGCCGGAGGGAACGTGTATAATGGCTCTTGCTACGCTCCACGACGGAGCGTGACACTGTCCGGACAGATATAGTGATCCGGTCACGGACAGTGTCGGGAAAGGACGCATGATTTTTCATGTCAAATACGCTTGTAGTCTATCAGTCGGCCTACGGACACACCAAAACCTACGCCGACTGGATAGCGCAGGAGCTGGGCTGCCCGGTACTCCCGGCGGCGGAAGCCACGCTGGGGCGCCTCTATGAGCCCGAGGTCATCATTTTCGGCTGCGGGATTTACGCGGAAAAGTTCGAGGGCGCCGCGCCGCTGCTGCGGCAGTTCCCCGCCCTCTCGCAGAAGACGCTGATTCTCTTCGGTGTCGGCCTCCTCTCCGGGCCGGAGGGGGACGAGAGCTATTTCCAGCAGCTCGTCCATAAGAACTTCCCGCCGGAGGTGCGCGCCCGGGTGCACTTTTACCATTTCCCCGGCGGCATTCAGTACGATGCGCTCAAGCTCAGCCACCGCGCGATGCTCTCCCTCTTCTGCCGGATGCTGCGCGCCAAAAAGGACCTGGCGGAGGACGAACGCCGGCTTTTAGACTGCTACGGCAAAAACGCCGACTTCTCCGATCGCAGCGCCATCCGCCCCCTCGTGGAGTACGCGCGCCGTTTCGGCGGCGACGTGTAAACAATTTCTGAAAATCGCCCGGGGGAATTGCTTAAAAACCCGGCGGCGTGCTATAATGGAGGAAGAAAGCAGAGGGGGGATGGCTGTGGCTCTCTATGACGCCAGAGGAAAACCGATGCGCCTGAAGATCCGGCGCGAAGGGCAGCGGCAGTTCCGCCCGCAGTGGATTCTGATGGGCGCGGGACTGGTCTCTGTCGCTCTGGCCCTGTCTGTCTTTTGGCAGAGGCTGACCCCGGAGAACCTCGCTGTCCTCGCGCCGGATGCCGGAATCGCCAACGCCGCCCAGATGCCGGCTGTCGTGGTCGTAAGCCGCCCTGTTCCCGCGGCGGAGGAGGCCGTTTCCCCGCAGCCCGCCGCGCCTGACTGGAGTGTCCGCTACCAGGTCCCCGCGGCGGAGGACGCCGGTGAGGATTATTTTCAGGGCACGCTCTTCGTCGGCGATTCGATCACAACGGGCATCCCGCTCTATCGCGCCATGTCCGGCGCGCAGACCGTCGCCGCGACAGGGATTAACCCCGACACCATCCTCACGAAGCCCGTCATCCGGGACACGGACGGGAACCTGCGGACCGTGCTCGAGGCGATGAGCGCCCTCACGCCGCAGAAAATCTTCATCCAGCTCGGCGCGAACGGCATCGCCTGGATCGGTGAGGATGCGTTTATCGAGCGCTACCGGACATTGATTGAGGCCATCCGCGCCCAGCACCCCGACGCGATGCTGGGTGTGCAGTCGATTTTCCCTGTGACAAAGGAAAAATCCCTCAGCGAGAACGGCGCCTACGCCAACGAAAAGATCGACGCCTATAACGAAGCGCTCATGGAGCTGTGCGAGGAGGAGGGCGTCGCCTACCTCAATGTTGCGGAGGCCTTCAAGGAAGCGGACGGCGCTCTCGCCCCCGGCGTTTCGGCGGACGGGATCCATATCGGGCCTCGGTATTACGAAATCTGGGCCCGGTATCTGCGCACGCATCCCCTTTCGGACACGGACAGCGCGAAGCCAAAAGAACAAGGAGAAACGGTATGAAAGAAAAGCATCTGTTAAAACGCCTGCCCGCCCTCATCGGGGCGCTTGTCCTCGCCGCCGGCCTCTTTGCCGGATGCAGCGGCCGCGGCGGCGGAAAGGAAGTGTCCGTCGATCTCGGCCAGGCGGCCGGGGATATTCTGAAGGCGGGCGGATACACGGAGGAGCTCATCGAGCTCGACGAAGGCGCTCTTCCCGCCAGCTACCCGAAGCTGGAGATGGACAAGGTGGAAAAGTACACCTGCCGGGTGAGCGGATCCATGGCGACACCGGAGGAAATTTCCATCTTCGTGGCCAAAACGGAGGACGATGTCGCCTCCATCCGGGCGGCGGTGGACAGGCGCGTGGAAGATCAGACATTTAATTTTAAGGACTACCGCCCCGAGGAGATGCCCAAACTGGAAAACGCGGTCATCCTCGAGCGCGGCCGCTATGTCTTCTACGCCGCCTGTGCCAATCCGGATGATGTACGCAAGGTGATCGAGGGGTTTTAAGCCCCCGGTAAAGCAAAGGAGGGCGCAGGCATGACGGTGGAATGCGTCGCCATACTGGCGGTCTTAGGCATCTTTACGTTTTCCCTCGCGCGTTCGGGCCGGCGGACAACTGCCCTCGCCCTGCTGCCGCTGCTGCTGGTGCCGCTGGCGTTTCTGGCGGGCATGCCGCTGGCAGCGACACTCGCATCGGTAACAGACATCCCGCGCGGGACAGTGCGCGCCTGTGTAACGCTCGCGGGTCTCGTGGCGGCGTGCGTCCTCTTCGGGATGCTCTGCGGCAACTTCCGTTCGAGCCGGACCCGGCGGCTGTATCTCATCATGTGCGGCGGTTTCTCCGCTATTTTGACTGTGATCCTGCTCTTCAACCTGATGACGCCGCTGAATTAATCCGCATATTTCCTCCCGGGTCTTGCAAACCGGGGCAGGCTGTGGTACGATAATACGGTGATATTGCGTATATGATAAAACAGGAATAAAAAGGGGAGATTTCTTCGTGGGTGCTTTTGAAATTGTCATGGGCGTGCTGCTGATTCTGATCTGTGCAGCGCTGATGCTCTTTGTGGAGATGCAGGAGGGCAAGGGCGGCATGAACGCCCTGACAGGCCAGCAGAGTGAGAGTTTCGGCCGCAACGCCGGCAAGACGCTCGACTCTTCGCTCAAGACGCTGACCAAATATGCGACAGCGGCGCTTATGGTCATCATCGTTTTGATCAACGTCGTACACGTATACTTCTAAAGCCAAATAACCGGGCGGGATCCATGAAAGGATCCCGCCCGGTTTCTATCCCCCTGCCGTTCACAGCGGATCGGAGAGGCTCTTAATGAACTCGGCCGTGAGGACAGCGGCGTAATAGACATCGCCGATGTCCACTGTGCCGGCAGCGGAGTGCAGATACCGGCAGGGGATGCTGATCCCGCCCGCGAGAACGCCCGCAGGCGCGAGGACGGCGGCGTCCGTCCCGCAGTCGAGCGTGACCTCGGCCTGGTGCGGGATGCGCCGCCGCCGGGCCGTGTTCAGGAGGCGGCCATAGAGCCGCGGGGAGACAGCGTGCCCCAGAAGGGATCCGGGGCTCCAGTCGTAGATCTGCACCGCGGGCCCCCCGCCCTGTACAATGCGCGCACGGGTGTGCGGGATACTCCCGCCCGGAATGCGCCCGTCCGTCACAGCGGGGCAGACGTCGAGGGCGAGGGCAATGTCCGGCTTCACGCGCGCGCCCACCGCCCCAATCCCCTTCGCCCCCAGTTCCTCCTGTACCGACGCGCAGGCCACCACCGTCGCCGGGAGCTGCGCCTCCGCGAGCAGGCGCATCGCGCCTATCATCGCCGCACAGCCCGCGCGGTTGTCCACAGCGCGGCCCGTGAAGACACGCTTCCCCAGGAGGCGGCCCTCCCGGGCGTTTAAGACCGGATCTCCGGGGCATACCCCCATCGCTTCGGCCTCCTCCCTGCTGCGCGCCCCTATATCGAGCACGATTTCCCCCATCCGCGGTGTTTCCGGATGTTCCCCCTTGTGCTCATACGGCGGGTCGCCCGCCCCCGTCACACCGTATACCGCGCCCGACGCCGTGTCAATGCGCAGCATCTGGTTCTGGAGGAGGCGTTCGTCGTGGAATCCCACCGGCACAAAATGGACAAAGCCCCCTTCGTCGATCCCGCTGACCAGAAAGCCAATTTCATCCATGTGCGCGGCCAGCAGCACCGTCGGGCCGCCGCGCCGTCCGCGCCGGGTAAAGAGGCGGTTGCCCAGGCGGTCGTGTCCCGCCTCATCAAAGAGGCCCTCCATCTCCTTCCCGATTGCCTCCCCCACTGCTTCTTCCCGCCCCGAAAGGCCCCGCACCGCGTCGAGCCGCGCGAGCAAAGCCGCTGTCTCTGTTCTGTCCAACTGTATTTCCTCCTTTCCTCTGCATACAGAATATGCGGCATATATGGGGACTAGTGCAGAATGACACCGGCCCCTTCGGGTTTTGCGCAAAAAAAGGGCGCGGCCATCAGACCGCGCAAAATGGAAAGAAGTTTGGGGAAGTGAAAGGTCTCGGGACTTAGTGTGTCCCGATGGGTTAATTATACCACATCTTCCACTATTTGTAAATCTATGAGACACAATTTTTCTCCTTGTTTTCAGTTCAATTTGTTTATTGTATTTTCTGATAGCCCATGCTATAATAAAGTTAGCAAATTTGGGAATTCTGGACAAGTCCCTGATTTGCGAATGAACCGTAAAGGGGCGGAACATATGAATATTACAATCTCATCCAGAAAAACGTCTGTCAAGGATTCCTTCCGTGAACGTGTTGCTAAAAAGCTCGGCAAGCTCGACCGCTTCTTCGATGATACAGCTGACGCCGTTGTTACCGTCTCTTCCGAAAATGACCGTGAAACGGTCGAAGTGACCGTGCGCGCTGGAGGGATGTTCTACCGCGCCGAAAAGACCACCGGCGACCGGATGGATTCGCTCGAGGCCGTTGTGGATTCGCTCGTCAAGCAGATTGTCAAGAACAAGTCGAAGCTCGAGCAGCGCCTGCGCGCTTCCGCGTTTGACAAGCAGTACGGCGACGCTTCCCTCCCTGAGGACAGCGACTATTCCCTCGTGCGCACCAAGCGTTTCCCTGTCAAGCCCATGAGCGTAGAGGAGGCCATTTTGCAGATGAATATGCTCGGCCACTCCTTCTTCATGTTCCGCGACGCACAGACCGGCGACATCTGCGCCGTCTACCGCCGCAAGGGCGACAGTTACGGACTCATCGAGCCTACCGACGATGAAGAGGACGAAAACGAATAAAAGTCCATCCGCTGCCCGGCTTTCGCCGGGCAGTTTTCCTTTTGGAAGCGGGCAGCCGGATCTATTTCTTCCTCCTCACAGCCACACGCTGAAAGACATGTTTCCCCTCCACCGGTCCCGAAGGGAAAACACGTCTTTTTAGGTTGCCTTTTTCTGACTGCGACGGTATAATAACACAGAGAAACCTCACAGCGGAAAGGAAGACCTTTATGGATAACAGACCCCGAAGCCGGGAAAAGAACGTCACCGGCTCGGCAAAGACGGTGAAGAAACGCGGCGACGGGCTGCATACCGGGCCGGTCGGCGCGGGCGGACGCCCCTCCCCCGGCACAGACAGCCCCCGCCCCACCCGCGCCCGCTCCGGCGGCGGGATGAAGCTCATCATCCTGCTTGCCGCGCTGCTCCTGGGCGGAGGCGGCGGGCTGGGCGCCTTCCTCAGCGGGCAGGGTTCCGCCCCGCCGGCGCAGCCATCGCCTGCGGCGGGACAGAGCGTTAGCCAGGCGGCACCGTCCGGCGGGCTGAACCTCGGCGCGCTGCTGGGCGGACTACAGGCGGGCGGCGGTGTCTCGCAGGGCTGGCAGGGGGAGGAGAACACCGGCCATCTCAACACGGACGTCGACCCGGCGGCCCGGGAAAAGCGGACACGTCTCCTCGGGGACGGGCGCGACACGGCGACCATCATGGTCTACATGTGCGGCACCGACCTCGAATCCCGCAGCGGCATGGGGACAAGCGATCTGCAGGAGATGCTCGCCGCCCGGTTCGGGGAGGAGATAAACCTCATCGTCTACACGGGCGGCTGCTCCGGGTGGCGCAACAATCAGGTGAGCAGCTCTGCGAACCAGATTTGGCAGATAAAGGACAGTGGCCTCCTCTGCCTGGAGCCGGATCTGGGCAGTGTCCCGATGACGGATCCCTCCACCCTGAGCGGATATATCCGCTACTGCGCCGAGCGTTTTCCGGCCAGCCGGTATGAGCTCATCTTCTGGGATCACGGCGGGGGCGCCATCAGCGGCTATGGATACGATGAAAAGTTCGCCTCCAGCGGCTCGATGGGCCTCTCCGGCATCAACACCGCGCTGACAGACGCGGGCGTCACGTTCGATTTCATCGGCTTCGACGCCTGCCTGATGGCGACAGCGGAAAACGCCCTCATGCTCTCCCGCCACGCCGACTACCTCATCGCCTCCGAGGAGACAGAGCCGGGCGTGGGATGGTACTACACGAACTGGCTGACGGATTTCGGGAAGAATCCGTCGATGTCCACGGCCGCGGTGGGGAAGAGGATAGCCGACGATTTCGTGGATGTGTGCGCCCAGAAGTGCCCCGGCCAGCTTACGACACTCTCCGTTGTGGATCTCTGCGAGCTTGAGGCCACGCTGCCGGAGCGTCTGGCGGACTTTTCCCGCTCGGCCAGCTCCCTTATCGCCTCAAAACAGTATCAGACACTGTCCGCGGCCCGCGCCCATACGCGGGAATTCGCGCAGTCGAGCCGGATTGATCATGTGGATCTCGTACATCTGGCGGAAAATCTGGAGGGGAAGGAAAATAAAGCCCTCGCGGACACTCTGCGCAGCGCCGTGAAGTACAACCGTACATCCTCCAACATGACCAACGCCTATGGTCTGTCCATCTATTTCCCCTATCAGAAGCTCGGATCCGTGGATAAGGCGGTCGCCGCCTACGAACAGATCGGCATGGATGACGAGTACATCCGCTGTATCCGCAGCTTCGCCAGCCTTGAGGCCAGCGGGCAGGCCGCGTCCGGCGGGGTGAATTCGCCGCTGCCGTCCCTGCTCGGCTCCGCCTCCGCTGGCAGCGGGGACATTCTCTCCCAGCTCTTAACCGGCTTCCTGGGGGGCGGATTCGATTCTGTCTCCGGGCTCACCGGCTCGAACACGGGCTTCCTCTCCGGGAAGGCGCTGGATGATACGGAAACCCTTCAGTATCTTACAGATAACCGTTTCCCGGCCGAAGCGCTCGTGTGGAGCGGCGCGGACGGTACCCCCACGCTGCGCCTCGGCGAGGAGCAGTGGGCTCTCGTACAGACACTGGACCTCAACCTCTTTTACGACGACGGCGAAGGCTACATCGACCTGGGACTGGACAATGTCTTCGAGTTCGACGATGCCGGCGGGCTTGTCGGGCAGAACGACAACACATGGCTGGCAATCGAGGGGCAGCCTGTGGCGTACTACCACACCGCTACTGTCGACGACGGAACCCATTACGCCATCACAGGATATGTGCCGGTGCTCCACAACGGGCAGCGGGCGGAGCTTCTCCTGTGCTTCGACGACGAGACCCCGTCCGGCTATGTCTCCGGCGTCCGGAGCGTGTATACGAGCGAGACGGAAACGGTCGCCAAAAGCGGCGTGTCCCTGGAGGCGGGCGACACGCTGGAATTCCTGTGCGACTACTACCGCTACGACGGCGGCTATCAGGACAGCTTCCTCCTCGGCGATCCGCTCACTGTCCCGGAAGGGGGGCTCACTGTCAGCAATGTGCCGCTAGAGGGAACCGTCCAGGCGACCTACCGCTTCACCGACATCTATAACCAGCACTACTGGACCCCGCCCATGCCTTAACAGAATATGTTATGAAAAGATAAGAGGAGAGCATAAAAGTTTCCAGAGAAAAACGTATTCCTTTTGAAGTGTCCGCCGATCCCTTTATTCCGAAGGCAATATGAAACACATTGAAAAAGTGATTGCCGATATTGATTCCGGACGGGCCAAGCTGGTTGAACACGACCTAATAGAAGTAGACTGATGCAGTTACTTTGGGAAGAGGGCGCATGGGAAGTGTGTTGCTACTGGCAGACGCAGGATAAAAAACACTTGAGCGTATCAATGCTCTGATAAAAGATATGCAGAGAAATATGCAATGGTATTGGAAAACCTGAACCATGAGAGAAAATCGCAGCGGTTGGTGGAGCAGACGCATTGACGAAGAAAATCGGATTATTTATCGAGGAAAAGATGGAGATATCGTAATTGCCTCCTGCAAGGGACACTATGCAGAGTAAAAAGCGGCGATTTTTCGCCGTTTTTTCTGCTCAAATCATATTGCACTCACCAAAAACACAGCGGCCTCCGCCCCGGCAGGGCAGGAAAACCGCTGTGAGTTTGCCTTATTCGAGGTTGAGCTTCCGCGAGAGGATGCGCAGTGTCACGAAGAAGCAGGCGGCCGCGCCGATAAGCCCCATACAGTTGACGAGTGAGAGCAGCCCGTTGATGCCGGACACACCGTCGTCGACCCACGGCTTCATCACGCCGATCAAATGATACAGCACGTTCACGAGAATGACGACCGCCAGAATCCAGATCCCGTTAAAGGCGAGGAACGCGCCGAGGATCCGGTGGCGCTGCCAGAGGTGCCCGATGGCGATGGACGCATAGACGGCAAGGATCACATCAAAGAGCAGGAGGACGAACGTCAGCAGGACCTGGAAGGAGAAGAGCTTTTCCGCGGGTGAAAGCGTTCCCCCTGGCAGGAAAGCGGCAAATAGCTCGAGCAGACCGGCGCCGGCACTGTGGAAAATATCCTGCATCGACATGCTGACCATCATCCCCGCCAACGCGACGGCAATAAAGCTGGCGATTACCCAGACCGCCGAGACCACCGCCTTCGAGGCGATGAGCTTCCATGTCGGCACGGGGAGGGTGAACATGAGGTATCCCTCGTCGCCGAGGAGGTTGCGGTAAAAACGTTGGATCATCAGCGCGACAGTCAGGGCCAGGACGGCGCTGATCAAAAACGCAAAGAGCACCGAGCCGATAATGCCGAACAGTGAGATGAGAAAATCGATGGTCTCATTTGTGCTCCCGACCTCCCGGGTCCAGAAGAAATGGTTGAAAACGGAGATGAGCAGCAGCATAATATACAGCGACAGGAGCGGACGCGCGGTGGCGCGCAGCTCGTATTTGATAAGTTTCAGCATTTGAATACCTCCCGAAACAGCGTGTCGACACTCTTGCCCTGCTCCTCGCGGATGTCGTCCACAGATGAAGTGAGCGCGATGCGTCCGCTGGCGATGAAGATAACGTCGTCGAGCACCTTTTCCACGTCGGAGATGAGGTGGGTAGAGATCATGACAGCCGCGTCCTCGCAGTAGTTTCCGATGATTGTCTCGAGGATATAGTCGCGCGCCGCCGGATCCACCCCGCCGATGGGTTCGTCGAGGAGATACAGCTTCGCCGCCCGGCTCATGACGAGGATGAGCTGCACCTTTTCCCGCGTCCCCTTCGACATTGTCTTGAGCCGGTCGCCCGTGCCGATCTCCAGCCGCGCGAGCATCTCCAGCGCCTTGACACGATCAAAATCCGCGTAGAAGTCCGCGAAAAAGTCGATGACGTCCTTCACCTTCATCCAGTCGCTCAGGTACGTCCGCTCGGGCAGGTAGCTCACCAGCGCCTTTGTCGCCGGGCCGGGCACCCGGCCGTCCACGAGGATCTGGCCGAGTGTCGGTGTCAGAAGGCCGCTCGCGAGCTTGATAAGCGTCGTCTTTCCGCTACCATTCGGGCCCAGAAGCCCCACAATACGCCCCGGCTCCACCTTCAGATCCACCGATGCAAGCGCTTCCTTCGTGCTGTAGCGTTTGGTGAGCGCCTTACATTCCAGAATGGCCATCCGTCTCTTCTCCCTTCGTCTCATTTTCAGGCAGCGTCTCCAGAAGCCGGAGGATGTCCTCCCGGTTATAGCCGATGGCCTGCATCTGTTCGAGAAAACGCGCAAGCTGCTCGCGCGCCAGATTTTCCTTGATCATCCTGATTTTGTTCACATCCTCTGTAATAAACCTTCCGCTCGTGCGCTGCGAACGGACCAGATCCATCCGCTCAAGCTCGCCCAGCGCTTTCTGCATCGTGTTCGGGTTGACCGACACCTCTGCCGCCAGTTCCCGCACCGCCGGCAGGCGGCTTCCCGCCGGGTATTCCCCCGCTACGATCCGGAGCTGTATCTGCTCCACCAGCTGCACGTATATCGGGCGATCCGTTTCAAAATCCCACGCCAATGGTTTTTCTCGCCTCCTTCATTCACTCTTGTATTAGTATAATAATACAATGGTACAGTTTTGTCAAGGGGGATATCTGTTTTTTCACAAGATTTTGTTTTCAAACGATCATTCACTTCCCTTCCTCTACCATCATTCCCCGCAAAAAGCAGTGGACGCCCCGGAAAAGGTGTGGTAAAATGTGAAAGAGGAGAAGGCGAGGCGTGGTGGATGAGGAAACAACTGTCGCCTAGGGACTGCATGTTATTGATGACAGCGCGGGTTATGACGCGGCCTGTAAGCGTATTTCGTCTGAAAAAGCGATTTTGGCACGAATTATGAAGGCCTGTCTCGCAGAATATGAAAACTGCGACGTCTGCGATATTGCCGATAAGTATATCGAGGGCCGGCCGCAGATATCCGCCGTCCCGGTGCTGCCGGATGAGGGAAACCCGGTGATCCACGGAATGGTCACTGAGGATAAGTCCAGACACGAAGGAACCGTCACCTATGACGTCCGTTTCGGGGCCGTTGTTCCGGGATCCGGAGAGAGGATCCGCCTTATCGTCAACGTTGAGGCGCAGAACGATTTTTGTCCCGGATATCCTCTTCTTAAACGCGGCATTTACTATTGCTGCTGGATGACTCCTTCCTAATACGGCCGGGAGTTTGCCGGTTTCCACTACGAAAAGGTCAAAAAGGGTTACAGCATCTGGATCTGTATGAATCCGCCGAAGCGCCGGGAGAATACTATCTCTGGTTGAAGAACACCTTGTCGGAGAATCCATAGAACCTATTCAGAACTACGATCTGCTGTCCGTCATCATGCTGTGCCTCGGCAGGCCGGACGGGGGCGTACTGCGCTTGCTGGACGTGCTGTTTTCAAGTGAGACCACGGAAGCAGAAAAGCAATAACGCGAAAACGTCAGGGGGGGCTTTCAATCCCTGACGTTTTCGGTTCCCATAAAATATTCACATTGATGGAGAGGAGCTGGGCCCCTTGGCAGAAGGACGCTTACATAAACATGCACTCTATTCGGACATGGATAAGACGCTCATCGGGGACGATAAGCAGATTTCGGAGAAAAACATCGAGGCGCTCCGGCGCTTTACCGCAGCGGGCGGACACTTCTCCGTCGCCTCGGGACGCAATGTACAGATTACGCGCCCATTTCTGCGGTCGCTGCCCGTCAACGCGCCGGCCATCCTCTATAACGGGGCGGCGGTCTACGACTTCGCCGAAGAGCGCTTCCTGCACGAGGAACACATCGACCCCGTGCTGGCGGCGGACATTCTGCGCCTGTCGCTGGAGATCTATCCGGGCGGGTGCCCGCAGACGTTCCACGCGGGGGATATCCTGCTGTATAACCGGGACGGGATTATGGATCACTACATCGAAAACGAACGGCAGCCCTTCGCATTCGCCCCGCTCACGGATCGCTGCGAACGCGCGATGAAGGCAATGGTCTACGGCGAACACGACCAGCTCGAGCGCGTACGGCTGGCCGTTATCGATCGCTTCGGGGAGGATGCCTTCCACTGCACATATTCCGCGCCGTTTTATCTGGAGTTCCTCCCGCGCGGTGTCACGAAGGGAAGCGCGCTGCGCTGGATTGAGGAGAACGTCCCCGGCTTCGCCCGCGAGGATGTGGCGGCCATCGGCGACTTTGACAACGATATTGAGATGCTGCGGGCAGCGTCGCTCGGCGCGGCGGTGGACAACGCCCCGGACCGCGTCAAGGCGGCGGCGGACATAACGGTTGGGGACAACAACCACAGCGCCGTCGCGGAGCTTATCGATCGGTACCTGTTCGCGCAGACGTGATGTTTATTCCTTTGTCAGGATCAGGGGAGCGGTCTTCGCATGGGCCGCACGCAGGAGATCGCCGGGGGACATCTCCAGCTGTACACCGATTTTTCCCGCGCTGACAAACAGCGCAGGCAGCGCGAGGGCGCTCTCGTCGATAACGGTGGGGAACGCCTTTTTCATCCCGACCGGCGAGCACCCGCCGCGGACATAGCCGGTGACAGGCAGCAGCTCCGCGAGCGGCAGCATCGACACCGCCTTCGCCCCGACACTGCGCGCCGCCGCCTTCAGATCGAGCTCCTCCGCTACAGGGATGACAAAGACACAGTACCCGCCCGTACTGCGCGTAACGAGGGTCTTGTATACCCGCGCCGGATCGACGCCGAGCATCTGTGCGGCATGTACCCCGTCTACCGGGCCGGATGCTTCGTATGAATGCGCCTGATATCCGATGCCCTCCCTCTCCAGAATCCGCATGGCGTTGGTCTTCACTGGCTTAGGCAAATCGGTTTCCTCCTCAGCTTTATACGGAAAAAGCGGCATAGCCCAAGGGCTGTGCCGCTTTTGTTACAGACGATGTTTATCTGTCGTTCATCTTGGCAAAGCACTCGCTGCAATAGACCGGGCGGTCCTCGCGGGGCTTAAAGGGGACTCTGGCTTCCTTGCCGCAGCCGGCGCAGACGGCGGTGAACATCTCCCGCTCGCGCTTGCTGTTTTTACGGGCGTCGCGGCAGGCTTTGCAGCGCTGGGGCTCATTTTCGAAGCCGCGCTCCGCGTAAAATTCCTGCTCACCGGCCGTGAAAACGAACTCGGAGCCGCACTCTTTGCATACCAGTGTCTTGTCTTCGTACATGGTTCTCATACCTCACTTAAAAAAGATTTGCCGCTCCCAAGCCATACGCTGCATTAGGAAAAGGCACTTTAAACATTAGAAGCCTTTCGGCCGCTAACCGGAAAAGGGAATAAAAGGAGGCTGCACGCCTCTCCGGGGGACAAGCACGAAAACAAGACGGGCTGCTCACGGGTTCCTTAAAGCAGATCGAAGTTTCCTGCGGACACGTCCAAGCGCATTGTCAACCGATTTCTGTGAGATGTCCAGCTGCACCGCGATTTGCGCGTAAGACTGCCCGCGCAGGTACAGGCGCAGCACCTCATGCTCGGAACGGGAAAGAAGCGACAGGATCTGGCGGCTGCGGCGGCGAAAATCCTCTTGCTCAATCATTCGGGTTTCCGGCGCCGGAGACAGAAGCTCCGGCTGATTTTCAAGCGGGAGACATCCGACATTAGCGCGCCGCTTAAAGGTGTGCATCGCTTCGAGAGCGGAGAGGAGCTTGGAGCTGACACAGCGGCGCACATAGCTCTCAAACGAGCTCCCACGGCTCTCGTCGTAGCGGCGGACAGCCTCGATGAGGCCGAGTGTCCCCTCCTGGACGAAATCGTCCGCATCGGCGGGGGAAGGCGCATATTGCCGGGCCAGGCGGCGGCACAGCGGAAAATACCGCGCGCACAAAATGCCGAGCGCCTCTTCACTGTCTGCACCGCCCGCACGCGCCCGGCTGAGCAGCTCTCTATCGGAGAGTGAAACCTGCCCGGCGTCCGCGCTGGCCATGCCTACCACAATCCTCTTGCTTTTTTATGATTCCGATCCGTTTGTATCTTATAGCAATTTGACAAATTTGTCAAGTATTTTCCATAAATCCAGCCGGGATTCCTCTCATATGCCTGCCCATTTCACCATCTCAGTAAAAATACGGCATGCCGGAAAAGGGGGCGTTGACAGCCACATCCGCCGCCTGGCGGACACGCTCCCGCAGGAAGTACTCCCGCGCCTCCTCCAGTTCCCCCAGTGTACGCTCATACGCCTCCTCCCCCAGCGCCTTCTCCATCTCCGCTT
>CATJVQ010000036.1 GCA_949743955.1 uncultured Oscillospiraceae bacterium | reverse complement strand
GAATTTATGGTATAATAACCGCAAGCGGTTATTATACCCGATCTATTTGGCCGCCCTACAGGCATGGCCAATTATACCACAACCGTGAAGCGGTTGTGGTATAATAAAAAACATACTGCGTTTATCATGAAGGGGGACCGGGATCTGTGGAGAGAAAGGAAGCCGAGGCGCGTATCGCCTGGCTGCGCGGGCAGATCGAACACCACAACCGGCAGTATTATCTGCTGGACGCACCGGAACTATCGGATTATGATTACGATCTGCTGACAAGGGAGCTGCGGGCTCTGGAGGAGGAGTATCCGGAGCTGGATACGCCGTCCTCGCCCACGCACCGTGTGGGGGGCGTGGCATCGGCCACGTTTGAGAAGGTGCCGCATCCGGTGCCGATGCTCTCGCTGCAGGACGTGTTCAGCACGGAGGAGGTCCGCCAGTTTATTGAACGGGTGAAGGCCGAGATGCCGGACGCCCTGTTTGTTGTGGAACCGAAGATAGATGGATTGAGCGTTTCGCTCGAATACGAGGCGGGCCGGTTTGTGCGCGGATCCACCCGCGGAGACGGGCGGGTCGGCGAGGATGTGACCGGGAATCTCCGCACCATCCGCTCCGTGCCGATGCACCTGCCCAAGGCTCCGGCGTATCTGGAGGTGCGCGGAGAGATCTACCTGCCGCAGGAAAACTTCGGCCGCCTAGTGGAGGAGCAGGAGCTCGCGGGGGAGACACCATTTAAAAACCCGCGCAACGCAGCCGCCGGATCGCTGCGGCAGAAGGATGCGCGCGTCACGGCGCGCCGGGGGCTGGATGTGCGGATCTTCAATATCCAGCGCGCGGAGGGCGTCACGTTCACGAGCCACAGCGAGGGGCTCGACTATCTGCGGGGGCTGGGGCTGCCTGTCAATCTGAGCTACCGCCGCTTTGCGGATGCGGAGGGCGTTATCGGGGAGATCCTGCGCATCGGCGATGGGCGCGGAGAATTTCCGTTTGAAATCGACGGGGCCGTCGTCAAGGTGGACAGCCTAGCCGAGCGGGAGATCCTCGGCGCGACATCGAAGTTCCCGCGCTGGGCGGTCGCGTTTAAGTATCCGCCCGAGGAGAAGGAAACGGTACTCTCCGGCATTGAGGTCGGCGTCGGGCGGACGGGGGCGCTCACGCCCACTGCCGTCTTTGAGCCGGTTTCCTTGGCGGGGACGACTGTCTCGAGGGCGGTGCTGCACAATCAGGATTTTATTGAGGAACTGGGATTGTCGGTGGGGGATCGTATTGTCGTGCGCAAGGCGGGGGAAATTATCCCCGAGGTGGTTCGCGTCGCTTGGCACGATGCGGCGCAGCCTGTCTACACGCTGCCGGAGAGGTGCCCCTCCTGCGGGGAACGCGTCGTAGCCGAGGAGGGGGGAGCTGTCCTGCGCTGCCCGAACCTGCGGTGCCCGGCGCAGCGGTTCCGCAGGCTCGTCCACTTCGCCTCGCGCGACGCGATGGACATCGACGGCATGGGCCCCGCCCTAGTGGACGCGCTCCTCGATAAGGGGCTTGTCCTCTCGCCGTCGGACTTCTATACGCTCACGTCCGCCGAGCTCGCCGGTTTGGATCGGATGGGGGAGAAGAGCGCGGCGAATATCCTAGCTGCGCTCGAGCGCAGCAAGCACGCCGGGCTCGCCCGGCTGCTGTTCGGGCTGGGGATACGGGGCATCGGCGCGCGCGGCGCGGCGCTCATCGCCCGCACGTTCGGGGCTATGGAGCACGTTATGGCGGCGGACGCGGAGGAGCTGGCGAAGATCGACTCTGTGGGCGGTGTCATGGCGGCCAGCGTGACGGAGTATTTCGCCGACAGGGAGAACCGCGCCGAGGTGGAGCGCCTGCGTGCGCTGGGCGTGGAGATGATCTCCCTGGAGGAGCCGGCGGGCGAGGCGTTCGCGGGGAAGATATTCGTCCTCACCGGGACACTGCCCACGCTGACCCGTGCCGAAGCGAAGGCGAAAATCGAGGCGCAGGGGGGGAAGGTATCCTCGAGCGTATCGAAAAAGACGGACTATGTAGTCGCAGGCGAGGAGGCGGGCAGCAAGCTGACGAAGGCGCAGCAGCTCGGGCTGAGAGTGCTCGACGAAGCCGGTCTGCTCGCGCTGCTGGAGAACGGCGCTGACCTATAATAATGGGTCAGCGCCGGAATAGAAAACAGATTAAGGATAGGAGCATAGAGAGAATGAAGAGTACATACACGTTTTCAGACAATCTGGCGAACATGAAGCCGTCGGCCATCCGCGAAATCCTCAAGAGGACAGCGGACCCTTCCATCATCCCCTTTTCGGCGGGCAACCCGGCGGCGGAGGCGTTCCCGGTGGAGGACGTGCGCCGGATCACGGCGCAGGTGCTCGGGGAGTCGCCCGTGCTGGCGTTACAGTATTCTGTCTCCGAGGGGTACTCTCCCCTGCGAGACGCGGTGCGGAAGATGGCGGAGGAGCGCTACGGTGTCGGTACACCTGAGGATGATCTCATCATCACTTCCGGCGCACAGCAGGGCGTAGAGATGACCTGCAAGGTCTTCTGCAACCGCGGGGACGTGATCCTCGCGGAGGACCCGAGCTTCATCGGATCCCTCAACGCGTTCCGTGCGCTGGGCGCCCGTCTTGCCGGAGTGCCGATGGAGGAGGACGGGATCTCTGTCGAGCGGCTGGAGGCGGCGCTCCGGGAGAATCAGAACGTGAAGCTCATCTATGTCATCCCGAACTTCCAGAATCCCTCGGGCATCACGATGAGTGCCGAAAAGAGGAAGGCTGTGTATGATCTGGCGTGCAAATACGATATTGTGATTATTGAGGATAACCCTTACGGGGATCTGCGCTTCGCCGGTGAGGATATCCCGCCTATTAAGGCGCTCGATACAGAGGGGCGTGTCGTCTATTGCGGGAGCTTCTCGAAGATCCTCTCTCCCGGCCTGCGTGTAGGCTATGTGCTCGCGCCGAAGGCCATTGTTGGGCGGATGGTTGTGGCCAAGCAGTGCGAGGATGTGCACACCACGATTCTTTCCCAGCTCATCTGCGAACGGTTTTTGTGCGAGTGTGATCTGGATGCGCATATCCGCCGCATCCGCGAAATCTACCGCAAAAAGTGCGGGCTGATGCTGGAGAACATGGAGGAGCATTTCTCTCCGAAGGTGAGCTTTACACGTCCGCAGGGCGGGCTCTTCATCTGGTGCACGATGCCGGAGGGGAGCGATATGCTCGACTTCTGCCGCCGGGCGGTGGAGGAGGAAGGGGTAGCTGTCGTGCCGGGCACAGCCTTCATGGCCGACGAGAATACGCCGACAACGTCGTTCCGCATGAACTATTCGACACCGTCGGACGAAAAGATTATCCAGGGTGTCGAGCGGCTTGGGCGCCTCACCAGAGAGTTTGTCCGATAAGAAAGGAGAAAGCACATGGAAGCAGCAGTAAAACCGGAAAAGAAGAAAATCGTATTCTCGGGCATTCAGGCCACGGGATCCTTTACGCTGGGCAACTATCTGGGCGCTCTGCAGAACTGGGTGAAGATGCAGGATGAATACCACTGCGTGTACAGCGTTGTGGACATGCACGCCATCACCGTCCGGCAGGACGCAGCCGCGCTTCGTGAAAATACACTGCGGGGCTACGCGATGCTGCTCGCCTGCGGCATTGACCCGGAGAAGAGCGTCCTGTTTATCCAGAGCCATGTCCCCGCGCACGCGCAGCTCGCGTGGGTGCTCGGCTGCTACACGCCCTACGGCGAGCTCGGGCGCATGACGCAGTTTAAGGATAAGAGCCAGAAGCACGCCGACAATATCAACGCCGGCCTCTACACCTACCCGGTGCTCATGGCGGCGGACATCCTGCTCTATCAGGCGGACGCTGTGCCGGTCGGGGAGGATCAGAAGCAGCATGTCGAACTGACCCGGAACATCGCCCAGCGCTTTAACAGCGTCTACGGCAACGTTTTCACCATCCCTGAGCCGTTTATCCCCAAGGCAGGGGCGCGCGTGAAGTCGCTGGCCGAGCCGACAAAGAAGATGAGCAAGTCCGACGCGAACGCCAACGCCTATGTGAGCCTGCTCGACCCGCCGGACACCATCATCCGCAAGTTCCGCCGCGCCGTTACGGACAGCGAGAGCGAAGTCGTCTTCCGAGAGGGGAAGGACGGGATCAACAACCTCATCGGGATTTATAGCGCTGTCACGGGGAAGACCGTTGCCGAGGTGGAGCGCGAGTTCGAAGGAAAGGGCTACGGCGACTTTAAGACCGCCGTCGGCGAAGCGGTGGCGGATCATCTGCGCCCGGTGCAGGAGCGTTTCGAGCGCATCTACGCCGACCGCGCCGCACTGCGGGAGATCTATGCGGCGGGGGCAGAGAAGGCGGCGCATTTCGCCGGGCGCACGCTGGAAAAGGTGTATAAGAAGGTGGGCTTTCCGCTGTAAGACCTTTAGGCGGGGAGCCGGGCGAGGGTGGCACCGGTATAGTAGTGGGCGAGGATCTCGCGGTAGGAGGATCCCTGCCGCCCCATATAATCGGCGCCGTACTGGCTCAGGCCGACACCGTGGCCGTATCCGGTCGCGGTGAATACGAAGACGTTATCCCGGTATTCGATGGACAGGAAGCTGCTGCGCAGTCCGAACAGGGAGCGCAGCTCCTGCCCGGAAAATTCGGTCTCCCCGATGCGGACACGGGTGATGTAGCCGGAGCCGGAGCGGGAGATGTCGGAGAACCAGTCCCCGGGATTCTCCGGGAGGGCGATGCTGGGATATGCTTCGGACAGGCGGGCAGCGGCTTCGTCGCGGGTAAAGGTTTCGGTTGTCTCGAAGCCGGGGGATAGCCGATCCCCCGGGCTCTCCACCGGGACAAGATAGTCGGCCGATCCGGTCCAGACGTTGGAGGCATTCTCCGTGTGCCCGGCGCTGATGGCGTGATACGCTGCGACGATGGGCTGTCCGTCATAGAGAAGGATCTCGTCCTCCACTTCGGCGACGGTTTCCTTCATCGTGGTGTAGTAGAGGTCGAACCGTTCTCCGTACATCTCGCGCGCCGCCGCTTCGCTGACGTAGCCCTCCCGGCGGGAGGTGTCGATGGCCAGCGCGGCGCCCTGGAGGGCGGGAGTCGGGTTCTGCCGCTCCTGCTCCCGGCAGCGCAGGACGTAGCTGTGCGCCGCGACCGCCTGCGCCTTGATGGCCTCCGGGTGGAAGGAGGGCGGCATCTCGCTGCACACCGCGCCGAGGACGTACTCCTGCTGGGAGAGCCGGAGGACCTTGTCCGTCGCGCGGTCGTACAGCAGGACGAGATCCCGCATGGAGGCGGCGCTGCTTTCCGGCAGGGGTATCTCCGGCCGGGCGGCGCTTTCCGGAAGGGGCGATACGGCGGAAGATGAAGAATTCAGTTTTGATTCCTGCATATTTTGCGGCGGCTCCATTCGGGCTCCGAGATGCAGCAGAGGGATGAGCGCCATGACAGCGAACAGGACAGCAAAGAGCAGAAGGGTCTGTTTCAAGTCCGTCAATCCTTTCAACAATCGCATTTAGAGGTTGACTTCTTCGCGGCAGTACGATAGAATAAGAACTATCACCTGCAGAAAGCGAGGAATTTCTCATGGTTCCATCTGAGAGCGCAGCGGCTTCCCGCACTTCGTCCATTCAACGCGATATTCAATTTTTATGCGATGAATTTCGCAAGTATAACCACATCAATCCTGCAAATTATGAACGGTACGGCGTCAAGCGCGGTTTACGCAACCAGGATGGTACCGGCGTCGTGGCCGGGCTGACGCAGGTGTGCAACGTACACGGATATGTCATGGACGAGGGCGAGAAGGCCCCTGTCGACGGTGTGCTGACCTACCGGGGCGTGAACGTGGCGGATCTCATCGAGGGATGCGTACGCGACGACCGGTTCGGGTTTGAGGAGGCCATCTGGCTCCTGCTGTTCGGGCGTCTGCCGAACCGGCAGCAGCTCGAAGCCTTTATGGAGATACTGGCGGCGCAGAGGGATCTGCCGCCGTACTTCCTAGAGGACATGCTCCTTAAGGTGCCCTCAAGGAACCTGATGAATATGCTTGCGCGCTCGGTGCTCGAACTCTATGCCTACGATCCGAATCCGGATGCGAACGGCTTCGAGGATCTGATGCGCCAATCCATCTCTCTCATCGCGCGGATGCCGGTCATCATGGTGGCGGCTTACCAAGTCAAGCGCCGCGCGTTCGATAAGGAGAGCATGTATGTGCACGATCCGCGTTCCGATTACTCAATAGCGGAAAACATCCTGCACTCCCTGCGCCCGGATAAACAGTTTACCCACGAGGAAGCACGGCTTCTGGACATGTGCCTGGTGCTGCATGCCGAGCATGGCGGCGGCAATAACTCGGCGTTTGCCTCGCGTGTGGTATCGTCCTCCGGGTCGGACACATATTCGGCCATCGCCGCGGCGGTGGGATCGCTTAAGGGGCCCCGTCACGGCGGTGCGAACGCCAAGGTGATGGAGATGCTCGGCTACATTGAGGAGGGCGTGCAGAACCCGGACAGTGACACGGAAATCCGGGACTTCCTCGTGAAGCTCATCCGCGGGGAAGAGGGGGATCGTTCCGGCCTGATTTACGGCATGGGGCACGCGGTCTACACCAAAAGTGATCCGCGTGCGGTGATTCTCAAAAAGAACGCGCTGAAGATGGCGGCGGGCACCCCGATCGAACGGGAATTTCAGATTCTGGACGCTGTGGAGCGCCTGACGCCGGGCGTTTTTGACGAGGAAAAGGGAGGGAACAAATTCATCTGCGCGAATGTGGATCTCTATTCGGGGCTGGTTTATAAGATGCTGCATATCCCCGCGGAAATGAATACGCCCATTTTTGCCACCGCCCGGACACCGGGCTGGTGCGCGCACCGAATTGAAGAGGTACTGTACGGCGGTCGGATCATCCGTCCGGCTTATAAATCACTGACACGGGATCAAAAATATCTTTCAATGGAGGAGCGGCCTTGAACATTTTTTCCGTCGTCTTTGTCGTGTTTTCTCTTGTGCTGACGGTATTGCGGACAGTCCTGACATTGTGCGCAATTGAGCCGGACACGGGCTTCTATGGGGGGATGTCGGCGCTGGTTCAGATACAGAATGTGCTGTTTGTGCTTGCGGCGGCTCTGCTGGCGGTTTGGGTGTACTGGTGTGTGCCGAAGAACAGTAAAGTGCGTCCGGGGCGGTTTGTAAAGCTGCCGGCGCTGCTTCTGGGCGCGGGCGGCTTACTGGGAGGACTGTCCGGTCTCCTGGGACTGTGGACAGAGCTGCTCGCCTTTACACAGGGATCACAGGAGGTGACGCTCATCGGACTGGCGGCACGGGTGCTGGCGGTTCCGGGGGCGCTGGGGCTGCTGGCGATGGCGGTGCCGCTGTTCCGGGCGGGGCAGTACCGCTGGGGACTGTGGGGGAGCGCGCTGGCCGCCATATGGATGACGGTGGAAGCTGTCGCCTGCTTCATGGCGTACCCTACAATCGCGAACATTTCCGATCAGACACTGGAGGTCACCGCACTGTGCATGGGCGCGCTGTTCTGGCTCGCGCATACGCGGGCGGTCGCACAGGAAAAGACACTCTCCTGTATGCCGCGTCAGGCCAAGCTGTGGGGGCCGCTCTTCGGACTCTTCGCTGTGCCGCTGAGTATCGCGCAGCTGTGCGGCCTGCTGGCGGGGAAGGTTTCCGCTGTCCATATGGGCCCGCTGCGGCAGGGGATGCTGCTGTTCCTGGGATGTTATGCGGCGCTGTGGAGTTTGTCGCTGCGGGCAGAAAAATAGGGGGCAGAACAGTATGGAATATTTACTGACCAAGGAAATCGAGCGGGATATCACAGCACGCCGTGACGAAACACTGGATCTTCTTAAGGAGCTCTGCAAAATTCCTGCGCCCTCCAACCATGAAGAAAAGCGCGCTGCTTGGATCAAAAGCTGGCTGGAAAATCTGGGAGCGCAGGGAGTGTATGTTGACAGCGCACTCAATGTCGTCTATCCTGTTGGATGCGAAGGCCGCAGAGATCTTGTCGTCTTCATGGCGCATACCGACACTGTTTTCCCCGATACGGAACCTATGCCCATGCGGGAGGAGGGCGGAAGGCTGTTCTGTCCCGGTGTGGGGGACGATACCGCCAATGTGGCTCTGCTGCTGACTGTGGTGAAATATGTCACCGAGAAGAAGCTTACGCCCGACTGCGGGATGCTGTTTGTCTTTAACTCCGGGGAAGAGGGGCTGGGCAACCTGAAGGGATGCCGCCGGCTGATGGAGGATTATAAGGGGCGGGTTGCTTCCGTCATTTCATTGGACGGCGGAATGTCCGGTTACTGCAACAAATCCGTTGGTTCGCACCGCTACCGAGTGGAGATACGGACAGAGGGCGGGCATTCTTACAGCAGTTTCGGCAACCGAAATGCGATTGCGGTGATGTCCAATCTGATTACAGCGCTATACTCTGTCAAGGTTCCCCAAGATGGCGGCAGTAAGACCACCTATAATGTCGGCACAATTTCCGGAGGCACATCGGTCAACACCATTGCCCAGCAGGTTTCTGTGCAGTATGAGTACCGTTCTGACTCCGGAGTCTGCCTGAATCAGATGGAAAAGATGTTTTACAGCCTGATTGACGCTTACCGCAATATGGGCGTTGAGATTGACGTAGAGGTATTGGGCAAGCGCCCCTGCATGGGGGAGGTTGATCCCCAGGCCCAGGCAAAGCTGGAACAGCGGTTTTCCTCCATTATGGAGACATATAACGGCGGGATAAAGCCGGTTGGCGGTTCTGGCTCCACCGACTGTAATATTCCGTTTTCTATGGGGATCCCCTCTATCTGCTTCGGCGGATACAAAGGAAGTGGTGCGCACACCCGCGAAGAGTTTATCGAGACGAACAGCCTGCTTCCCGGCTTGAAGATTGTCGCTGCATCTGTTTTGAGCTTTTTTCAGGAATAAACAAAGAATCGTTTCAGGCAGGTGAAGAACAGAGGGCGGCGGGCAAAAAGACAATCTGCCGCTCGAAAATTTTTTACCGCCGGTAATATTTCTTTTGATCAAAAAAATCACCGCAGTGGAAACTGCGGTGATTTTTTATTTGTCTTGATAACTGCTTTCGCCCCTCCGGTGGGACTGAATGGTATCGAGTAAATGACTATTTCGAATCTCTTCTATCCGTGCTGTGTATTGGAACAAACACCTCTATATCGCCCGTTTTCTGATTTTCAACAGCAGCAAAATGATACATATGCCCATCAAAACATGTCCGATCCCCGCGATCCCGGAAATAGAGGCCTCCATTCCTCGGCTGAGTTCCGTACCCCAGACCTGTGTCAAGCCCCGCAGCAGGAACCCGAGGCCGGTAACGTTCAGCCCAGCCTGATAAACGATTAGGAGGTTGCCGGTATTCCGATCTGAAAAAGAAAAGGTTTTTTCGACCAGCATCAGGATCAGGAACAAGAACATCCCCAGCACAAAGTAATGGGGGTGCAGGAACGCCAGATTTGTCGATTCGGTAAAATGGCTGCAGTACGTAAATTCTCGATAAAATACACCAAAGATCATGGCGATGATCGCATAGGAGAAAGCCAGGTTTGCAAAACGTTTTGTCATACTGCTCCACCTTCCTGCATTGTTTCCCCATTATCATAGCACGATTATAGCTTGCAGGCAAGCAGAATAAACAGGGCCGGTGCACAGACTGGAGCATTTTTAAGGCTGAGAAAGCTGCTTGCCATCAATGCAAAACCGAGGAGGAATGAAGGGAGCCAGTTACCAGGTATAATGAGTTTTTCAACAACTGTAAGCCTCATCAAAAATTAACTATCGTACTCCAAGTCGAGTAGAGGGTGAGCATTATGAGACATAAAAATAACAAGGACATTTTTGATTTCCCAAAATGCCCTTGCCAATTTGGTGGAGACGAAGAGGATCGAACTCTCGACCTTACGGATGCGAACCGTACGCTCTCCCAGCTGAGCTACGCCCCCATATTTATACCACATCTTAAGTACTTATATAGTATATCAGCAATCCGGTAAAAAATCAAGAGGGAAAAACAAATTTGTTGAAATAAATTTCGGAGATAAGGCATAATATTCCATATCTGTACCTATACTGGGAATATGAGAAAGGAGGAATTTTCAAAGTGGACCAGTTATTGGAAAGCAGCGGCATACGGAAGCGGATGGATTCCCCTAAGGCAGAACGAACAATAGCTCGGGAACTCAGCCAGATTGCCGCACGCCTGAGAGAAAACCAGCGTATCTTTGACATGACTGGGGACGATGACCTGCTTGATGCTCTGATTTATGAACAGAACGCGCTCCTTGCGCGCTATCGATACCTCTTTAAACTTGCCCGCAGTCAATCCGTCCCGGAGGATGATAAGGAGGAAAGCGTGTGTCTGACACCGTCTGCTTTGCCGGATTTCTGATCCTTTCCGCCGTGATTATGCTTATCCTTTCTATCCGCCAGCGGGTGTTTTTGAAGGGTATTCTGTTCAGCACAGTTACCGGACTCATTGCGCTGCTCGCTGTCAGCCTGCTGGGAATTCCTCTCCATCTGGGGATCTCCCTGAACCCGCTTTCCGCCAGCGTAGCGGCAATCTATGGCCTGCCTGGCGTGATAGGCATGCTTGCTCTGCGCCTGCTAATCTTATAAGCAATAGATAAGTGGATCATCTGTTCGGACCGGGTTCCGCATACGGGGAACCCGGTTCATTTTTATTCCTTTCCTCCTAAAAGATATGCGTAAAAAGCGGTGGATTTGGAGATTACTCTCTCGCAGGAACGCTTTTTATCCCGGATGCGTATGCTGTATTAACGAAGGAGGCGATCCGGGTGAGACGCGGGCCGAGAGGATGTTCATGGGGAAGATTGGCCGTTATGTTCGGCATCTCCCTGTTCTTAGCCTACTTCTTTCCGCCGCGCCTGGTTATTGTCATTGCCGCACTGCTGTTGATCGCCGCAGGCGGCTGCTCCTGGCGCTGTTAAGCGCCACGCTGTTAAGCGCCATGCGGCCGATACCGCACGAATCCCTCGGACGAAAGGAGAGCCTGTGATGAAGATTGTTGTTTTCAAGAGCCCGAAATTTCTCAGCGGAATACTACGGATTATCTTTCAGATGAAAAAAGAGGCATAAGAGAGGGCGGATCCATCAGACGGTGTGACCGGGGGTCACGCCGCCTTTTTTATCCCTCCCGGTCCAGAAGCTGATTCGCGTAGCGGTTCAGTGCTTCACAGGGCCGATGTTTCGTCCGGTATCCGGCGCCGTCGATGATCAGGAAAGGGCTAAACGCTATGACTTCACTCCGCGTGCCGTCCGTCATCGTCAGCGTAAAGAAGACGCCCTGTCCGGCATATTCGGTGTAGGAATCATCCCGGTTATAGATAACGACATCGTTTAAATATCCGGCGAGATCTTCGGTTTCGGGAATTTGAACGGTTCTGTCCGGCGGTGTCAGACGCACAGCAGCAGACGCGATATCCGATGCCTTCAGCCCTCGAAAAGGCCGTCTGCCGATGGTGGGCGTGAGCAGCATGCCCGCTGCCAGCAATACGCAGACAACTGGAACGGCAAAACGTCCTCTGATTTTTTTCATATGCAGACCTCCTCTATATAGAAGTGTTTCCCGGAGGCGTTTTTACTGCATGCGGCGCAAACAAAGACAGGTCCCCGGTTTTTGCCGGGGACCTGTCTCATACAGAAGGTTCACTCGTTTTCGCCGATGGAATCCTTCACCGTGACAACGACCTTCCGCTCATAGCAGGAGAAGATCCGTTCCAGTTTGGCCTTGTCCGGCGCCCGGGTAAAGAGGCTGACCACCGGAACAATTACCAACCCGGCAAGCATGCAGAACGCGCCGGCATTGATGGGGGACTGGAGCAGGGCGGGGAACAGGGGGCGCCAGAAGATATTGGCAACCATCACCACGCTGGAAAAGATGAAGCTGACCCAGCAGGACACGGTCGAGGTCCGCTTCCAGTACAGCCCATAGAGGAAGGGGGCGAGGAATGCGCCGGCCAGAGCGCCCCAGGAGACACCCATCAGCTGGGCGATGAACGTGACATTGGAGCGGTACTGGATGAGCGCCAGAATAACCGAGATAATGATGAAAACGACAACCAGACCGCGCATCCACTTGACCTGGCGTTTTTCATCCATGTCCCGAATCAGGTTCCCCTTGATGAAGTCCAGCGTCAGGGTAGAGCTGGAAGTCAAAACAAGGGAGGAGAGGGTGGACATGGAGGCAGAAAGCACGAGAATGACCACCACCGCGATGAGGAGATCAGGCAGTCCGGAGAGCATGGTGGGGATAACGGAATCGTACCCATTCGCGGCGATGTCGATTTTATCGGAAAAGAGCCGCCCGAAACCGCCGAGGAAATAGCATCCGCCCGCCACGACCAGCGCGAAAAAGGTGGAGATGATGGTTCCCTTGCTGATGGCCACCTCACTCTTGATGGCATAAAACTCCTGCACCATCTGCGGCAGGCCCCATGTGCCAAGGCTGGTGAGGATGACGACACCCAGCAGATTGACAGGATCCGGGCCGAAAAATGAGGCGTAGACACCGGGGATGGTGCTGTCGCCCTGTATCTGCGCCAACTTTTCGAGCGACGCGAGGAACCCGCCCTGGCTGTTTAACACCGCGAGAATCACAGCAACGATGCCGACAAGCATAATAATTCCCTGAATGAAATCGTTAATAGCGGTCGCCATATAGCCGCCTGCGATAACGTAAATGGCAGTCAGAACCGCCATAACGATGACGCAGACGGAGTAATCGATATCAAACGCCATGCCAAACAGGCGGGAGAGCCCGTTATAGAGCGACGCCGTGTAGGGAATAAGGAAAATGAAGATGATAGCGGACGCACAGAGCTTCAAAGGCTTGCTCTCAAAGCGTTTGCCGAAGAATTCCGGCATCGTGGCGCTGTCGAGGTGCTGGGTCATGACACGGGTCCGGCGCCCGAGCACAGCCCAGGCTAAGAGGGATCCGAGGAAGGCGTTTCCCAGTCCCGCCCATGTGGCGGCAACGCCGTATTTCCAGCCGAACTGCCCGGCATAGCCGACGAAGACGACAGCGGAAAAGTAGCTGGTCCCATAGGCGAACGCGGTCAGCCATGGCCCGACGCTCCGCCCGCCGAGGACAAAGCCGTTCACATCCGTGGCATGGCGGCGGCAGTACAGTCCAATGTCCACCATCATACCGAAAAAGATGATCAGAAGAATTAACTTGAGTGCGATGCCTGCCATACTCTCTCTCCTCTACATTCAGTTTGCGAGCTGCGTTTCCACTAGGCGTCCATGGCAGTACTTTTCGCGGAGGACCGGCTTCTCGATTTTCCCCGTCGGATTCCGGGGCACATGGTCGAAGATGATTTTTCTCGGCCGTTTATACCGCGGGAGATCCTGACAGAACCGGACGATCTCCTCCTCCGTGCAGGAGATCCCCTCCTTAATTTCGATGATGGCCGCCGCAATTTCACCCAAGCGGGGATCGGGCAGACCGATGACGGCGACATCCTTTATCTTTTCGAACCTGCGCAGGAAATCCTCGATCTGGACCGGGTACAGGTTCTCGCCGCCGGAGATGACAACGTCCTTTTTCCTGTCCACGAGGAAGATGAAGCCGTCTTCGTCCATGCGGGCCATGTCGCCGGTATAGAGCCAGCCGTCCTTGAGGATTTCACCGGTGGCCTCCGGATTTTTATAGTAACAGAGCATGACGCCGGGGCCCTTTACGGCCAGCTCGCCTATTTCCCCCTTGGCGACCTGTTTTCCCTGTTCATCGACGATTGTGGCCTCCCAGTGGTAGCCGGGGATACCGATAGCGCCCACCTTATGGATGTTTTCTACCCCCAGATGCACGCATCCGGGCCCGATGGATTCACTCAGCCCGTAGTTCGTGTCATACCGATGGTGGGGGAAGATCTTCTTCCACCGCTTGATTAAGCTGGGCGGAACCGGCTGCGCGCCGATGTGCATCAGGCGCCACTGATCCAGCAGGTAGTTTTCCAGATTGACCTTTCCGGAGTCGATGGCATCAAGCAGATCCTGCGCCCAGGGGACCAGCAGCCAGACAATGGTGCACTTCTCCTCTGTCACGGTCCGTAAAATCCATTCAGGCGTCACACCCCGCAGCAGGACAGCCCTGCTCCCGGAGAGTAAACTCCCGAACCAGTGCATCTTGGCTCCGGTGTGGTAGAGAGGCGGAATGCACAGGAAGACATCCTCCCGGGTCTGGCCGTGGTGATGCTGTTCTGTTTCGCAGGAGCTGACCAGCGCCCGGTGGTTATGCAGAATCGCCTTCGGGAAGCCAGTGGTGCCCGACGAGAAGTAGATGGCCGCGTGATCCGTCTCCTCCAGCGCCACCGGCGGCGGTCCGGAGGAACAGAAGCTCATCAGGCGCAGGCCGTCCTCCGTATAGGAGGGCTTGTCCCGGCCGACGAAGAACATCATCCGCACCTGCGGCAGATTCCCAGCGATGGCGTCCATCCGCTCGACGAATTCCGGCCCGAAGATCAGGATTTCCACATCCGCCAGCTCCAGACAGTACTTGATTTCGTCGGAGGAATATCGGAAGTTTAAGGGCACGGCAATACACCCGGCCTTGAGCACCCCGAAATACAGCGGCAGCCACTCCAGGCAATTCATCAGCAGGATGCCGACCTTTGTGCCCGGCTTTGTCTCCCGGCTGAGCAGGAGATTGGCAAACCGGTTCGCCTGATGGTCAAACTCCTGCCAGCTGATCGCCCGGCGGTAGGGAGCATCCGGCTGGGCACTCTCGATGAGGCTGGCCTCCCTCCAGGTCACGGCCCTGTCCCGCTCCTCGGACGGATTGATTTCTACCAGCGCAGTTTCCGAACCGTAAAGCCGGGCGTTGCGCTCCAAAAATTCAGTGATTACCAATGTCGCCCCTCCAAACCATATCCATACGTTTCATATGTTGCCGTATACGATACTTTACCACTTTTACTGGATAAAGTCAATAGAACATTAGGGGATCGGGTGGATAATCTGTAAAATAAAGGGGCAATATGGTAATGAAGAGGGGAAAGACTGTAAAAATTCGGGGATTAAAAAATGAAGATTTTCTCTTGACAAACGGGGAGGCATAGGATATAATAATCACTGTTGCCGGTTGTTGGTTGGGGAGCATAGCTCAGCTGGGAGAGCACCTGCCTTACAAGCAGGGGGTCACAGGTTCGAGCCCTGTTGTTCCCACCAGATTCATCTGGCCCGGTAGTTCAGTTGGTTAGAACGCTAGCCTGTCACGCTAGAGGTCGTGGGTTCGAGCCCCATCCGGGTCGCCAACATGCCTTTGTAGCTCAGTTGGTAGAGCAGAGGACTGAAAATCCTCGTGTCGTTGGTTCGATTCCGACCGAAGGCACCATCTGCGGATTTAGCTCATCTGGTAGAGCGCCACCTTGCCAAGGTGGAGGTAGCGAGTTCGAGCCTCGTAATCCGCTCCATTTTAAAGGGTACGTAACAGGAAACTGTTACGTACCCTTTTTTAATAATTCGGGCAGACGCTCCATCTTACCGTATCCACAGGGCGGATTGGGTCAGGAACACTCACCCGCTCTTGTGCGCCAGTACCGCTCTGGCTTTCGCGGCGATCCCTCCCGCGTCAAGGCCATATTTGGCCAGAAGCGCCGGATAATCGCCGCTTTCAGCATACTGAGTGAGCCCCACAAATTCCATGGGTATGGGGGTGTCCGCCGCCAGCACCTCGGCCACTGCGCCGCCAAGGCCGCCGTAAATACTGTGTTCCTCCACGGTAACAATCGCACCGGTCTCGCACGCGCAGGAAAGGACTTCTTCTGCATCAAGCGGTTTTACTGTGTGCATATCGACAACCCTAGCAGAAATCCCTTCCGCTTCCAACAATTCAGCCGCCGCCAGCGCCTGGTGGACTATGGTCCCCGTGGCGATGATGCTCAGCTGACTGCCTTGGCGCAGGCGGACGCTTTTTCCGATCCGAAACGGATACTCCCGCTCAAAGATGGCCGGGGCCGCCGCACGGCTGAGCCTCAGATAGACCGGTCCCTCGAGCGCCGCCGCCGCAAACACCGCCTTTTCCGTCTCCACTGCGTCGCAGGGGCAGAGGACTGTAAGGTTCGGCAGCGCCCGCAGCAAGGCCAGATCCGATGTGGAATGGTGGCTTGCCCCGTCGAAGGAATCCGAGAGTCCGCAGAAGGTTCCTGCCAGCTTGACATTCAGCCTGTCATAACAGATCAGGCTGTTGACCGGATCGCCGCCGCGCAGAAGCATAAACACGGAAAATGTGTTGGTAAACGGGATCAGTCCGCACGAGGCCATCCCCGCCGCCATTGCGTTCATATCCACTTCCGAAATGCCGACATTATAGTGCCGTTCAGGAAATTTGGCGTCGAATCCGCCGCTCTTGGCGGAGGAACCGACATCCGCGTCAATCACGACGACCCTTGGATTTTGTTCCCCCAGTTTTATCAGCGCGTCGCCATACGCCTGCCGTATTTCAATCTGTCTGTTCACTGCGCGCCTCCCAAAGCCTGCTTTGCCAGAGTGTAATCCTCTGCCGAAATCGGCCTGCCGTGCCAGATGCTCCGGCCCTCCATAAAGGGAACCCCCTTGCCCTTGACAGTTCTGGCGTCGATCAGCACCGGGCCGCTGCGGCAGGCTTTCGCCTGCTCAAATACAGCCGCAAGATCCTCTATGCTGTGGCCGTCGGCGGTAAGTGTGTGCCAGCCGAACGCCTCGAATTTTTGTGCCGCGCTTCCGGCCGGCATAATTTCTTCAACGGTTCCGTCCAACTGGACGCCGTTATCGTCCAGTATGGCGATCAGATTGCCGGTTTTCAGCTTGTTTGCCGTCATGGCGGCCTCCCAAACAGCTCCTTCCTGTATCTCTCCGTCTCCCAGAACCACATATACGTCATAGTCACTGCCTGTCAGCCTGGCTGACTCGGCCATGCCGACACCGGCGGAAAGACCCAGCCCAAGCGGTCCTGTGGAGAGATCGACGCCCGGCGTCTTATGCGCGCAGGGGTGCCCCTGCAGGCGGCTGTCGATCTTACGCAGTGTGGCAAGCTCTTCCACCGGGAAAAACCCCCGGTGTGCAAGACACAGGTAGAGCATGGGCGCCGCATGACCCTTGGAGAGGATCAGCCGGTCGCGACCGGGCGAATCGGGGTGTTCCGGATCAATCCGCATGGTATGGAAGTACAGTGTCACAAGGATTTCGCAGCAGGAAAGAGAGCCGCCGGGGTGGCCGGTCTGCCTCTCATACAGCAGATCGATCAGTTCCCTGCGCATCCCTTGGCAGAGAGCCTCTAGCTCCGCCGTTTTTGCTTGTGTGATATTCATGGCATCTCCTGTTCTAAAACCTGCTTGATCGGTAAAGCAGGCTGTGTTGTTTCCGAACTCTTTTAAATAATCGCACCTATACTTTTTGCGCGCTGCATAAGCGCCTGATAGGCCGGCAGCTCTTTGTCAGGCGTATGCCTGCAGATGACATCCATCACGCCGGGGAAAGTTACCGTATTCCGGAAAATTTCTTCGTCTATATCCAGGATGATCTGCTCAAACGGCTTGTGCGTGACCTGGGACATTACAGCGTATTTCTCGCGGATTTTTTTCTGCGGTTCCCGGCGGGAGGCAGGGTACCCTGCCCCGAATTCCGCTTCAAACAGCTTTTCAAAAATAAATTCAAGGTTGATTTCTCCCGCCCAGCCGTATCCTTTGTTCAGAGCCAGCGACGCACAGTTTCCGCCGTTGATCCGCGGGTACAGCCACGCGTCGGAAGCGTTCTGCAGCAGTCCGCAGGTGACGCCCGGGAACTGTACGACACAGTTAAAATACCCCTGGCCGGTGCCGCATCCGCCGATAACAAAATCCACGCATCCCAAATTCAACAGCAGGGCTGAGAGAAAGCCGGTCTCGTATATGAGAAGACCCGGTTCGCCCTCCTCTCCTTTCAGTCCCACATTGAGAATTTCATGACCCTTTGCCAGCGGTTTCAGCGCTGCCATGATGTCCTTGTTTTTTGCCGCTGTGCTCACTTCCGTTACAACTGCTATTTTCATGCTGACTGCCTCCTCTGTTCCGTTTTTTATTCCGCAGCGATTTCCAGCAGGGCCACGCTGCCGCGCTTGGAAGTATACAGGATATGACCCTCCTGATGAGGAAGTTCGCTAATCTGTTCCTGAACCGTATCGGGTGTAAACTGGCTGTTCATTGCAAGAATATCCGGCGCGTATACCTCATGGAGCGTAGTTTTTCCGGCTGTACCGCCCGCCAGAGTAAATTCAAGCGCAAAGTCTTCGGTATCGCTGTTGTTGCAGATTTTCAGCACGACGGTTTTCTTATCCTCCGCGGCTGTAGCAATGACATCCAGCGCCGGAAACTCGTATCCGTCGAAAACATTGGAGCTGCGCAGGGGCTGATCCCACTCGAGATCCAGCAGGTTGGGCTGGCGCAGGCGGGAATACATCCTGTTCACGTGGTACATGGGGTTCGTCCATGCGGAATGGTTGTTGATCTGCACCATGGCTGCCCGCAGCCAGAAGCCGCGGTACTTGTCCACATTAACACACAGCTGGCAGGGAGTGGCAAACTCCATGATCCCCTGTGCGCTGGCTCTCTCCATCACATGGAACATCTGCGCAGCTTCAAGGGCCTGCCCCATATTGCCGCCCACGTTGGTGTTGGATTCGGGATTCCATTCGGACAGGAAGACCTTTACGCTGCGCTCGGGGCTGACCCTGTCCATCATAGCCTTCAGCCGGGCAAATGCGCTGCCCATCTGATACGGCATGCCCTCTAGCGGACCTGTCACCGACTGATCATAGTAGATATGGACGCACAGATGATCGATATTCTCCTTCGCCGCCCGGACGACCGCTTCACTGAAGACCGGTTCCTCATAGATGTAATTGTACAGATCGTGATCCCCCATGCACATCACGGTGATGGACGGATCCTTCTCCTTCATGGCCCTGGCCCAGACAGCCGAGTCGATGGGGAAGGTTTCGGGACAGAAGCCCTTTTCTCCCAGCATGACCAGAGGCTCATTGTCGATTACCCAGTATTTTACATTATAGGGCTCCGGATGGCCGTTTCCGGCCCGTTTGGCTCCCCATACAGTATCGGCGGAACCGTTGCAGTATTCAATCCAATCCAGGGTGTTTTGCAGGCCGTCCTTGATATTGACATTGATCATGGGCTCGGATCCGATGGAACGGCAGAAAGCGATGAACTCATCCGTACCGAAGGCGTTGGAATCCCATTCTCCGTCATGATAGACACCGAAATTGTGGTCTCTGAGGATGCGTCCGTCGTTATAGGGCCTGTCCTCCAGAGGGCCTATTCCTTCTTTCCAGTGGTGCCATACAAGGTAGCTTCCGCCGGGCCAGCGGACAAAGGGCGGCTTTAAATCCGCATAAAGCTTGACCATATCGAGTCTTGTGCCGCCGTAGCACTCCTCGGGGTACAGGAATGCCTGGTCGATATATGCGGCCCCTTCGCCCGCAAATTCAATCGCGAAAATAGCGGTAAAATCGTCCGTATCGCTCAGTAAGGAAAACTCCACTTTTGTCCATTGCGGTGTCAGGGTGCAGGTGTAAACATCCATGCAGCGCTGCGTGGTTGTAAAAAGCCGGATAGAGGCCTTGCCGTAGTCGCCTTTGAGCATGACGAATCCCCTATACCGCTTGCCCGCCAGGACAGAAAGGGAATTCTGCTGCAGACGAACAACGCCGCCCGCATATCTGTCAATGGCAATCTTCTGGCATGCGCCGCCGTTATAGGGATCATCTTCATCGAGCCGTGCACGAAACTCGGTGGCATTGTTGGTTTTAATCACCTTCCAGCCCTGCGCTACACGCCTGTGCGTCCCGTCGCGATCGATCTCGAATCCGCCGTTATCCAGCATCTGAGCGCAGAGGCCCATGTGTACGCTCCAATACGCGTGCTCCACCATCTGGCCATACACCATGGGGCTGATTTTTCCAAGCACTTTATTGGTATTTACTTTAATCTTTATCATGATTTATGTGTTCCTTTCATCCTTTAAATGAAATCAGCCTTTAACGCCGCCAAGCATCAGGCCGCTCTTGACATGCTTCTGTAGGAACGGATAGACCACGGCGATCGGGATGATGCCGATGATCACATACGCCATCATCAACGGGCGCTGGCCTATATTGATTAGGTTTTCGATGTCCTCTATGGACTGGATGCGATCCATCCGCTCAATGAGCATGCGCAGGTATGTGGCGTAAGGATACAGGCTCGGGCTCTTCATGTAAATCAGTCCGTCAAACCAAGAGTTCCAGTGGTTGATGATGGCAAAGAGCGTCACCGTGGCGAAGGCGGGCTTAGCCAGGGGGATGTCGATCATGACCATCGTCGTGAAATGCGAGGCGCCGTCGATATATGCGGCATCCTCAATGTCAGCGGGGATCTGTTTAAAGAAATTCATCAGCACAATGCACAGGAACACCGGCACGCCGTTCGGAAGCACCAGCGACCATACCGTGTCGAGCAGGTTGAGCTGCTTAATCCACAGATACAGCGGGACCAGACCGCCCGAAAAGAGCATGGTAATCAGGACAATCATCGCATAAAAATTGCGCATAGGGAATCTCGAATTGTCCTTGGAGAGGGGATAGGCCACTGAAATCATCATGACGATGTTGAAAGCCACGCCAAGGAAGAGCCTGCCCAGGGAGTTGAAAAATGTCCGGTGAATCATCGGGTCGCCGATGGCCTGCCGGATGGATTCCGTAGTAAAATCGATGGGAACAAGCCCCACAATATTGGCCCCGGCCGGACCCGCCGCCGAAAGGGCGATGGCGATGATGTGCATAAATACCATCAGCGTAATCAGCATGATTGCCGCGATGAACGCGTAGGCAAAGCACGTGAATATTTTGTAGGAAAGCGATATATGCTTCATGATTCCGCCCTCCTATATAACACGGTAGCCTAGGAATTTCTGAGCCATCCAGTTCGAGGTGGTTATCAGGATAAATCCCACGATGGATTTAAAGATACCCGCCGCCGTGGCCAGTGAATACTGCCCCTGTTCAAACCCAAGCCGGTAAACCATTGTGTCGATAATATCGCCCGAGGAATAGACCAGCGGATTATAGGTGACAAATACCTGATCAAATCCCGCGTTCAGGATGCCGCCAAGAGCCAGCACCAGAAGCAGCATCAGCGTGGGCAATATGCCCGGGACGGTAATATGCAGCACCTGCTTAAAGCGGTTTGCCCCATCCATCATGGCGGATTCATATAGCGCGGGATCTATGGCCGTGAGCGCCGCAAATACGATGACCATTGTGTATCCGTAGTTCTTCCACACGTCGGTAGAGACAAGGAATACCCGATACCACCCGGGATCTCCAAGGAAGAAGATGGGCTCCGACGTGAAAAGCTGAACAATGCTGTTCGCGGCGCCGCGCACCGAGAAAATGTCGATGCTGATGCCGCCCAATACGACCCAGGGCAGGAAATACGGGAACAGAGCAATGCTCTGGGCGGATTTGCGGAACCACTCGGCCCGCAGTTCGCTGATGAGCAGTGCCATGATGACCGCTGTCAGCTGGGTAAAGGCGATTTTCAGCACCGCGATGACTAGTGAGTTCACCACCACATTGCGGAAATTCGGCAGTGTAAACAGGTATCTGAATCGTTCCAGCCCGATAAAGGGGGAGCCGATGAAGCCCTTGGTGGGCATGAAATCCTGAAAAGCAATAACAATACCGAACATGGGAATATAGCAGAAGAGAACCAATACGATCAGGGCCGGCAGCACGATTAGATGCAGCTGGTAGGTCGAGCGCAGCTTCAGCCTTTTTGCAATACCGTGCATTTGCATCACCTCTTTTAATAATCCGGGGCGGCCGCACGAAGTCCGCGTGCGGCCATCCCCGTAATGGGCGGATCAGAAGGATTACTTGTTTTTGTACCATTCGTTGGCTTCTGTCAGAACGTCCTGCCCTCCGACTGCAAGCCACTCCGAAACATAGGTATCAAATTCAGCGTCAACATCCGCGTTGCCGACAATAAATTTAATGATCCACTCAAGCCGGTTCTGGTCGGCCAGGGGGCGTTTATTGGCGATTACATCCGTGGTGGGGCCTGTATACGCTTCAAAAAGAATGTTATCAGGCGCGCCGTAAACCTTTTTGAGAATCGGGAAGGCCATATCGAACAGGTGGATATTGGTCCAGCCGGTATAGAGGTCGGACTCGCCCTTCTCAAAATAACGGATGGAGCGATCGTACTGCTTGCGGGTCTCGGGGCTCGCAATCGAATCACGGTCGCGGTTGTGCCAGGCGTCCGGAAACACCTCTCCCTGGCGGAGGTTCTTCATGGGCGGATCAAACCAGAAGGGGGGATAGAGCTTAAAGTCCTCTCCAGCCTGCGAATATTCACCCTCATTGAGCCCGTGAAAATACTCGGCGTGATTTCCCTGCCACAGCTCGTGCCAGAGGTTCTGCCCCTTGATGGCTGCTTCGGGGAATTCGAAGCCGGCGTTCACCACCAGCCAGCGGAAGCATGTGCTTTCGGCGCTCACATGGTAGCTGCCGTCGGCCTGTGCGGGAATCGGGAAGGCTGTCCATTCGGCCTCGGGCTGGTTCTGTTTGTTCTTGGCAAAGGGGCCGCGCACAGTAAAGGGATTGATGTACACGCCCACATAACCGGCGGCCAGGTCCTCCTGGGCCTTGGAATAATCCTTTACGGCAAATTCAGTGTCGAACATCCCCTCGCGGTAGAGGGCCTGCATTTCCTTGAGCAGGTCCTTCATTTCAGGCTGAATGTCAGACCATACAAGGTTTCCGGTACCGTCGTCGTAAAAAATGTTGATGGGCTGCCCCTCGCTGTGGGCCAGTCCGCGCAGCGTGGTATTGAGGCAGCTGAAGGTATTGCCCACACCGTTGTCCAGCAGGATGCCGAACCGCGCCTTCCCCTTGTCCATGAAGGTGCGGGCGAGTTCATAGATGTCCTCGTTGGTTTTCGGATCGAAGTCTGTGATTCCCAAATCGTCGAGCCAGTCCTGGCGCACCCATACCTGGGGAACCGAGAGCGAAAAATCCTCCGGACAGGGGATGCCGTAGATCCGCCCCTCAAACATGGCGGGAGCCAAATACATGCGGTCGTTAACTTCCAGCTCCCCCCGAACCTTTTCACTGGCGTATTTTTCATAGGCATCGGTCTGATCCTGGATCTGACCGGCTGTATACATGCGGTAGATCTGGCTGGCGTTGGCGTAGAAAATATCGGGAAGGTCGTTGCTGGCGATGGAGAGGTTCAGTTTGGCTTCGTACTGGCCGCGTTCAATTTCCTGCACCAGCTTGTAGCGGATATTCAGCTGATCTTCGTAGAAGCGGGTCATCACATTGTCGCAGATGCTCTCCCCCTCGGGATACCAGATGTCCGGATTAAATTCCTTATTCACCCGCACCGTGACAGTCTCCGGGAACGGGGTCAGCGGGCCGTCCTCTGCGGCGGATCCGGGCGTTTCCGAAAAGGAATCTGCCGCCGGATTGGCCGCCGGAGGGGCCGAACCTGCTGAACTGGAATTTGAACCTGCGCAGCCGCTCAAGGCCAGCAGGGCTGCCAGCGCAAGCGAAATGGTTGCCGCAAATTTGTTCCGCAACATAACGAATATCTCCAAATACAAAGAAATTTAGCATTCCCCGCGGGTGACGATGCCGGCATCCATCATAGGGCGTCACCATTGTGGTATTGCATATAAATATATTAACATGCTCCAAATTGGTTATAAAAGAGTAACATTTTTACTTTTGGATATTATTTTTACTTTCTTATCTGTTTATCGATATATGGTATATTATACAAAAAATTATCTGGTTGACATACTTTATGTCGATCTTGTAGAATGAGTATATGCAGTCTGCAAGGAGAAATGATCATGAATCTGTATCGGCGTTTTTTGGCGGGCCGCAGTGTATTCCTGCGCCTCAGCCTTCTGTTTACCATAGCGGTTATTCCTCTGTATGCCATCGTGTTTGGAACAATCTGGTATATATCGCGGGAGATTGTCAATGAAATCCAGCGGACGGTCGACGATCGAATGACCTTCTACCTGGATAACGTCAACCGCGAGATCACCAATATCCAGCAGCAGCTCGTTACGTTCAGTGTAGATAACGAGATGAATCACCTGCCGATAAAGGAGCAGGGATCCCCGTTTAAGGACTATCTGGCCTATCGCGACATCATGCGCAGGCTGCAGAATCTGTATCTCTCAAGCCGGTACCTGAATAATGCGTTTATCGTATATCCGCAGCTGGACTATGAGCTTTCCATCAGCACTGATTCCAGGCATATAGACCGAGTCAGGGAAATGTTTCCGACAGGCCGAACCGACTACCGCCTGCACTCCTATAATGATGCGGACACCATTGTGTACCTGATACCAAGTATGGATAATTCTTTTGTGGTGGGCGCTGAAATACGGCAGGACCGCATCGTGCGGGACATAAAGGAGATAAAGACAAGTTATCCCTTCGGCTTTATCCTGACTGAACCGAAATCGGGCCGACTCCTGGGCGGTACAGCTGTGGAACCGCTTGACGCCTTGATTCTGGCCGCCTACCGGGAGGGAAAAGTTCATGGGGATTATGTCGTGCTGGACAATGTCCGCTATCTGGTGAAATCCCCAAATATATCCGATGAGAATTTTACATTTATCACGTATATTGAAAAAAAGATGATCCTGAAGGATCTGCGTTCGGTCGAGGACGGTCATTACGAAATTGTTCTCCACTATAGCAAGGACGATGAATTCGGCTATGTTTACCGCCGTTTTAACAATATGGCGGCGCAAATCAAAAATTTAATACAGGAAGTATATATGAGGAAAATACAGGTGCAGGAAATGGAGCTGCAGCGCCTCCAGTCCCATATCAATCCGCATTTTTTATATAACAGCCTGTATATCAGCTACCGTATGGCCAAGGCCGGTGAAACAGAAAACGTTGCGAAAATGTGTAAGTATTTGGGGGATTATTTTCGGTTTATTACTTATTTTGCCAATAATGAGGTGTCTGTAAAGGATGAGCTCGGCTTTGTTAAAACGTATCTGAATATACAAAAGCTGCGGCACCGCAATCGCCTTGAGTTCGAGGTAAAGGAGGCCGAGGACTGCGCAGAACAGCGCATACCGGTGCTTTTATTGCAGCCGATCGTTGAAAACAGTGTCCTGTATGGTATTGACGACAGTGATACGCAAATCCGCATAGAAGTCAGCGCGGCCAAAAAGGAGGGCTGCATCGAACTGATCGTGGCTGATAACGGCCCGGGGATGTCGAAAGAATCTTTAAAAGAGCTGTATGAGCGGTTAAGCCGGCAGGAACGCCCGCGGTCGCATGGATACGGGCTGTGGAATATATACTGGCGCCTGCGTTATGCCTACGAGGACAGGGGCATTTTAAACATTGAAAATCGGGAGGGCGGCGGCCTGCTGGTCCATATCAGTGTTCCGGCGGAAAAAATGGAGGAAAAGACATCCGGCGAAGGAGGGAATCCACCTTGTACAGCTTATTGATTGTTGACGATGAAGCCTATATTGTAGATGGACTTGTACAGCTTTTCGAGGACTCCGATCTGCCGCTTAAACGCATTGCGTCCAGTTATTCTGCCACAAACGCGCTGGAGATGATTGCGCGCCACCCCTATGACATTATCATATCGGACATTAAAATGCCCGGTCTAGACGGCCTCACTTTTTTAGAACAAGTAAGGCGGACCAATCCCCGGACAAGATTCATTCTCTTAACAGGCTACGATTATTTTGAATACGCCCGCAAGGCGATTCATTTGCAGGTTCAGTCCTATCTGCTCAAGCCGGTCGAAGACGACGACGTGATCGCAAACGTAGCGCGGGTGATTGCCGGCCTCGATGTAGAAATGCAGGAAGCGCTGGCGATCTGGCAGATGCAGGAAACGCTGGGGAAAGGGCGTATACGTGCGCAGTCCCACCTGATTGAGCTCCTGTTAAAGGACAGCGCCGATATTCAGGATATCCTGACCCGCACGGCCTATGAGCTGCCGTTCCGCACGGAAAGGGATATTGGTTTAGTCGGCATCCGCATAAGCGGCCCGCACAAAAACGACAGCGAACAGATCGATCGGGTGCTGGCGATGATGCGCTCGCTGTTCACCCGGCTTACCGAAGGGGAGCTCATCCTGCAAAAGGAATCCGCTGCCATGGCTGTGGGGATTTTTCAAACGCCGGAACAGTACCGCGGGAATTTTCTTTCCGCACGATTTGAAGAGATCCAGGATTATCTGCATCATGAGCTCGGCATCATATCCTCGCTGAGTATCATCCGGGATTTTCCGTGGGAAGAGCTGCGCCAGAATTACCGGAATATGCTGGTATATCTGCGGCTGAACATCCAGCAGGGGCAAATCCTTCAGGTGGAATCCCACATCACCTACATGCGGGATGAACGGCTGATGAGCCTTTTAGAGGATATGACAGAGGCCATCCGCGGAACAAATCGCGGTAGGTTTATGGAGTGTCTCGACAGGGTGGTGTCTCTTTCTTCGGGAAGAGAACAATTTAACGGCGGCCTCGCCTATTTTTATCTCAGTCTTTCCCAGTTTATACTGGGTACCGCCTTTGATAACAATATTACCGCTCTAATCTCCACGGAGAATATTGAGAAACTCACAAATCTCAGTTCATTTGACAGCATTGATGAATTCAAGGCGTTTTTAATTCACACATACGACATGCTGGAAAAGGATTTGACAGGGAACGAGCATCCATCGAATCAGCTGATATCGAGCATACAGTATTATATCTGCAACAACCTGGATAAAGAGCTCTCTCTGGATTATCTCGCGCAGAAATTCCGCATCAATGCAAGCTATCTGTCCCGCGTATTCCGTGAAGTGACCAAACAGAATATTTCAAATTATATAAGCGTGCAGAAGGTTGCACGGGCTAAACAGCTATTGGCGGAAAGCAGCTGCCGCATAGGCGATATTGCGGAACGGCTTGGATATCAAAATCAGAATTATTTTGCCAAAGTATTTCGTAAAATCGCAGGCATCTCCCCACAGGAGTACCGGCAGGCTGCGAGAGAAAAATAAAAAAATCAGGAATGCTTTTGGAAAAAGCGGGGGCAGTGAGTTCGAGCCTCTAAATCCGCTCCATTGATACTTTGTTTTTAAATGAGATCAGAGCGTTTTTAACAATTTATAACATGGATAGTGATTTCGTTTAATTCACTTTATGGTGCCGCCCCTTTTTTATCTGGAGGAAATTTGTAAATATTTCTTGACGTTCTCTCGGGAGGGCTTGACTTTTTCCATGGGGCGGGGTATAGTTATATACAGATGTTAGCACTCGAAACAATAGACTGCTAAAAATAATTCAGAGGTGGAACCCATATGGCACAGAAGCAGTTTCAGGCCGAGTCGAAGCGGCTCTTGGATCTGATGATCCATTCGATCTACACACACCGGGAAATTTTCCTGCGCGAGCTCATCTCCAACGCAAGCGACGCGATTGACAAGCGTTACTATCACGCTCTCCAGGATGGGGAGAGCGGCCTGACGCGCGATCAGTTTGAAATCAGCATCACCATTGATAAGGAGAAGCGCCTTTTAACTCTCTCCGACAACGGCTGCGGCATGACGAAGGAGGATCTCGAAACGGATCTGGGCACGATCGCCCGCAGCGGATCGCTCGACTTTAAGAAGAATAACGAGCAGAAGGAAGACATTGACATCATCGGGCAGTTCGGTGTCGGGTTCTATTCCGCGTTCATGGTCAGCGATCGGGTGACAGTCGTCAGCCGTGCGCACGGGGCGGACGAGGCGTGGAAATGGGAGTCCGAGGGGGCGGACGGCTACGACATCGACCCCAGTGAGAAGGACTCCTGCGGGACGGACATCACGCTCAAAATCAAGGAGAACACCGAGGAAGACAGCTTCGATGAGTTCCTGGATCCGTACCGGATCCGTTCCCTTGTGCAGAAGTACTCGGATTACATCCGCTACCCCATCCGCATGGAGATGGAGAAAAGCCGCCTCAAGGAGAATCCCGACGCGAAAGAGGACGATAAGCCGGAGTACGAGACCTATACAGAGATTGAGACGCTCAACAGCATGGTCCCCATTTGGAAGAAGAGCAGGAGCGAGGTCAAGCCCGAGGATTATGACCAGTTCTACAAGGAAAAGTTCTATGATTATGAGGACCCGGCGCGTGTCATCCACTCGAGCACCGAAGGTACGGCGACGTATAACGCACTGCTTTTCATCCCGGCCCATGCCCCGATGAATTACTATACGCGCGACTATGAAAAGGGCCTCCAGCTTTATGCGAGCGGGGTGCTGATCATGGATAAGTGCGCGGACCTGCTGCCGGACTGCTTCAGCTTCGTGCGCGGTCTTGTCGATTCGCAGGATCTCTCGCTGAACATTTCCCGAGAGATGCTCCAGCACGATCGTCAGCTCAAGATCATTGCGTCCCGGCTCGAAAAAAAGATTAAGTCCGAGCTCCTCTCCATGCTTCAGAACGACCGTGAGAAATATGAGGCGTTCTATAAGAACTTCGGCCTCCAGCTCAAGTATGGCGCTTACGGCGACTACGGCGCGCATAAGGATCTGCTCAAGGATCTCTTAATGTTCTATTCGTCGAGAGAACAGAAGCTCGCCACCATTTCCGAGTACATCGGCCGGATGAAAGCGGATCAGAAGTTCATCTACTATGCCTGCGGCGATTCGGTGGAGCACATCGCTTCGCTCCCGCAGACAGAGCGCCTCAAGGAAAAGGATTTTGAAATCCTGTACCTGACAGAAGAGGTGGACGAATTCTGCCTGACGATGCTCCATGAATACGACGGCAAGGAGTTTAAGTCCGTCTCGGCGGAGGATCTGGACTTGGAGAGTGAGGAGGAGAAGAACGAGCTCAAGGAGCGGCAGGAGGAGAGCAAGGATCTGCTCGAAGCAATGAAAGCGGATATCGGCGACGGGAAGGTGGAAGCCGTCCGGCTGACGAAGCGCCTCAAATCCCATCCCGTGTGTCTGACGGCGGAAGGCGGCCTGTCGCTGGAGATGGAGAAGGTGCTCAACGCCATGCCGGGCGCGAACGCGGACGTGAAAGCGCGCCGTGTGCTGGAAATCAACGCCGACCATCCGATTCTCGCTGTCCTCAGTGATCTCTATGCCAACGACCGGGAGAAGCTGGCATCCTATGCGAAGATGCTCTATACGCAGGCGCTTCTGATTGAGGGGATGCCCGTTGAGGATCCGGTGGCGTTTTCCAATCAGGTTTGCGAGCTGATGGTGGATAAGAAGTGATACAAAAATGCCATGGCCTCAGCCATGGCATTTCCTTTAATTCCCGTCCACGATGGTCTGTAAGCAGCGGATGAGATCCGTCAGCGATTCGAGTTGGACATTACGGCTTAAAATTTCGTTTTTAAGCTCCAGCGATAAATTTTCAAAATAAGGCTGTACCTTCGGCGAAACATAGGACAATGACAAAACCCCATTTCTGAAAAGAGATTCGATTTTATCATGTCCCGTTTTGCCGCGATTATTGCGTGAATTCTTCACCGCTCCAGGAATAGAAGAGCTCTTTGAGGATATCATGGTCGGTGAAAACGATCATTTCCAGCTTGCGCAGTGCGCGCAGGTTGTTTTCATCGTCCGGCTGAACATCCTCCGAGTGGATTGTATCGATCTGCGACTGCTCCAATTCAAGGAAAAGATTGCGCAGACTGCAGAAATAGTCAAAATGATCGTTGCAGAACGGCAGCATCTTCCCGTTATAAACAATACAGATATCGTGAGACTTCCCGCAAATGATACACTCCATAATCCCCCGGTTCTCCGCCTGAACGGAGCCGGAGCGTTTCTTGGCCCTCCGGTACGCCAGAATCAGTCTTTCCCTAGTATAGCATGTTTACGTAAGGCTGCAAAGAGCAATGTTCACCAAAAAGAAGAAATCTCTCCCGCGGGAATGGGCAGGCGCCGGATTCCTTGAAAAGCCGGCGGATTTGTGGTAGCATAAGGGTGGTGAAGTTTTGTTCGGCTGACGACAAGGAACAGGTGATCACTTTGGACAGAACAGAGCAGGAGGAATGGAAGCATCTGAACGGGTGAATCTCGATACGGGCAAACTGTTCGGAGATGGGGAGCATATCCTCTATGTGAACGGCGAATATCAGGGAAACTCGGACATTGGAAAGCTGATGTATGATTTTAGCTGTACGGACACCGGGGACATGAACTTTGAACTGACGGCAAAGAGGACACAGTATTTAAAAGAGAATCTGAAGGGAGTGAGCGGAATGTGTAAGATCATCAAGGATATGCGCAGAGAAGAACGTGAGGAAGGGATTAGAGAAGGCGTTCGATGGGCAGTACTTCGCATGCTCGAAGCCGGAAAGTATGCGCTTGAGGAAATCGCGGACATTTCGTGCCTCTCTCTCGACGAAGTGAAAAAATTACAGGCAGAACAGAACGCGTAAGGTAGTTTTATTGTTTTCGGTTCAGGATAATGAAAAACAGGCTGACGGGGGAGATCATCCTTCGTCAGCCTGTTTTTCTAAGTTTAAAATATGATCCAGTGCATAATCAATACATTGATTAATGAATTCGCTCCGGCTCAAATTATATTTTGAGGCCAGTTCATCTATTCTTTCTAACTTTTTAGAATCTATGCGAATAGTAATCGGGTCTTTTCTATATTGCTTTGGAATAAAATCCGACATATACTGATACACCTCTTGCAATCAGTATATGAATAATTGTATTCTAAATATAGATTCATTATTAGAATACAATTACACATACAAAAAACGCGATAAAGAATACTAACCGGGCAATATAAGGGCATTGCCCGGTTAGCTGCGGATTCTTCAGCGGATTCAGAAATTACAGATTACTACGCCTTTTTTAATTGCAGCCGGAGTTTATCTGCGATCATGGCGATGAACTCGGAGTTGGTGGGCTTGCCGCGCGTGTTGTGGATGGTGTAGCCAAAGTAGCTGTTGAGGACATCCACATCTCCGCGATCCCATGCGACCTCGATCGCGTGACGGATAGCACGTTCGACACGGGAAGAGGTCGTATCGTTGAGCTTGGCAACGCTCGGATACAGTTGCTTCGTGACGGAATTGATGATCTGCGGCGTACGCACACAGAGGATGATGGCGTCGCGCAGATAGTGATACCCTTTGATGTGAGCGGGAACACCGATCTGATGGATGATCTCCGTTACCATCAGTTCCAGATCCACCTCTTTGTCCACGACTTTGAGCGCTGCGGTGGAATGCCCGCCGCTTAGTTTGTCGATAATCCGCTCGGCCATGATCTCTACGTCGAACGGCAGAAGGAAATGATAGCTCGAACCGCTGCACATCAAATCGCTCTCCAGCTGTTTGCTGTCGAACGTGGTCTTTGTCATGAAGATGGGCGGATTCGTCAGCTGGAGAGACGCAGTCTCCCGCATAACGCCAATGGCGTCGAGTCCCAGCATGAAGGCGTCAAGCAGAACTGCGTCCGGATGCTGTTCCCGGATTTGCTCAATAACCTTCTTTCCGTCCTTGGGCACTACGCTCATATTCGCGCCGTAAGTGCGCAGCACACTTGCCAGCTGAGCACAGAACTCCTTGTTGTCGTCACTGACTAGAACCTTGAATTTTGCATTCATTTCCCTCATACCTCCGACGTCATATCATATTGTTAATTGCCAATATATGGAACTTTTCAAAGTATACCATATATTGTAAATCAATTTTGTCAAAATCGGGCGAATTTTATAGCGTTACGACTTTTTTGTAAAAGGAAGCAGCTTTTTAAAAATCCTGGTTGCAGAAATTCTTTAATTTAGGTTTTTGCAGCCCGGTTTTGTCATTTTTCATCCCCAATAGCATCAAGCGCTCTTAGCAGATGGGGGCAGAACCTTAAGCGTTTCGTCCATATTCTCGGCAAAGATGGCATATCCGCGAGTGGGATCATTGACGAAAACATGCGTGATAGCGCCGACAAGCTTGCCGTTCTGTAGTATGGGGCTGCCGCTCATCCCCTGTACGATTCCACCCGCCATGGACAGAAGCCGCGGATCGGTGATGGAAATCACCATATTTTTGGTGTCATTTTCGCTGGCAGCATTGATTTTATCAATTGTGATGGAAAATTCCTCCGGATTCTCGCCGGTCAGCGTGCAGAGGATGGTCGCGTCCCCGCGTTCAACCTCATAGGCGTGCGCCATTTCCACTGGATCGTGGTAGGCGACACGGTTATAGAGTGTGCCGAAGACGCCGGTTTCGTCGTTGATTTCGAGCGTGCCCATCGCACCGGATTCGAGGAACAGGCCCCGCAGCTCGCCGGGTTCTCCGGAATGCCCGGGATTGATGCCGCTGATGCTCGCCCGGACAATTTCGCCCGAACACAGAGGCATGACCATCTGGGTGTCCACATCACAGACAGCGTGGCCCAGCCCCCCATAACGGCCAGTCGAGGGATCATAATAGGTCATGGTACCGATACCGGCAGAGGAGTCGCGCACCCAGATGCCGGCTTTAAACTGCCCGTCGATCACAGAGAGGACAGGGGCCAGCCGGGCGGTGAAGGATTCGTCCCGCCGCTGAATGGAGACCTCCAGTTCCCTGCCGCGGGAAGCCTGTACCAGTGCGCCGATCTGTTCATTGGAGGAAATCTCCTGCCCGTTGATGCTTGTCACAATGTCGCCGATCTGGATCCCGCACTGCTTGGCGGGATTGAGGAGCCCACCGCTGGTATCCACATCGGACATACCCACAACGATGACCCCATCGGTAAACATCTTAATCCCGAACGGGACACCGCAGGGGATGACTGACTTTCGATCAACAACTTGAACCTGCACCTGTTTGACACTGATCCCGCCAATCATGCGCAGATTCATGGAATAGGTGTTGCCGGCAGCAGTGTAAGCCTCGGCGGGGAGGAAAGTGTTTTCCGCTTCGGAGTGGATATCAAAAGGGGAATGGATGGTGAGCGATTCACCCTGGGCGACATAGAATTTATCAGGCAGGGAATTGCTCACATAGAGGGCCAGGGCGAGGGCACACAGTGTACATACGCTGACAAGTCCCGCCGCGGCCCTGCATAACCTTCTCATGGCAAAAACCGCCTTCTTGCCCGCACGGATGCAGCGGGCTGGGAATTTGACGGTGAAAGACCGTCCCCCTTATTTTTTTCCCGGCAAAGGCAATTATCAGAGGGAATTTGCATGGGATAGCGCACTGAAAAAATGGAATACAGAAAAAGACAAAAATCAGCATATATTGACAATTTCATTTTACCTCTTATTTTCGTCTGCTTCAAGACCTATTCGGCTTGGAATGCAGGAAATTCTTAAATCAACCTGAGAATTCTGCATGCGGGAAGGGAGAGAGTCCCTATATTTTTGGGCGTAATCGGGCAGGAAGTGCCGCACGGCGGTTCCCAGTTCAAACAGGTCCGCTCCGTTTTTTTGTACAGTTTTTTCCAGAGCTCTGCGGCAGAGCTGCAAAATTTTCTGTTCGGCCAGATAGCGTAGCTCCTCCGCCATCTCCCGTTCGCCGCGTTTTGAACCGGTCAGCTCCCGCACAGCACAGTCCGCATGAATGGAGAAATCGAAAATCAGTCCACCGTCCGTATCTGTGTGCACGCGTTTTTCTGTACGGCCGGAAAGGATTTCGAGTACGCATATTCCTCCATCGGGGAGACTGAGATGCAGAAGGTTGCGGCCGATTTCCCCATTCAGCCAGAGTACCCCCTCCACCTCGGAGGGTGTCAGCTCGTCCACCAGCTTTTCTCCATCCAGGAGACCCGCGCCCTCCAGAAGGAACCCTTCCTCGCCTTGGCGGAGGATTGGAAGCTCCAGGCTTCCTGTCTTCATCTGTGTCACAGCATCGAGCAGAGTGCCGCCGGTCATGCGGTGGGAATGGAGAGCGGTTTCGGCAAGCTTCTCAATTTCAGCTGCATCACTCTTTTCGTCACCAACGATGTCGGCTGCCTCCCCTTCCGCGAGCAGGAGGATCATGCTTGGGTGAAGCTGGTGGTGGGTGTTTAAATAATCGATAGGGTCGTGAGCATCCATTTCGGCGACACTCTGTCCGAGTACGATGACCTTGTTTGAACCGAAGAATACTTCGCGGCCGTAGGAACGGGATGCGTTTTCGATCGCTTCGGACAACGTGTCGCCCGAAGCGGAGAGAAGACCGTTCCGATTGGTCCGTGAATCTCCTTCTCCGGAGGAAGTGGGAACAAAGTATTGAAGGGTCAGCTGGTATCCGCCCTCAGACCGGTCGATGCCAAGGGCTTGGACGATGGCCCTATCCTTTAGCCGAAGGCTGTTCATGCAGCCGCAGAGCATGCCGCAAAGGAGGAGAGCCATACCTAGGGTGACAAAGGGTTTCATGCGGCATCGCCTCCCTTTTTCCGGCACAGAGACACAAGAAGCGGCACGATCAGCACGCACAGCAGCAGCGGAACGCCGGATAGGGAGATGGCGTCATAGGCTTCATAGGCTCGGAATGACCGGCACAGGAGGATGGATCCCGCGGCGGTGACGCCTCCCAGAATGGGCAGCACCCATTTCTGTGCACGTTTTCCCAGCAGGCAGAACAGGCTCTGGCGGGAAACATAGAGAAACAGCGCTGTCTTGATAAGGCCGAGCAGGGTCCAGATAAACAGATGCAGTGCGTCCAGACGCTGGAAATAGAACAGACGTGTCATTTTGGCGGCTGCATAGAGAGGATAGGACTGCGTATCGGCGTATTCGCCGATTGATGCGATAAGAAGCAGACTGATCCCGCCCAGTGCCAGAAAGACAGCGAGGATCCACCACAGGAAGCCCCGCGTCATCTTTTTCCCGGCATCCTTCAGGTAGGGGATGAGCAGCAGCATCGGAACAAGCTCCGCCGTTTCACTGAGCGTTACAGCGGCGCTGCGCAGGATGGGGGCTGTGCCGCCGATAAAGGGGGAGCAGAGGCGCAGAGCCTCCCACTCCGGCACGAACGCTCCGGAAATCAGAATGACAGAGAAAATCAGTGCCACCAGAATCAGCCCGGAGAGGCGCGCTGTCGCCTCCAGCCCCATCCAGACGAAATACAGGGCCGCGAGGGTGAAGAGCAGGACGAATCCCCAGGCACTCTCCTGCGGATAGATGGCGGTGGTGAGAAAGATCGTGAAATGGACAACGCTGCCCACCGCCTCAAACAGGGCATAGAGGGAAAAGAAGGTGGCGGCGGCGGTCCCGGCGCCGGGGGAGCGGTGGAACGCGTATTCGATGAGACCCATCCCCGGATGGCGGCGCAAAATCATCCACACAGGAAGCAGAAGGACGACGCTCCCCAGACACGCGAGCAGCAGGCCGAGCAGGGAGGAGGTATCTGTCAGTGTGTGTCCGGAGCCGGGGGTGAAGGTGAAGAAGGTGAACGAACGGCAGAGAAACAGCAGGATAAAAAACTGCGGTACGGTAATTTTCTGCAAGATGTTTCCCTCCTATGCGTCCTTTTTAATTTGGGATCCGGGCATATCCTGAATCAGCAGCTCCCGCCGCCCGAGCCGCTTCCAGTTCTGGCGGGTGAAGATGTCGCGCATGGGGTAGAGCGAGAAGGGGGAGGCGGGGGCGGTCTCGGGCACGCCGAGCGGATGCTTGGCGCACAGATTGCAGAAGAGGACGCCTATCCCCAGCGTGATGCCGAACAGCCCCCATACACCGCCGATAATGATGAACACGAAGCGAAGGACGGTGATCGACTGGTAGAGCGAGGGCACGACAAAGGAGCTGATAGCCGTGATGGCGACAACCATCACCATCGGCGCGCCGATGAGCCCGGCTGTGACGGCCGCATCCCCAATGACCAGCGCCCCCACAATGCTCACCGCGTGCCCAATGGGGCGGGGCAGGCGAAGTCCCGCCTCGCGCATCAGCTCATAGATGAAGTGGATGATCAGCGCCTCGAACAGGAGCGGGAACGGGGTACTCTCCTCGCTCGAGGCGATGTTGAAGAGCAGCGCGTCGGGGAAGAGCTCCGGGTGGAAGGTGGCGAGCGCGACATAGGTCCCGGGCAGAAGAATGGTGAAGAGGAACGCGGCGTACTTGAGCAGGCGGATGAAGGCGGCGTAGTAGGGCTGGTGGGTGTAGTCGTCGACGGACTGAAAGTTTTCGTTAAAGAGGTAGGGGACAATCATCGCGAACGGTGAACCGTCCACCAGCACGGCGATGCGCCCCTCACAGATCTTTGCGCACAGCGTGTCCGGCCGTTCGGTTGTCCCGACACCGGAAAAGAGCGAGAGCGGCTTCTCTTCCAGAAACGGCTGCAAATATCCCGAATCGAGCACCACGTCCAGCTCGGCGCTCTTTAAGCGCGCACGCACGGTGTCGAGCAGCTCGCCCGAGACACTGTCAGTCATATAGACAAGCGCAACCTCTGTCTTTGAACGCACGCCGGACTGCATCAATTCAAATTTAAGCGCCGGGGATTTGATCCGCCGGCGGATCATTGTCAGGTTGATGCGCAGCGGCTCGACAAAGCCCTCGCGCGAGCCGCGGACATTCACCTCGCTTGAGGGCTCGGAGATCGAGCGGAACGAGAAGCCCTGCATCCCGCAGGCGATGCCGAGCGGGAGCCCCTCGATTAAGATCACGGCAAAGCCGGACATTAAAAACGTGAAGAGATCGCCGAAGGTATGGAACTCCTTCTGGTCCGCGCCGAGGAGCGAGTCGCGGCGGATGTAGTCGAGGAGGGCGTCCTTATCCTGAAGGGTGGGGGGCAGGTTCATCAGCGGTTCGGCGAGGATCTCCGCATAGGTCCCCAGATTTACCATCCCCTCGCAGATGAGCACCCGGATGGGTGTCCCCGCGGCCATGATGCTCCTGTCCACGAGGTCGGAGGAATTGTCGAACATGCGCCGGATCTGAATCATATCCGCGCTCAGATCCCCGCTCAGGTGCTCGTCCACACCCCGGACAGGCTTCGGGTGCATGTAGTCGCGGCGTTCCTCGCCGTGGATGAAAGCGTTCCATTTCCTGAACAAACTGATGCCTCCCCGCCGGTTGCTTCCAAACCGAATCTTTTTGCATGGATCACAGAATTTGTACCACTAGTATGACCCAAAACGGCGAGTATATTTATGGCCTGCGGATGAATACTAGCAGGGAAACGATACGAGCAAAGGAGGCGGCGCGATTGTTTACCGTATTTTTTAAAACCATCATTTTATATGCGCTCATCGTGCTGAGCCTGCGCCTGATGGGGAAGCGTCAGCTAGGCGAATTACAGCCGACAGAATTCGTCATCACGATTCTGATTTCCAACATCGCCACCCTGCCCATTGAGGATGTGGACATCCCGCTATTAACGGGAGTGCTCCCCATCCTGACACTGGTCTGCTGCGAGGTTGTGATGGCAACAGTGTCGATGAAATCGCGGCGTGCGCGCAAGCTCATCTCCGGCAGCCCGAAGATCCTCATTCGGGACGGTGTCATCGACCAGCAGGAGATGCGCGAGCTGCGTTTCTCCATCGACGATCTGATGGCGCAGCTTCGCCAGAACCAGGTGTTCGACATAGCCGACGTGGCGTTCGCCATCGTTGAGACGACGGGCCAGCTCTCGATCTATCCCCGCTTCGAGGCACGCGGCGTGACAGCGAAGATGCTTTCGCTTCCGAGCGAGGGGGAGGAGACGGCGCCGCCGGTCGTCATGATTTCCGACGGGACGCTCATCCCGCAGTCGCTCGAATACTGCAACCTGCGCCCGGAATGGCTCCGGAAGATTCTCCGGGAGAAGAAGCTCGAGGTGTCCGATGTGTATCTCATGACCTGCAACCGTCAGGCAAACTATCACATTGTAGAGAAGGAGAGAAGGGCGTCGTGAAGCGGTTTTATATCTGTCTGGGCCTCTTGGCGGCCATACTTGGCGTCTGCATTTGGTCCTTCAGTCTCTTTTCGGACATGAGTAGGGAGATGATGCTGCAGCTCGACGCGATTGAGGAGGCCGCGCTCACGGAGGCGGACAGCGGTACACTCGAGGAGATGTGCGCCGGGTACATCCGGATGTGGGAGGAAAAGGAGCCGCTGCTGCTGCGTGTCGTGCGGCACCCGCGTCTCGACGAGATCGGTTCCCTGACCGCTGAACTGCGCTACCTCGCCCGCGACGACAGCTACAGTCACCTGCTCGCCGCGGTGGCGCACATCAAATCGAATCTCCGGAAGATTCAGGGGGCGGAGGCGTTCCTCGGATAGGCAGAAAAAGAGGCGGCATGACAGAAGTCATGCCGCCCCGGCTCTGTTTATTCTGTTGCAGTTCCCGGCGGATTCACCGGGCAGAAAATCCCGCCTTATGCGGCCTCGCTGGAGGAGTTGGGATCGTAGGGGGAGAGCTTGCGGTTGGTGTTCTCGGTAACGTTGGCAGTCTCCTCGAAGTACTTGCCCGTGACAAGCTTGGCCACCACGAGGAAACGCTGCTTGTTGTTCTCCGCATAGGTGCCATAGTCATAGACACAGGTGGAGAGGATCATAATTTTGTCATCCGCTTCGACGGTCACGTCGGGATAATTGTAGTAGGAGCGGCGGCGCAGATCCTTCGTGAGCTTGATAAAGTCCTCATCGGAGTAATCGACAAGGTTATATTCGATCGGGCTCGTGACGGTCGGCGCATCCGATACGGCGAAAACCTGATAGACGAGATCGCCCTTTTCCGTTGTCAGATAGATGTAGGGGTTCGCCTCTGCGAAATCCTTCTCACGGAAGCGCAGGAGCTGGCCGAACTTGATACCGTCCGGATCATTGGTGACGCCCTGCGGATTTCCCAGATGGTGGCCGTAAATGATGGTGTTCTTGGGCATGTCGTCCGCGCTGCCGCTGCCGACCTTATCCTCATAGTCCATGAAGAAGCAGCCCTCAAAGCTGTAATTGCCGTAAATGTCCTTTCTCTCGAAGTACGCTTCGCCGTTGGTCTGGAAATGGGCGAGATCCTTTTCCGCGTTATACTGCACGACAGCATCACGGATATCAGTGCCCGGGACGTTCAGATAGGCGATGACCTTGCCGTCCGGATCGAGGCGTTTCTCCTCGACGTCCTTCACAAGCCTGTCAAATTCCTCGCGGTCCTCCTTCGGGACCTCCACCTGATATTCGGAAACGCGGTCCTTCTCGTCCTCGGAGGAGGAGTCGCTGCTGCTCTGTGAAACGTCGCTCGAGGGATCCTCGCTGGAGGAATTTTTGTCCCCGCCCTTTTTGCATCCGGTAGCGGCGGACAGAGTCAGCATCGCCGCCAGTGCGAGAGCAAGGATCCGCTTGGTTTTCAAGTTCATTGCTTTCAATCTCCTTTGCATTCAGTTTTCCCCGCCGGTATGGCGATCCGCCGCCCCAAACGGGAAAGTATGTCGACACAGATTGCCTGTATCATTTTCCCGGTATCACAAACCGACCATAAACCTCATATTATCATAAAACGTACCCGCGAAAAAGTCAATGCTTTTATTGTGAAATGTTTGATAATAGTTATTCGGCATTGTTTGCGTTGGGATCATATGGTGGTAGTTTGCGATCGACATTTACAGTGACGTTAGCGGTTTCTTTAAATTGATTGTCTGTTACCAATTTAGAAAAAATTGTAAAACGCTGTTCGCTATTTTCATTGTGGCTACCATAATCATAAACTGAAGTTACAAGAGAAAGAATTTTGTCGCCTGTTCCAACGCTGACTTCAGGATAGTCAAAATAAGAACGCTCGCGAAGATCAGCAATCAAGGTAAGAAAGTCTTCATCGGAATAACTGACCCAATTAAATTCTATGGGACTGGTAATTAAAGGAAGATCCGCTATGGAAAATATCTGATAAATTAGGTCGGCTTTATCAGTGGTCAGATAAATATATGGTGTTTTGGCGGCAAACTCCTCGTCTCGAAAATGGAGTAATGGAGCGGACATGATACCATCTGGATCGTTAGACACACCCTGTGGATTTCCTAAATGATTTCCATAAATAATTACATTTTGAGGAAGATCGCTTATGGAACCTGAACCAAGATTATTTTCGTAGTCCATGCGAATGCATCCCTCAAATCTGTAATTCCCATAAATATCTTTACGATCGGAGTAACCTTCCCCATTTGCCTGATAATATGCGATATATTTCTCCATATCATAATGAACAACAACATCCTTGATAGTGGTGCCGGGAATCTCGAGAAAAGCGACGACGCCTTCATCGGGATCGACCTGTTTCTGCAGAACCTCCGCTTTCATCTGCTCATACGTAGTTCGGTTTTCCGGAGGAATCTGCACCTGATAGGGACCTGCTTCCTCTTCTTCGGAGGAAGCAGAAGAAACCTCCTCGCTTTCTGAGGATGGAGGTTCACTGGAAGATCTTTCATCAGCAGGCGCTCCCGACTGACAGCCGGAAACGAGAAGCGCGAGAGAAACCGCCAGAATACCCTTTATCTTTTTTTGTCAGCATGTTGTTTTCTCCCTTCAAAAGTCATTTACACTTTATCACCATGTCGGGATGAGCCGGTCCGGGTTCGCTTCGACATTGGCGGTCTCCTCGAAGCGGCCGTCCGTGACGAGCTTGGCGAACACGACAAAGCGCTGACTGTGGTTCTGGCGGTACGTACCGTAATCGTAGATGCAGGTGGAGAGGGTCAGGAGCTTGTCCCCCGGGGAGACCTCAACATCCGGATAGAGGAAGTAGGAGCGGCGGCGCATGTCCTCAATGAGCTGGGTAAACTGCTCTGCCGTATACTGCGCGAGGTTGTATTCCACCGGCCGTGTCACGGTCTGCATGTCTCCGGCAGCGAACACCTGATAGATCAGATCCTCGCTCTCCGTCGTCAGATAAATATACGGTGTCTTTGTAGCGAACTCCTCCTCCCGGAAGAAAAGGAGCGGGGCGAACATGGCGCCGTTCGGATCGTTCGTTACCCCCTGTGGATTCCCCAGGTGGTGGCCGTAAAGAATGGTGTTCTGCGGCATCTCCGCGGCGCTGCCCGAACCGATGCGGTCCTCAAAATCCATGAAGAAGCAGCCTTCCCACTTATAATTGCCGTAAATATCCTTGCGTTCGTAGTAATACTGGCCGTTCGCGCGGACATAGGCCAGATCGTCTCCGGAGTACTGCACAATGACGTCGTTAATCGACGTGCCGGGCACCTCCAGATAGGCGACCACGTCGCCCGCGGAGGCTTTGAGCTCCTCCATCTTCTCGCGGTTTTCCTGCGGGACCTCCACCTGATAGGGGGTCACCAGATCCGGCGGCTCGAGCGGATTCTTCCAGTTTGAGGGCTTGAGGCGGGTGACGGTGACGGGCTCTTCGGGGGGCGGAGCATCCTCCCGTTTGCAGCCCGCCGGCAGGGAGAGGAGGATTACGGCTGTCAGGAGCAGGGGCAGCGATTTATTTCGACTGAGCATGTTGCGATACACACTCCCTTTCATGGTTTTTGCACTTGGAATTGCGGCTCCTTATAAGCGGCAACAGAAATATTATATCGAAAGATGGCCGTTTTTGCAAGAACCAGGCCGTATCGCACCGTATTTTTCCTTGCAAGTTTTTTCATCCTGTCATATGATAGAAAAGGAGGGGGAGATCCGGCAGCGATTCCCCCAAACGGCGGTAAGCTGTAAAATGAAAGGCGGGGACTGAGATGATACGTGCGGGCATATCCACAGCCTGTTTTTATCCCGAGACGACGGAACGGTCGCTGGAGCTGACCGCGGCGGCGGGGGCGGTGTGTACGGAGATTTTTGTAAACGCCGATCAGGAGTTTTCCCCGCGCTGCTTTCAGGCATACGGGCGGTTTGCGAAGGAAAACGGGATCGACATTGTCTCCATTCACCCCTATACCTCCGGCTTCGAGACGGCGCTGTTCTTCTCCGACTATCTGCGCCGCCTAGAGGACGGACTGCACCTGTACAGCCGCTTCTTTGAACTGGCGGCGTCGGTGGGGGCGCGGTATTTCGTCCTGCACGGGGCCGCGATAAAGGCTAAGCTCGAGGACGCGTGTATCTTTGAACGCTTCGGACTGCTCGCACGCCAGGCGCGCAGCTTCGGTGTGACGCTGCTGCAGGAAAACGTAGCGCGCTGCAAAAGCCGCTCCCCCGCCTACATCCGGGCGATGCGCGCTGCGCTGGGCGAGGAGGCTGCTTTCGTGCTGGACGTGAAGCAGGCTGTCCGGGCGGGGTTCTCTGTCGGAGAGATGCAGGAGGCCATGGGGGAGGGGATACGGCATATCCATATCAGCGACTGCGACAGCGAGCGCGACTGCCTGCCGCCCGGCGTGGGGGCAGCGGATCTGCCGGGATTCATCGCCTCTCTGCGTGCCGGAGGGTATACGGGAGACCTGATTCTGGAATTATACAAAGATAGCTATACCGGTCTTGTTCAGCTCTATGAATCATATGTTTATTTGACAAGATTATTGTCAATTTAGTTTGCAAACAAAATTTCTCCGATGTTCTTCGACAAAATGCGTTATCTAAATTTGTCGAAATCGAGCGGCTTTTTGTACAATTTTGCCAGTATACACGCGGTAAAACCACATTGCTTGTAAAAAACATGTTTCCATGTTTGGGAAATCATGTATAATAGGAGTATACCGCGCCGCGATTCATATCAGGCATTGGTATGACAGATAAAACAAAAGGCCAGCAAAAAAGGAGGAAGAGAAAATGAAAAACGCGGAAGTTGAAGCAAGAAATGGACTAAGGTTCCATTATCGGATCATCGTACAGGACCGAGAGATTCCGGACGCGGGTCTAATAACTACATATGGAATGCTGGCCACAGATGAAATGGGAAATGAGGTATGTATCGCGGACATTTCTACCTGCCGCCGGACTGTAGAGGAGCTGGCGGCACTCTTTGATCGTGAGCAGGTATCACTGGTGCATATCCGGGAAATTCTTGAGGATTTTTGGGGGATAGACGTCTGATTCACTCTTGTTTATTGCGGTATAAAATGGTATGATAGGAACAGAATGAAGACCGGGAGGTCGGATGAGAATGAAATGTCCATACTGTTTCTATCAGGAAAGCAAGGTGGTGGATTCCCGTCCGGCGGATGATGGAGAGCGTATACGCCGGCGTCGAGAGTGCCTGAAATGTCAGAAGCGTTTTACCACGTATGAGATCATTGAGACCACACCGCTGATGGTGATTAAGCGGGACCGTTCCAGAGAGTCCTTTAATCGTGAAAAAATTCTGGCGGGACTGTTGCGCGCATGTCAGAAGCGGCCGATTCCGACGGCAAGGCTCGAGGAAATTGTCGGAGATATTGAGATAGCACTGCAAAACAGGCTTGAACATGAAGTGGACAGTCAGGTGATCGGTGAGATGGTGCTCGAGAGGCTGAAGCCGGTGGATGAAATTGCCTATGTGCGGTTTGCTTCGGTGTACCGTCAGTTCAAAGACATCAATACGTTTTTGGAGGAGCTCAATCGGCTCGTCCAGTCCAGAGATGCTTTCGGCAGTCAGTCCTGAGGCTGCGGGTTTGACATTTTCAGCAGAACGGATTCCAGTGTATAAAGGCAGGGGTGAGGGACGGGAACTGTCCCCGCCCCTGCTTTTTATGTCGGAGTTGACAGCCCTGTGCTGCCGGGGTATGATGAAAACAGACAAAGGCATAATATCTATATGGATGAGGAGAGAGACCGAATGGAAAACGATAGGCCGGAAAGGGTGTCCAGGCTGGAGCAGATCCACCGATGGATTCGGGACGAGCTGGAGAGGTGTATCAATTTCTGGCTGAAATACGGTATGGACAGAGTACACGGCGGGGTATACACCTGCCTAGACAGAAAAGGAGAAATCTATTCCACCGATAAGAGCGTGTGGATGCAGGGGCGCTGCAGCTGGCTTTTCGCGCATCTCTGCCGGACATACGGCGTGCGACCGGAATGGCTGGAGGCGTCCGGAAGCTGTCTGGACTTCATGGAGGCCCACTGCATCAACCGGAAGGCCGGGGACCGGATGTATTTCACCGTCACCGGTGACGGCAGACCCCTCCGCCAGCGGCGGTACTGCTTTTCGGAGGCGTTTTATGCGCTGGCCAACGCGGCGTATTACAGTGTTACCGGGGAGGAGGAGCGCCTTCTGCGGGCCCGCCGGGCCTATGATCTGTACTGGGATCTCGGCCATGGGCTGGCGGATCCGACCGGGCTGGGGCCCAAAACCATTGCCGAAACGCGCGCTGGACGCGCCTTCGGCGGCCCGATGATCATTCTGAACGTTACCGAGGAGCTGCTGCGGGTGGATCCGGAGAGAAAGGCGCTCTATGAGGAGCGGGCGAGGCAGTGTGTGGATGAAATCTTCCGGTACCATGTGAAGCCGGAATTGCGGTGCGTGCTGGAAAACGTGGATGTGGACGGCACGCCGCGCCTCTACTACTCGGAGGGGCGCACAGTCAATCCCGGCCACGATATCGAGGCGGTGTGGTTCCTTCTGGAATATGCGCGGCGCGTGGGAGAGAGGGATCTGGTTTCCAGAGCGGCGCAGATCTTCGGCTGGGCCATTGAGGCCGGGTGGGACAGAGAGTATGGCGGGCTGTTTTATTTTATCGACGCGCTGGGCAAGCCCATCGAGGCCTATGAACACGATATGAAGCTGTGGTGGCCGCATAACGAGATTCTGACAGCGTCGTGCATGCTCTACCGGGATACCGGGGACGAGAAGTATCTGGACTGGTTTGAAAAGACAGTCGATTACTGCAGGGCGCATTTCGCCGATTCGGAGTACGGCGAGTGGTATGGCTATCTGCGCCGGGACGGTGTGCCCACGATGCCGCCTGCGAAGGGGTCTACATTTAAGGGCCCGTTTCATGTCCCCCGCTCCCTGATTCTGGTGGATGGCGTGCTGGGAGAACTGCTGGAAAAGTGAACGCCGCCGGGGAAGGAGATCGAGGATGCGCAGGCTGTTGGGAACAGTCAAAGGAAAGATTCTGGTCTGCTGCACAGCCCTCATCTGGATAGCGCTCATTTTTCTGGGAGGGTACAGCTATAATATTTACGCCGCATCCATCAGGCAGAAGACATGCAGCCAGATGGATGTGGTTGCGCGCAGTATCAATGTTTACTGCGATCAGTTTTTCGATGAGATCGACACGATGTCGCTGGTGGCGTTGCAGGCACCGGTCGTGCAGAACGCTTGCATGCTGCCTTACCGGGACAACCAGAATTTTTCGGTTCAGTATATCAACACGGAAAACGAAATCTTCAAATACTTCGACAATCTGTTCACCTTAAAGCCGCTGATTGAGGATGTCATGCTGTTTGGCAGCAGCGGGATGAACTATTTCTATCACCCCTACAAGACATGGAATTCTTCAGTTGATTCCCGGGAGGAGACATGGTATCAGGAGGCAGTGGAGGCCAACGGACGCTGGATTGTCACGCCCATTCGGGAGAACCGGCAGCTCCACTACCTGCTCCGGGCGCAGATGAATGAGCCGGCGGAGGTGATTACGTTTGCCCGGCTCGTCCGCAGCGCGTCCACCTTTCAGCCTGTCGGCGTGCTGGCCATCGATATCAAGGCGGATTTTATCAGGGAAATTGTCACGGCTGCCGATGCGGGCGGGGTGATCAATATCCTGCGGCAGGATGGTTCCCCGATCACCCGCCAGCAGTATCTGTCGGATAAGAAGTATCTCACGGTCGAGCATATCTCGCATAACACCGGCTTCACCATTCAGTACAGTCTGCCGGTGAGCCAGCTCTACCGGGAGATCGGCGTGGTCGGCCGGATGATCCTGCTCATGGGCATCGGGCTGTGCATAGTCGCGTTCTTCATAGCGCTGCTGGTTTCCTCGTATATCACGCAGCCAATTCAGATTCTGCGCGGCCAGATGAATCTGGTGAGCGAGGGGCGGTTTGAAGCGATTAAGGCCAGCACGAGCGATGTCGAAGTACAGCAGATGTACCAGGCGTTCAATTTGATGGTGGAGCGGATTCAGCAGCTCATCTCCGAAATCAGCCAGAAGGAACAGCAGCGGATTAAACATGAGCTCTATGCTATTCAGGTCAGCATCAATCCGCACTTTATCTATAATACGCTCAACTGCATCCGCTGGGCGGCGCTGTTGGAAAAGAATCAGTTCATCGCCGATATCATCTCCTCTTTTATCACCGTGCTCCGGATCAGCGTCAGCCGCCGCAAGGAATTCATCACCGTGCGGGAAGAACTGGACTTTATCCGTTCCTACGGGGACCTGATGAAGCTGCGGTATGAGAATGTCGCGCTGGAGATTGAGATGGATCCGCAGGCGGAAAATGTAAAGATGCTGCCGTTCCTGATCCAGCCTCTGGTGGAAAATTCCATCTTCCACGGCCTTGCGCCGCTTCAGGGGCGTCCGGGAAAGGTGAGTGTCTCTGTCCGGATCCGTGACGGGGAGGCGGAGGCTGTCATTGAGGACAACGGCGTGGGGATGGACGAGCGGCATCTGGAAGAACTGGAGCACCGGGAGGAGCCGTCGAGAGAGTCGCTGATGAAGATAGGGGTCGGCAGTGTCCGGCAGCGCTTAGACGTCTACTATAAATCGGAGGGCCGGATGCGGATTTGCAGCCGTCAGGGAGAGGGAACCCGGATAGAGCTGCGCTGGCCGGCCCAGCGGATGGGGGAGGAGATAACGGGCGATGCTGAACGTGATACTGGTAGAGGATGAATATATCGTGCGCCGCGGCATGCAGGTGATGATCGAGTGGGAGCGGCACGGCTTCCGGCTGGTGGGCGCGGTGGGCAACGGCCAGGAGGCGCTGGATCTGATGGAACGGGAGCCGGTGGACATTGTGATCACCGACGTACGCATGCCGGTGATCGACGGAATCGAGCTCTGCCGGCAGATCCGCAGCCGCGGCATTAAGTGCGAGATCATCATCCTGAGCAGCTACGACAATTTTGAATACGCCAAGCAGGCCATGATCTACGGCGCGCGGGATTACCTGCATAAGCCCGCCCTGACGCCCGAAAGCATGATCGATACCCTCACCCGTGTGGCGGGGATGCGCACGCAGGAGCGCCAGACGCAGAGCCGGATGCACTCCTATGACACCGGATACAATACGCTGTTAAAGAACGCGGTGCGGCGGCTGATCAGCCGCGGGGAACGGAAGCTCTACGAATCACTTTTGCAGGATGAGCGCGCCCGGCAGGAGCGGGTAGGGATGATTCTGGTGGCCTGCCGCAATCCATACGACGCGGTGGTTAACCACCCCACGCTTCTCCAGCTCGCGCGCAGACTGCATGAGGAGTATCAGGACGATGATCGGGTCGTCTCGGTTCTCCTGGAGGACGGAACCATCGCGATCTTCTGCTTTGGAGAGGAGGCTGAGTCGTTCTGCTGCCAACTTTCTGAAAAGCGGACACAGCCGGAGTGCATTGTTCTCTGGAATCCGCCGGTGCAGCTGGGGGAACTGCCCGACGCATTTGAAACATTCTGGCAGCAGATGCGGCTGCGGCTGTCGCAGGAATCCCCCGATTTTCACTGCAACGAGATCGTTTCGCAGGCGCTGGCCATCATTATGGAGCAGTACTGCCGCCGCCTCACGCTCGCCGATGTGGCGGGCGCCGTACATGTGACACCGCCCTACCTCAGCCGTCTCCTGGTGCGGGAGTATGGGAAAAACTTTATCGACCTTCTGAGCGAACGGCGCATCCAAAAGGCCCAGGAGCTGCTGACCACCACCAACCTGGAAATCGAACGCATTACCGATCAGGTGGGATATAAGAACAGCAAGTATTTTATCAAGGCGTTTAAACGGATGACCGGCCTCACGCCTGGGCAGTATAGAAAGGAACACGCCCGTTAAAACAGCCTGCTTTCACGGCCATGGCGAAAAAGTCCATGGCCGGTTTCTTTTATAAAAGGATCATTTCCGGATCTTTTCTTCATAACGATATGGGGAGAAAGAATATGATCAACATATTTGCACAAGATTTGTCTGTGATTGAAAGAATATTTTCTACAAATTTATAAAATAAGTGACTTTTGACGGACAAAAAAAGACACCTGTGACAAAATCGGATAAAATCGGACAGAAAAACACACCCCCAAAAGCTATCAAACGGTCTGTGAACAGTTTATAAATCGAATTATAATAATAGTGCAAGGGAAACAAAATTGTTTCACAACAAAGGAGGTTATTCTTCATGGCAAAGAGACTTTTCGCACTGCTGCTGTGTGCGGCGGTGGCTTCCGGACTGGCGGCCTGCGGCGGACAGGGGAACACGCCGTCCTCGAGCAGCGCGCAGGAACCCGCTTCCTCTGCGGAACCCGCTCCCAGCGATGCCCCGGCTGAGCCGTCCGGCGACGGGCAGTTTGAAGGGGAAGTGCGTGTTTACAGCATGAGCCCGGACAGGTCGGCTTTCTGGGACGAGATGTCCAAAAACTATATGGACAAGAACCCCGGCGTCAAGATGGCGTTTGAAGTGTTCGAAGCTGGGCAGTATTACAGCGCTCTCTCCACCGCCCTGCAGGCCGACGATATGCCGGAGCTCTTCACCAGCCACGGCTCGAAGAACGCGAACCTGCTGCAGTACATCAACGCGGGCGTCGTGCTGGATCTGGATCCCTATTTCACGGAAGAGGAGCTCAGTGTCTTTAATGAGTATCTGATTCAGCGCGCCAAGGTCGGCGGCAAGCTCTACATGACTCCCGGCAGCTACATGGATACCTGGCCTGTCTTTTATAATAAGGACATCTTCGCACAGTATAACATCTCGGTACCGAAGACATGGGACGAGTTCATCGCCGCGCTGGATACCCTGACCGCCAACGGCGTGGTCGCCATGGGTATGCCGGGCAAGGATGTCAAGGGCCCCGCGCAGACGATTATGCTCATCCAGCACGCGATGACGCCCGAGTGGGTCAGCGACATGGTCAATTATAAGTTCGACGGCGAGCCCAACGGCCGGCTGACCGATCCCCGCTTCAAAGAGGGTCTGGTTGAGTTCCAGCGCTGGATCGATGCCGGATATTTCGGCGCGGACTGGAAGGGGCTCGATACCAACGGCGGCATCCTGGAGTTCACCAGCGGCAAATCCGCCATGTGGTGCCGCGGATCCTATGATAAGGACGCTATCTGCGCCAACAAGGAAATCAACGTCGGCGCGTTCAATCCGCCCACGAAGGACGGTAAGCGCAGCCTCATCGCCGGTCAGGACTGTGCCTCGGGCTTCTCGGTCTATTCCAAGGCGGAGAATCTGGACCTGGCGCTGGATGTCCTGAAGCACCTCTTCAGCGCGGAGCAGATGCAGATCATCGCAGACGCTGGCCAGAACGTTCCCGGACGTACCGACGTCACCTCCAGCGACGCGGTCTTCGCCGAGCTGGATGCGGAACCGGCCGAAGTGGTTCTGCCGCTGTACAGCGATTACTTTGGCGCTCTGGGCCTGGAAGGGCTGGACACCTGGGTCGAATACAAGTCGGTCTGCACGCAGCTTGCCTACGGCGAGATTACACCCGATCAGTTCATTGAGGATATGGAGACCAATACCATCGACTACGAGACCCGTAACTTCGATCCGTGGGGCGACGGCAGATAACCCAGACAGAACGGAGCGGTCCGGACAGGCGGCGCCGGCCGGATCGAACTCTGAGCAGTGCTTGTAAATGAAAAGCGGCGGGCCCACAGGGGCATTCCACGGGCCCGCCCTGGTTTTTTGCACCCTGTGACGTCTGGAGAATTTTGTTCATCAAAAGAAGCGCTGCGGAAAGGTGTGATACGATGATCCGGTTCTTAAAAAAGCGGCCGTTTATTTTCTTTATCCTGCCAGGATTCTGCCTGTATACCCTGATCAGCATCTATTCGATTCTCTCGTCGCTGCCGTACAGCCTGACAAAATGGTCGGGGATCACTCCGCCGGAGTTTAACGGGATTCAGAATTATCTCACAGTGTTCACCAACCCCAGGATTTCCAAGGAGTTCTATAACGCGCTCTGGAATAATGTCCAGCTCACGTTCTGGGGATTTGTGATCCTGGTTCCCATCTCGATCTACATGGGGTATCTGATGTTCCGCAAGGTCCCTCTTCACAACGGGCTCAAGCTGGTCAGCTACTCGCCCTATTTTGTCAATTTTGTCACGACAGGCTTCATGGTTACGCTGTTCTTCGACCCGCACATCGGTCTGCTTTCCAATGTGCTCTCCCTGTTTGGATCCGGCTGGAGTACAGCGCAGTTCTTTGAGTCCACCTCATACGGCATTCCCTATATCCTGATTGTACACGGCTGGAAGACCTTCGGCTACTATATGCTGCTGGTCTTTGCCAATTTCAACATGATCCCCGCCGATTACGAGGAGGCCGCCACCATCGACGGTGCGAACGAATGGCAGATTTTCCGGCACATCTTTCTGCCGCTGCTGAAGCCCTCGCTGGTGAACGTGTTTATCCTTCAGTACATCTGGGGCGTATCCGCCTTCGAGGTGCCCTACATGCTGGGCGGCGAGACGGGCGGTATGGCCGGCAACATGGATGTTCTGGGCATCTTCCTCTACCGGCAGGCGTTCAATGTCAACAGCATCACCAATTCGATGGGCATGGGCACCACGGTAGCGACCATCATATTTGTGCTGGTGCTTTTGGGAGCGGCTGTCCAGCTGAAAGTGATGAACGCCGGAGAGAGCGACGAATAACGCATCTCTCCCCTTTACAGAAAGGATCTGGTCCGATGAAACGCAAAATGAATCCAGTCAATCTGATCGGATGGCTGTTCACGCTTCTCCTCTGTGTCATGACAGCCATTCTGTTCTATGTCATCTTTCTGAACTCGATAAAGCCCAAAAGCGAAGTGTTTGCCAACATCTGGGCGCTGCCCCAGACAGTGGATCTCTCCAAGTTTCCGACACTGTGGCAGGACTATAAATTTTCTATCTACACCTTCAACAGCTTTTTCATCACGGCGGTATCCCTGGTGGTCTCCATCTATATTGCCGCCATGGTCGCTTACGGGATAGCGAAGTTCCAGTTTAAGGGCAACGGCTTCATGTATCTCTATTTCATCCTGGGCCTGATGTTCCCGATTAAGCTGGGTGTTGTGCCGCTGTATATTCTGGTGCGTCAGCTCGGGTTAAACAACACCCTGTTCAGTATGATCCTGATTTACAGCGCCACAATCTCCATTCCGGTGTTTGTACTGACCGGGTTCTTCCGATCCATCCCCACCTCCATTATCGAGGCGGCCCGAATAGACGGCGCTTCCCAGTTCTTCATTTTCAACCGGATTATTCTGCCGCTTGCGGCTCCGGCGCTGGGATCGGTAGTGCCGATGGTAGCGGTGAACTGCTGGAACGACTTTTTTCTGCCCATGATTTTCCTCACCCGCGACGAGGTGAAAACGGTCCCCCTGGGGCTGATGAAATTTGTGGTCTCCGGTTATTTTGACATTTCCAAGATGGATCTTGTCTTTGCTGCGGCCGCGATTTCGCTGATTCCGATTATTATCATCTATCTGGCGTGTTCTAAACAGATCATCGGAGGTGTAACCGCCGGCGCGGTAAAGATGTAACGCTTTACAGAAGAGAAAGGAAGGAAACGGATATGTCCAAGAACAATATAGATCTCATCCTGATGGAACCGATTGGAACGATTCATCCGAATATTTACGGCCACTTTGTTGAACATCTGGGCGGCGTTGTGTATGACGGCATCTGGGTCGGGGAGGATTCCCCCATCCCGAATATCCGCGGCTTCCGCAAGGAGCTGGTGGAGAAGCTGCGCGCCATTCGCCCGCCGGTCATCCGCTGGCCGGGCGGCTGCTTCGCCGAGACGTATGACTGGCGCGACGGCATCGGCCCCCGCGAGGAACGCCCCACGACAGTCAACTGGTGGTATAATAACGATGGGCTGTATGAGTCCAACGCGGTCGGGACACATGAATTTGTCGATTTCTGCCGTCTGGTTGGAGCGGAACCGTATTTTGCCCTGAATGCGACCACGACCACCGTGCTGGAGGGGCGCAACTGGGTGGAATACTGCAACATGCCCAAAGGCTCCACCACGCTTGCGAAGCTCAGAGAGAAGAACGGCAGCGCCGAACCGTTCGGCGTGAAATACTGGGGACTGGGGAACGAAAACTGGGGCGGCGGCGGCGCCATGACGCCCGAGGACTACTGCAACGTTTACCGCAAGTACGGGATCATCTGCAAGAGCGTCTTCCCGGACGGCTATTATATCGCCTGCGGTGCCAACGACGCCATCCCCGACTGGACGTTAAAATTCTTCGAGCGGTACCAGCAGATGTATACCGAGGGCCGCATCCCGCCGATGAGCGGTTATTCGCTGCACTACTACGTGAGTAATTTTGGCGATCTCGGAGAGGAAACCCGCTACACCGATGAGCAGTGGTATGAGACACTGCGCCGTGCGTGGGGGATTGAACCCTTCATCGTGCGCCAGATTGAGATGCTCAACGCCGCCTGGCCGGGCAATGATCTGGGGCTCATTGTCGATGAATGGGGTCTCTGGGAGCTCTACTACGGCAAGAACGCTCTGCCGGGACGCCATCTCTTCGCACAGGAGACGACGATGCGCGACGCGCTGGTGGCCGCGATCTCGCTCAATGTTTTCAACAACCACTGCGATCGTATCCACATGGCCAATGCGGCCCAGCTGGTCAACTGTATCCAGTCACTCTTCCTCTCGAGAGGGGAGAAGTTCGTCCTCACCGGGACCTATCATGTCTTCGACATGTTTAAGGAGCACCAGAACGGGCAGGCGGTCCGTTCGCTCGTCCATACCGACGCCATCTCCTACGATTTCGACGGCGAGGATCGAGCGGTGGATACCGTCTCCTGCTCCGCCTCGGTCAAGGACGGCGTGCTGAATGTCAGCCTCGTGAACCTCTCCATCGACGAGGATCAGGAGATCACTCTCGACCTTTCCGGCGGAGAGTACGCCCGGGAAGGCAGCCTCACCCTGCTCTCCGGCGTGGACGACAAGGACGCCAATACCTTCGACGAACCGGAACGTGTTGTTCCCAAAACGGAAAAGCTGTCCGCCTCCGGCCGTACGCTGACAGTGACGCTGCCAAAGGCGTCCGTGGGCTGTGTCTCGATTCCGGTGGTTCAGTAAGCATCTTCCTCTATTATACAAGAATACCCCTTCGGAAGGATTCCGGAGGGGTATTCTTTATGTTTTGAAGCACTCAAAATAGTCTCTCTATTTTTCCCAGAAGATATCCGTCCGGCCCGCAGTCCTGCGTATTGGCCAGAAGGATGGGGTCTTCGGAATCGGGGTCTGTCAAAGAAAGATACAGGCGGTAGGAACCTTTTTGAAGCCCATCCAGCGGAATTTTAATGCTGACAGTATGGACAGCGTCGGTACCGCCGCGCAGATCCTCCAGATAGTGTACAGCCGGAGACGACCAGACAGAGGCATTCTCTTCGTCCCGCAGCACGAAAAGGAGCTCCGGCGATGTATAGAGCGGGGCAAATCCCGCATTACGGAAATCCACATCCACCGAAATATACTGCCGGAGAGAATGCCGGACAGCTTTCACATTGTCCACCAGCAGCCGGTACCCCAGACGGCGCTCCATATAGGACAGGCCGTCCATTCCGGAAAAACATCCTTTGCGGGAGACCACGGTATCGGCCCATTTGGAGAATACCTGTGCATCATAGTCCTTATTGAGGTAGGTGACACGCATAGCGGCCAGATCGCGCGCCGCGTTTTCAAAATCATTATAAGGATTATTGATAACGACCTCGCCCCCATTGGGAACACGAGCGCACAGTTCATTCTGAAAGATCAGCTCCTGCTCACGAGTCCGCCGTTCTGCTCCCTGATAGGCCATATCGTAGGTGCCAAGGTCGATGTCATTGCCAAGAATTCCATCGTTAAACAGTCCGATCTGAGAAGCCAGCGGGATATTCCTTCCCCGCAGTGTGATCACCCGCCACTGTGCCGGGGTCCGTACGGAGAGAAAATTGCCGGGCCCGGCTGCACGGGCCAGCGCCTGGGCTAAAATCTGGAAATCCTCATCCGACTCATACCGGGTATTGTGCATCTCTCCCCAGTCGCCTACAAAGAGGCCCTGCAAAGTAAAAATGTCCCTTTCATATTTTTGCAGGATGGGTCCCATCTGCTGGATATGTCCCAGAATGATGCTCATCCGATCCGGTTCGACGATGGGATTCTTTCCCTCACAGTCATAGAGAAAGCGGACGATCAATCGCTTTCCGCCTGCTGACAGGGCATGAAACAGAGCTTCGATATTTTCCATTCCCGCCGCGCTCACAGGTCCGGTTCGGTATTCCTGTAAATTGATTTCCACCAGCGCCAATGTTGTGTCCGTGTCCCGGCTGTAAAAATCCTCTACCTGAGAGGCATAATCGACGGCATTGTCTGTGATATAGAATCCGTAAATATAATAGAAGCCCCGGTTCGGATTCTTTAAGAAGCGGTTCGACTCTGTAAACGGCTGTACGCTCACACGGACCCGGCGCATTTCCACGATCCCTCCAACGGCAAGAAGCAGAATGATCAGAAGAGTCAGCCAGAGGACTCCACAGCGGTGTGCCGATCTGCCGCCTAGTTTATTCCTCTTTTGGGGAGAGCGCCAGGTTATACGGCGAATTGGGTTCCTGCCGGAAGTAGTAGCAGACAAAATCATCATCCTCATAATAGACGTCCATCTCATGCGGATAGAGCTGCCAGAAGCGCTGGCACCAGGCGTACGCCTTGGATTCAACAATCGTGCGGCTCTCGGGTTCTTTATAGAATGAGAACGGATTGGAAAAATCCTCAAGCGCTGACAGGGCAGCTTCTTCAGAAATTTCAGAGGCCAGTATATTGGGCGCCTGGGTGCAGTTTTCCGGAATCTCCCTCTCCATCGCGAGCCAGGACGGTCCCTGGAAATAGTAGGTCTGAGCATATTGAATTGGCCGTTTTTCGACAAAGATGAAGACATGCTCTGTGGGAAGGAAATACCGTTCGCCCGAAGCCTGCTTCACAAAGTCGATGAGCTCCTCATGCCACCCGGTCTCGATTTCATGGTAAAGACCATCTGTAGGGGAGACGACTGTGTAGGTGAACGGGGAGAAGGAACCGATAATTTCATCCATTACAGCAACCTCAGAACGGTAGCGGGTTAGTTCGCAGTAGAGGTATCCGTGATAGTTTTCCGGGCTGCATCCCCAGGCGGAGATAATCCCGAGGCACAGCATGGAGGACACATGCAGAACGGACGCCTTGATCCATACAGTGAGGGAGAAAAAGAGAAGATCGAGCGGAATGGCTGCCACCGCGTAAAGAAGGATTCGTTCCGTGCTGGCCATACGCACACCTAGAACCAGCTCCGGCAGCCCCAGATACGGCGCAATATACATCACGATAAAGACAACGGAGTCGGCGAGTAACGGCAGATACCCCTCGAGCCAAGTACCACTCACAGCTCTTATCTGTTCTCGCCGCGCGGGAGAGAGAAAGCGCGGGATCAATCTGAGCGCCAGCCAGAGGGCGCCGAGCGCCACTGTCAGATTCATGACGAATTGCCCCCGGTCGGTACCGATCATCTCTGCATATCCGAGCCGGATAACCCGCAGGCCGAAAGCAACGGCCGCGCCGACTTTTCCTGTCAGTCCGGATTCCTGTGTATTCGAAGCGCCGTCCTGCGTTTCAGTATCGTCTGTAAGCCGTCCGCGAGCCTCATCGTATTCACTGTCGTTTCCGTCGATGACGCCCATCGCCCAGTTTAACGACTTTTCAAGCGGAGTGCCGGAGGCGAAGGCCGCAGCCATGGGCGCAAGCGCTATCAGCCCCCCGCACAGTACCGCCGCGACAAGGGGGAGAAACCGTTCCCGGGAAAAGATCGCTTTCAGATAAAGCACGGCGATACCCGCACACATAAAAAAGGCCATGATGAGCGGATAGAAATGGGCGGCAAACGTTGCGGAGAGCGACATCATGAAAATAAACAGATCCCGGTTCCAGATGCGCCGCCGGGGGGAATTATCATCCGGCGGTTTCTTTCGCAGGTAACGCAGCAGGTACAGAGCGCAGATAAATTGTGTCGTAAGCCCGAACTCAAGGGGAAGTGTCCACTGCAGGCGTGCCATGCCGCTGCCTTCCCGCCAGGTGAGCATATTGAACAGGATGATGGCCGCAAGGACGAAGAGGGGCGTATACCGCCAGTGAAAAAACTCCCTCAGCAAGCAGTAGGCAGAAATCAGAAAGACAATGCCCTGTATACTGCCGAAAAGCAGCATGAGAGAGTATGTCCGCACATCGAACAGAATATGAATGGCATAGATGAGGCAATGCATCGCTTCCGGATAGATGCCTCCGGAAAAGGCGATTCCCTCTTTCAGACCGTAAATCCAGGAGTGGTGGACGTACTGATCGCCGAAACCGTAGGACGTAGTCTGGAACGATCCCCATACAAGGAAGACTTGTGCGTAGATCAGAAGCACGCCCAATCCCAGATACTCCAGTATATGGGGGCGCATGATCTGCCAGAGCCGCTTTATTTTTCCGCTGGCAGTCCGGAAAAACTGCTTGAGCTGTATGGCGGTATAACTGAAGGACAGTGCCCGGCAGAATGCCGCGATCTTCTCTTCAGTCGGTTTGGCCCTTTTACACAGAACAATCAGCGGGATGCCATAAAACACTGCGCGGACACTCCAGGGGTTCAGAATATGGCAGAGCCCCAGTCCCAGCACGACAGTGGAGATGAGCACTGTCTGGACTGAGATACAGAAACAGAAACGGTAGATAATACCCTCTCCGTTCAGATGTTTTTTAAACACGATATGGGGCCACACAAAAACCAGAAGAAGGAAGCCGGAGAGGACCTTAAAATATTCGGCAAGCCAGTGCAGGGTATCGACGATATTCAAATAGCAGCTCCTTTTCTAAATGATCTGCGGCCGGCTCTCTCCGGCGCCAATTTTGAGGACATTGATTTGAAAAGCGATGGCCAGTGTGCTGAACAGCATGCGAATCATATACCACAGCGGGCGCAGTCCGGAATGGATGCTCTTTCCCGCTGTACGCGCATGCATCACGGCCGGAACCTCCACCATGCGAAAATGGAGGAGCAGCATCTGGATGAGCATGTTGGCGTCCGGATATTTCACATCAAAGTTATCGTATCCGGCGTAAAAGGTGAAAGCACGGCGGCTCAATCCCTGCAGTCCCGTCGTGGGATCGGAGACAGTATGTCCCGACAGCAGGCGAATCAAAAACCGGAACAGCCGGTGGGCCATCCGCTTGGGCAGCGAAAGAGGAAAAGAATGGCTTCCCTCCAGATACCGTGTACCCAGCACAATATCAGGAGGTCCTCCGGCATCCTCCTCGAGAAGGCGGCCGTAGATCACTGGGACATTGCAGGGATCGTGCTGCCCGTCCGCATCCATCTGGATCACATACTGGTAGCCATACCGGACGGCGTATTTATACCCCACCTGGATTGCACCGCCATACCCCAAACAAAATACATTTGTAACCATCCGATATCCGCGTGCACGGATAATCCCCGGGGTAGCGTCCGTCGAAGCGTCGTTAATAATCAACACATCTGCAATGGCGGGGATCCCGCATTCCTCCAGCGAATCGAGAACACCTGGAAGGTTCGCTTCTTCATTGTGGGCGGGCATAATGATTAAAAGCTCTTTCTTTTCTATAATAGATCCCCTCCATTCAGCAATTCAAGCAGTTCACCGATGTCCTGCGATGTGGGCATTTTTTTTGCCATTGCGGTGTCTCCAAGGCGTTTACGCTTTTCTGAATCGCTGATAAGAAGCGCAATGCTCACTGCGATGTCCTTCGGATCGAGAGCGCACAGGAGGCCGTCTTTATTGTGAGAAACCTGCTGATGATTGCCGGCTGTGTCGGAAACAATCACTGCGCAGCCGAGTGTCTGTGCCTCCTGCACGGCGACACTCCTGCCCTCAAAGCGTGTGGCGTGAATGAAGATATCCGCCTGCACATAGTAGGGATAGGGGTTTTCCACGGTTCCCAGCAGCAAAAAATCCTTTGAAAGTCCAAGCGCCGTTATTTTTTTCTGTAACCGTTCCCGTGCAATCCCTTCCCCCAGCACGTACCAGCGGGCTTTGTAGCCGGCATCTAGGAGAAGTTTCATGGCGTCGATAGAGATATCCAGCGCCTTTTGGTAGGTGAGGCGCCCCACGGTCAGCAGGCGCACCCCTGAATAACCATCAGAAAAGCCTTCCGCCTCCAGCGCACGGCGGCGGATTTCCTCCTGATTGATGAGATTGGGCAGGATGCTGAGCTTCTCTGCATACTCCGGATAGACGCGCAGAAAGGAAGCCCGTGTTTCCTCGGAGACGGTGAAAATCCTCTCAAACTGCGCCCAGCAATCCTGATCGAGACTTCGTGTATAGCCGCTGCACTCATAGTCGATATGGATGACCGCCAGCTTTTTTTTGGCCCGCACATACTTGGCTGCGAAGTAAGCGGCTCCTCCCTCCAGCCAGGCCAGCGCAACATCGTACTCTTCGTCCAGCCGCTGTACGCCGGCGGATACCGTATACCAAAGGAGCTTATCTATCTGTATACGCCGTTTTTTCAGCATGGGCCAGAGCCCCCGCAGGATACTGCCGAGCTTTTCTGCATACGCTCCGCCGCGAAAAAAATCAGCGAAGACAATCTTCGTAAGGGCCCAGCGTCCGGCGCTGTCAAGGACGGAGCCGCCATCTACCTTCCGGTTCAGGAGACGGACATGTTCCGGAACCCGTTTCATGAGCTCTCCACGACCCAGCAGCACATAGAGATCAATGGAATATTCCGATCCATCCAGATGGCGCAGCAGCTCGATCAGAGACTTCTCCGCGCCGCCGATACCGAGTGTATTCGTAACAAACAGGATCTTTTTCATCGCTCGTATTCCTTTTCAGCTCCTGTCTCTGTTCGTTCTGCACTTTCCTCCAGCAGCAGGGAAACCAGCATCGCCAGTTCCTGATTTTGTGTTGTCAGGCGGGAAATGATGAGGCATATCCGGAATGCGCCCCCCAGACAGGCTGCACCTGCAAAGAGGAGCGTGATCCCTGCCTGGCCGGAGATACGGTCTATCCACGCGGACAATGCCGGAACGATCCCGACCACCATCAGCACAAATCCCAATAGACACCAGGTTACCGCCAGATCCGATGTCATTTTTTTTGCGGCATGGAACCAGAAACTAGAAATCAAAAGCACCAGTCCCACAATGGCAAGGCCGCATCTCATGATGACAACCAATTCCATGGTCATCCCCCTCACTTACCTTGCGGCTCTGCCGCAGTCCGTTGATACACTTGATCGCTGGGACGCACTCCTTTGCCCCGGGCTAACAGCCTTCCCTGGCAGAATACCTGAACGTCTATATGCTTCTCCACCCAGCGCAGGCGCATATATCCGACAGACCATCCGACAGCGGAACCCACCACCACGCCGATGCCGTACCAGATTTCCGGCAGACGCGTGGCGATCAGAGCTCCAATAAGCGTTACCAGAAAAAAACTGACAGTTGTAAACACAGCCCCCCACATATCCTTGAAATAGTATAAAAAGAGGACCTCAGCGTACACCTGAAACAGGATGAAGTATCCCGCTGCCAGACAAGGATAAATGCGCATAATCATACCCGCAAATCCAAACCGCGGCAGGATCACGACAAACAACAGATAGACCACGACAGAAATCATAAACTGGATGCGCGCCAGATCCAAAAGCTGATTGGCAATTTCCCGAAACATTTTGCGCTTTGTGGACTGAATGTCCACCAGCCTCCCGCCGATGACTGCCTCGGAATACGCTTTGTACCGATCGTGAAAATACATTTCCACGCGTGCAATGAAGATGACTGTAGCAGAGATGTTGGTGAACATGGCTAGGCAGGAGGCCATATCGTAGGGCTGGCAGCAGACAAAGGACTTGGCTACCACCATGCGCAGCTCCGTTGTCCAGAAGACAAAGTTATGTATATACAGCCCCAATGTGTAGAAGAAATTGACAGCTACCAGATGCCAATACTTTTTAAAATACCGCAATACCGGCAGGAAACGGTTACTGTTCTCTATAAAATACCGCCGGACAGAGCTGTATTCAAAAATGGAGATGAGAAAGAAGCTGACTGTCAAAGAAAAGAGCATGCTTTCGGAGATTTCCCATCCAGCCCAGAAACGGAGAATCAGGGAGAGCAGAAAACCGATTAAAAGCCCGACCAGGAAAAACAGAGAGATTCTTCCGTAATCCTTGCAGATGGAGAGGTAGAGCATCGAGTAAAATACCAGTGTCAGGGAGATGTAGCCACAGAAGCCGGTAAACACATAGTACACCGGTACCCCGCCTATAAAATGCTCCCACAGGCAGAATGGGATCCCCACCAGACAACTGAGAAAGATATTTATCCAGAGCCCCAGATAATAACAGGGGAGGATATCCTGAAAGCGCTCCTCAAAGATCGCGTCCTGCATATATTTGGAGAGCACCGAGTTGAATGGGGAGGCACAGAGAAGAGAGAAAATAAAAATATATAGAATGGTGCAGGAAAAGAGTTCTCTTGTGTAATAATCGAGTGTGTCGAACCCCAGAATCCACTCCATCAGCAGTAGGACGCCGATAACCAAAACCATCGGCGCGACGGTCAGGCAGGAACCGTACACCACTCCGGCAATCCCCGCGGTAATGGACCTCTTCTGGAAAAAACGGTTGAGCCGGACACCGACACCCGCCATCTATTTCACCTCCTGCTCAATCTGCTTTTCGCCCGCCTGCGGATACTGGCCATCCTGTTCGAAACGCTCATAGATACGCCGGTAGTTTTCGCGCATCTGCTCAATACGGTGGCGGGCGGATACCCTTCGGTATCCGTTTTCCCCCATTTGCAACCGTTCCTCCCGGTGGCGGGCCAGATAGACGATGGCGTCGGAAATCTCTTCCAGATTCATGATGTGTGTGATAATGCCTCCCGGACCGAAATCGTCGCCTTCGCCGAAGATGAGGCCATGACAGTTCCCCACGTTCGTGGCAATGACAGGTCTGCGGGCGGCAAAACTTTCCAGAATCGTTAGCGGCTGTCCCTCGCTGATGCTGGTGAGGATGGTCATATCCATTCGCCCCAGATAATCGCGCACGTTGATCTGCCCGGTAAATACCACGTCGGAAAGATTCATGTCCCGCACCAGATCAAAACACTCCTCGGCGTACTCCTTGTCTTCCTCCCAAGGTCCCATGATCCACAGCTTCAGTGCAGGCTCGCGCTCTTTGGCAAACCCGAAAGCCTGTATCATTGTCTTGACATCCTTGATGGGGGAAACCCGCAGAACCGCTCCTACATTGATTCTTCCTTCATCCTCCTCCACCCGGCCCGGCAGATCCTGAAAAGCGTCCACCTGGATGCCGTTAGGGGTGACAAGTGTCTTCTGTTCGGGACAGCCCAGTTCAATCTGGAGGACACGGGCATGCTCATACAGGCTGGTCACGAGATCCGCCCGCTCATAGGCTAGGCGGGACATCTTCCGAAACTGGTTGATCCAGACATTTTTATAGAGTCCCTGCACCCACTTGGCCTTCACAAGCTCCTCTTCACGCTCGCGCGTGTAGATCCCGTGCTCGGAGATCAGCAGGGGAGTGCCATACAGATGCTTGGCCATGCTGCCGAGCACGCCCGCGTAACCGGTGCAGAGGCAGTGGTAGAGATCCGCTTTCGGCAGCTTCATTTTCAGTGCGAAAAACAGCGGCAGATAGATGGAGCGCATCATCCACAGAAAATCCGAGAATACCACCTGGCTGTAATGAAGGAGATAAAATTCTTCCACAGCGTGCAGGAAATCTTCGCCCATGAGCAGTCCGTCGATGGAAACATGCTTATTCTGGAAGTATCTGAAGAGTGTCTCCCAGTCGATGTGCTGGTCAAGGAGCAGGCTGCGCAGAGCATTATATTCCGTGCGGTTCATCCGTTTCCTGTGCTGGCGGCCCCAGTCCACATCATCCAGATACAGCTCATAAACCTCTGAAACATTTTCCGGCAGCGTATAGACAAACTTCCCCCGCATGGATCGGTTCGACACGATGGTCAGAATGACAAATTCTATTTCGGGAAAGGACTGGATCAGGCTGTGTACCCAGCTGGACACGCCGCCGACTACATATGGATAACATCCTTCTACAATGATGCAGATACACATGCGCGCCCCTCCTTTCCGCCGTTCGGCTTAAATAGCATCACCATGTTCCGGTGCGATACGGTATCCGTCCCGCACATTGGCACGAATGCCGAGCAGAGTGATGGTCACATCCTTTTCCTTTGCCCCAATAAGATACACACCCTCTTCAATGCGCCGGACAGTCCCTCCCTCGACGGATCTGACCCGGCGGTTGTTCACCCGCAGGATAAACCATGCCGTTCCATCGCCACTGTGGCGCAGAGAGACAGTTTCTCCATCGTATTTGTAGGTATAGTCCAGGGAGAGAAAGCGGCGGACGCGTTCATCGCATTCTGAAACGGAGGTACCGTCGAACGATTCAAATTCCCGCCAGAATTGAGGCACATCCGAGGAGAAACGCTGGGAAATGGAGTTCCAGGTATCTTCGGCACTCTCGGGATAGACAGCTCGGGCAACGTCTGCGAGAATACTGGTATAGGCCAGCGCCGTTTCGACACTGCGTACCCGAAAATCGCTCCGGTAGGTATGGCCAAAGCCGTCGGCTACAGCCATCTGCCAGGTTACGCTCTCATTCTGATAGCCGACGAGTTCGCTGCCGCCATCGTAAGGGAAAACCACGGTACGCAGAGTGGGAATGGCCTGCAGAGCGTCTGCCGGTATATCTTTACCGGCCTCCCCGGCATAAAGAGAAGTGAAGCGGTATCCTAGATTTTCATGCTCCATAAAACGGAGATCCTCCAACAACTTTTCCGCCATAGGGGTCTCCGACACGGAAAAAGCGGATATGCCCGCCTCCGCTCTCAGCTCGTTGAGCAGCTTCATGTAGTAAACGAACGATTCCGAATCGGGCAGATTGGAATCCCCGTAGTCAAACTGGGGAGCCATCATGCAGGAGAACCCCAGCTTTCCCTGATGATAAATCGCGGTGATGTCCGGCCACAGGATATCCCGGAAGATCCCCTGCATGGACGCACTGTAATACTGTGAGAGGACATCCTCGTTCTCCATGGCCAAGCCCGGATAGTTGGCCACCACCAGATTCTGGGCGTTGATCACCGGATAGATATCCAGAACACCGGACTGTGAGACTATCGCGGAGAGGATACCCAGCCCGGTGGCGTCCTCCATGTATCTGCCGTTTATGGCGAAGACGAACGAACCGTTGAGGCTTCTGCGCCAGATGATAGCTGGATGATCTTCCGCTTTTACGTCGCCGGCAGGGATCCCCTTCATGTAGACCTTTGTCCCAATATCGGGGATGTACCAGGGGATATCCAGATCCAGATCCTGCCGCAATTCGTTCTCCTGTGCATCAGCCCCCTGGTAGATCACCTCTCCGCCCAGGAAGAATCCCGCATAGAGGTGGAGTCCTTCCACGGCGGCGCGATCCGCGCGGATCTCATAGATGCCCAACAGTTCCTGCAGGCCGGGTATTTCTCGGATGATAAAGGGCGCCGGCAGACTGCCAAACACGAGGTCGCACCCCTTTTCTGCCCACTCCAGAAGGAGCTGGCAGGCATTCTCATCCCAGTCCATGCTGGCAGCGTCCAGAACAAGAAATTCCGGTATGGTATCCTCCAGTACATAGCCCTGCAGCGCTGGCTGAACGGACAGACGGCGCTTTGTGTAAGCGGCCCAGTTGGATACCACCTGCCCCATCGCACTATCCCTTTCGCCGATAAAAGTCACGGTGGGACGCACATTCCCCCAGAGAGTGTCTTCGCCGGAGGTATTCAGAGTATAGGCACCGTTTTCCCCAGGCAGAGAGGCAAGATCCACAGCGTAGGCATTCTCTTCGTAGTGATTCCATAATTCCAGTGCCACATTGGTAAACTGAAACATGAAAAAAATCACCAGCATGAGAGCAGCAATGGAAAAAAAATTGCGGCGCGATATCATCCGATTCCTCCCATCACGCTGATTATTGTTTAACTGAAAATTCGGATAAGCTCCAGTGTCTCGCTGTCAATAACGACATTCGACTGCTTGAGCGCGGACAGTGTTTGAAGAAAAGCGTCCCGGTTCCTTGTGGAAAAATAGAGCTTCAGGCGGCAGGTGAAGGAGGCCAGCGTATCCGGATACTGTTCGGTCAGGCACAGGCACCATCTTTCCGCGCTGGTATAATCTGAAATCTTCATAAGCCGCAGACAGACACTTTCGTAATGCTCCGGTGTCAGAAGAGAAGCATTTTTTTCGTAAAGAGATTGGATTGTTTCCTCCAGAATTTTCGTCAGCTTTTTCTGTTCCAGCTGTGAGAATACGTTCTGGCGGAGAAAATCATCCATATACGGGATAAGCTCCAGCTCGGCCGCTGTCTCCTCATTCGTCTCCTCCCGGATGATTCTCGAGAGCCGGTTCACATTGGCGCGGAATGTATCCAGCTCGCCGCTCAGGACGGACGCTGCATAATGAGCGGTCTCGGAGTCCTCACTGTCCAGCGCGAGCATGATGACACCCAACGCGGCATGCACATCCCCCCGGATGGTGTTCATCATGATGAGACGCAGATCCCGGCTCTCATTGACGAACATGGCCTCTTCCAGCGGGACCATGTTCCTCTCGCGTTCCTCATCCGCTTTCATGCGGGTTTTTACACGCTCCTTACTGAAAACAACATCCTCGAGATCAGGCTGTGTCCACAGTGGAATCCGGAACAGCAGATAGGAGAAGAAGAAAAAGAGCGGCCCCACCACCGGGCACAGAACCATGACCAGAAACCGCAGCAGATAGGTGCGCCGGTTGTCGTGCCGGACTTCTATACCCTCCTTCCGTTCTTTCCGGGTTTGGGCAGGAGAGACAATCAGCGCTCCCACCAGCAGATAGAGGAGAGCGGCAATCAAATTAATAAGACACAGCAGGAGAAATGCCCGCATGTCCAACCCCCAGTTCATCATACGATCTCCCGAACCAGATGGCTCTCATATCCGGCGGAGCGGAACCGATTCATTACGAATGCGGCATTTTCGCTGTTTGTATTCGAGAGTAGAACGGACAGGACCCCCTTCTTCACCGCCCCCATATAGTCCGACTGGCGGGTATATCCGTTTAGGGCGGCCGCCGCACTCACACAGTCCCCATTCGTCTCCACCTCCAGCAGGACGCATTCGGTGAGCCCCTTTTCCTGTGCGCTGAGAAACGCGCTGGCCAGCTGGCGGAAAGCGTCCGCCGCCATCAGCCGGGTGCCCTCGACATACCGTTCGTTGCTCAGCGCTTCCAGATACCGGTTGGCCCGCACGACAGCGGACTGCACCATCTGCCCGATGACCGCCAGACGGTTGGCTTCCGCCATGGTCATGCGCTGCCAGGGAATCCCCCAGAGCATGAAGATAAGCTGCATGGAATCCTCATAGTACACGGCGCTGGCCATCAGTGGGAATTTGTTCTCCATCGTTTTGTTGATGTAGACCCGCCGTTTCTGCAGATCGCTGTACATTTCCGTCATGGTGGTGTATTCGATGGAGTTCCCAAGGCTTCGGGCCTCGGCGGATGTGGAAGAGAAAAGCCGGGCATAGCTTCGGTTGGCCACTGTATATACAGCGGCGCTCTCGCAGTCCATGAGGCGGGCAATCATCCGCACGGCGGTAAAAAGGACTTCCTCCGGAGCCTGCTGTTCCAGTTTGGATGTAATGTCGTAAATTTTCCCCAGACTGTCCTTCTGATTGACAAGCTGCGCCTCGAAGTTCTGCTTCATCCGCACGTTACTGTCGTTGATTTCTGCAATGTCGGCCAGCCTTTTTTCCAGATAGTCGATTTCGTCCTGGCTCTCCTGCTGCACGGTGTACAGCTGATCCTTAAGATACCCTACGACCAGCCCCACAATAAACAGCTGGGCCACCCACACATAGGTGTTATAGTCCAGCATGATCTCGAAGCCGCTGCGAGTAACCATTTCCTGCACACAGAACCCTGCCACGGCCAGCAAAGCGGAGAGGATCGCCTGCTTCTGGCCGTGGATGACGGCAAAGAGCAGCACATACAGCAGGAAAAAGTCTAGGCGCTGGAAAAAACCGCTGCCGGCAGCCATACTGTTTAGAAAAAAGAAAATCAGAAAACAGACGATGTTCTCTACATACGGGACCAGTGCGGAGAAAATCAGTTTTGTTCTGTGCCAGAACCGGGTCCACCGGCCTCCGCCTACATCCTCGGCACGAATAAAAGATTCGCTGTGCTGCCGCATATACTGGGCGACCAGCTCCACACCAACCCAGTAGGGGGTGGCGATCTTCATCCCCAACTCTTCCTGATAGGCGCTGCCGTCAAGAATCAGCCGATGCACATCGTCCGATGTGTAATCCATTATCCGGATGTTTTTCCCTATCGTCGCCTGCACCAGCTCGGCGAGCCTCATAGCGCTTATTTCCTCCATAGAGGAAATGTGATAGAGGGACTGCTCCAGCTTTGGCGCTGCAATGGCCTTATACGCCAATTCCACAGCGTCTTTGAGAAAGATCATGGAAAACACTTCGTTGTTATTGGCGGAAATGCGCCCGCTGCGGAGTGCCTCCAGGCACATGGCAAAGCAGGGATCCACCTCAGGACGCCCTTTTTCCGGCACACAATAGAGATGATCAAAGCGAAGAATCCGAATGTCCAGCCCCTGATTGCGGCGGTAATTGGCGCAAATCTCCTCCCCCTGAGAGATTGCCATGCTCCGAAAGTCCTTAGGTGATGTCGGGGAGGATTCCGACAGGTTCTGCGGACTGGAGCCGCTGAACACTTCCTGAGACGAGAGATATACAAACCGCCCCTGCTGCAGTATAGAATAGGCGGTCACGATGTTGATGAGCGATGTCGTGTACCGAACAGATTCCTGTTCAGCCTTTTGCCAGTCAAAATGACTGTCCCATGCGCCGGTAAAAATGGTAACATCCGGCTTGATGCTCTTGAAAATGTCCTTTATGCTGTCGTCCTCATAGGAGAAGTTATATTTTTCGAACACATGTTTTTGTGAGGATTTGCCATTACGATGACCGGTCAGCAGATAAACACGGTCCCCACTTTTGTTCAGCCGGTCAATAAGGGCCTCTGTTATCCGACCGTTTCCAACCAGTAGTACTTCCATAGTTCCGTCTCACCTTCTTGTCGGTGGTCATTAGCAGTCATTTCGTGAGGGAAAATCGTCACCTGAAAGCAGTACCTCCATGTCGAAATTCCCCTCCTCGTTCTCAATATGGACAGAATATGCGTTTTGCCCATTCTTTTTAATCATTTCTATTGTACATATCCGTCCCTTAAAAAGCAATAGGTAAATTATATAGTATTTTCCAACCCATTTCTCTGTTTTAAACGCAGGCATACAGAGCCGTCCGGTCAACGGCTCTGTATGCCTGCGACTTTATTGCGTTTTTCTATTCCATTCAACCGGCAATCATCTTCAATTCTGCTGTTTCATAAATCCTCCACTACAAAACGCATATTCTGCCTATGTAATTTGCCTATTGCTTTTTTATGAAAATCTGTGTACAATGGAAATAAATTGTGATAGAGGGGCAAAACGCATATTCCGTCCTGTATTTGTTTTACCTGATTAACCGCAATTTTTCCAAATATTTTATATGTTCCGAAACAGTGGTTAGAAGATAAATTCTCGTCGTCTCCAAGGAGGAGTGTCCCAGCGTATCGGCCAGTTTGACAAGATCCCGGCTGACCTGATAAAAAGTGACGGCAAACAGGTGGCGCAGGTTGTGCGGAAACACCTTGGACGGTGCAATATTCGCTTTTTTGCACAGTGACTTCATTTCCTGCCAAATCTGTTTTCGCGAGAGACCGGTTCCGTTTTTGGTGAGAAAAATCTCACCGGAAACGATTTTTGTTTTTTGGGCATATTTTAAGAGCTTCGCACACAGCTTTTTTGCCAGAAGAATTGTCCGGATTTTCCCTTTCAGGCGAATGACCGCCTGCCCGTTCTGCGCCGCTTCAACCGTGATGTACCGCACCTCAGAAACGCGGATTCCCGTGGAGCAGATGGTCTCCATCAGCAGCTCCAAGCGGCTGCGCCGGAGCAGTTTCGCCGTTTCGAGGAGGCGTTCATATTCTGCACGGGTGAGCTCCTTCGCCTTGTCCCGGAACAGGCGCCGCTGAATGCGCAGGAAGCGGATGCGGCAGTCGTCCCAGCCCAGAAAGCTGAAAAATCCGTTGAGGGCGGAGAGCTTGGCGTTAACCGTGGAGGGGGAAAGCCCCTTTTCCAGCAGATGTTTTTTCCAGAGGGACACCGCTTCCTTTTCCACTTTTCTGCCGTCCAGCCATTCGATAAAGGCATGGATGTCGCGGTTGTATTTTTCCGCCGTGGCCGGCGCGCGTTCTTCCAGATACAGGTGGTGAATATAAGCAGCGATGTTTTTTAAAGTCAGCCGGCGCGCTTTCATGGCGGTATCCTCCTTAAATTAGCGGCGAATGGCGGTAGTGTGTATAGCGTGCAGCGCATCTTTTACAGAAGGCTTCCGGAAGCGCGGGTGCATATGTTTTTATAGTGCGTTTCACATTCTTTTTCGCAGGCATGTATAAGCTCCTGTTCCATTTTTTTGATAGAGAGAAAATTTCGGCAGTAAATCCAAAATATGAAGATAAAATATGGGGAAAAAAATCGCAGAAACCGTATAAATTCATATGGACTTTTGCGGAAGGAAATAGACTTTTCCTGCCAGAACAGCAGGGACCGAAAGAGGAATGACTTTTCTGTTTTTCGCTGTGTCCGGCACAGATCTGAAATTTCCTGATTGTGCAGAATCCTCGACGGACTGTTAAAGTTGGAAATGGAATTTTCTGAAATTCTGCACAGAATAATCGGGCGGTTGATATAGCAGGTTTTTACCGCGTTTTGATCCAGTATTTTTTGAAAACAGGCTCGGTCATTCACTGTCCGGAAGCGCAGGATAAAATCGAAAATATCCTCTGTCAGGAGGGATTTCCGGTAGATGGCGTATCCCATTATCGGGCAGCCCAGCTTTACCGCGTTATGCAGGGATTTTCCGGTGATGAAGTTTTGCAGCACCATTTCTAAAACTGTGTGCCGGGCATGGACAGGCTTGCCTGATCCGGTAAATTTAGCGGCGGCGGAAGTCACGATGTCATATTCGGCGAGCCTGTCTGTGAACGCGAAAACGCTGTGGGAAGAGAACAGATCGTCACCGTTGAGGACGATGAAGCGTTCCCCTCGCACGTGCCTCAGCGCGTCCACATAATTTTGGCAGATCCCCGCGTTTTCCTCCTGGAAGAGGAGATCGGCCTCGGCGAAGAGACGCCGGTTTTTTTCTGTCCACCGCCGGATGACATCGCGGCTGCCGTCAGTGGATCCGTCGTCTGTGACGATGAGCTGGAAGGATTGTCCCTGACCGTAGCGCTCAATCTGGTACCTGACACTTTCCAGCGCGAGCGGGATCATATCCGCCTGCTGGTAGCATGTGACGATAAATGTAAACATAATGCCTCCTGTCCGCTGTGCCGGAGTTGCTTTTTGAGGGGAGCTGTATTATACTGAGACCATATCGGCCCGGGGAGGGGAAGGCTTGTGATCTCAGTCATCATACCCATTTATAATGCGGAGCTGTATCTGCGGCGCTGTATCGATTCGGTGCTGGATTCCACGTACCGGGATTTTGAACTCATCCTCATTGACGACGGATCCACCGACGGAAGCCTGCAAATTTGCAAACAATATATAGATGATCGGATAAAACTAATTGTACAGAAAAACCAAGGTGTATCCGCCGCACGCAACCGCGGGCTTGACGAATGCAGCGGGGAATGGGTCGTGTTCGTGGACGCGGACGATGTTATTTCCCGCGGCTATCTGGCGCTGATAGCGGGAGAGGACGCGGATTTAATCCTCTTTGACTTCGCCCGGACAGAGCGGGAGCTTATTTCCGCAGGCGGGGAGGCGGAAAAAATGCGTTTTGGAGAGGAATATATACCGAACCTGTTGAAACGGATTCTGGTGCCGGATCAGCTGCGAGAAAACGGCAATGTAAACTTTCTTTCACCTTGGGCAAAAGCATATCGGAAGTCCATTATTGACCGCTGTGCGCTCCGTTTTTCTCCGGAACTGTTCCATGGAGAGGACAGACTTTTTAATCTTGAATATCAGATGAAAGTAAGGGATGTTCTTTACATTTTCCGGCCGGTTTATTTTTACCATATGAGCGACAGCTCTTTGTCACATCGTTATCATGCCGGACTTTCGCAGAATCATATGCGGCTTCTTAAAGAGATATATGTCACTCTGGAAGCCGGTGAGATGCTGCCTCTGCTGGAAAGAGAGTTCTATTCGTATGTGCTGGATAATCTGACATTTATTTTGGTGTGGGATATTTTTCACCCCAGCAATGGAAAGCCTTATCATGAAAAATGTGATTTGTGCCGCAGAATGCAGGAAAATAGATTGGATCAGCAGGCTATAAAATATAATTATGTCTGCGGACCATTGGGAAGAAGACTGCTTGTATTCTTTTTCCATCTGAAATGGTATCGAATGACCTATGCAATCTGCCGGGTGAGCGCCGTATATCTGACATGGAAGCGGTATCATTAACGTATATGCGCGGAGAGGAGAGAAAGCTGTGATTTCAGTGATCATTCCCATTTATAACGCAGAGCCCTATCTGCGGCGCTGTATCGATTCGGTGTTGAATTCCACATATCGGGCTTTTGAACTCATTCTTGTCGACGATGGATCCACAGATGGAAGCCTGCGGATTTGTGAAGAGTATTCAGACTGCCGGATAAAACTGATTATACAGAAACATCAGGGCGTGTCCGCCGCGCGCAACCGCGGGCTTGAAGAATGCAGCGGGGAATGGGTCGTATTCGTGGATGCGGACGATCTCATTTCCCGTGACTTTCTGGCGCTGATTGCCGGAGAAGAAGCAGATTTGCTTCTGTTTGATTTTGCCCAGACGGAACAGGAGCTTGTATCCGGAGGAAAAGCGGCGGAAAAGATTCATTATGGAGACGAACATACACTAGAGTTTTTGAAACGAATTTTAGTCCCGGTTCAGCTGCGGGAAAACGGCAGTGTGAACTTTAACTCTCCCTGTGCAAAAGCGTACAGAAAGTCTATTATCGCTCTCTATGCGCTCCGCTTTTCTACCGATCTGTTTTTTGGAGAGGATAAACTGTTTAATCTGGAATATCAGATGAAAGCGGCAAATACTCTTTACATTCCTCGGCGGGTTTATTTTTATAATATACATGACGATTCTTCATCCCACCGCTTCGACTCCGAATTTCTGCGGAATCATCTGCGGCTGGTGAAGGAAATTCAGTCGGTTTTAGAAGCCGGAGGCAGACTTTCGGCAGTAAAAAACGAATATGTTTCTTTTTCTCTCAATGTTCTTGTGTATTATATGGTACATAAAATTTTTGTTCCCGGTAATCCGGCGGACTACTCAAAAAAATGCAGATTGTGCCAGATGATTCGGGAAGATGAACGATACCGCCAGCTGATAAAATGGGACCGCATGTGCAGATCATGGCAGGAACGTGTCATTGTTGTTCTTTTTCGTTTTCGGTGCTGTCACGTTATCAGTCTTATCAGCCGGTGGATTGCTGCGCGTTCGGAAAAAAAGAGATAAATGCCGCAGAAAAAACTGAAATATTTCCCCGCTATGGAGTCCTCCGCAGCGGCACAGCCGGTACAGTGCGCGGAGGGCTTCTTTTTTGTTGCCGTATTTCATTGAGAGAATATACCGCCGCCTCGCTTTCCAGCACACGATGCGTTTTTTTGACGCTTTATCTTCAATGCGGCAGATAGCGGTGATGTCGTCGATCAGCCGCTCATAATCGTCATACTTCTTTTTCTCCCCCGCCTGTGAGAGAGGCGCCCGGGAATGGCTCCCCTCCCGGACACAGACACGGTACAGCGTATCCCGGAGGGTGGGGCAGAGGTGGCGGTACAGAAATGGCAGCAGCATCTGAAAATTCTGCCCCACATCGTATTCCGGAATCCGGCGCTGCGGATAGATGGTGAAAAATGCTTCTGTCCGCAGCATATAGCACCCGCAGCAGACGAAAGTTTTAAATTCCAGCACGTCCCAGAACAAATCCTCTTTGGAGAGGTCGCCCTGCCGTTCGTCGGGCGTTTGGCGAGGAGCGCCGGTCTCCGCGTCGAAATAGGCGGAAAGAGATCGGACACACTGATAATGGAGATTCTCCCGGAGAAACGTCACTCTTTTTTCCACGGAATCCGGTGCGAGGATGTCGTCGCTATCCGGCCAAATCAGGTATTCGCCCGTCACCCAGGGCAGTCCACTGTTAATGGCGGCGGAAGCGTTCTTGTGTTCGGCATGTATAATGCGGTAAGTATATCCCCGTGCGGCGAACGCCTCATGGTAGCTCTGCGCGACCCGGAGTGTCCTGTCGGTGGAGCCGTCGTCCACCAAGATGATTTCCATGAGAGGATAACTCTGCGCCAGAAGGGAATCCAGCAGGTTGGAGAGATGGTGTTCCCCATTATAGACCGGCGTGACGCAGGAGACGACACTGCTTCGGAAAGGCGCAGGATTCACAGCAGCTTCCCTCCTTCATTCAGAAAAGAGACATAATCAAATTCATCCATATACCGTCTCCTCCATGTCTGCGGCTTAAAATTTGTCAGTGTCCCGAGGGGATTTCCTTCTCCAAACCCTTTTATATGGAAAGCGGAGGAAAACTCCGGGTATTCGACATGTGTGAGAACCGCTTTGGGGTAGGGGAGTTTTTCAAAGGCCTGAAGAACTCCATAGTCGCAGTCATCTTTTTCAGAACCAATGATGAAAATACGATCCCAGCGGATCCGTTTTTTCGCTCATCCCATTTTTTCTTTCCTTCGTCAAAATTCTTATAGTGCACAAAATTGACACGAACATCCCCCAGCAGACCGGCTGGACAAGGCCCTTCCTCCGGAGCCTCTACCAGATCCTTTTCCATATATTCCGGCAGGTTCGCGGCCATTTTCACCAGATCCCGCATACTGATGGTGAGCCCCACTGTGGGTGTGCGGTATTGCAGCCCAAGATCCTGGTAAATAAATGTGCCGACACAGTTGGAGGAGATAATCGTAAACTCTGTGTTTTTTAACCGGCGGCGTTTTCGTTTCTTGTAAGCGGATCATTCGATGGCTTTTTGCTTTTTTCGACAATATATATTGGTTATATTAACGATTTTCTTCGCTTTCTCGCACAGAAAGAAGAGGGCGGAGGCAGGCAGCATCCGGTACAGGAGCATAAGCAGTCCCCGTCCCCGGGCAGCAGGGGTCGGTTCCCGTAGCCGCGGCTGGAGGATGTCTTCCTTCTCACACGGGAACCAGTCGGTCTCCGCTTTGACGTCCTCCCAGATTCTCTTTGCCCGGTCCGTGTGGAGGATGACGAGGGAGGTTCCCATTCCATCGTCCATCTTCGGGCGGACGTTTTCGATTCCCCAGAAGTCCCCGAGGGTGAAGTCGCTTTGCCTGTCCACTGTGCAGTATGGGCAGGTATGGCAGGACGGACGGAGGCTATAATTCAGAAAGAACAGATTGCAGTAGAGATCTTCGGCAAGGCTTCCGGCATGTTCCTGCCCGCCGACAGTATAGGAACAGGTGTGTCCGTTATCGCGGCTTCGCTTGTCCCGGAAGGAAAACGCGGTCAGTTTCCCCCTGTGCCGCCGCTCCAGCGTGCGGATGTAACCCCGCCACAGGCCGGGGGAGGGGACACCGTAGCACACCAGATCCGCCGTGATCAAGGTTGGATACGGCTTGCGGAGAAACCGGAGGAGCGCGTGCGTCTGGCAGGGGGTACCGCAGAACAGCACCCATTTTCCTGCTTCCAGATCGGACTGGATCCGGCGGTAGACTCCGGCCGGACTGCTCTGCACGTACTTGGTCCGCCGGAGCGGATCCAATTCGGCCGGCGTGCGCGCCTCCCGGTGGACGAGCTCCATCCGCTCATTGAAGGCGGCCCCATAGATGACACCCTGTCTTCGGAAAACGCATCCCGCCAGCAGGGGGAACAGGCCGCCGGAGGAGCTGGCCGTGCGCTCCGCCTTTGCCTGTGCGCCGAAGTACAGGTTCTGCGCCGGAGGAATCTTCTTCCCCATGGGGCAGACCTCTTCACAGCGGCCGCAGTGGATGCAGACGGACGCTTCGATCCGGGGATAGAAAAACCCTTCTGCGTCCATCACCATTTTGACCGCGTCCACGGGGCAGGCGTCCGCACAGGCGGCGCATCCGCAGCAGGACGATTTCTCTCGATACGGCTTCATTGCATCCCCTCCGCGGCGTTTTGAAACAGGAAAGCCTCAGATTTTTCCACAGCCGAACGTGTCCTCTCCCGGACAGCCTCCCAATCCACGGGGGTGTCGATAACCGCGGGATCGGTGTCCCCCGTACACAGCCGGCCCTCCAGCCCGTGGATCCGCAGGACGGACTGGAGACGGGCGTTGAAGCTGCTGTGCGCAAAGGCGAGGAATCGTTTCTCAAAAATGATACTGAATGCGGCGGCGTGAAAGGAATTGCTGAGAACATAGTCCGCCCGGCGGACATAGCCGAGGAATTCCGCTGGTCCCGCAGTGCAGTCCGCGGAGAACGGAGCGTCCGCCTCCGGAGGAGTGTCTCTCAGTTCGACGACCGGCAGGCCGGTTCTCTGGGAGAGCTCCCGTGCGCAGCGAAGCAGGGAAGGATTTCTCTCCGTGCAGGAAACGAGGATGTATTTTTCCCGGGCAGGGGGAATCTCTATCTTTTCCCACTCCCCGCTCCCGAGGAGGAATACCGGATCCAGCACAGCGGTTACATCTCCCTTCCAGAACCGGCGGATGTAGGAGGTGGCCCCCTCCTCCCGGACGGAGACAGCATCCAGATGCCGGAGAAGATTGGAAAATGTGCGGTCATACTGCGAAGGGAGGTTCGTCCCGCCGAGGCTCGCCGCGTAGGCGACGACACGTTCCTTTCTCTTATTTTTAAACGCGCCGAAGTACGCTTTTCTCAGTCCGCATGTAATCTCCGGATTCCAGATCTGATCGCTCCCAACGATGTAACAGCGGAAGGAGAGCCTCCAAAGCCCGGGGAGAAACAGGCTCCGCGGGCTGGCTTTATCGACGAGATACTTCATTCGAAAGCGGCGCATATTCTGCCGCCGCAGGAAAAATTCCCGCGGGGCGCGCAGATGCGCCAGAGTATGAAAGCACAGGATCGCCGCGCTTCTGCGGTATCCCCGGTTCCCATGCGGCGGCACATAGGGGGCGAACCAGTGCCGCCCGGTCAAGAAGGGCGGCTCGTAGCGGACGATACCGGCCCGGATTCCATGGCTGTGCAGCGCCTGCCTGAGGCCGTATGCCTGGAGCATGGCGCCGAAATTATCCGAACAGTGGAAGGTGAGAATCCCGACATCCAGATCGTTTCTGTTCATCCGCAGACCGCCCTTTCCCTCTCAGGCTGATATTCCTTAGTGATAATACGTCGATTGTACCACAGTCCGCCCGGCTTGTCACGTCCAATCACTGGAACTGCCGGCCGGGATGAGTGCCATGGGGCGAACCCATTTGGAACGGCGTTCATATACTGTCGTGAGAGCGCTTTCAAAGCGAAGGTAAAAAGGGAGGCAGAAAAAGTGCCTTGTAACTGTGGTTGTACACAGGCGGAGACCACCTGCAATGCGGCCCCGTCCTGTGGGATGTTGACATCGACTCCGACTGGCGTATGCCAGAGCGCACCGTGTTCGACAGAAGAAAATCTGGCGGCAATCGCGGAAAACTTTGTCCCCGCCGCCGGGACGGACTGTTCGCCGCTCTACCCCGTTCTGACGGCGGAGGATATCCTCGCCAACCGCCGTCCGTGCACGGATGAAAACGGCTGTATGGCCCTGTATCCCGCCGAGTGCCGGGACGGCTTCTGGCCGGATTTCGCGCATCCGCGCTGGCTCTGCTGCCGTGATCTGTATAATGCCGGATAGTGTTGCATTAGATTAGGTGTTATGCCGGACAGCGGCTTACATGTAAAAGGGGGGATCGCCGTTTGCTGCGGCGATCCCCCCTTTGGGGATAGCGTTAAGAGCCTGTCGAACGGTAGTGGCGCAGGCCAAAGCGCCAGAAACCGTAGCAGGGTATGATGAACAGCGCCGCCGCCAATGGGCACAGCGCATAGAGGAGGTTCTCCGTTCTTCCAATCAGGAACAGCAGCGGGTAATACTGTACGCACGCCAGCGGGACAATGAATGTCGTCAGCCGCAGGACGCTCTCGCCGTAGATGCTCAAGGGGTAGGAGCCGAACTGCTGCCCGCCGTTGGTGAAGATGTTGATAAATTCGATGCTCTCGGTGGTAAAGAAGCAGATTCCCGCAGAGAGGAGGAACATCCCGGAAAAGAACAGGACGCCTCCCGCTATCATGAGGATGAGCGTGATGATACGCGCGGTATCCCAGCGGACGCCGCAGTTCGGGATAACCCAGACAAAGACGAAGGCAGTCTGTATCAGCCGCCCGAGGCGGGTGAGCGCCAGCTTGGAGGCAAGTGTCTGCATCACGACGCCGCGCGGCCGGGCGAGGATGCGGTCGAACTCGCCGTTTGCGAGCATGGCGGGGAAGGAGTCGAACCCACGCGCGAAGCACTCCGCGAGCGTAAAGGACATCAGCACCACCGCGAAGCACAGCATGACCTCCTCCATGGAGAACCCCTCCACCCGGTGAAACCGGCTCATCAGGAAATAGACGGAGAGGAACATCGCAAAGGAGGACATAAACTGCCCGAACAGAGTGAGAAAAAACGATGTCTTATACTGCATGGAGGAGCGCAGATGCAGAGAAAAGTAGCGCAGATAGAGCCGGAAAACGGACATGCTTTCAGCCTCCCTGTAAAACGACGTGCCGTATCGCCCGCAGTAGGATGAGGCGTCCGGCGAGGATGAGGGCGAGCGCCCATGCGGCCTGTAGGGCTATCCGGAAAAGCGCCTCCTGCCCGGAGAGGAATCCGCCGTAGATGAGCAGCGGCGTATTCTGCACAGAGGCGAAGGGGAGCATATCCACCACGCGCCGGATGCTGTCGGGCAGGAAGGGCAGGGGGATGAATCCGCCAGAGAGGAATTCGGCGGCCGAGGCGAAGATCGTCCGCAGCCCCACGGGGGAAATCGTGTAAAACGTGAGCGCGTAGACGAGCATCCCCATGGCCGAAATGACGAGCAGGCCCAGAAGCACCGATACCAGAAAGGCCAGCAGCGCCAGAGGGGAGGCGGGCGGGGAAATCCCCCACGGCCGCGGCAGCACCGCCGCTACTATCAGGACAGGCAGACAGCGCAGCGCTGTCCTCGAGAGGCGGGTCGCCACTGTCCGGCACATCCACATGCCGAAGAGATCCGCCGGGCGGCAGAGCTCATACGCCACACTCCCGGAACGGATGGATTCAAAGAGATCCTCATCGAAGCTCCAGGTGATGAAGAGCGCGAGCAGCGCCTGCTGAAGCCAGATATAGCTGGAGAGCTGCTCGAAGGTCATCGGAAAGGCGGAGGTATCGGCCCGGTAGAAGGCGCGGAACATGAGCAGGAGCATCGTCCCCCAGACAAACTGCGTGGAGAGGCCCGCCCACGCCGCCGCGCGGTACTGGAGCCCTGTCAGAAACCGGATGCGGAAGAAGGAGACGTATTTTTTCATATCCGGTACTCCTGATAGAGAGAAACGACCATCTCATCGAGCGTGTGCCCGGCGTCGAAGCGTGTGCGGAGCGCGGCGAGGGTGCCGTCGTACAGCACGCGTCCGTGGCCGAGGAGGAGGACGCGCCCGGCAAGCGCGTCGATATCCTGCATGTCGTGCGTCGTTAAGAGGACAGTTGTCCCCTTCTCGCGGCTCAGGCGGCGGATAAACTCGCGTACGGCCAGCTTGGAGACAGCGTCGAGCCCGATGGTGGGTTCGTCTAGGAAGAGGACGCGCGGTTCGTGCAGGAGCGACGCAGCGATCTCACACCGCATCCGCTGCCCGAGGGAGAGCTGGCGCGCGGGCGTGCGCAGCAGATCCCCCAGATCCAGCAGCTCGCACAGATCCGCTTTCGTCCGTGAAAAGCGATCGGCGGGGACACTGTAAATATCGCGCAGGAGTTCAAACGAGTCGCCCACGGGGACATCCCACCAGAGCTGGGATCGCTGCCCGAACACCACCCCGATGCGCCCGACATGCCTGCGCCGATCCCGCCAGGGGCACAGTCCGTCGACAGTACAGACACCGCTGTCCGGAGTAAGGATGCCGCAGAGTACCTTGATGGTGCTGCTCTTGCCCGCGCCGTTCGGGCCGATGTAGCCGACGATTTCCCCGTCGGGGATGGTGAAGGAGACACCGTCGAGTGCGCGGACAGTGTCGTATTCCCTTGAAAAGAGGCTCCCCAGCGCGGCACGCATCCCGGCTTTCCGCCGCGTGACCCGGAAGGTCTTGCGCACGTCCTGCATGACGATCATTCTTAATACCTCCTAAAAATTGGATTTCAAAACAAACAAAACGCCGCCCTCACTATTGCAAGGACAGCGCCAAATGGCGGGCTCCGCAAGCTCACGCGCTCACGGAACCTATATTGAATTGTCTTTCCGGAACATTCCTCCGGAAAACAAGGCTGATTATAGCGCAGCGGCAGGGAAAATGCAAGATTTTTTTACATCATTTTTATACTGACTATTTAATTTTGTCCAAAGAACTAAAACTATGTGGGATAAGCTGTGGGTTTTGAACAATGTGTGAACGTTTGTGTCCCATTTGATTTTTCGCCCGGTTCGCACTTGTGATGCCCTCGCCGGTTATGCTATAATAGCCGCAAGCGGCTATTATAGTCTGATTTTTTGGCCGCCCTGCAGATTGCAGGGGTGGCCGCGATATTGGATTCATACGGACGGAAGAATAAGGGGTAAGCGCATTTGCGTATTTTGGGAATAGACCCGGGCTATGCCATCGTGGGCTATGGGGTGATTGATTACAGCGGTACGCGGTTTCGCACGGTGGAATACGGCGCTATCTGTACGCCGGCCGGCGAGGATTTTGAGATACGTCTGCGGCAGATCTATCAGGAGATGACGGCGCTGATCGCAAAGAATCAGCCGCAGGCGATGTCAGTGGAGAAGCTCTATTTCGGCGGTAATAAGACAACCGGTATTGATGTCGCGCAGGCGCGCGGCGTCATCCTCCTGACAGCGGCACTCGCGGGCGTGCCTGTCTACGAATACACACCCATGCAGGTCAAGCAGGCGGTGGTGGGATACGGCAAGGCGGAAAAACATCAGGTCATGTCCATGACCCAGCGGATGCTCTCGCTACCGGAAATCCCGCGCCCCGATGACACGGCCGACGCGCTGGCGATAGCCATCTGCCACGCACACTGTGCGGGGAGCTCCTTAAACAATCTATTACAAAAAGCGCAGAAGGCACAGAAAGCGGGGATGAGAAGATGATTTATTCCCTGCGGGGTATACTCGCGCTCGTGGAGCAGAATTTCATCGTGGTGGAATGCGCCGGGGTGGGTTACGGTGTGCGCACCTCGGCCTACACGCTCGGAAAGCTGCCGCGGGCAGGGGAAGAAGTGAAGATTTTCACACACCTGAGTGTCCGTGAGGACGCGGTGGAGCTCTTCGGCTTTATGAGCCAGCAGGAGCTGCGCCTCTTCCGGCTTCTGACGGGGGTGACAGGTGTCGGGCCGAAGGCGGCGGTGGCGATTCTCTCCGAGCTGCCGCCGGACAGACTGATGCTCGCCGTCGCGGCGAAGGACGCGAAAGCCATCACGCAGGCGCCCGGCGTGGGGCCGAAGCTGGCCGGGCGCATTGTGCTCGAATTGGGGGATAAAATTGGCAGCGACGAGCTGGCCTCCGGCCTCTCCCCGTCCGGCGGGGCGCCGATCCCGTCCGGGGAGGAGTCGAACGCGGGCGAGGCGGTCAGCGCGCTCGTGGCGCTTGGGTACGGCCCGAGCGAGGCGGCGGCGGCAGTCTCAAAGCAGAAGAATCCGGACGCGCCCGTGCAGGAGCTCATCAAGGGCGCTCTGCGGCAGCTCGGCGGGCAGAAATAGCAGAAATAACGGAAGGGGGGTGTCCCGATGGCGGGGAACGCGAAGGGCGTGGAGTTTGACGAAGCGGGCATTGATTTTGAGAGCCGGCTGATGACGGGCGCCGAAACGGAGGAGGACAGCGCTGTCGAACTGACGCTGCGCCCGCAGACGCTCAGCGAATACATCGGGCAGGAGAAGGCAAAGGAGCATCTGGCGGTCTACATTGAAGCGGCCCGCCAGCGCGGCGAGGCGCTCGACCATGTGCTCCTCTACGGCCCCCCGGGCCTCGGGAAGACGACGCTCTCCGGCATCATCGCGCACGAGATGGGCGTGGAGCTGCGTGTCACGTCCGGCCCGGCCATAGAGAAGCCCGGCGATCTGGCAGCGCTCCTCACCAATCTCGGCGAGGGGGATGTCCTGTTTGTGGACGAAATCCACCGCCTTTCGCGCGCGGTGGAGGAGGTGCTCTATCCGGCGATGGAGGACTACGCACTGGACATCATGATCGGGAAGGGCCCGTCGGCGCGGTCGATCCGCATCGATCTGCCGCGCTTTACGCTCATCGGCGCGACGACAAGGGCCGGGCAGCTCTCCGCCCCGCTGCGGGATCGTTTCGGTGTCGTGATGCGGCTGGAGCTGTATACCCCCGAGGAGCTGGCGACAATTGTCCGCCGGAGCGCGGGGATCCTTCACATCTCGTGTGCGGACGACGGCGCACTGGAGATTGCGCGCCGTTCGCGCGGGACACCGCGTATCGCCAACCGCCTTTTAAAGCGTGTGCGCGACTTTGCGCAGGTCATCGGCGACGGCACGATTACGAGCGCGCTGGCACGGGAGGCGCTCAGCAAGCTGGACATCGATCCCCTCGGGCTCGACGACATCGACCGGCGGATGCTGCGCGTCATCATCCAGCACTACGGGGGCGGGCCTGTCGGGCTGGAGACGCTGGCGGCTGCGGTCGGGGAGGAGGCAGTCACGCTTGAGGATGTGTACGAACCGTATCTGATGCAGATAGGCTTCCTCGCGCGCACGCCGCGCGGGCGGTGCGTCACCCCCGGCGGATACGAGCACCTGGGCCTGCCGATGCCGGCTCAGGCTCCGGCGGAGACGACGGAACAACAGAAACTGTTTTAGGGAGGCGGCGTTTTGGGCAGAATTTTTGGAACGGACGGCGCGCGCGGTGTCGCCAACACGGAGCTGAGCTGCGAACTGGGGATGGACATCGGCCGGGCGCTGGACATGGTGCTCGCGCAGCGCATCGTCGGCAGGCGGCCGCGGGTGCTCATCGGGCGGGATACGCGTATCTCGGGCGACATGCTCGAGAGCGCGGTGGCCGCGGGGCTGTGCTCCGCCGGGGCGGACAGTGTGCTCGTCGGCGTGGTGCCGACACCGGCGCTAGCATATCTGGTCACGCATCTGAGGGCGGACGCGGGCATCATGCTCTCCGCGTCGCACAACTCCTATGAATATAACGGACTAAAGATTTTCGGCGCGAACGGCTTCAAGCTCAGCGACGATGAAGAGTTCGAGATCGAGGAGATCGTGCTGGACCGCACGGTTCCCTTTCCGGTGCAGTGGGGAGGGCGTGTCGGGCGCGTCGAGCGGGATGAGGCGGCCATCGACGCTTATGTCGATCACCTGGCCTCGACGGTGGAGGGGGATCTCTCCGGCATCCGTGTTGCGCTCGACTGCGCGAACGGGAGCGCGAGCGTCACGGCGGGGAAGCTGTTCCGGCGTCTGGGCGCCGAGGTGACACTGCTCCACGATGAGCCGGACGGGATCAATATCAATGATCGCTGCGGATCCACTCATCTGGAAGCGCTTGCGGACTTTGTAAAAAGCGGGGACTACGCCTGCGGCTTCGCCTTCGACGGCGACGCGGACCGCTGCCTAGCTGTAACGTCCGAGGGAGAGCTCGTGGACGGGGACCGCATCATCGCGCTTCTGTCGCTGGCCATGCGGGAAAAGGGGAAGCTCGCGGGGAATACCGCTGTCGTGACAGTGATGAGCAACCTCGGCTTTCACCGCTTCTGCGAGCGGGAGGGCATCCATGCCGAGGTGACGAAGGTCGGCGACCGGTATGTACTGGAAAATATGGTGAAGAATGGGTACTCTATCGGCGGCGAGCAGTCGGGGCATGTCATCCTGCGCGAATACATGACGACCGGCGACGGCCAGCTCACCGCTTTACAGGTGCTCGCCGCGGTTAAGCGTTCGGGCAAAACACTCCGGGAACTGGCAGATGTGATGCAGGTGCTCCCGCAGGTGATGGTGAACGTTCGCGCCGACGCGCAGATGAAGTCACAGCTCGAGCTGGACGAAGGCGTCGCCCGGCGCGTGGAGCGCTGGCGGCAGCGCTTCGGTGCGGCGGGGCGCATTCTGGTGCGCGTTTCGGGCACGGAGCCGCTTATCCGCGTAATGGTCGAGGGTGAGGATAAGGCGGAGATCACGGCGGCGGCCGAGGAGATAGCGACAACCATTCGGGAGAGACTGGGACACGATGAGAGCGATTCGGGACTTTGAGGATTATGAACTGATTGACTGCTCGTCGGGCGAGCGGCTGGAGCGCTGGGGGAACGTGGTGCTCATCCGCCCCGACCCGCAGGTGATCTGGAACACGCCGAAGGGGGAGGAGTGGCAGCGCGCCGATGCGCACTACTACCGATCCTCCTCCGGCGGCGGACACTGGGAAAAGCGCTCGCTCCGGCGCGAGGAATGGGCGGTCTCCTGGCGGGGGCTGACCTTCCAGGGCAGCCCCCCGGGGGTTTAGCATACCGGCCTCTTCCCGGAGCAGGCGGTCAACTGGGATTGGCTGATGCGGCGTATCCGAAGCGCGGGGCGGGAGATGAACGTCCTGAACCTTTTCGCCTACACCGGCGGGGCGACGCTCGCGTGCGCCGCGGCCGGAGCGCGGGTGTGCCATGTAGATGCGTCGAAAGGGATGGTCGGCTGGGCGAGAGAGAACGCGTCTTTGTGTGGTCTCCAGGAGCGGCCGGTGCGGTGGATTGTCGACGATTGCCGCAAGTTCCTTGAGCGGGAACGCCGCCGCGGCGTGCGGTACGACGGGATTATCATGGATCCGCCGTCCTACGGGCGCGGCCCGGGGGGCGAGGTGTGGAAGCTCGAGGAGCAGGTCTACGATCTGTGCGCCCTTGCCGCCGGCGTGCTTTCGGACAGGCCGTCGTTCTTTGTTCTTAACAGCTATACCACGGGGCTCTCCGCGTCGGTGATGGCGTACCTGCTGGGCGTCACGGTGGCGGAGCGCTTCGGGGGGAGGGTGTCGGCCGGGGAAATCGGCCTGCCTGTCTCGCGCACGGGGCTCACCCTTCCCTGCGGCAGCACGGCTATCTGGCAGAGCGGGGAGGCGTAAACCGATGGGATTCATCGAAGTGAATCATATCCATTTTCACTACGACGCCGAGGAGGGCATGGAGCCGGTCACGGTGCTCGAGGACATGAGCCTCCAGATAAGGGCGGGGGAATTTGTGGCGGTGCTCGGGCACAACGGTTCGGGCAAGTCGACGCTTGCCAAGCATTTGAACGCGATTCTCGTGCCGCAGTCGGGAAAAGTGACGGTGGACGGCATGGACACCGCGGATGAAGAAAACCTCCTCTCTATCCGGCAGCGGGTGGGGATGGTGTTCCAGAACCCGGATAACCAGATTGTGGCGACAGTCGTGGAGGAGGACGTGGCGTTCGCGCTGGAAAATATGGGTGTGGAGCCGCCCGAGATCCGCCGCCGGGTCGACGAGGCGCTCCGGATGGTGGACATGTACGCCTACCGTGAGCACGCGCCGCACCAGCTCTCGGGCGGGCAGAAGCAGCGTGTCGCCATCGCGGGAGTCATCGCGATGCGCCCGGAGTGCATCGTGCTCGACGAACCGACCGCCATGCTCGACCCGCGCGGACGGCGTGAGGTGATGCGCACCATCCGCCAGCTTAATGAGGAGGAAGGGATTACAGTCGTCCTCATCACACACTATATGGACGAGGCCGCTCAGGCAGGGCGTGTCGTGGTCGTAGATAACGGCCGCCTCCTGCTCGACGGTACGCCCCGGCAGGTCTTCTCGCATGTGGACGTTCTGCGCGAAGTGGGGCTCGATGTCCCGCAGGCGACACTGCTCGCCCATGAGCTGTGCGCGTCGGGGTTGAACCTGCCGGACGATATCCTCGACGAAAACGATTTTATCGAAGCCTTTCTGCGGCGAATGGAGGGGCGGTAATGGCAGCGATTCAGACAGAACACCTCAGCTATGTCTACTCCCCCGGGACACCGTTTGAGAAGACAGCCGTGGACGATGTGAACGTGGAGATCGAAGAGGGGGCGTTCGTGGGCGTCATCGGCCACACGGGATCGGGTAAATCGACGCTTATCCAGCACTTCAACGGCCTGCTTGCCCCCACAAAGGGGCGGGTCCTCATCGGCGGGGAGGATCTCTGGGCGGACAAATCGAAGCTGCGGCAGTTCCGCTTTCAGGTGGGGCTGGTGTTCCAGTACCCGGAGTACCAGCTCTTTGAAGAGACGGTGTATAAGGATATCGCCTTCGGCCCGACGAATATGGGCCTCTCCGCGGACGAAGTCAACCGGCGCGTGCTCGAGGCCGCGGCGGCGGTGGGGCTGCGGGAGAAGCACATGGAGAAGTCGCCGTTTGAGCTCTCGGGCGGGCAGAAGCGGCGGGTTGCCATCGCGGGTGTTTTGGCGATGCGCCCGAAGGTGCTCATCCTCGACGAACCGACCGCCGGTTTGGATCCCCGCGGGCGCGACCGCATCCTCGGGCAGCTCAGAGAGTACCATGAGCAGATGCACAACACAGTGCTGCTTGTCTCGCACTCGATGGAGGATGTCGCCCGCTATTGCGGTCGGGTGCTGGTGATGAACCGTTCTCGCCTGTTCCTCTACGGCGACACGCGCGAGGTCTTCGAGCGGGCCGATGAAATCTCCGGCATGGGGCTCTCCGTCCCGCAGGTGACGCGCATCTTTTTGGGCCTTAAGGAGAAGGGGTACGATGTGCGCACCTCGATTTACACGATGGACGAGGCGAAGGCGGAGCTTCTCTCGCTCTTGGCAAAGGAGGGGAAATAGCGTGCTCAGGGACATCACAATCGGGCAGTATTTTCCGGGGAAATCGGTCATTCACCGTTTGGACAGCCGTGTCAAGATCCTCTTAGTGATGGCGTATATTATCATGCTGTTCCTAGCGGACAACCCCTTGGGGCTGCTTCTCGGCATCCTCTTTCTTATTCTGGGTTACGGTATTTCGCGGATTTCGTATAAGCTCATCCTCCGGAGCCTTAAGCCGGTGGTGCCCATCATCCTGTTTACAGCCGTGCTCAATATGCTGTTTATGGATGGGCGCCCAGTGCTGAGAGTCTGGATCATCACTGTCACCTATGAGGGCATCCGTATGGCGGTGTTCATGGCGGTGCGCATCATCTGTCTCATCGCGGGGACGTCGCTGCTCACGTACACGACCTCCCCCATCGCGCTGACGGACGCGATTGAGCGGCTGCTCTCCCCGCTGAAGACCCTGCATGTCCCGGTCCATGAGCTGGCGATGATGATGACCATCGCTCTGCGCTTTATCCCCACTTTGATTGAGGAGACAGATAAAATCATGGCCGCGCAGAAGGCGCGCGGGGCGGACTTCGAGACAGGGAGACTGATGCAGCGGGCGAAGGCGCTGGTGCCCATCCTTATTCCGCTGTTCGTTTCGGCATTCCGGCGGGCGGACGAGCTGGCGCTGGCGATGGAGTGCCGCTGCTACCACGGCGGGGAGGGGCGCACACGGATGAAGCAGCTTCATCTGCGCTATTACGACTTTGTCGCCTGCGGATTTATGCTATGCTGTATTGCGGGGACGATACTCATCAATTATTGTGCGCCGGTGGTGTTCTAGGGCATGCGGAATCTGCTTTTGACGCTCCGTTTTCACGGCGCAGCTTTCCACGGATCGGCTATCCAGCCGAATGCGCCGACAGTGCAGGGAGTGCTCCAGCCCGCCCTTGAGCGGCTGGCGGGGGAACCGCTCGCCCTCAAGTGCTGCTCGCGGACAGATGCGGGCGTCCATGCGCGCGTGTTCTGCGTGAGCGTACGGACAGCCTGCCGGATCCCCTGCGAGCGGATGATCCCGGCGCTCAACGCCGCCCTGCCCGAGGCGATGGCAGTCACGGCCTGCCGGGAGGCACCGGAGGATTTCCACGCGCGCTACTCCTGTAAGGGGAAGCGGTATGTCTACCGCATCCACAACAGCGCCGTACGCGATCCGTTTCTGGCGGACAGGGCGTGGCGCATTTCCCGCCCGCTGAACGAGGAGCGCCTGAACCGGGAGGCATCCGCCTTTCTGGGGCGGCACGACTTTTCGTCGTTCTGCGCGGCCGGCGGGGGTGTGGAAGATCATGTGCGGGAGATGTTTACCAGCCGGGTATACCGCGAGGGGGAGCTCGTCCTCTTTGAAATCGCGGGCGACGGGTTCCTCTATCATATGGTACGCATTATGGTGGGGACACTTCTGGCCGTACACGACGGGAAGTGCCCCTCTGTCAGGGAAGTTTTAGCGGCACGCGACCGATCCCGGGCGGGCTCCACCGCACCGGCGCACGGATTGTGCCTGGAGGATGTGCTTTACTGACGGTATAAAAGAAGGTGAAAAAAACTGAAACAGGAACCGGCGGCCGAAAAAAAGAAGGGGAAGACAGTCCCCTTTCCGAAGAAGCCGAAAAAAAAGCTGAGCGAATTTGAGCGGTATAAGCTGAAGCTCGAGCGTGAGCGCCGGATGCGCCTGATACTGGGTATCACGCTGCTCTCGGCGCTGGTTGTCGTGGGGGTGGCGGGCTTCGGTCTGCTCTCGGACAGTGAATTCGGCAGCGATTTCCGCGCCAGTATGCAGAAATCGACCCAGTTCCCTATCTCACTGGCAGGGCGCACGGTGCAGCGCATGGAGGCGATGAACTGGGATATAGCGGTCATGGACGAATCGGCTGTTTCGGTTTATAACAGCAAGGGGAGTGAGCTCCAGCGCATGGAGCATGGTTATGCCTCCCCTGTCCTGCGCACATCCGGCGGGCGGATGCTGGTCTATGATCAGGGCGGCAGCCGGTTTAAGGTGGGGAGCGAGTCGAAGGAACTGTTTTCAGGGGAGTCTGTCTCGTCGATCCATGCCGCAGACGTTGCCGCGAACGGTACCTTCGCTATCGCGACCTCTTCGACCAAGAGCGCCGCGGAGGTCAAGGTCTACAACGAATACGGCAATGAGATTTTCACCTGGCAGTCCACGAGCATGGTAGTCTCCCTCGCGCTCTCGCCGGATGGGCGGCGCGCGGCTGTCTGCTCGCTCTCTGCGGAGAACGGGGCGGTGGTCACGTCGCTCTCCCTGCTCGATTTACAGAACCCGAAGCTCGTCTTCAAAGAAGACTTTCCAGAGGAGTTCGGGTATGTGGCGATGTTTGGTCCGTCGTCAATTCTGCTCATCACGGATCAGTCGGTGAAGAGCGTGGGTGATTCGGGACGTGTGCGGGAGGAGTTTGACTTTGAGGGGAGGCAGATCCAGCGCTACGCGGCCGGCGGGGAGAATCTGGTGCTCGTCCTGGGCGGATCGCGCTATATGCGCTCGAGTCAGATCGTCGTGCTTGACGGATCCTGCCGGGAGCAGGGGCGTGTGGACGCGGAGTCCGCGGTTGGTGAGCTGTATGCCTTCGGCGACGGCTTCTGTTATTTGAACGAGGGTGCCGTCTACCGGTATGACCTTCTGGGGACACCGCTGGAGACAATCAATGTTCCCGGCGCGCTGCATATCCTGCCTCTGGGGCAGGATCTGTATATTGCGACTTATGAGCAGCTGCAGCGCCAGATCATCCGGTAGTTTCAGTAAAGGAGAATGTAATGCAGGAAATTATTCCTATGATTTATGACGCGGCCGCTGTCATCCTGATTCTGGCGATGGTTGTCTCCAGTGCGGGCCGCGGCTTTGCATGCACAGCCATCAGCCTGGTGGGGTATATCGCCGCGCTCTTCGGAGCGGCGGCCTGTTCGAACCCGCTGGCGTCAGGGATCTATCAGATTCTGATCCGTCCGCGGGTGGAAAAGGAGATTTCCGATAAGTTCATCATGGGACAGTCCGCGCCGGAGGCACTGCTGGAGGTGGTGGAGGAGATCCCGTCCTTTCTCTTCGGCTCGGTGGAGATGGACCGGGAAGATCTGCTGCATTCCCTTGCGGAAATGATGGAGAACGGCGGAGCGGGCGTTGCGCAGAGCGTCGCACAGGGAATCGCGGAGACAGTGGCGCCGCTGTGTATCCTGTTTATTCGGGCGGTGCTGTTCCTGCTTATCTTTGGAGCCGCCATGTTTTTTGTGCGCCGCCTGGCTCAGGTGTTCGAGGGGATGAATGAACTGCCCGTCATCGGCCCGGCCAACCGGATTTTCGGCGGCGCTGTGGGCTTGGTTGAGGCGCTGCTGACACTGTATGTCATCATCCTTCTTATCAATGTGGCGCTGACATTCGCGGGCGGATCCTTACATGTCACAGTAGCCGGCCGCCCGTATGTGCTGGCCGGGGACGCTGTGTTCCAGAAGACGGTGATTTTCCGGCAGCTCTTGCGCTTTAACCCCATCGACTGGGCGCTGCATTTTGATTTTTCCAGTCTGGGGCGCCGGATGTCCGGCACGGGGAAGGCGTTTGTATAGACTGCTCTTTTTTCGATTTTTGTATGGTTTGGTCATAGAACATTCACAGAGATGGTGTATAATATAGAAAGCCGTTGTGCGGTGCGAAACTTTATAGACACCGGAGAGGTTTCGATTGTTTTTTGAGGAGAGCAATCTATGAATATGCTTTGTACGAGATGTAAAAAACGAATCGCGGTCGTTTTTATGACGCGCATGGAAAACGGGGAGCCGGTCAACGAGGGCCTGTGTATGCAGTGCGCGAAGGAGCTGGGCATCCAGCCAGTGGACGACCTGATGAAGAAAATGGGCATCAGTGAAGACGAGCTGGACATGATGAACAACCAGCTCATGGAGATCATGGGCGAGTCGGAGGACGGGTTTGAGATGGGCGGCGCACAGCCGTTCCCGTTTTTGCAGAATCTGTTTTCCGGCCAGCCGAAGCCGTCCGCCTCGGGCGAGGGGAGCGCACGCTCCGCTCCGGGGGAAAAGGACAGAGAGAAGGCGAAGAAGGAAAAGCCGCCCCGCTATGAGGATAAGCGCTCGGATAAGCGGCATAAATATCTGAGCACATACTGCGAGAACCTGACCGGCAAGGCCCGGGACGGCCTCATCGATCATGTCGTGGGGCGGGACAGGGAGATCTACCGCGTGATGCAGATCCTCAACCGCCGGCAGACGAATAACCCCTGTCTCATCGGCGAGCCGGGCGTGGGGAAGACAGCCATCGCAGAGGGAATCGCGCAGCGCTTGGCGAGCGGAGATGTGCCGTACCGCTTAAAAGGGAAGGAGCTCTACCTCCTGGATCTGACGGCGCTTGTCGCGGGGACACAGTTCCGCGGCCAGTTTGAGAGCCGTGTCAAGGGGCTGATTACAGAAATCAAGGACCATGGCGACGTGATCCTGTTTATTGATGAAATCCACAACCTCGTCGGCGCGGGGGAGAGCGAGGGCAATGCGATGAACGCGGCGAATATCCTCAAGCCCGCCCTCTCGCGCGGGGAGGTGCAGGTCATCGGCGCGACGACATTCCGCGAATACCGCAAGAACATCGAGAAAGACGCCGCGCTCGAGAGGCGCTTCCAGCCGGTGACGGTGGACGAACTGAATATCGACGAGACCCTCGAGGTCATGCGCGGCATCAGAGGACATTACGAGGAGTTCCATCGCGTGACGGTGAGCGACGATGTGCTCCGGCGCATGACAGTGCTCAGCGAGCGCTATATCACAGACCGTTTCCTGCCGGATAAGGCGATTGACCTGCTCGACGAGAGCTGTTCCTGCGCCGTGATGCGCAATACGGCCATTGGGGAATACGACCGGCTGACAAAGCGCCGCGAGGAGCTTGAGGATGAGATCAATTCCCTAGAGGCCCTGCCCAGCGGCGACGAGAGCGCCTATGAGCAGCTTGCGCAGTATAAGAGCGAGGCCATCCGCACACAGGAGAAGATTGACGAAATGCGCCCGAACGTGTTCGGCCTCCCTGTCACGGAGGAGGATGTGGCGAAGGTCATTGAGTTGTGGACGGGGATTCCCGCCAGCAAGATCCAGGAGAGCGAGTATAAGCGCGTCTGCGGGCTGGAGGAGGAGCTTGGGAAGCATATTATTGGGCAGGAGGAGGCGGTCGCCAAGGTGTCCGCCGCCGTGATGCGTTCACGTGTGCAGCTTTCCGCACGCCGCCGCCCGGCGTCGTTCATCTTTGTCGGACCGACAGGTGTGGGCAAGACAGAGCTTGTCAAGGTCCTCAGCCGCCAGATCTTCGACGATCAGGATCCGCTCATCCGGCTGGATATGTCCGAGTTTATGGAGAAGCACTCCGTCTCGCGCATTATCGGCTCGCCCCCCGGCTACGTCGGCTACGATGAGGCCGGCCAGCTCACGGAAAAGGTCCGCCGCCGCCCGTATTCGGTTGTCCTCTTCGATGAGATTGAGAAAGCGCATCCGGACGTGATGAATATCCTGCTCCAGATTCTCGACGAGGGCAAGGTCACGGACGCGCAGGGACGCGCTGTCTCGTTTGAAAACACCGTGATTGTCATGACCTCCAACGCCGGGACAGAGCGAAAGGATCTGAACATCGGCTTCAGCCGTGAGCCGCAGCAGGTGTCGCAGGACCGGGCGATGAAATCCCTCAAGGAATTTCTGCGCCCCGAGTTTCTGGGGCGTGTGGACGAGATAGTCGTCTTCCGTCCGCTTGACGAAACGGACTATCAGCGTATTGCGGGGCTTCTGCTGGAGGAACTGAAAGGGCCGCTCGCCGAGCGCGGTATCGCGCTCTCCTATACAGGCGAAGTCCTCGCCGAGGTGGCAAAGCGTTCCTTCGGCAAGCAGAGCGGCGCGCGGGACATCACACGCGTCATCCGCAAGGAAGTGGAGGACCGCATCTGTATGCAGGTCATCCAGACGCAGGACGCGCCCCCGGCGGAGATCCGCGTAACTGTGCGGGACGGCGAAATCTACGTCGCATAGAATCACAGAAAAATGGCGAGGTCTGCAGATCCCGTTTGGGAGCCGCAGACCTCGCCTTTTCACTAGGGCGCAGGCGTTAACGGTTATACCTCCTGTTTGTATGCGCGCAGGGTGATGTTGTTCCTCACCCCCCACACCTCCTCCACACGGGCGAATCCGGCCGCAAGCAGCAGCTTTATCTGATTGTCCACTGTGCAGGGGGTATCGAAATGGTAGTAGGCGCCGCCCGGGAGGTGCTGTTCCCGCTTGAGCGCCTCGTATTCGGCGAAGAGCCGCTCTTCCTCCCGCTGCGGATCGGGAAATTCCGAGGCGGAGAGCATGAAGTCGTTTTCCAGATAGACACCTGTGTCCGTCAGCGCGTCATAGATCCGTTTGTAGAGAGCCAGCTTGACAGCGTGCGTATAATGGTGGAGCGTCATCGCTGTGAGAACGGCGTCATAGCAGCCGGAGCCGAAATCAGCGGCGAGGTAGTCGCCGCAAAGAATGCGGATCTCCTGATTCGGGAAACGTTCGCGGAGTTTATCGAGCATTTTGGGGGCGCCGTCGATGCCCGTGACCGAAATGTCCGGAAACCGGTGGAAAACCTCCACAAGCTCCAGCCCCGTCCCGACACCCAGATCGAGGAGCGTCCGGGTCCCTTCGGGCAGGAACGACGCGAGGAGGCGCTTGCTTTCCTCCCCTGCGTCGATGCCGCCGGTGTGGCGGACATCGTATTCCTCCGCGCGCGCGTTAAAAAAGGCGCTCATTTCTTCGAGTCTGTCCTGCATTTTGTTTTCTCCTTTATATGATAGGATATATGGCGGCCGATATGGGCGCCTATGAGGTTTGGGGACGACGCTAGTATAACAAAATCGCTCCCTCCTTTCAAGAAAAAAGAGGGAGCGAAAATATCTGTCAGCGGAAATTGAGCTGGAGCTTGGCGAAAAAATCCTCCAGATCCAAGCGGACATCCATCCGGTGATAGACGCGGATCTTCCGGCCGCCGCGGCCGGGAGCGTAGCGCATGTCGTCCAGAATCAGAGGAGCGTCCATGAGGGTATAGCCGTCCTTCCGTTCGGCCTCTTCGAGGAGCGCGCAGATACAGCCTTCATCCCCGAGCCCCCAGGTCTCACCGTGCGGCCATGTCCGGTTTTGGGCGAGGGCCTGGTTGAGATCCAGCATCTGTTCATACAGATACCGCCCGATCTCCCCGCAAGGCCGGACCTTGACCTCCAGCTCCGCGAGCGAGACGGCGAACTGCTTGTAGACAGATTTCGGCACCTGCCACAGCGGCATCTCTGAGGCGAAGACGACGCGCGCCGCCAGGATATCCTGGGAGAGATTGAACTCCTCCCCGCCGTCCGGATAGTCCCCGCCGCCTATCCAGATACAGGTCATCCGCCCGGCGATCCGGGGCTCCATCAGGAGGGCGCAGGCGAGGTCGGTGATTGCTCCCTGCATCCCGATATAGAGGGGGCGCTCATCCTCCCTCATCGCTTCCTCAATGATTCGCCGCGCCCCCTCCGACTCAATGGGGGTGTGCTTGTCCCGCAGGGGGAGGTTGGAGCCCATCCAGACGGGGACGCCTTCCGCTCCGGAGAGGCGGAGCAGCTTTTCGATTTCCGCATAGCTGGCGTCCGCGGTGGCGTGCTCCGGAAAGCGGCCGCGGTTCCCGCGGTCAAAATGTCCCGCGATAATGCCCCTAATATCCAGCTTATCTGTCATCAGCGCGTGGATCACGGTGAATTGATCGTCCGCTTCGTTTTTACAGTCCGTGTGGATGATATAGCGGATCTTCTTCTCGTTCGGCACCCGATATGTATAATTCCTCATTGTTTATCCCTTCTGTTAAGATTCGCTGTCCAAAAACCGTACCGGCGGCTGGCTGGGCCGGTGCTTGCCGATGATTTTCTCCATCCAGATCATGTGGTACCAGCGCCCGAATTTATAGCCGCAGTTTGAAAACCGCCCAACCTCCGAAAAGCCGAGGTGTGCGTGAAACTGGGCGCTGTTTTGGCTGAGGTATTCGTCGTCCTCCTCCGGACAACCGATGCAGGCATACAGATTCAGGATCCCCATGTCCCGCAGCCGCGCTTCAAGCGCCTCGTAGAGCTTCCGGCCCAGACCGCGTTTTCGTGCGGCGGGATCCAGATAGATGGTCACTTCGCACGCCCAGCCGTACGCCGCCCGCCCCACAAAAGCGCCCGCGTACGCGTAACCCATGACAACCCCGTCCACTTCGGCGGCAAGATAGGGATATCGCTTCATTATATTCTCCATGCGGCATTCAAACGCCGGGAGGGACGGGACCTCGTAATCAAAAGAAATCGCCGTGTGCTCGATGTAATAGGCGAAGATTTCCAGGATGCGCGCCGCGTCTGCCAGTGCCGCGCTGCGGATGATGACAGTATTCATGGATTCTCCTCCATAGGTTTTGCTCGGATGCCGTTTCTCTGCGGTTCCTTCCATGGGCATTATAGCACATCTGCGCAAAATCGCAAGACGGAGCTAAAAGAAAGTACGCTAGTATCGAGTAACCGCATTTTGTGTAGCTTTTTTCCGCTTTCTGTGTTATGCTGAAAATAGCGAATGAGGACAGGGGGGATTTTGGTGGATTTTCAAAATAAAGTCGCTGTCGTTACTGGCGGCGTTCAGGGGATCGGGAAAACCATCGCGGAGGAGTTTGAGAAGGCGGGCGCGGCAGTCTGTGTCATCGATCGCCAGCCGGGCGGTTATTTCACGGGCGATCTAGCACAGGAGGAGACGATACTCCGCTTCACGGAGAAGCTGGCCGCCGAGTATGGCCGGTTGGATTTTCTGGTGAACAACGCGCTCCCGCTGATGAAGGGGATCGACGAATGTACCTATGACGAATTTAATTACGCCCTGCGCGTGGGCGTGAGTGCGCCCTTTTACCTGACAAAGCTCCTCCTGCCGTACTTCGCGCCCGGCGCGTCGATTGTGAACATCTCCTCGTCCCGCGACCGGATGAGCCAGCCGCAGACGGAGAGCTACACGGCCGCGAAGGGCGGCATCGCCGCCTTGACCCATGCGCTGGCGGTCAGTCTGGCGGGAAGGGTGCGGGTCAATTCCATTTCCCCGGGCTGGATCGACACGTCGTTCACCGCCTATGAGGGGCCGGACGCGGTGCAGCAGCCGGCCGGACGAGTGGGGAGCCCGCTGGATATCGCCCATCTTGTGCTGTTTCTCTGCTCGGAGAAGGCCGGATTCATCACTGGAGAAAACATCTGTGTGGACGGCGGCATGACCCGGCAGATGATCTATCACGGCGATTTTGGCTGGACGCTGACGGAGAAGCAGAGTTAAATCGGGACCGACGACAGAAAAAAGAGAGCGGGTGTCATTATAAAAGGTTCAGAGTGCAGATTCGTAAAATTTATGGAGGGATCGGACAAGCGCTTTGTCATCCCGGTCTACCAGAGAAACTACGACTGGAAAACGGAAAACTGCAAGCAGCTTTATGACGATCTTGTGAAAATTGTCAAACACCGCAGAAGGAGCCATTTTTTCGGCAGCCTCGTTTCGGTCTATAACCCGGACGGCCATGGCGAGGAGTTCTTGGTGATCGACGGACAGCAGCGGCTGACCACGGTTTCCTTGCTGTTCCTCGCCATGTATAACCTGATGGATAAGGGCGTCCTGACGCCGGAGACGGCGAATCTGAAGCAGCGCATTTATGAGGAGTATCTTGTCGATAAATGGCAGCCGGAGGACACTCGGATAAAACTCAAGCCGGTCAAAAACGATCAGGAGGCTTTCGGGAGGCTCTTTTCCGATCCTGCGGAACATATCCGGGAATCGAACCTGACAGTGAATTACGATTACTTCTACAACCAGATTCAGAAGCAGGAGATTACGCTCGACGAGCTCTATGACGCTGTCTGCCGCCTTGAGATCATCAACATCCGGCTGGATATGGAGGATAACCCGCAGCTCATTTTCGAGAGCCTGAATTCCACGGGCCTCGACCTGAGCGAGGGCGATAAAATCAGGAACTTTATCCTGATGGGCCTGCCGTCCCGGCAGCAGAACGCGTACTATGAGAAGTACTGGAATAAGATCGAGGTCTGTACAAAATATGACGTGAGCTCGTTCATCCGGGATTATCTCAGTGTGAAGCAGCAGGCGATCGCTCAGCAGAAGAAGGTATACACGACCTTCAAGGACTATGTGGAGATTGGCGGCCTACAGACCGAACCGCTTCTGGACGAGATGCTGAAATACGCCAAACGCTATCAGCTCCTTCTGGACGGCAAAACCGGAAGCTCCGTGCTCGACGCCTGCATTTTCCGCCTGAACCGGCTAGAGACGACGGTGACAAGGCCCTTCTTCCTCGAGGTGTTCCGTCTGTACGATGAAAGTGCGCTGACGCTCTCACAGGTTACGGAAATTTTCCTGACCACGGAGAACTACCTGTTCCGCCGGAGCATCTGCGATCTGCCGACCAACGCCTTAAATAAAATCTTCCTGATGCTGCACCGCGAGATCATGCGTTACGACGGCGCCGAAGAAAATTACGTGGAGAAGTTTAAATATGCTCTCCTGTCCAAAAAGGAGCGCGCCCGTTTTCCGGACGATGCGGAATTTTCCGCCGCGTTCGCGGAGCGGCCGGTCTATCTCATGAACAGCAAGAACAAGATCTATATTCTTGAGCGCCTGGAAAATTTCGGGACGGCGGAGGACAAGGATGTCTACCGCCACTGTGACGATGGAACCTATTCCATTGAACATATCATGCCGCAGCATCTGACGCCGGTGTGGCAGAAGGACCTCGGCGGCGATTATGAGCGGATCCATGAGCAGTGGCTGCACAGAATCGCGAACCTGACGCTGACCGCATACAACGCGAAGTACAGCAACAGCTCCTTTACCGAAAAGAAGACCATGCCGAACGGCTTTGAGGACGCCGGCATCCGCATGAACACATGGGTAGCGAAGAAGGAGAAATGGACGTTGGCGGAGCTGGAGGAGCGCAGCGAATACCTGACCGGAAGGGCGCTGACCATCTGGCCGATGCCCGCGACAGATTTCCGGCCGAAGGAAAAGCAGATGGACTCTTGCACGCTGGAGGACGATGCGGAGCTGACCGGCCGCCTGATCGCGCGCTTTGCCTTTAAGAATACGGAGCAGCCGGTTGCGAGCTGGGTGGAGATGTTCCAGAAAGTCATCCGGATTTTGTATGAGGAGGACAGAACCATCATCACGAAGCTGGCGGTTTCAGAGGAGGACAATCTCGCGTTTCACTTCGGAATCGGCCCGGACGCCTTTGCAAAGTGCCAGGAAGTCGGCGACGGCATCTATGTGTGGACGAATACCAGCACACAGAGCAAGCTCTCCGTGCTGAGCCGCCTGTTTAAGCTGTACGATGAGGACCCGGCCGGCCTGGTGTTCTATCTCCGGGACGATAACGAGCCGAATGCCGACGAACCGGGAAGCCGCCAGGAGCTGCGGAGAAGATACTGGACGTATGCCCTCCCGGCGATTAAGGAAGCGCATGGGAAAGACGGATCGTTCGCGAATGTCAGCCCGTCCAGAGAGAACTGGATAAACGGCTTCTTCGGTGTCGGCGGCTTCTATCTCTGCTGTGTCGCAAATTACGATGCAGCCCGTGTGGAGGTTGTATTTGGCAAGCCGGACAGGGAGGAGAACAAGAGGGCCTTTGACAGCCTGGCATCCCATAAACCGGAGATTGAGAGCGCTCTGGGAATCGGCCTGCACTGGAACAGGGGCGATGAGATCACCTCTTCAAAAGTGTACTGCCAGCTCTCCGGCGTCAGCATAGAGAACGAGGTGGACTGGTTACAGATGTCCCGGTTCCACGCGGAGTGGAGCAAAAAATTCTATGATGTCATTGTTCCGTACATCACCGGAGCGTAAAGGAAGAGGCGGCCGAATGGCCGCCTCTTTGCCCGCTTATACGAGTTCCACCGGGAACAGGACGCCGGTTTCCAGCTGATCGGGGGGCGTATCGTGGGGATCGTTGAGATAGCGGTCCATCGCCGGGCCGCAGACCCGATACTCCGTGTGTTCCGCCAGCCAGGCGCACAGCGCTTCATAGGCCAGATGCAGGTTTTCATAGGATCCCCTGTGCTGTACGGCGGCGCAGGTACAGGCGGGCTTCACCCGGACGCCGGGGCCGTCCTGCGCCACGACCATCTGGGCCTCAACATCGGAGCTCTCATGGCTGAAATTCGGGGAGTGGTAGAGCATCTGGATGGGCCCTGCTTGCTTGAGCCCTCTTTCTCCGGCCTCCCGGCGCAGCCGGTTAAAGAATTCGTGGTACTGCTTAATGCCGATGGTCTCACGGATGGAAAAGACCTTCTGTTCGGGATCTTCCAATAGAATAACGCGATAGGATGTGTCGATCACTTTTGTTCCCTCCATGCGGAGGATGTCCGCTTCAATCAGGCGGATCCGGTCCTGCTGTGCGCCGAGCTCCTGATAAAGCGCGAGACGCCGCTGCCGGAGATGCTGCGCAAGATGAGCGTCGTCCAGAGCAAGCAGGGGTCCAATCTCGCTCAGGGAAAAGCCGTACCCCTTTAACCACTGGATGCGCACTAGGACGGAAAGCTGTTCCTGCCGGTAGTAGCGGTAGCCATTTTCGCCCACCGCATCCGGGCGGAGCAGGCCTATGGCGTCGTAGTGGCGCAGCATCCGGGGCGTGACACGGCTCAGCCGGGAAAAGTCGCCGATGGTCAGCATGACAAACCTCCTTGATTGATTGTGGGAACCGGTTCCGAAACACAGTATAGACCTTCACATCATGGGAATGTCAAGCCCTTTTTTACCGGCTTTTCGCGGGCAGAGCTTTGCCGGTCAGAAAACTGGTGGCAGGCCGCCGGCCCGATATGGGCGCAAAAGCGTTATCCCGCCGCATACTCATCCGCCAAACAAGCAATACTAAAGTTTGGAAAATCGGGCGTTCTGCCCGCGGAAAGGATGAGACACTGATGCGAGAACAGTCGCAGAATCCGGGACGGCTGTGCCACAAAGCGCTGGGGGGCAGCCTGTGCCTGTTTATATTCCTGTATCTGACCGTTCTGCCCGCCCTGCCCATGGAGACAGGGAAGGCCCTTCTCCTCCCGGCGATGCTGCTCTTAACCGTGTTCATTGTGCTTGAAGCGTCGCTGCGTTTCGGCGGGCGCCCGGCGAGGATCCGCCCGATGCTGCGGCAGCGGCTGTCGGGATGCGCGGCGCTCGCGGCGCTGGTGGGGGCGTACTTCTGCTGCGCGCTCTTAAATCTCAGTTATTCTCCCCTCAAGGCGCAGATATTCGCCGGATGGCTGATCCCCATGGGCGGGGCGGTGATCTGGCTGGGGATACTCTTCTATGCCGGCAGCGCCGACGAGGTGGATAACCTGATCATCTGCACGGCAGCGTCCGGGATGGCGGGAGCGGCGTATGCGCTCGCGGGCTTCCCGATTGCCGACAGCCGGGGCATGATCCGCACTGTCGCGGCGGGGCTCTATACGGGCGCGGTCTTTTTCCTCTCGGCTCAGTATAACCGGGTGTTCAAGGCGGTGGTGGGAACAGCCGCCGCCGGGCTGATGGTCCCGGCAGTGTGGCGGTGCGCCCAATGGGGAGCGCTGGCGGCTCCGGCCGCAGCCCTGCCGCGCGGAGACATCATGCGTTCGGCCGTGGGGCAGCTTGAGGGGTATCTCACACCGGAAATCCTTCTCGGCCGCGGCAGCGGATACGATTTGAGCTTCACCGCAGGGCAGGGAGTGCAGAATTTCCTCCTCGCCGACCTTCTCAACGGCGGAGTGGTTCGCTTTGCGCTGGGGCTGGCGGTTTGGCTCTGTGCGAGCTACTTCGTGTTCATGCTTTTTCTGGAGCGGCGCGGGGTGTCGATGATTTATCTGGGCGTGCTGGGGATGGCGTTTACCCGCGCGTTTTTTGCCGGACATGAGAGCTTCCTGCTGGATCCGCTGTTCTGGCCCTTTTGCGCCCTGCTCGCCGCCGAGCACACGATGATAAAAACCGGACGCCGCCGCTTCCCGGGCGCTTGACGAGCGGCTTCCTGTAGGGTAGAATGAAACCGAAAGGGGGAATCCGATGATGCTGCTTGCAGTCGACATCGGCAATACCAATATGGAGTTCGGCGTCTACCGGGAGAATGAGAGCGCCGCGCGCTTCCGCCTAGGGACGAACCGCGACAGTACGTCCGACGAAATCGGGCTGCTGCTGATGCAGTTTTTCTCTATCAACGGCATCGACAGAAACGGCCTGTCGGACGTGATCATCGCCTCGGTCGTGCCGCAGATGATGTACTCCGTGAGCAATGCGATGAAAAAATATGTGGGGAAGACACCGCTGATCGTCGGGGAAAATATTTTCTGTTCCATCGAAAACCGCTACGATAACCCCCGCGAGGTGGGAGCGGACCGGCTGGTGAACGCCGAGGCGGCCTACGCCAAATACGGCGGGCCGCTCATTGTCGTCGATTTCGGCACCGCCACCACGTTCGACGTGGTCTCGGCGGACGGGTCGTATCTCGGCGGCGCTATCTATCCGGGCGTTAAGATAGCGATAGGGGCGCTCTTTGAAAAGACAGCCAAGCTCCCGCGCGTGGAGCTGGTAAAGGTGGATTCCGTCATCGGGCGCAATACGGCGGCGAGCATGCAGGCCGGCATGATGTTCGGGTATGTCGGGGCGGTGGAAAAAATCGTGGGGCGCATCCGGGAGGAGCTGGGCGCGCCCGCGCGGGTGATTGCCACGGGCGGCCTCTCCCGCCTGATTGACGAGCAGCAGCCCGGCCTCTTCCATGCCCTCGACCGCACCCTCACTCTTGATGGCTTAAACCTGATTTACACGCGCGACCGGCATTAGATAGAACCGATGTCCGACGGAGAGACGATCCGGTGCCAGCAGGAGACGGAGATGTCGCGCCCTTCCGGCGGGATGTTCCCTCCGTCGAAGGAGAGAAGCGGTTCCTCCAGCTCCTCCAGGGCGGGGGTCTCCCCGCGCAGGAACGCGCCGATGCGTTCGGCAGCCGTCTCCACGCGCCGGCAGACGCCGCCCAGCCGCAGATCGAACGTGTCGAGCCCGGCAGCGCGGTTTTCATGGAGCCACTGCCGGTGGAACGCCGCGATGAACGCCTCCAGCAGCGTTTGCAGGCGCGGAAGCGTCTCGTCCCGGTAGCGGGTGAGCGTCCCGCGGTCGCCCGCCTTATATGCTGCGCGCAGATCCCGCCCGGCCCGGCACTTGAGGGCGAGCACGTCGCACAGCGCCTTCTGTGTCTCGAACAGATAGCGCCACGGCTCCGGGCACCTTTCCAGCGCTTCGGCCATGTCCCGGGCGCAGGAGGTGAAGTGGGCGGCATAGGTGTCCGGGTTCACATGCGCATCAAACAGGCCGCAGAGGATGTCCTGATAGAGCAGGTATTTGGGCGGGTTCACCGAGCAGCGCCCCGGCGGCGGGTTGTTCGGCGTGAGCATCGGGTTATCGAGAAGCAGGAAGTCCTCGAGCGCGCCGCCGCAGACGAGCGAAAACCGGGATGCGAGCGCTTCGTCCGTTTTGGTAAAGCACAGTTCCGCCCAGAACTGCAAAGCGGGCAGAACGGCGAACAGCGGGCATTCCGCGCCGTTGTCCCCCCAGCAGGTGACGAGCACCTCCCGCACACCGTGCGCCTTACAGCTCTCATGCGCCAAGCGCCCGACATGGAAGCTGAAACGGTTGTTGGGCTCAAATCCCATCCACTTCCACGCGCCGCCCGCGAAAATAAGGTTTGACGTCATCTCCCCGTGCCGGTCAAGCATCCGGTCGAGCTGGCGGCGGTCCTCGCTGTAATAGTCCCAGTAGACGAGTGTCATCTCCGGTGGGATTTCTGCCGCCGCATCCGGGGAGATGGCGCAGTCGGGCGCATAGTAGTCGCCGCCCGTGGCCAGGCGGAAGAACATGTCGCTCCACATCATGGGCCGAAGGCCGTGCTTTTCGGCGAGCGATGCAACCATCCGGCAGTGGCGCAGCATGAGCTGCATCCGGTCCTGATAGCCGTGGCGGTCGAAGTACCGGCCCAGCCCCACCAGATGCGCTTCGTCCATGCCGATGTTCACCCGCTGGGTGGTGAAGGTGCGCGAAATCGTCTCGAGCATCCGGTCGATAAGGGCGGCGGTTTCCTCATCGTCGGCGAGCAGGATATCGTCCACGTCGCAAAGGCGCTCCATCGCAGGCCATCGGAGCGCCTGCCTCAGGTGCGCGAGTGTCTGCACGGCGGGGATGAGCTCCATCCCAAGCTCGCCGGCAAAGGCGTCCAGCGCGCGCAGATCCGCCTGCGTGTACCCGCCCCTGCGGTAGCCGAAATAGGGGTATCCCGGCAGCTCATAGGTGTCCTCCATATAGAGCTGGAGGGCGGTATAGCCCATCCGGGAGAGAATCACCATCAGCCGCCGGAGAGTCTCCGGCTTCGGGACAGCACCGCGCGAGCAGTCCACCATGGCCCCGAGCGTGTAAGCCGGCGTCTCGGCGGCGGAGAAGTCCCCGCCCTTCGCACACCCCTCCTCGAGCAGTGTCACGGCGCGGCCCCAGAGCCCATCGTCCCGGAGCGTCACTTCATATGTGTCCCCCTGCCGCCGCATGCTCACTCCTGGCGCGGACGGATCTACCCACACCGTGAGGCGGCTTTCGTCAAACGGCGGTTTCTCCGGCGATGGGTAGTAATAACGCAGTCTCTCCCGCATTTCCTGTGTCCGGTCCTGCATGACTCTCTCCCTTTCCGTTTTGGATTCTGTCCCGATTCTATCACAAACCATAGGAGTTGGAAAGGGCGGAAACGGAAAAGATTGTGGATGGGAGAAGAGTGTGGTATACTTTAAAGAAACAGGGAAAGGGGAGAACGAAGGATGAAAACGGCTTTTGCCCGAATTCTTCTGGCAGCGGTGGGCTGTGCCGCCGCAGTGATCGTCTCCATAGCGGCGGGAGAACAGGAGAGAACACCATCGGTGATCTATGAGACTGTGGAAATCCGTACATATAGCGACGGATCGCCCTATATCCATGATATTTTCCGCAATCAAACCGAAAAAACGGTTGCGGAGGTCGAATACAGCATGCTGGCCTACGACGAAACTGGAGCGCCGCTGGAATGCCGCTGGGATTTTATGGACAGCAGTGCGGAAAGGGCTTATCTGCATACCGCCCGGTCTGGCAGCCGGATTCCTCCCCGGCAGGTGAAAGACGTGCAGGGCGGCTGGTCGCTGGAGGACAGTACGGAGGCGGAGCGGATTTTCTATGTGCTGTTCTGCCCGAAGCAGGTCGCCTTTGAGGATGGTTCCGTGTGGGAGAACCCGGGCTATGCCGCCTGGCGGGAGACTTGGGAGGGGAAGAATGCGGAGATACCGGCGTTGGAAGCTTACTATCCGGCCAAGTTCCAGACGGAGAAATGACAGTTGCCCGGTCTTGACAGACATGTCGAAGCGTGTTATAATTTATGCCACAATCGAATATTTTCCTTATCAAGAGCGGCTGAGGGAACAGGCCCTGTGAAGCCCGGCAACCTGTGTGTGTTTTGAATGAAGCGCGTGCAAGGTGCTAAATCCTGCGGAAACATCCGGAAGATGAGGCTGACCATAGAGGCGTCCGAATTCCGGGCGCCTTTTTTGCGTTCAATGCGTTCAACCGGGAACAGAAATGGAGGAAAAACAATGGCAAACTATCTTTTTACCAGCGAATCGGTGACAGAGGGGCACCCCGATAAGCTCTGCGACCAGATTTCGGACGCGGTGCTCGACGCATACCTCGCTGCGGATCCGCATGCCCGCGTGGCATGCGAGTGCTTCACCCAGACCGGGATGGTCATGGTGATGGGTGAAATCACAGCCAATGCGCAGGTGGATATTCCCTCCGTGGCGCGCGGCGTCATCCGCGACATCGGTTACACGTCCAGCGAAATGGGCTTCGACGCGGACACATGCGCTGTCTTCACGTCCATCGACCGCCAGTCCCCAGATATCGCGCAGGGCGTCACCCAGAGCGCGGAGGGGTATGACGCTATCGGCGCGGGGGACCAGGGGATGATGTTCGGCTTCGCCTGCGGCGAGACGGAGGCATATATGCCTTTAACCATCGAGCTCTCCCACCGGCTTACGCGGCGCTTGGCCGAAGCGCGGCGCACATCGCTGCCCTACCTGCGCCCGGACGGCAAGGCCCAGGTCACGGTGGAATACGACGGGTACCGCCCCGTGCATGTGGACGCGGTGGTCGTCTCCTCCCAGCACAGCGCCGATGTGGACATGGAAACGCTGCGCGCGGATATCCGCCGGGAAGTGATTGAAAAGGTGATCCCGGCCGAGCTCTTCGACGAGAAGACGCGTATCTTCATCAACCCCACCGGGCGTTTCGTCATCGGCGGGCCAATGGGCGACACGGGCCTGACCGGGCGCAAGATTATCGTTGATACATACGGCGGCTGGGGACGTCACGGCGGCGGCGCCTTCTCGGGCAAGGATCCCACGAAGGTGGACCGCAGCGCCGCATACGCCGCGCGCCATATCGCGAAGAACGTCGTTGCGGCGGGCCTTGCGTCCCGGTGCGAAATCCAGCTCAGCTACGCCATCGGCGTCGCCGCGCCGGTGTCTGTCAATGTCAACACCTTCGGCACCTCCAAGACCCCCACGGAGAAGATCGAGGCGGCTGTCCGGCGCACGTTTGATCTGCGCCCTGCCGCCATCATCGAGCGGCTGGAGCTGCGCCGCCCCATCTACCGCCGTCTCGCCAGCTACGGCCACATGGGCCGTGCCGATCTGGGTGTCACCTGGGAGCGCACCGACTGCGTGGATGCACTGTTAAAGAATCTGTAAAGATGCAGAAAACTCTCCCCATGCTGAATGAGTGTGTACAATTCGGGATAAATGTATTATAATGAACGTACGCGACGCGGTGCGGATTCCTGTTTCACCGGGGATCCGCATCCATGGGGAGAGTTGACAGATTGAATAAATATACAAAGCTCATATCGAATACAGTCCTGTTTGCGATAGGGAGTTTTTCGTCGAAGGTACTCACGTTTCTGCTCATGCCGCTGGTCACACGCGTGCTGCAGCCTGAGGATTACAGCACGGCGGACCTTATCGTGCAGATGGCGAACCTCATGCTCCCGCTGGCGACAGCGGGCATTTTGCATGCGATCATCCGCTTCGGACTGGACAAGTCCGTGCGCAAGAGCGATGTATTCACAACCGGGCTTCTGATCATCGCGGGCGGACTGTCGGTCTTTCTGGTGTTTGCGCCGCTTCTGCACCGGCTCTCCTACTTTGGGGGAAACACGGCGCTCATCTATATCTATGTGCTGACCTCCTCCATGCGCTCTCTCTGCTCGCAGTTCGTGCGCGCGAAGGAGTATGTGCGCCTGTACGCGATCGACGGCGTCTTCGCCACGCTGACAGTCGTCCTCTTTAACGTATTGTTCCTGCTGGTGTTCCAGCTGGGTATCGTCGGGTATGTGCTGGCGACGGTATGCTCCGATCTGCTCTCCGCCTTTTTCCTGTTCGTTATTGCCCGGCTGTGGAAGTATATCCGCCTGCGCCGGGGGATGCTCGCTGTCTCGCTCGATATGCTGCGCTACTCCATGCCGCTCATCCCCACCACCATCTCCTGGTGGCTCACGAACGTCTCGAGCCGCTATATCATCGCGGAGATCCTTGGCAGCGCTGTCAACGGGCAGTACACCGCCGCGAACAAGATCCCCACCATCGTGACCATCATCTCCGGCATCTTCATTGATGCCTGGCAGCTCTCCGCCGTCACTGACGGCACAGGCCGGGATCAGGCCGCTTTCTTCACGCGCGTGTTTGTCGCGTTCCAGTCCATCGCATTCCTGTGCGGCTCCGGGCTCATCCTCGGCGACCGCCTGGCCATGACCCTGCTCACCGCTAAGGAGTACAGCGACGCATGGCGGTATGTGCCCGTGCTGGTGATGTCCACCTGCTTTGCGAGCATGGATCAGTTCCTGGGCAGTGTTTACATGGTGGAAAAGCGCAGCTCGATGGCGCTTGTCACCCAGATGCTGGGGGCGGTTATCAACGTGGGGCTGTGCATCGTTCTGCTGCCGATCCCAGAGATCGGGGCCATTGGGGCGGCGCTCGCGTGCCTTATCAGCTACATGGCGGTTTTCGTCATGCGCGCTGTCAGCGCCCGGAGGCTCATCGGCATGCGCTTCGGGCTGCCGAGGCTCGCGATGAATGTCTTTATCCTCGGCACGCAGTCCGTTATTCTGATCCTTGAATTACCGCTGTGGGTGCTTTGGGAAATCCTGCTCACCGCGCTCGCGGCGTGTGTCAATCTGCGCCCTGTCCTGCATCAGGTGCAGCAGCTGCTGGCGCGCCGCATAGCCCGGCGCCAAGCGGAATGAAAAGAATTTGCGTTCCGTGTTGCAGATTCGCCGGAATGTTGCTATAATAAGAGCCAAAGGAGGGCTGACCAATGCCTGTTTATCGAAATGTCATGGAGTCGCTTGTGGAAGAAAGGGTAGACAAAATCCTGCATACGCTCGACTGTTGTCAGTGCGATCAGTGCCGCAACGACATCGTCGCTTATGCGCTCAACCATCTGCCCACCAAATATGTCGTCACCCAGCAGGGCGAGGCGTATTCTAAAATCTATATGCTCAGCGTGCAGCACGACGCGGATATTCTCGCCGCACTTACCGCAGGAGTCAATCTTGTCAAGGAACATCCGAGACACGCGAAATAATATTTTTGTCCGCGCGACCCCCCAATCCGGATCGCGCGGTTTTTTCATGAGCCTGCACAGAAGGGAGAAGCGTGGGTGAAAATCGGTTCGGTGGAGATACAGGGGCTGACCGCCCTCGCCCCGATGGCTGGCGTTGCGGACAGGGCGTTCCGTACGCTGTGCCGTGGGTTCGGCGCATCCTACGTGGTGGGGGAGATGGTCAGCAGCAAGGGCTTCTGTTACGGCGATCGCAAAAGTGAAGCGCTGCTTCGCGTGAGCGGTGAGGAGCGCCCGATGGCAGTGCAGCTTTTCGGGGATTCCCCGCTGCTGATGGCCCAGTGTGCCCGCGGCGCGATGCGCTTTTCCCCGGATGTCATCGACATCAACATGGGCTGTCCCGCGCCGAAGATTACCGGCGGCGGAGCGGGAAGCGCCCTGATGCGTTCTCCGCGCCTGGCGGGGGAGATTGTTGCGGCTGTCGCCTCGGCGGTGCCTGTCCCGGTGACAGTGAAGCTCCGTGCGGGATGGGATGAGGAGAGTGTCAATGCGGTGGAGTTGGCCCGCATAGCCGAGGAAAACGGCGCAGCGGCAGTGTGTGTACATGGCCGCACCCGCACGCAGATGTATTCCGGAGAGTGCAATTTGAAAATTATACGGGATGTGGTGGAAGCGGTCTCCATCCCGGTCATCGGCAATGGGGATGTGGCGGACGCGGCGAGCGCCACGCGGATGCTGCATGAGACGGGTTGCCAAATGGTAATGATAGGCCGCGGCGCGCAAGGAGCCCCCTGGGTGTTCGGGCAGATTGAGGCGTCCCTGCGCGGAGAGGAGCCGCCGCAGCCGCCGTCTTGGGAGGAGCGGTGCGATATCCTGTGCCGCCATGTGTCGATGATGGTGGCGGATAAGGGGGAGCACAGTGCCCTTCTGGAGGCGCGCAAGCATGCGGCGTGGTATTTTAAGGGGCTGCGCGGCGCTGCGGCGCTGCGCCGCCAGGCGGGAGAGCTTACGAGCGAAGCGGATCTGCGTCTGCTCTGCGAGCGGGCGCTGGAAGTGGCCGCCCGGCAGGAACTGTAACACGAATTGTTCACAAACCGCGCACAGTTGTGTGACACTTTCGGCGGGGGAATGTGATAGACTGGAAGAAAACAGGGAATGGGAGGTGTGCGGATGATGCCGGACTGCTCGCCGGACAGGGAGCGGGAGGAGTGTGTCTATGTGCCGGGAGTCGGCTTCGAGCCGGAAATGCCGGGCCCGCGGCGCAATCTGATACGAATCTATGCCAACGCGGTGGCGTATGCGCTTATCCTCTTCCTGCTCATGCAGAATATGACACCACGCCTCCTCGTTCTGATGCTGCGCCCGATGTATCCCGCGCTGCGCATTTATAATGACAGTTTTCTCGCGTCTCAGGCGCTGATTGAGCGAATCAATATCGCGAGCGCCCTCATCTGTTATCCGTTCCCGCTCTTCACGCTTGCGGCTGTCCTGCGGATGCCGGTGCGCCGTGCGTTTCCTGCGGCACATGTGCCGGTGGGGACAACACTGTCCGCCGTCTGCATTACGCTGGGCAGCAGCGCGGCGGGGTCGGGGCTCTCGGTGCTGCTCTCGTCGCTTCTGGCGAAGGGCGGGCTTGTCCCGTCCGGGCCGGATATCCCCGCCGCGGACACTCTGGGGATGCTGGCGCTCACTGCCATTTCCACCGCGCTGATGCCCGCCCTCTTCGAGGAGCTGCTCTTCCGGGGTGTCATTCTGCAGGGACTGCGCCGGTTTGGGGATCTGTTCGCCCTTGTCGCTTCCACGGTGCTCTTCGGCCTTCTGCACCGCAACCTTGTCCAGCTCCCGAACGCGCTTGTCACCGGCGCGGTCCTGGCGTTCCTGATGCTGCGCACCGGCTCCCTGCGGGTCGTGATGACGTGCCACTTCGTTAACAATTTGATTCCTGTGATTCTCCAGTCGGCGGCGGGGGCATTCCCTGTCCTCGGCTCGGACGCGGTGTTCCTCATCATGACAGGCAGCTATCTGACAGTGGGCCTTCTCGGCCTTATCGGATTTGGAGTTCTCCGCCCCGGCGGCTTATCCCGCCTGCACGGGGAGGGGCACCGTGCGGAAGGGAAGAAGTACCGTTCGTTTTTCACCAGCCTTCCGATGCTGGCTCTGGTCGGACTGCTGTGCGTGATGATCCTGTGGGATCTCTTTTAAAGGAGGGGCGGCCGTTGGATGCACGCGACGAAAGGCTGATGCGCCTGGCGCTGGAGGAGGCCCGGCAGGCTATGAAAGAGGGAGAAGTGCCGGTGGGCGCGCTCATCGTGCGCGGGGACGAGGTGATTTCATCGGCGCACAACCTGCGCGAGACGAGGAAAACGGCGCTGGACCATGCCGAATGCGCGGCCATCCGGGAGGCGTGTGAACAATTGGGCGGGTGGCGTCTGCACGAGTGCGAGCTGTTCGTGACACTGGAGCCCTGCCCGATGTGTGCGGGGGCTGTCATCAACGCGCGGATACGGCGGCTGGTTTACGGTGCGTCCGACCCGAAGGCGGGCTGCTGCGGATCGGTAACGGATCTGTTCTCCCTGCCGTTTAACCACCATCCGCAGGTGGAGGGCGGACTGCTCGCCGAAGAGAGCGCGGCGCTTCTGCGCGCATTCTTCAAGGCACGTCGATAGACGTGCCGTGCACAGTCGATAGACGTGCCTTG